>JBBRSZ010000033.1:0-49448 GCA_038244915.1 Burkholderiales bacterium | reverse complement strand
GACTCCTCGTGGATGATCATCACGGTGCGGGCCGGCTTGCCGGCGGCGGTGTTGAGCACGTGCAGGTTGGCCACCGCGATCTCCGCGCACTTCTTGTAGCCGGGGCCGAAGCGGAAGGTGTTCTTCAGCCCGCGTTCGACGATCTGGTCGGCGACGCCGATATCGACCACGTGCGGCAGGTTGTACTTGGCCGCCGCCTGGGTGGTGGCCAGGCAGATGGCCGAGGCGTAGGCGCCGAGGATGGCCGAGACGCCGGCCTCGTTCATCTTCTCGACTTCGGCCGTGCCGGCCTGCGGCGTCGACTGGGCGTCGCCCAGCAGCGCCTCGATCTTCGCGCCGCCCATCGACTTGACGCCGCCGCGCTTGTTGATGTCCTCGATCGCCATCAGCGCGCCTTCGCGGCACTGCTGGCCCGAGTAGGCCAGCGCGCCGGTGACCGGGTGCAGCACGCCGATCTTCACGCTTTTCGGCTGGGCGCCGGCAATCAGGGGAAAGGCCAGCGCCGAAGCGGCGGCGGCGGTCTGGGACACGAAGTGGCGACGGGTCGTCATGGGCTTCTCCTAGTGAAAACTGGCGGACATGTCCTTGCGGACCCACACCTTGGCATCGATGCTGCCAACGCGCGACAACTGCATCTGGTATTCGTAGCGGTCGGGGCGGTACAGGCCGTGCAACCACTGCACCGGCCGCTCCTGCTCGTCGAAGATGACGCGCCGCACCGCCAGCAGGGCCGAACCGACGGCCACCTGCAGCTCGCCGGCCACCTCGGCGTCGGCCAGCCGCGCCGAGATGCTCTGCTCGGCGCGCCCGACCTTCACCCCGGATTCCTCCAGCAGCACCAGGATCGGCTTGCGCGCCAGCTCGCGCCGGCCGAAGCGCCGCGCGACGTCGGCCGGCACATAAGTCGTGATGTGCGACAGCGGCCCTTCGCGCGTGCTGCGCACCCGCACCGCCTTCTGCACCCGGTCGCCGGGCGCCAGGCCCAGCGCCGCGGCCACGGCCGTCGACGCGGCCACGGTGTCGACGGCAAGCACCCTCACGGTGGTGTTCAGGCTCATGCTGACGATGTTCTCCAGCAGGCCGGTCAGGCCCGTGCGCGAAGGCTCCGCCTGCTGCGCGCGGCCGGCATCGCGCTCCACCGGGTGGGTGCCGCGGCCCGGCTGGCGCGTGATCAGGCCCTCGCCGGCCAGCTCCTGCAGGGCCCGCCGCACCGTGACCCTTGCGACGCCGAACTGCTCCATCAGCGCCAGTTCGCCCGGCAGGCCGGCGCTGAAGCGGCCGTCCTGCAGCTGCTCGCGCAACACCAGGTAGATCCGGTGGTACTTGGGCAGCGGCAGCGTCGACGGCATGGCCGATCGTAGGGACAGGCTGAATGTTCTGTCAATGGGACAAATGAGGGCTCGCTTACGATCGGCCCATGTCACCTGGCGAACTCAAACCCCTCTTGACCGCGCTGGCGCTGCCGCCGGCCGGCCCCCTGCTGCTGGCGCTGCTCGGCCTGCTGGTGATGGCGCGCCGCTGGCTGGCCGGCGCCATCCTCAGCCTGCTGGGGATCGGAGCGCTCTGGTTCCTGTCCTGCAACGCGGTGGGGGTGGGCCTGGCCCATTCGCTGCTGCCGCAGGTCAAGCCGGTCAACGTGCGCAGCGCCGAGATGGCCAACGTGCAGGCCATCGTGATCCTGGGCGGCGGCGTGCTGGGGCAGGCGCCCGAATACGGCCTGGCGCAACCGAGCGGGCCGACGCTGGAACGGGTGCGCTATGGCGCCTGGCTGGCGCGGCAAACGAAGAAGCCGCTGGCATTCGCCGGCGGCGTTGGCTGGGCGGCAGGGCCCAACACCACGCCCGAGGCCGACGTGGCCCGCACCGTGCTCAAGGACGACTACGGGCTGGAGCTGCGCTGGTCCGACAGTCGCTCGCGCGACACGGCGGAAAACGCCACCCGGATGGCCCAGGCCATGCGCGGCGACCGGATCCAGCGCATCGCGCTGGTGACTCACGCCTGGCACATGCCGCGGGCAGTCGCCGCCTACCAGAAGGCGGGCTTCCAGGTCACGCCGGCGCCGACCGGGTTCGCCGTGCCGCGCGAGCGCGAGTTGCTGGAATGGCTGCCGTCGGTGCACGGACTGGATCTCTCGCGCTCGGTCCTGCGCGAATGGCTGGGACGGCAGCTGGGCGCATATTGATCACTGACAAATCGCTGGGGCGATGTGTCAGTGGCGGATCAGTGCGAATGGGCTGCACGCACCGACACAAGCGTTGACGGCCCGGAGCCCACTGGTTACATTACTAACCGGTCAGTCATTAGCCGTCATGCCCTCCTCCACCCTCTCCAAATTCCTCCCGGTCCGCCACGAAGACGCCCACGCCAAGCGCGAGCGGCGCAAGGAGGCGCGGCCGGGCGAACTGCTGGACGCCGCGCTCGACCTGTTCGTCGAGAAGGGTTTCGCAGCCACGCGCTCCGAGGAAGTGGCCGCTCGCGCCGGCGTCTCCAAGGGCACCCTGTTCCTGTACTTCCCGAGCAAGGAAGAACTGTTCAAGGCGGTGGTGCGGGACAACATCTCGGGCCGCTTCAAGGAGTGGAACGACGAATTCGAATCCTTCCAGGGCGACAGCGCCGACATGCTGCGCTACTGCATGAAGGTGTGGTGGGACCGGCTGGGCGCCGGCCGGGCCTCCGGCATCACCAAGCTGGTGATCAGCGAGGCCCGCAACTTTCCCGACATCGCGGCCTTCTACCAGCAAGCGGTGATCGTGCCGGGCCAGGACCTGATCCGCCGCATGCTGCAGCGCGGCATCGATCGCGGCGAATTCCACGTGGCCGACGTCGACTATGCGATCTACAGCCTGATCGCGCCGATGATTTTCCTGATCATGATGAAACACTCGATCGGCGCCTGCGTCCCGCAGGGCTACCCGCTCGACCCCGAGCGCTATATCGCTGCCCAGATCGAGACGCTGCTGCACGGCTTCTGCGTCCGGCCGGACGATGGTCCCGCCGCGGGACCCAAGGTATGAGCCGCCGCGCCGTCAAATGGCTGGTGATCGGCCTGGTCGCCCTGTTGCTGGCGGCCGGCCTGTTGCGTGCGCTCTCGGCCCGCAAGGCGCAGCAGGAGGCGGTGGCCCAGGCCGCGCAGCAGAAGGTGCAGGCGGTGGTGGAGCTGGCGCCGACGGACGTGGTGAAGGCCCAGCAGCGCGAGCTGGCCCAGGGCCTGCCGGTCTCCGGCTCGCTGCGCGCCGTCAATTCGGCGGTGGTGAAAGCGCGCATCGCCGGCGAATTGCAGGGCCTGACCGTGCGCGAAGGCGACCCCGTGAAGGCCGGCCAGCTGGTGGCGCGGATCGACGCCACCGAATCGCAGGCGCGGGTCCAGCAGGCCCGGCAACAGGCCGATGCCGCGCGCAGCCAGATCGACATCGCCCAGCGCCAGTACGACAACAACAAGGCGCTGATGGACCAGGGCTTCATCTCGAAGACCGCGCTCGACACCTCGCTGAACACCCTGCAGTCGGCGCAGGCCAACTACAAGGCCGCGGCCGCCAACGTCGACCTGGCCCGCAAGGGCCTGGACGACACGCTGCTGCGCGCGCCGATCGGCGGCGTGGTGTCGCAACGGCTGGCCCAGCCGGGCGAGCGGGTCGGCATCGACGCCAAGGTGATCGAGATCGTCGACCTCAGCCGGCTCGAACTGGAAGCGTCGCTCGGCGCGGGCGACTCGATGGCTGTACGGGTCGGGCAGCAGGCCGTGCTGCAGGTGGAAGGCAGCGCCCGGCCGGTGACGGCGCGGGTGGCGCGGATCAATCCCAGCGCCCAGGCCGGCAGCCGCAGCGTGCTGGCCTACCTGAGCATCGAGAACGGCGAAGGCCTGCGCCAGGGCATGTTCGCGCAGGGCACCCTGGGCACGGGCCAGGCGTCGGCGCTCGCGGTGCCGCTGTCGGCTGTGCGCACCGACAAGCCGCAGCCCTACGTGCAGGTGGTGGAGGACAACCGGATCGCCCACAAGAGCGTGCAGACCGGCGCCCGCGGCCAGGCCGACAACGAAATGATGGTGGCTGTGCAGGGCCTGGCGGCCGGCGCCGTGGTGGTCAAGGGCAACCTCGGGCCGCTGCGCGAAGGCACGCCGGTGAAGTTCACGCAGGCCGCTGCGGTCGCCGTCACGCCGGCCCGTTCCCCCAGCCCCTGATTCCTCATGTGGTTCACCCGCGTCAGCCTGAAGAACCCGGTCTTCGCCACCATGGTGATGCTGGCGCTGGTGGTGCTGGGGCTGTTCTCCTACCAGCGGCTGAAGGTCGACCAGTTCCCCAACATCGACTTCCCGGTGGTCGTCATCACCGCCGAATATCCGGGCGCTTCGCCCGAAATCGTCGAGAGCGAGGTCACCAAGAAGATCGAGGAAGGCGTCAATTCGATCGCCGGCATCAACGCCCTCACCTCGCGCAGCCTGGAAGGCGTCGCGGTGGTGATCATCGAGTTCCAGCTGCACATCGACGGCCGCAAGGCGGCCGAGGACGTACGCGAGAAAGTGGCCGCGATCCGGCCGCTGTTCCGCACCGAGGTGAAGGAGCCGCGGGTGTTGCGCTTCGACCCGGCCAGCCGCGCCATCTGGTCGCTGGCGGTGCTGCCGGATGCCACCGGCGGCAAGGCGATGAGCGCGGTGGAGCTCACCAACTGGTCCGACCAGGTGCTCAAGAAGCGGCTGGAGAACGTGCGCGGCGTCGGCTCGGTGACGCTGGTGGGCGGCGCCCGGCGCGAGATCAACGTCTACCTGAATCCGGCGGCGATGGAAGCCCAGGGCATCACCGCCGACCAGGTGGTGACCGCGGTGCGCAGCGAGAACCAGGACCTGCCGATCGGCGCGATCCGCTCGCTGGCGCAGGAGCGCGCGGTGCAGATCGACGCCCGCATCCAGCGGCCCGAGGACTTCGGCAAGATCATCGTGGCCCGCAGGGGCGCCGCGCCGGTGCGGGTAGAACAGGTTGCGCGGGTGGCCGACGGCGCCCAGGAGATCGACAGCCTGGCCCTGTACAACGGCCAGCGCACGCTGCTGCTGACGGTGCAGAAGTCGCAGGACGAGAACACCATCCAGGTGATCGACGGCTTGAAGAAGACGATCGAGGAGATGAAGGGCCAGCTGCCGCCGGGCGTCAAGCTCGAGCCGATCATGGACGGCTCGCGGCCAATCCGGGTGGCCGTCGACAACGTGCGCCGCACGCTGATCGAGGGCGCGCTGCTCACGATCCTGATCGTCTTCCTGTTCCTGAACTCCTGGCGCTCCACCGTCATCACCGGCCTGACGCTGCCGATCGCGCTGATCGGCACCTTCCTGTTCATGGACGCCTTCGGCTTCTCGATCAACATGGTGACGCTGATGGCGCTGTCGCTGTGCGTCGGCCTGCTGATCGACGACGCCATCGTGGTGCGGGAAAACATCGTGCGCCACGTGCAGATGGGCAAGACGCCCTACCAGGCATCGCTGGACGGAACCCAGGAGATCGGCCTGGCGGTGCTCGCCACCAGCTTCTCCATCGTCGCGGTGTTCCTGCCGATCGGCTTCATGGGCGGCATCATCGGCAAGTTCTTCCACGAGTTCGGCGTCACCATCGTCGCCGCGGTGCTGATCTCGATGTTCGTCAGCTTCACGCTGGACCCGATGCTGTCGTCGATCTGGCATGACCCGGAAATCGAGGCCCACGGCAAGCCGAAGGCGCGGCTGACGTTCTACGACAAGACCATCGGGCGCGTCACCGGCTGGTTCGACCGCGCCACCGAAGCCCTGGCCGAGGGCTACCAGGGCATCCTGCGCTGGTCGCTGGGCCACAAGCTGGCCACGGTCGCGGTGGCGTTCGCGATCTTCGTCACCAGCATCTTCATGGTGCCGCTGCTCGGGACCGAGTTCGTGCCCAAGGCCGACTACTCCGAGACCTCGCTGAACTTCTACACGCCCGTCGGCTCCTCACTCGAGGTGACCGAGGCCAAGGCGAAGCAGGTGGAAGCCATCCTGCGCGAATTCCCCGAAGTGCGCTACACGCTGTCCACCATCAACACCGGCAACGCCGCCGGCAAGATCTATGCGTCGATCTACGTGCGGCTGGTGGATCGCAAGGACCGCGCGCGCAGCGTCGACCAGCTCTCCAGCGTGCTGCGCGAGCGGCTCAGGCAGGTGCCCGGCATCACCGTCACCCATGTCGGCCTGCTCGACTCGGTCGGCGGCAACAAGCAGGTGGAGTTCTCGCTGCAGGGCCCGGACCTCAAGGAGCTGGAACGGCTGGCGCGGCTGGTCAGCGACCGCATCAGGACGGTTCCCGGGCTGGTCGACCTCGATTCCAGCGTCAAGCCGGACAAGCCGGTGATCGAGCTGGACGTGCGGCGCGACGCCGCCTCCGACCTGGGACTGTCGGTGGCGCAGATCGCCGGGTCGCTGCGCACGCTGGTGGCCGGCCAGACCGTGGGCAACTGGCGCGCGCCCGACGACCAGACCTACGACGTCAACGTGCGGCTTTCGCCCGACGCCCGCAATGCGCCCGAAGACCTGGAGCGGCTGCCGTTCGCGATGGGGACAAATACAGACGGCAGCACGCGGATCGTGCGGCTGAACCAGCTGGCGACGGTGCGCGAATCGACCGGCCCCAACCAGATCAACCGGCGCGAGCTGGCGCGCGAAGTGGCGATCAACGCCAACGTCGACAACCGCTCGGCCGGCGAGGTGTCCAACGACATCAAGGCCCGGCTGGACGGCATCAACTTCCCGCCCGGCTACCGCTACCAGTTCAGCGGCTCGACCAAGAACATGGCGGAATCGTTCGGCTATGCGGTCTCGGCCCTGGCGCTGGCGGTGATCTTCATCTACATGATCCTGGCCAGCCAGTTCAAGAGCTTCCTGCAGCCGCTGGCCCTGATGACCTCGCTGCCTCTGACGCTGATCGGCGTGGTGCTGGCGCTGATGCTGTTCCGCTCGACGCTGTCGATGTTTTCCATCATCGGCATCGTGATGCTGATGGGCCTGGTGACCAAGAACGCCATCCTGCTGGTCGATTTCGCGATCAGGATGCGCGAGGCCGGCATGGAGCGCACCGAGGCGCTGCTGCACGCGGCCCGGGTGCGGCTGCGCCCGATCCTGATGACCACGCTGGCCATGATCTTCGGCATGGTGCCGCTGGCGTTCGCCCTGACGGAAGGCTCGGAGCAGCGCGCGCCGATGGGCCAGGCGGTGATCGGCGGAGTCATCACCTCGTCGCTGCTGACGCTGGTGGTGGTGCCGGTCGTGTACTGCTACATGGACGACCTGGCGCAGTGGCTGCGGCGCAAGCTGGGGCCTGCCCGGCCGGCCGCCGGCGGCGGCGCGACGGTTCAGCCGCTGCCGGCCTCTAAAATCGACCGTCTGTCCTGACCGATCGCTTCCCGGAGTTCCCATGACCACCCACCTTGAACAAGCGCGCTTCAACATGATCGAGCAGCAGATCCGCCCCTGGGACGTGCTGGACCTGGAGGTGCTGGCCTTGCTGTCGACCGTCAAGCGCGAAGAATTCGTGCCGCTGGCCCACAAGGCGCTGGCCTTCGTCGACATGGAGATCCCGCTGCTTGGCAGCGAAGAGGTGGCCATGCGCAAGGGCCACTGCATGCTGGCGCCACGGGTCGAGGCCCGGCTGCTGCAGGACCTGAAGCTCACGGCCTCGGACCGGGTGCTGGAAATCGGCGCCGGTTCCGGCTACATGGCGGCACTGATGGCGCACCGGTCGGCGCGCGTCATCACGCTGGAGATCGAGCCGCAGCTGGCCCGGATGGCGCGCGAGAACCTGCAGCGCGCCGGCATCGCCAACGTCGACGTGCGCGAGGCCGACGGCTCCACCGCGGTCCCGGCCGAAGGCCCGTTCGACGTCATCGTGCTGAGCGGCTCGGTGGCCGAGGTGCCGCACCGCCTGCTGGAGCAGCTCAAGGTCGGCGGGCGGCTGGGCGCGATCGTCGGCATGGAGCCGATGATGCGGGCCACCTTCATCACCCGCACCGGCGAAGGCAGCTACACCACGGCCCAGCCCTGGGACACGGTGGCGCCGCGGCTGGTCCATTTCCCCGAGCCTTCGCGTTTCCGTTTCTGACCAATTTGGTGACCCCATGATCGACCAGGTGCGCCCGTCCGACCTCGAAGCCTGGCTGCAGGCGCAGCCCCGCCCCGGCCTCGTGCTGGACGTGCGTGGACCGGCAGAAGTGAAGTTCTCCAGCATCCGGGCCGACGGCTTCGAGTTGCTCGTGATCCCGATGAACGACGTCCCGGCCCGCATCGCCGAACTGGACCCCGTGCGGCCCGTCGCCGTGTTGTGCCACCGTGGCGCCCGCAGCCAGCGGGTCGCGATGTACCTTGCCAGCAACGGTTTCGCCTCTGTTGCCAACATCGCGGGGGGCATCGAAGCCTGGTCGCTGGAGCGCGACGGCTCGGTTCCCCGATACTGACTGCCAACGACAACGACAGCACCCGAGGATGGACATGAACGTACTGCGGCTTCTTCCCCTGACGGCAGCCCTGGGCGCGGCCCTCGCGGTCCCGGCGCACGCCAAGGGCCTGCTCGAGCTCTATGAGTCGGCGCGCGCGTACGACGCCGCCTGGCAGTCGGCCAAGGCCCAGTACGACGCCAACCTGTTCCGCGCCGAGCAGGCCAAGGCCGGCGTCCTGCCCTCTGCCAACCTGGCCGCCGGCGCCAGCCGCACCGCCTTCGACATCAACAACCCCGAGCTGACGCGCGCTTACGGGACCCAGAGTGCCACGCTCAGCGCCTCGCAGCCGCTGTACCGGCCGGCCAACTTCGCCACCTACGAGCAGGGCAAGCGGCAGGTCGAACTGGCGCAGGCCCAGCTCACCGCGGCGGCCCAGGACCTGATCATCCGCGTGAGCCAGGCCTACTTCGACGTGCTCGCCGCCCAGGACACGCTGGCCTTCGTGCAGGCCCAGAAGGCCGCCGTCGCCGAGCAGCTGGCCTCGGCCAAGCGCAATTTCGAGGTCGGCACGTCGACCATCACCGACACCCGCGAGGCCCAGGCCCGCTACGACCTGGTGATCGCGCAGGAGATCGCGGCCGAGAACGACCTGCGGGTCAAGCGCCTCGCGCTGGACACCCAGGTCGGCAAGACCGACGTGCAACCTGACCCGATGCCGGTTCCCCCGACCCTGCCGGCGCCGCAACCGGCCGACGTCAACGCCTGGGTCCAGCAGTCCGAGGAATTCAGCCCGGCGATCCAGCAGGCCCGCACCAACGTCGAGATCGCCCAGCTGGAAACCGAGAAGGCCAAGGCCGGCAACAAGCCGACGCTGGACCTGACGGCCAGCTACAACCTCACGCGCAACCAGGAGGGCAGCGCCTCGTCGGCCCTCACGTCGCGCACCAAAGCCGGCAGCGTCGGCGTGTCGTTCAACCTGCCGCTGTTCGCCGGCTTCGCGATCCAGAACCGGATCCGCGAGACGCTGTCGCTGGAGGAAAAGGCCCAGGCCGACCTCGAAGCGACCCGCCGCAGCGTGGCCCAGGCCACCCGTACCGCGTATTTCGGCGTGGTCTCGGGCGCGGGCCAGGTGAAGGCGCTGGAAGCGGCCGAAGCCTCCAGCCAGAGCGCGCTGGAGGCCAACCGCCTGGGCTACCAGGTGGGCGTGCGCATCAACATCGATGTGCTCAATTCGCAGAGCCAGCTGTTCCAGACCAAGCGCGACCTGGCCCAGGCCCGCTACAACGTGCTGATCGGCCACCTGAAGCTGCGCCAGGCCAACGGCACGCTGACGCCGGAAGACCTGGCGCGCCTGAACGCGCTGCTGGCCGGGCGCGGCTAACGCGTTTCGACCAGCGCCAACAGGGCCGCGGCAGTCTTGCGCGCAGCGCCCCGGTGCGCTGCGGCAAAGGCCAGACCGGCCGCCGCGACTTGTGCCTGCCGCACCGGTTCGGCTGCCAGTTCCACAGCGGTCCGCGCCGCTTGCGCGATCGTTTCCACCCGCAGGGCCGCGCCGGCTTCCTCGGCCAGTTGCGCCGCATCGGCAAAGTTGAAGGTGTGCGGCCCCATCACCACCGGACAGCCGCTGGCGGCCGCCTCGATCAGGTTCTGGCCTCCGAACGGCTCGAAGCTGCCCCCCAACAGGGCGGCGTCGGCCATGCCGTAGTACAGCGCCATCTCACCCAGCGAGTCGCCCAGCCAGATGCCGGCCGGCTGCGGCTGGTCGCCCCAGGCGCTGCGGCGCAACACCGTCAGGCCGTGCAGCGCCGCCAGCGCCGCAACCTCGTCGAACCGTTGCGGATGGCGCGGCACAACCAGCCACTGCACGCCGGCAGCCTGCAACGCCTTGTCGTTGGCCAGCAAGTGGAACAGGGTCTGCTCTTCGCCTTCGCGCGAGCTGGCGAACATCACGACCGGCCGGGCCAGCCGCCGGCGCCAGTCGCGGCCACGCGCCAGCTGCTGCGGATCGGGGGCGGCGTCGAACTTGAGGTTGCCGTACACGCCGCTGACGCTGGCGCCGACACGGGCCAGCCGCCGCGCATCGCTGTCGGTCTGCGCCCAGGCCGCGGACAGCGCGCCGTAGGCCGGCCGCGACAGCCGCGCCAGCCGCAGCGCCTGCCGCATGGACTTCTCCGACAGCCGCGCGTTCGCCAGCACCAGCGGCACGCCCTGCTCGACGCAGCCGGCGGCCAGGTTGGGCCAGACCTCGGTTTCCATCAGCACGCCGATACGCGGGCGGAAGTGGTGCAGGAAGCGCCGCACAGCCAGCGGCGTGTCCCACGGCAGCCAGGCCTGCGCATCGCCCGGCTGCAGCAGCCGCTCGCCCTCGGCCCGGCCGGTGGCGGTGCCATGCGTCAGCAGCACGCGCACGCCGGGCTGCTGCGCGCGCAGCTGCTCCAGCAGGATGGCGGCGGCGCGGGTCTCGCCCAGCGAAACGGCATGGATCCAGATCCGGCCGGCGTCGCTGCGGTCCGGATAGACGCCGAAGCGCTCGTCCACATGTTGCAGGTAGCCCGGCTCGGCGACGCCGCGCCGGCGCAGCTTGTGCCGCAGAAAAGGTTGGGCTCCGCTCATCACCAGCGAATAGAAGGGCCGGATCATGGCGCGCTGACCTGCTGCCAGGCTGACCACACCTGGTCCACCGACGGGGTCGGCCGGGCGTACACACTGACCTGGCGGGCGGCGGCGGGCCCGGTGCGCCATGCGGTGTCGAAGTTGTAGACCTGCACGTGCGGCCGGTCCAGCGCCACGGCGATGTGGCTCAGGCCGCTGTCGACACCGATCACGCCCGCACAGCCGGCAAGACAGTCTGCCAGCGCGCCCAGCTCCAGCCGTGGCCAGACCTCGGCCTGCGGGCCCAGCTCTCGTGCCAGCCGCATGCTGCGCTCGCGCTCGGCGTCGCTGCCGTGCGGCAGGCCGATCGAATGGCCCTGCGCGATCAGCCGCTGGCCCAGTGCGATCCAGTGCGGCTGCGGCCAGCACTTGTCCTCGCGTGAACTGCCATGGACCAACGCCACCGTGCGGTCCGCCAGCGCGCCGGCGCCGCCCCGGGCGGCCTGCAGTCCATAGTGGAACGACGACGGCAGGCGGTAGCCCAGCGCCAGGGCGCACAGCTCGCGCGAGCGCTGCACGGCGTGCACGTGCGGTTCGACGCGATGGGCGACATCGGCCAGCCAGCGGGTCGGCGCCTCGTAGCTCGAGCCTTCCGTCTGGTTGGCCAGCGCATGGCGTTTGCCGCCCGGCGCCAGCCGCGCCACCCGCGCCACCAGGGCCGACTTGGTCAGGCCCTGCAGGTCGATCACCGCGTCATAGGCCTCGGCGCGCAGTTCATCGCGAAACGCCCGCCACTGGCTGCGTGTCTGCGCCGCCAGCGGCGCCTTGCGCCAGCGCCGCAACTCGCAGCCGATGACCCGGCCGACGCCGTCACAGCGCTCGACCAGCGGCGCGAACGCCCGCTCCACGACCCAGTCGATGCGCGCCTGCGGCAGCGTCCGCCGGATGTCCTGCAGCGCCGGCATGGTGTGGACGACATCGCCAAGCGACGACAGCTTGACGAGCAGAATCTTCACAGGGACGAGCTCAATGCGCCGCCTCGGCGATCACGGCATCGGGCTTCACGCTGCGCAGCAGTTCGAGCATGGTCTTCTCGATGCGGTCGAGCGCCGCCTGCGTGTGGCCCTCGAAGCGCAACACGAGCACCGGCGTGGTGTTGGAGGCGCGAATCAGGCCGAAGCCGTCCGGCCAGTCGACCCGCACGCCGTCGATGGTGGTCACTTCGGCGGGGGCGTCGAACTTCACCATGGCGATCAGTTGTTCGACCAGCTTGTGCGGCTCGCCCTCGGCGCACTTCACGTTCAGTTCGGGCGTCGAGAAACTGGTGGGCAGGGCGTCGAGCACGGCGGCCGGATCGGCGTGGCGCGACAGCAGTTCGAGCATCCGGGCGCCGGCATAGGTGCCGTCGTCGAAGCCGAACCAGCGCTCCTTGAAGAAGATGTGGCCGCTCATCTCGCCGCCCAGCGGCGAATCCACTTCCTTCATCTTCGCCTTGATCAGCGAATGGCCGGTCTTGTACATCAGCGGCACGCCGCCGGCTTCGCGGATCGCGGGTGCCAGCCGCTGGGTGCACTTGACGTCGAAGATGATGGTGCCGCCCGGCACCCGGGTCAGCACATCGCGGGCGAACAGCATCATCTGGCGGTCCGGGTAGATGTTGTTGCCGCCGGGCGTGACGATGCCGAGCCGGTCGCCGTCGCCGTCGAAGGCCAGCCCCAGTTCCGCGCCGCTGCTCTTCAGGGCCGCCATCAGGTCCCTGAGGTTCTCCGGCTTGCTCGGGTCGGGATGGTGGTTGGGGAAGTTACCGTCCACCTCGCTGAACAGCTCGATCACCTCGCAGCCCAGGGCGCGGAAGATCGCCGGGGCCGTCGCGCCGGCAACGCCATTGCCGCAGTCGACGACGATCTTCATCTTGCGGGCCAGCTTGACGTCGCCGGTGATGCGGTCGCGGTACGGCGCCGCCAGGTTGACGTTGCGCACAACGCCGACCTTGCCGTCGGCGGCCGCGCCCTGGTCGGTTTCGATCAGCTTGCGCAGCGCCTGGATCTCGTCGCCGTAGATCGCCCGGCCGGCCAGCACCATCTTGAAGCCGTTGTAGTCCTTGGGGTTGTGGCTGCCCGTCACCTGGATGCCGCTGGCGCAGAGCGTGCTGGCGGCGAAGTACAGCATGGGCGTCGTCGCCATGCCGATGTCGATCACGTCGACGCCGGCCGCCGCCAGGCCTTTGACGAGCGCGGCGCTGAGCGAGGGTCCGCTCAGGCGGCCGTCGCGGCCGACGGCGACGGCGCGCTCGCCCTCGCTGCGGGCCATCTGGCCGAAGGCGCGGCCCAGGGCGAAGGCGAGCTCTTCATCGAGCGTGGCGGGAACGACGCCACGCACGTCGTAGGCCTTGAAAATGGAAGCGGAAACTTGCATGGTCGGGTGGTTCGCACTGCGGACAGGAGAGGCGGTCATTGTAGGCTCCGGCACCGCCAGCCACATGTCCGGAAACGGCCAGTCACGGCGCCGCCGCTGCGTATCATCGACGCCATGAACAGCGACAGTGCCACGCTCCAGCCGGACTCCTGCTACCTCGCCCTGAAGGCCAGGGACGCGCGTTTCGACGGCTGCTTCTTCACCGGGGTCACGTCGACCGGCATCTATTGCCGGCCGGTCTGCAAGGTCCGCACGCCCAGGCGGGAGAACTGCCGCTTCTTCGAACACGCGGCCCAGGCCGAGCAGGCGGGCTTCCGGCCGTGCCTGCGTTGCCGGCCCGAGCTGGCGCCCAATTCCCTGCGCTGGTCGATCCAGGATGCTTCGGCCATGCTGGCCCGGCAGGCCGTCCGCCTGCTGGACGAGCCCGACGCCTGGCGCGACGGCGCCCCGGTGCTGGAACAGCTGGCCGCCCGGCTGGGCGTGAGCGACCGCCATGTCCGCCGGATCTTCGAAGCGCAGTTCGGCGTCTCGCCGCTGCAATACCTGCAGACCCGCCGCCTGCTCACGGCCAAGCAGCTGCTGGCCGACACCGACCTGCCGATCACGCAAGTGGCTTTGATCAGCGGCTATGCGAGCGTGCGCCGCTTCAACGCCGCGTTCGCCGGCCACTACTGCCTCAATCCGACCCAGCTGCGGCGCAGCGGCTCGCAACGCACCGGCGACGGCATCGCAGTGAAGCTCGGCTACCGGCCGCCGTACGACGTGGAGGCGATGCTGGGCTTCATGCGCAAGCGGCAGATCCGCGGCATCGAGTCGGTCGCGGACGAAGGGCAAACGCCACGGCTGGCCCGCAGCTTCGCCGTCGAGTCGGCCGGCGAACTCCACAGCGGCTGGCTGGCCATCGAATTCCTGCCCGACCAGCACCAGGTGCTGTTGCGGCTGAGCGATTCGCTGCGCGGCGTGCTGCCGCTGGTGATCCGGCGGGTGCGCGCCTGGCTGGACCTGGATGCCGACCCAAGCAGCATCAATGCCGTGCTGCATGAACGCTTTCCCGACGGCGACGGCCTGCGCGTGCCCGGCACGATGAGCGGCCATGAGCTGGCGGTGCGCGCCGTGCTGGGCCAGCAGATCACCGTGGCCGCCGCCCGCACGCTGGCGCAGCGTCTGGTCGACCGCTTCGGCGAGCCGGTGGCCACGCCGTGGGCGCAGATCGGCCGGTTGTTCCCGACGCCGGCGGCACTGGCGGCCGCCAGCGGCGACGCCCTCGGCCAGCTGGGCATCGTCAAGCAGCGGCAGGCCGCCATCATCGCCATCTCGCAAGCCGTCGCCGACAAGACGCTGGAACTGCACGCCGGCGCCGACGTGCCGGCCACCATCGCCGCGCTCCAGGCGCTGCCTGGCATCGGCGAGTGGACGGCGCAGTACATCGCCATGCGGGCGCTGCGCTGGCCGGATGCCTTCCCGGCCGGCGACGTCGCCCTGCACAAGGCGCTGGACGTGCAGGCAGCGAAGAACCCGGCTCGCGCGGCGCAAGCCGCCTCGCAGGCCTGGACGCCGTGGCGCAGCTACGCCGTGATCCGCGCGTGGAGCGCGATGCCGGTGGCGCCGTCGCGGCCCGCCTCCCGCAGCACCGGTCGCCCGGCGGCAACCGACCTCACTTCCGTCCCAGGAGCCCAGCCATGAAATTTCATCCTTCCACCGTGCAGACGCGCTATGAGAGCCCGCTCGGCACCATGATCGTCGCGGCCACCGACGCCGGCCTGGCCGGCCTCTGGTTCGAAGGCCAGCGCCACCTGCCGGACAGCAGCGCCTGGCCGCAGGCGCCACGGCACCCTCTGTTGCTGGAGGCGGTGGCGCAACTGCGCGACTACTTCGCCGGCCGCCGCACGCAGTTCGCGCTGCCGCTGGACCTGCAGGGCGGCACGCCGTTCCAGCAGTCGGTCTGGCGTGCGCTGCTGGCCATTCCGGCCGGCGGCACCGCCAGCTACGGCGACATCAGCCAGCAGGTCGGCCGGCCGGCGGCCGTGCGCGCCGTCGGCGCCGCGGTCGGCCGCAATCCGCTGAGCATCGTCGTGCCCTGCCACCGCGTGTTGGGCAGCGACGGTTCGCTGACCGGTTATGCCGGAGGCCTGGAACGCAAGAGCGCGTTGCTGGAGTTGGAGGGAGCGATTTGACTTCCGCCGTCCACGCCGTTGCGGGTCGTCCGGCGCGCAACTGGGCCATCGACTTCATCCTGCTGGCCGCCATCTGGGGCGCGTCGTTCCTGTTCATGCGGATCGCGACGGTCGAATTTGGCGCGGTGCCGACGGCGGCGGTGCGCGTCGGGATCGCAGCCGCCTTCCTCTGGCCGCTACTGTTGCTACGCGGGCTGGGATCGCAATTGCGCCGGCACTGGAAGCCGGTGTTCACCATCGGCCTGCTCAATTCCGGCATCCCGTTCGCCCTGTTTTCGTTTGCGCTGCTGTCGATCACCACCGGCCTGTCGGCGGTGCTCAATGCGACGGTGCCGCTGTTCGGTGCGCTCATCGCCTGGGGCTGGCTGAAGGACCGGCCGACAGTCTCGCGCTGCGTGGGGTTGGCGATCGGCTTCCTGGGTGTGGCGCTGCTGGCCTGGGACAAGGCCAGCTTCAAGCCGGACGCCAGCGGCTACGCGCCGGGCTGGGCCGTGCTGGCCTGCCTGCTGGCCTGCGTCTGCTATGGGATCGCGGCCAGCGCGACCAAGCGCTACCTGAGCGGGCTGCCGGCGCTGGTCACGGCCACCGGCAGCCAGATGGGCGCCACCCTGGGTCTGGCCCTGCCGGCGCTGTGGTTCTGGCCGGCCCGGATGCCAGGGCTGCATGCCTGGCTGGCGACGCTGGCGCTGGGCGTGGTCTGCACCGGCATCGCCTACATCCTGTACTTCCGGCTGATCGAGCAGGCCGGACCGCCGCGGGCGCTGGCCGTCACCTTCGTCGTGCCGGTGTTCGCCGTCCTGTATGGCGTGCTGTTCCTCGGGGAAACCGTCACCGGCTGGATGCTCTTTTGCGCCGCGGTGATTGTCTGCGGCACGGCGCTGTCGACCGGCCTGCTCAAGCTGCCGGGGCTGAAACGCCGGATGTGATCAGAAACGTGGCAGGTCGCCCAGGCTGCGGCCGGGCGCCTCGTCGTCCAGCGCCAGGGTTTCCGTGCCCTCGGGCAGCAGGTCGACCTTGACTTCGGGGCCGCGGGCGAAGCCGCCGGCATCGTCGGGGAACATCGAGATCACCGTGTCGCCCTCGACCATGCGGTCGATGACTTCGACGATGCGGGTCGGCGACGGCCGCAGGTCCCAGCGTTCCTGCGCGCTGTCGATCAGGCCCATCATGGCCTCGACCATGTGGGAGCCGGAATAACGGACCGCCGTGATGCCATAGAGTGCTTTATCAACCATGCCGGGATTCTTGGCGCCAGCACGGCCTTGGTCACTCAGCCAATGGCGCCAGCTGGCGTGGGAAGGTGCCTACTGCGGCGCCATCGCGCGGCTAAACTGGCGCCTCGCCCTGCTGCTTGCATGACCGCCGCCATCCCTGAACCACTGCCGCCCGCCCTGGGCAAGGCCCATGCACGGCGCCTGCGCGAGATCTATCGCTCGGCCGGATGGCCGTGCCAGGACCCGCTGGAGATCGAGTTGCTGGCCGCCGGCATGCTGGACCGGGTGCGCACCGGCAGCGGCCACGAATCGCTGCGCGTCACCGAAGCCGGCGTGCATCTGCTGGCGCAGGCACTGGCCGGCAACCGCGCCGCCTTGTCGGCCCATGAGGCGCTGGTGGAACGCGTCGCGCAGGAGATGGGCCGGGCCGGACGCATCGCCTGGCGGGGCCTGAGCCTGCGGGCCCAGGTGCCCTGCGACGAGGCCGGCAAGCCGCTGCGCTGGTGCGTCGCCAGACCCGATGTCTTCTCGATCCGCAACACCTCGGTCGAGGCCTATGCCGAGCCGGTGGTGCACGAGGTGAAGGTGCGGCGCGCAGACCTGCTGAGCGACCTGAAGCAAGCCGCCAAGCGGGCCTCGTATCTCGACCTGGGGGAATGCTGGTACGTGCTGGGCAGCGATGCGCGCGGCCGCTGCATCGGCGCGCCGGACGAAGTGCCGGCCGAATGCGGCGTGCTGGTCTGCGAGCAGGGCCGCCTGCAGGTGGCGCGGCCGGCGCCGCGGCGGGGCCGGCGCGCGCTGCCGTTCGGCCTTTGGATGGCGCTGGCCAAGGCGACGCCCGTCACGGGCCTGGACGAGGGCGCGCAGGCGCTGCTGGCGCAGTGCGATCCTCCCCCTGAAAGGCAGGGCGACTAACGCGCTATTGCTTCGGGTGCTCGGACTTCCCGGGCGCCGGCTCCGGCGATGTGCCCTTTTCGGGGTCGTCCGGCGAGGCCGGCAGTGGTTCCGGGTTGCTGGTATCGGGCGGCGGCGGCGATGGGGCCGGCTCGCTGGCGACGTTCGACTTCACGGGCGGATCCCTCAGACGTGGGGCGGCTTGACGCCCGGGTCTTCCGGCTCGGCGGGCGGCAACAATGGGCCGAATTCCGGCTCCACCGGCAGGTGGGTCGGATTGGGGGCGGGCGACTCGCCCTCTGAGGGCAGCGCATCGGGGTCGACAGGATGGGTCGGCATGGGGTCCTTGGGTCAGAAATCGCTCTTGCCGGCGAGGGCCTCTTGCAGGCCGGCACTGCCATCGGTGGGAGTCCACAGTGATCAGGCGTTTTCCTCCTCCACCCGTCGCGCTTGGCGCTGAAGCACCCGGCTCGGTTCATGGGCGAACGGCAATGGCCGAAGGCCGATGAGCTCCTGCAGCACGGCGTGGGCACGGTCCATGTCGGCGCCGACCATGGCCAGCGCCACCTCGTTGGGCTTTGGCGTCGCCAGCGCCAGATACGCCTGCCGCAGGCGCCGGTAGTCTTCTTCGGCCTGCGCGATCTCACGCTGCGCCGCCGGCGCCTGGCCGGGCTCGGCGGATTTGGGCCGAAGAAAGGACTGTGCAGGAGTCATCCACTCATCGTAGGCAGCCGTTGCTTGCTGCGCTGTAGGACGGATTCGCCGCCGCGCTCCGACCGGATCGGCGGGGTGGCCATTTCCAGGGCCGGGTTGACCTTCCCATGGTGGGAGGGTGGACAGTGGCAGCATCAACCTACCGACAGGAGTTCCACATGATTGCGTTCGAAGTGAAAGACATGACCTGCGGCCATTGCGTCAGCACCATCACCAAGGCGGTCGCCGCGGTCGACAGCGGCGCGAAGCTGCGCATCGACCTGGAGTTGCACCGGGTCGAGATCGAGCCAGCGGCGGCAGGCGCGGCGCAGCTCGCCGCCGCCATCTCGCAGGCCGGCTACACGCCGGTGCCGATCGACGCCGCCGCCCACGGTTGAGTTGCGCGCGGCGGATTCGACCAATCCGTCACAGACACTGCCGTGCATCCGTGACATGCTGTGATCGTTCAGGCAAAGTCCCTGCAAGCGGGTCTTTGGAGAACAGATCATGCGAATGTGGAAACCAACGATTCAAAGCATCTTCGGCCTGCTGGGGGGCGCGCAGCGCTCGTCGCGCGCGCTCGACGATGCGATCGGGGAGATCCAGGAGGCGATGCTGGCGGCGCTCGGCCAGGCCGGCGCAAAGAGCTTTCCGGCGGTCGCGCGCCGCATCCAGTACGCGCCCGACATGCAGGCGCTGTGGTACCTGCGCGGTGACCTGATGGCGGCGCTGGCCGCGTTGCATGGCGAGGCGCACGCGCGCGAAACCATCCGCGATATCTCAGAACAGTTCGACGGCATGCTGCCAAGGGGCCTGTCGACCCGGCCCAGCCCGCTGGGCAAGTAGCCTGCCGCCTCAATCCCCCATGTGATGCCAGTCGCTCTCCGGCAGGCTCTTCATGAACGTGAAGATCTGCTGCAGGCAGCCGTGCGATGCGGCCCATTCGATGTGCTCCCTGAACACCATCCGCTTGGGGATCGACGGCGTGTTCTTCCATGCGGCGTCGACCAGCGGCGGCGCCGGCTCCCAGCCCGCGCCCGACTGCTTCTTGTCGGGCAGCATCTCGTAGAGCTGCTGCCATTTCGCGGGCTGGGGACAGACCCGGTTGTGCAGACGTGCCTCCACCATCACTTCGACCACCGTGAGTTCGCGCACGACCGGCACCGCCGGCCTCGCCTGCAAGGCCTGCAGCGGCGCAGGCAGCGTGGGCGCATAGCTGCGCACGTCGGGCGTGCGGCTGAGCGGCGCGGTGTCCGCGAACTTGCGGTTCTCGGCTGCCGCCAGGTCGGCCCACTCCGCCCAGGTCGTATCGGTGTTCATTTCGACCGCTTCGGGCTTGGGGATGGGGTCGCCCAGCACGTACGGCGACAGAGTTTCCGGCGATTTGGGCCGGCGCGTGGCGGCGGGCGCCGCCGGCGGCTTGGTGGTTTCGGGACGAGTGTGAATAGCCCAGGGTTTCTTTGGAGGAGTGCCCATACAGCGACCGCTTTCCTTGACTTGCTTACCTAGAGCATCTCACCATTTCCGGGTCTGAAACGCAAAAGGGTTTGCAACTGTTTTTCACAGCTGCAAACCCCTCGTGTTCTGGCGGAGTGGACGGGACTCGAACCCGCGACCCCCGGCGTGACAGGCCGGTATTCTAACCAACTGAACTACCACTCCTGGTAGCAGCAACGTTCGCTCTTGCGAGCCAAGCCGCCTGCCCTTGCGGGCCGGCTGTTACCGGCTTGTGCCTTGTTAACCGAAGTCAATTTGGCGACCCTACGGGGATTCGAACCCCGGTACTTACCGTGAAAGGGTAATGTCCTAGGCCTCTAGACGATAGGGTCAAAACCTGAAACTTCGGTGGTGGAGGTAAACGGGATCGAACCGATGACCTCTTGCATGCCATGCAAGCGCTCTCCCAGCTGAGCTATACCCCCAAATCGACAGACTGCCTTGCGAGCAATCCGATCAATTTCCGAGCCTCGAATTATAGCCTGAAAAATCAGGCGGCCTGCAGCCGAGCGATCACAGCTTGCCGGTCGCTCAGTGCGAGCACCGCGTCCAGCGACGGAGTCTGCGCCGTTCCAAGTACCAGCAACCGCACCGGCATCGCCAGCTGCGGCATCTTCAGCCCGGCGGCGCGCAGCACCTCCTTGATGGCCGCGGAGATCGACTCCTTGTCCCATGGACAGTCGGCCAGCATCTTCGCCAGCATGCCGATCGCCGGCCGCACCGCGCTGGTGACGTGCTTGTCCAGTTCCTGCGGGTCGGCCTGCACCGGCTTGTGAAATTTGGCGATCCATTCGGCCAGCGCCACCAGCGTGTCGCAGCGGTCCTTGAGCAGCCCGCACAGCGGCGCGAGGCGGGCATCGGCAACAACGCCGTGCTGCTTCAGGAAGGGCGCCACCAGCACCGCCAGTTCGGCGTCGGCCATCGCCTTCATGTGCTGCGCGTTCACCCAGCGCAGTTTCGCTTCGTCGAACTGCGCCGCGCTGCGGCCCAGGTGGTCGAGGCTGAACCACTGCAGGAATTGCTCCCGGCTGAAGATCTCGTCGTCGCCGTGCGACCAGCCCAGACGTGCGAGGTAATTGACCATTGCATCGGGCAGGTAGCCCTCGTCGCGGTACTGCGTCACCGGCTTGGCGCCATTGCGCTTGCTCATCTTCTCGCCCTGCTCGTTCAACACGGTGGGCAGGTGCGCGTACACCGGCGGCTCCTGGCCGAGAGCGTGGAAGATGTTGATCTGGCGCGGCGTGTTGTTCACGTGGTCGTCGCCGCGGATCACGTGCGTGATGCGCATGTCGATGTCGTCGACCACCACGCAGAAATTGTAGGTCGGCGTGCCGTCGGGACGCGCGATCACCAAGTCGTCGAGTTCGCCGTTGCTGATCTCGATCCGGCCCTTGACCTTGTCTTCCCACACCACCGAGCCGCCCACCGGGTTCATGAAGCGCAGCACCGGCTGCACGCCTGCCGGGACCGGCGGCAAGGCCTTGCCCGGCTCCGGCCGCCAGGTGCCGTCGTAGCGTGGCTTTTCCTTGTCGGCCATCTGCTGTTCGCGCAAGGCGTCAAGTTCGGCGATGCTCATGTAGCAGGGATAGACCAGGCCGTCGGCCTTCATCTTCGCCAGCACTTCCTTGTAGCGTTCCATCCGCTGCATCTGGTAGAACGGCCCCTCGTCCGCGTCCAACCCCAGCCACTTCATGCCCTCCAGGATCACGTCGACCGCGGCCTGCGACGAGCGCTCCACGTCGGTGTCCTCGATGCGCAGGATGAAGTCGCCGCCCTGCGAGCGCGCGAAGGCCCACGGATACAGCGCCGAACGGATATTGCCCAGGTGGATGAAGCCAGTCGGCGAGGGAGCGAAGCGGGTCCGGATTCTTGTCGTCATGCCAAAGTGTCCAGGCCGCGCAGCAGGTCGGCCTTGATGTCGTCGATGTGTTCCAGTCCCACCGCGACGCGGATCAGGCCCTGGCCGATGCCGGCAGCCTGGCGCTGCGGCTCGGTCAGGCGCCCGTGCGAGGTCGTGGCGGGATGGGTGATGATGGTCTTGGTGTCGCCCAGGTTGGTCGCGATGCTCAGCACCTGCGTGCTGTCGATCACGTGGAAGGCATTGGCGCGCGCCGACTCGGGCGTGTCGCCGCGCACGTCGAACGAGACCACGGCGCCGCCCTGCCCGGATTGCTGGCGCATCGCCAGCTGGTGCTGCGGATGCGACTCCAGCCCGGGGAAATAGACGCGCTTGACGGCCGGATGCTGCTCCAGCCAGTGGGCGAAGGCCAGCGCGTTGGCGCACTGCGCCCGCATGCGGATGCCCAGCGTCTCCAGGCCCTTGAGCACCACCCAGGCGTTGAACGGCGACAGCGTCATGCCGGCCGTGCGTACGATCGGGCCGAACACGTCGACGATCAGGCTGGACGGCCCGCAGATCGCGCCGGCCATCACACGGCCCTGGCCGTCGAGGTATTTGGTGCCTGAATGGATCACCAGGTCGGCGCCCAGCTCGGTCGGCCGCTGCAGTGCCGGCGTGCAGAAACAGTTGTCGACCGCCAACAGCGCGCCGGCGCCGTGCGCCAGATCGGCCAGCGCCGCGATGTCGCAGACGTCGGTCAGCGGGTTGGTCGGCGTCTCGGCGAACAGCAGCTTCGTGTTCGGACGCACGGCGGCACGCCACTGCGCCAGGTCGGTCTGCGAGACGAAGCTGGTCTCGACGCCGAACTTGCCGAACTCCTTGCCGAACAGGTTCATGGTGGAACCGAACACCGAGCGCGAGCAGATCACGTGGTCGCCGGCCTTGAGCAGCCCCATGCACAGCATCAGGATCGCGCCCATGCCGGTCGACGCGGCGATGGCCGCCTCGGTCCCTTCCATGGCCGCGAGCCGCTGCTCGAAGCTGGTGACCGTGGGGTTGGAGGTGCGGCCGTAGGTGAAGCCCTCCTGCGGATTGGCGAAACGATGGGCCATCGTTTCCGAATCGCTCTGGACGAAGCCACTGGTGAGGTACAGCGCCTCGGAGTTTTCACCGTACTGGCTCGGCTCCAGAGCCACGCGCACAGCCAGCGTGTCACGGTGCAGGCCGGGAGGAAGCTTCTTGCCCTGCATGGTTCAAGCCTCCTGGGCGTTGGGCAGGGCCAGGCGCGAAGTGTCTTCCTCCAGCGGGTCTTCCTGGCCGATGCGCGCCTCGTTGATGCGCGCGATGTCTTCGGCGTTGATGTCGCCGGTGACGTAGACGCCGTCGAAGCACGAGGCGTCGAAGCCGTCCAGCGGCATCGAACCCGGCGCCGTCGACGCGGCCTTCATGACGGCGCGCTTCATGCCTTCCACGTCCTGGTAGATCAGCGCGTCGCAGCCGATCACCTCACGCACTTCCTCGATCGTGCGGCCGTGCGCCACCAGCTCGCTGGGCGTCGGCATGTCGATGCCGTAGACATTGGGAAAGCGCACCGGCGGCGCGGCGCTGGCCAGGTACACCTTCTTGGCGCCGGCGTCGCGGGCCATCTGCACGATTTCGCGGCTGGTGGTGCCGCGCACGATCGAGTCGTCCACCAGCAGCACGTTGCGGCCCTTGAACTCGCTGGCGATCACGTTGAGCTTCTGGCGCACCGACTTCTTGCGCACGCCCTGGCCGGGCATGATGAAAGTGCGCCCGACATAGCGGTTCTTGACGAAGCCTTCGCGGTACGGAATGCCCAGCAGGTGGGCCAGTTGCGTCGCGCTCGGGCGGCTCGATTCGGGGATCGGGATGATCACGTCGATGTCGCTGGGCGGCACGGTGGAGACCACGCGCTTGGCCAGCGTCTCGCCCAGGTTCAGGCGCGCCTGGTAGACCGAGATGCCATCGAGCACGGAATCGGGGCGGGCCAGGTACACGTATTCGAAGATGCAGGGAAACAGCTTGGGGTTGTCAGCGCACTGCTGCGCGTGGATGTTGCCCTGCAGGTCGATGAAGATCGCTTCGCCGGGCAGCACGTGGCGATCGAAGATGTGGCCCGTGCCTTCGAGCGTGACCGACTCGCTGGCCACCATCACCGTGCCTTCCTTGTGGCCGATCGACAGCGGCCGGATGCCGTACGGGTCGCGGAAGGCCAGCACGCCGTGGCCGGCGATCATCGCGATCACGGCATAGGAGCCGCGGATGCGCCGGTGCACCGCGCTGACCGCCTTGAACACGTCGTCGGGCTGCAGCTGCGCGCCGCGGGTGGTCTTCTCCAGCTCGTGGGCGAAGACGTTCAGCAGCACCTCCGAGTCGCTCTCGGTGTTGATGTGGCGGTGGTCGCTGGAAAACAGTTCGGCCTTCAGCGCCTGCGCATTGGTGAGGTTGCCGTTGTGCACCAGCACGATGCCGTACGGCGCGTTGACGTAGAACGGCTGCGCTTCTTCCTCGCTGTAGGCGTTGCCGGCGGTGGGGTAGCGCACCTGGCCCAGGCCCGCGTCGCCGGGCAGGCCGCGCATGTTGCGGGTGCGGAACACGTCGCGCACCATGCCCTTGGCCTTGTGCATGAAGAACTTGCGTTCCTGCTGGGTGACGATGCCGGCCGCGTCCTGGCCGCGGTGCTGCAGCAGCAGCAAGGCGTCGTAGATCAGCTGGTTGACTGGGGCGTTGCTGACAACACCGACGATTCCACACATGGTTGAGGCTTTCTTGATTGCTACACCGGCAGGTAGCGCCCGAATCGCTCGGGCAACACCGGTTTCAAACCCTTGAGCACCGTCGTCGAGACGCCGGCCCCTGTCGATTCCGTCCACCACTGGCCGCTTTGCAGCGGCGTCAGGTTGACCACCACGGCCGCCGCCAGCAGCAACACCGCGCCGCGCACCAGGCCGAAGGCGGCGCCCAGCGTGCGGTCCACCGGCCGCAGCCCCACGGCCTCCACCAGCTTCTTCACCAGCCAGGCCAGCAGGCCGGCGGCAAAGGCGGCGGTGATGAACACCAGCACGAAGCCGGCCGCATAGCGCACCGCCTCGCCGGAGCCGCCCATCGGCAGCCACGCCGCCGCGTCGGGCGCCAGCCACTGGGCCAGCACGAACGCCGCGATCCAGCCCAGCACCGAGAACACCTCGTACACCAGTCCGCGCCACGCGCCCAGCGCCAGCGACGCGACCAGCACGGTGAGAAACACCCAATCCAGCGTGGCCATCAGGCAGGGATCCTCACAAGGTGAGGATCGCGGCCGGTAAATCCAGCCCCTTGATTTTTTCCGCCGCCTTGTCGGCCTCGCTGCGATTGGCGAACGGGCCCACGCGCACCCGAATCCGCTTGCCATCCTTGGTCTCCGCCACGTGGGTGTAGGTCTTCAGGCCCGCCTTTTCGACCCGCAGCCGCGTCTCGCGGGCCTTGGCCGGATCGGCGAACGCGCCCACCTGCACCACGAATCGCCCTTCGGCAGCCGCCGGACCGGATTCGGCAGCAGGTTTGCCTTCCAGCAAGGCGCGCGCCTTGGCGCCGTCGTCCGGCGCCGTCGCCGTCGCCTTCACCGGTTCGGCCTTGCCCACTGTCTTGGGTTCCGGCCGCGTTTCCGGCTTGGGCTGCGGCTTGGCGACGGCAACGGGCGCGGGCGTGGGCTCTGGCACCGGTGCCGCGGCAGGCTTGTCTTCGGCCTTCGGCGCAGCAACCGGCGCGGCCGGCGCCGCGGCCACCACGGCCGGCGGCGCGGCCGGCGCCGCGGCCACCACGGCCGGCGGCGCTGCCGACGCGACCGTCACCGGGCCTTGCGCCTCAGCGCGCGGCACGGCCAGCGGCTTGACCTTGTTGCGGTCGGGGATCTCGATCGGGATGTCCACGGCCACCGGCCGCGGCTGGGTGTCGAACAGCAGGGGGAAGCCGATCACGCCGGCCAGCACCAGCACGGCGGCCCCGATCAGCCGGTGCCTCGCGCGCCTGCGCATCGCCTCGATGCTTTCGCTCTGGCGGGGACTGGCGGCGGTGTCATCGCCAGCTTTTCGGGACTTGAAAAAGGCCATGAATGGTGCCTGCTCGGGCCTTCAGGAGTCCGCAAGCTTGGCCTGAAGGCGGGGGATGCCGTGCTTCAGAACGCCCCCCACGGTGTAGAACGATCCAAAGACGACGATTCTATCAGCGGGGTCCGCTGCGGCAGCCGCGGCGTCCAGGGCGTCCATCGGGCTGGCATGGCTGCTCGCGGCCACGTCCTTGCGGGTCTCCTGCGCCCGCCAACGCGCCTGCAGATCGACCGCTTTCGCCGCCCGCGCCGTGTCCAGGTCGGTGAAGTACCAGCGGTCCACCAGCGGCCCCATCTTCCTGAGCATCGGCCCCAGGTCCTTGTCGGCCATGGCCCCGAACACCGCATGGGTGGTCGGATAGAACCCCATCGCGTCCAGGTTGGCCGCCAGCGCCGCCACCGAGTGCGGGTTGTGCGCCACGTCCAGCACCAGCGCCGGCTGGCCTGGCACCACCTGGAAGCGGCCCGGCAGCTCCACCATCGACAGGCCGTTGCGCACGGCCTGGGCCGTGACCGGGACCCGGCTGCGCAAGGATTCCAGCGCGGCCAGCGCCCCGGAGGCGTTGAGCAACTGGTTGGCGCCGCGCAGTGCCGGATAGGCCAGCCCGGCGTAGCGGCGGCCGCGGCCGGCCCAGCTCCATTGCTGCGGATCGCCGGAAAAATTGAAGTCGCGCCCCAGCAGCCAGAGGTCGGCGCCGATCTCGGTGGCCCGGTCGATGATGCTTTGCGGCGGCACCGGGTCGCTGACGATCGCCGGCCGCCCGCCGCGCAAAATCCCCGCCTTCTCGCGCCCGATGCTCTCGCGGTCAGGACCCAGCAGCTCCATGTGGTCCAGGTCGATGCTGGTGATGACGGCGCAGTCGGGATCGATGATGTTGGTGGTGTCGAGCCGGCCGCCCAGGCCCACTTCCAGGATCGCCAGATCGAGCTGCGACGCCGCCATCAGGCTCATGATCGCCAGGGTGGTGAACTCGAAGTAGGTCAGCGAAATCTCGCCGCGCGCAGTTTCGACCCGCTCGAAATGGGGGAGCAGCTCGGCTGCCTTGACGATCTCGCCGTGGATGCGGCAGCGCTCCTCGAAATCCACCAGGTGCGGCGAGGTGTAGACGCCGGTGCGCCAGCCCGCCTGCAGCGCGATCGCCTCCAGCATGGCGCAGGTCGAGCCTTTGCCGTTGGTGCCGGCCACGGTGATCACCGGGCACTCGAAGCGCAAACCCATGCGCGATGCAACGGCTTGCGAGCGCTCCAGCCCCAGCTCGATGGCGCGGGGGTGCAGCCGATCGCAGTGGGCGAGCCAGTCCTGAAGGGTCTTCATATGGGAAATTGTCGCCGACCGCCGCCGATGGGATCATCGGCCCATGAGCAAGACCATCACCGTCTACGGCATCGCCAACTGCGACACCGTGAAAAAGGCCCGTGCATGGCTGCAGGACCACGGCGTCGGCTACCAGTTCCACGACTTCAAGAAGCAGGGCCTGCCGCTGGACCATGTCGATCGCTGGATCGCCGCCGCCGGCTGGGAGGCGCTGGTCAACCGCAAGGGCACGACGTGGCGAACGCTCGACGATGCGGTCCGCGATGCGGTCGTCGATGCCGCCTCGGCGCGGGCGCTGATGGAGCAACAGCCCAGCGTCATCAAGCGGCCCATCGTCGAGTGGGGGTCGACGACCACCGTCGGCTTCGATTCCGGGGTCTGGGAACAAAACGCCGCGCGCTGAATCAGATTATTTACGCTTGCTTTACCCAGCGGTAACGACAAGTGCACCCGCGATGCCTAAACTTTGGGCATCAGGGCAACGAAGTGAGGCTCACACCATGAATAGATCCATCTCCATCACCGCCGCGGCGGTTCTCGCCGGACTCGGCATCGGCGCGCAGGCCCAGGACATCACCGGCCGCGTCATCTCCAGCACCCCCGTCATCCAGCAGGTGCAGGTGCCTCGCACGGTCTGCAACAACCAGCCGGTGGCCGTGCAGCAGCCCAAGAGCGGCGCCGGCGCCGTGATCGGCGCCATCGCCGGCGCGGCCTTGGGCAATGCCATCGGGCAGGGCAGCGGCCGCGCAATAGCGACCGGCGTCGGCCTGATGGGCGGCGCGGTGGTCGGCGACCGCATCGAGGGCGGCGGCGCGACCAGCGTGCAGAACATGCAGTCCTGCAGCACGCAAACCTTCTATGAAAACCGCACCGTCGGCTACAACGTCACCTACGAATACGGCGGCCGCCAGTACACGGTCCAGATGCCCAACGATCCGGGCCCGACCATCCGCCTGCAGGTTACGCCGGTCGGTGCCGCAGCGCAGTCCAACACCTATCCGCTGGCTGCTGGCGAGGTGATGAGCGCCCCGCCCGGAACGGTGAGCGTGCCGGCCGTGGTGGCTTCCTCCACCACCGTCTATCCGGCCTATTCCGCACCGGTCTACCCGGCCTACTATCCCGGCTACTATCCCGGCTACTCCCCCGCCTACTACCCGGCGTATTACCCGCCGGTCGGCATCTCGCTGGGCTTCGGCTTCGGCGGCGGCGGCTGGGGCGGTGGCCACCACCGCGGTCACTGGCGCTAGGCGCAGGCCGCGTCAGGCCAAAGAAAAAGCCGTCATCCGACGGCTTTTTTGTGCCCGCTCAGATCGTGGTCTGCAGCATGGCGCCCTTGAACAGCACCGGGCCGGTCGGACCGCCCTCGCCCGGCACGCCGCCCTTGGGCTCCAGGCTCACCGCCAGCATCGGCATCTGCTTGACCTCGCCTTCGGAGGCGGGCATCCGAGCCACCAGCTGCGCGCCCAGCACGCCGAGCGACTTGGGGCCACCGGCCGGCATCAACGCCCACAGCTGGAGCGACTTGTCCTGCGCGACTTCGAAGCCGCCCACCCGCTTGACCGTCATCATCTGATGGTTGGGATCGAAGGTCACCAGCATCGAGGCGGCCGACTTGTCGTCGGCCAGCACCGCAACGTACTGGATCTGCGGCATGGCCTGCATCTGCTGCGCCAGCTTCGCGTTCTGCGCGGCCAGTTGCGTTCCCTGCTGCCGGACCTGGGCAAGTTGACCCTCGCGGCTGGAGACTTCGCGGCTGAGGTTCACCCCGACCACCACGGCCGCGACGCTCGCCACGGCCGCAGCCACAGCCGCGCCGCGCCACAGGCCCAGTGCGCGTCGCAGTTTCTCGAACATCGCGCTCTCCTTGGGGGGTGTCGACGCCGGCTGCGCCTCCAGCAGGTTCTCGATCCGCTTCCAGACATTGGGGCTGGGCTGGTTGGCGCCCTGCAACTCGGTCATGGAGGCGAAGCGCTCCTGCCAGATCAGCGCCGCTGCGCGCACCGTGGCGCTCTGGCGCGCCATGGCTTCGAAGCGCCGGCGTGCGCCGCCGCGCAGCGTGCCCAGCGCGTAGGCGGCGGCCAGCCGGTCCAGCAGTTCAGGCGATTGCAGCAGGTTCATCGTGGCCGCCTTTCAGGCAAATCGGGCCATGCAGCCGCGCAGTTGTTCCAGGCCCCGGCGGATCCAGGTCTTCACCGTCCCCAGCGGCAGCTTGAGCTGCTCGGCCAGTTCGCTGTGGCTCAGGTCGCGCAGGTAGGCCAGGCTGACCACCTCGCGCTGTTTCGCCTCCAGCTTGCGCAGGCATTCGTGCAGCGCCCAGGCCTGCTCGCTGGCCTGCGTCGTGTCCATGGGATTGGGCGAGTCGCCGGCCACCGTCTCGCTGATCGCGTCGTCAAGCTCCAGGCCGGCGTCGGCCCGCTCGCTGGCGCGCCGGCGGCGGAAGTCCAGCGCCCGGCTGCGGACGATCACGCCCATCCACGCCATCGGCGGGCTCAGCGCAGCCCGGTAATCGCCGGCGATGCGCCAGATGTTCAGGTAGGCCTCCTGCAACACGTCCTCGGCCCAGTTGCTGTTGCCCAGCACTTTCAGGGCCACGCCATACAGCTTGGAGGAGGTCAGGTCGTACAGCTCGCGCAGCGCCGCCTCGGCCTCGCCGGCCCGGGCGCCGGCAAGATGGCGGGCGGCGACGCGGTCGATGAGGGCGATCAGCTGGAGGTCTTGGAGGTCGTGGGCCATGGGTACATTGTCGGGGTACTCAAGCTGTACGCGACAGCCGGCCCGGTGGATTCAGCGGCCGCCCCGGGGCCGTGCCCGTAAAATTGACCCCATGACCACCGAAACCATCGACGGCGTCGCCGTCACCACGAAAGCGAACGTCTACTTCGACGGCAAGTGCGTGAGCCACGGCATCACGCTTGCCGATGGGACGAAGAAATCCGTGGGCGTGATCCTGCCCGCCACGCTCACCTTCAACACCGGCGCGCCCGAGGTCATGGAATGCGTGGCCGGCGCCTGCGAGTACAAGCTGGCCGGCAGCGACCAGTGGCTCAAGTCCACCGCCGGGCAGAAGTTCAGCGTGCCGGGCAATTCGAAGTTCGAGATCCGCGTCGCCGACGCCTACCACTACATCTGCCACTTCGGCTGACCGCCGCACGGCCGCCCGAAGGCGGTCGCATCGCAGCGCTTTTTGCGCGGAGATTTGAAAGACACCATGGCCACCATCCTCGAACACCTGCCCGCCGGCCAGAAGGTCGGCATCGCCTTTTCCGGCGGCCTGGACACCAGCGCCGCGCTGCACTGGATGCGCCTGAAGGGCGCAATCCCCTATGCCTACACCGCCAACCTCGGCCAGCCCGACGAGCCGGACTACGACGAGATCCCGCGCAAGGCGATGCAGTACGGCGCCGAGTTGGCGCGCCTGATCGACTGCCGCACGCAGCTGGCCCAGGAAGGCATCGCCGCGCTGCAGGCCGGCGCGTTCCACATCTCGACCGCGGGCATCACCTACTTCAACACCACGCCCCTGGGCCGCGCAGTGACCGGCACCATGCTGGTGGCGGCGATGAAGGAAGACGACGTCAACATCTGGGGCGACGGCAGCACCTTCAAGGGCAACGACATCGAGCGCTTCTACCGCTACGGCCTGCTGGCGAATCCGGGCCTGAAGATCTACAAGCCCTGGCTGGACCAGCTGTTCATCGACGAGCTGGGTGGCCGGGCCGAGATGTCGGCCTTCATGACCGCCGCCGGCTTCGGCTACAAGATGTCGGCCGAGAAGGCCTACTCCACCGACTCCAACATGCTCGGCGCAACCCACGAGGCCAAGGACCTGGAGCAGCTCAAGAGCGGGATGAAGATCGTCAACCCGATCATGGGCGTCGCTTTCTGGAAGGACGAGGTCGCCGTGAAGGCCGAGGAGGTGACGGTGCGCTTCGAAGAGGGCCAGCCGGTGGCGCTCAACGGCCAGCGCTTCGACGACCCGGTGGCGCTGATCCTGGAAGCGAACCGGATCGGCGGCCGGCACGGCCTGGGCATGAGCGACCAGATCGAGAACCGCATCATCGAGGCCAAGAGCCGCGGCATCTACGAGGCCCCGGGCCTGGCGCTGCTGTTCATCGCCTACGAGCGGCTGGTGACGGGCATCCACAACGAGGACACCATCGAGCAATACCGCGACAACGGCCGCAAGCTGGGACGGTTGCTGTACCAGGGCCGCTGGTTCGACCCGCAGGCGATCATGCTGCGCGAGACGGCGCAGCGCTGGGTGGCGCGCGCCGTCACCGGCGAGGTGACGCTCGAGCTGCGGCGCGGCAACGACTACTCGCTGCTCGACACGGTGTCGCCCAACCTGACGTACCACCCGGAGCGGCTGACGATGGAAAAGGGCGAGTCGATGTTCTCGCCGCGCGACCGCATCGGCCAACTCACCATGCGCAACCTGGACATTGTCGACACCCGCGACAAGCTGGGCATCTATGCCCGCAGCGGGCTGCTATCGATGGGCTCCGGCGCTGCCCTGCCCCAGCTGGGCAGCGACAAGAAGGACTGACCGGAACCAGCGCCGGCCAGCGGCGGCACGTCAGCCACACGGCGCATTGAGCGCCGCCTGCTGCTTTAGACCACCACCGGCTCCGGCTCCAGCCGGATGCCGAAGCGCTCGTAGACGCTGGTCTGGATGGCGCGGGCCAGCGTGACCACCTCGCCGCCGGTGGCGCCGCCGCGGTTGACCAGCACCAAAGCCTGCTTCTCGTAGACGCCCGCATTGCCGACCGACTTGCCCTTCCAGCCGCAGGCGTCGATCAGCCAGCCGGCCGCCAGCTTGATGCTGCCGTCCGCCATCGGGTAATGCACGATGCCGGGCTCGCGGGCGATGATGTCGCTGCACTGGTCCTGCGTGACGGTGGGATTTTTGAAGAAGCTGCCGGCGTTGCCGATCACCCGCGGATCCGGCAGCTTGACGCTGCGCACGGCGCAGACCCAGTCGTAGATCTGCCGCGCCGACGGCTCGCGGATGCCGGTTTCGTGGATCTTGCGTTCGAGGTCGGCGTAGCCCAGCACCGCCTTCCAGGGCTTGGGCAGACGCAGCCGCACCCGCAGGATCAGCGCCCGGCCGGCCAGGCCGAGGTCGCCGTCCTGCGCCGCAACGTGCTTGAACACCGAGTCGCGGTAACCGAAGGCGCATTGCGCGGCGTCCAGCGTGAAGGTCTTGCCGGTCACCAGGTCGATCGCGTCGAGCGACTCGAAGCGGTCCTGCAGCTCGACGCCGTAGGCGCCGATGTTCTGCACCGGCGAGCCGCCCACCGTTCCCGGGATCAGCGCCAGGTTCTCCAGGCCGGGCAGCCCCTGCTCCAGCGTCCAGCTCACCGCGCCGTGCCAGCTTTCGCCGGCGCCCACCTCGACGATGCTGGCCCTGGGACCGTCGTCGACCAGCTTGCGGCCCATCACCTCCACCTTCAGCACCAGCGGCTTGACGTCGCCGGTCAGCACGATGTTGCTGCCGCCACCGAGCACGAACTTCGGCCGCGCCGCCAGTTCGGGATCGGCCAGCAGCTGGTGCACGTCGTCTGCGCTCGCCACCCGCACCAGCGCGCGGGCCTTGGCGACGATGCCGAAACTGTTATGGGCCTGCAGGGGTACGTTTTGCTCCACGATCATGGGAGAATTGTCGCATCAGCCAACAGCATTCCAGGGAGCGTCCATGCCGTCTTTTGACACCGTTTGCGAGCCGAACATGGTGGAAGTGAAGAACGCCGTCGAGAACACGGCCAAGGAGATCGGCACCCGCTTCGACTTCAAGGGCACATCGGCGGCGGTGGAACTCAAGGACAAGGAAATCACCCTGTTCGGCGACGCGCAATTTCAGCTGACCCAGGTCGAGGACGTGCTGACCGGCAAGCTGACCAAGCGCGGCGTCGACGTGCGCTACCTCGACAAGGGCGACCTGCAGAAGATCGGCGGCGACAAGGTCAAGCAGGTGTTCAAGGTGCGTAGCGGCATCGAGACCGAACAGGCCAAGAAGATCACCCGCCTGGTCAAGGACAGCAAGCTCAAGGTGCAGGCCGCGATCCAGGGCGATGCGGTCCGCATCACCGGCGCCAAGCGCGACGACCTGCAGGCCGCGATGGCATTGATCAAGAAGGACATTGCCGACGTGCCGCTGTCCTTCAACAACTTCCGCGACTGATGCGATCGACGCGACCGCTGCTGCTGGCGCTGGCGCTGCTGGCGCTGTGCGGCGGCGCGGCCGCCCAGGCCGTCTCGCTGCAGGGCATGCTCGGCAACAAGGCGCTGCTGGTGGTCGACGGCGGCGCTCCGCGCAGCGTCGCGCCCGGCGAGACGCTGCAGGGGGTCAAGGTGCTGTCCACTTCGGGCGACGAGGCGGTGGTGGAGATCAAGGGCCGCAGGCAGACGCTGCGCATCGGCGATTCACAGGTCAGCATCGGCGGCACCGGCGGCCCGGCGCGCAGCAACCGGATCGTGATGATGGCCGGCAGCAACGGCCACTTCCTGTCCTCGGGAACCATCAACGGCCGGGCCGTGCAGTTCATGGTGGACACCGGCGCCAGCATGGTCGGCCTGGGCATTTCGGAAGCCGAGCGCGTGGGGCTCAATTACAAGGCCGGCCAGCAGGTGCGGATGCAGACGGCCAACGGCCTGGTGCCGGCGTGGCTGGTCAAGCTGTCTTCCGTGCGCATCGGCGAGGTCGAGATCTACGACGTCGACGCCGTGGTCGGCAGCCAGTCCATGCCCTACGTGCTGCTGGGCAACAGTTTCCTCTCCCGCTTCCAGATGCGGCGCGACAACGAGCAGATGGTGCTGGAGCGCCGCTACTAAGTGCCCGAAGCCTCGTCCGAGTCGACCGCCACCGGCCTGCGCGACGAGCCCGACCTGTCGGCCTTCGCGCCGCTGCGCTGGCCGGTGTTCCGCATGCTGTGGTTCACCTGGCTGGCCGCCAATACGACGATGTGGATGAACGACGTCGCCGCCGCCTGGCTGATGACATCGCTGACGCCCTCGCCGCTGTGGGTGGCGCTGGTGCAGACCGCATCGACCCTGCCGGTGTTCCTGCTCGGGCTGCCCAGCGGCGCGATGGCCGACATCCTGGACCGGCGCCGCTACTTCATGATCACCCAGTTCTGGGTCGCCGCCGTGGCCGGCCTGCTGTGCGTGGCCGTCGTGTTCAAGGCGATGAACGCCCCGCTGCTGCTGGCGTTGATCTTCCTGAACGGCATCGGGCTGGCGATGCGCTGGCCGGTGTTCGCGGCGATCATTCCCGAGGTGGTGCCGCGGCCGCAGCTGCCGGCGGCGCTGGCGCTCAACGGCGTGTCGATGAACAGCTCGCGCATCATCGGGCCGCTGGCCGCCGGCGCCATCATCGCCAGCGCCGGCATCCAGTGGGTGTTCGTGCTCAACGCGGCGCTGTCGCTGACGGCGGCCTTCATCATCATGCGCTGGCGACGCGAGCACCGCGAAAGCCCGCTGGGCCGCGAGCGGCTGCCCAGCGCGATGCGGGTCGGCCTGCAGTTCGTGCGCCAGTCGCAGCGGATGCGGGCGATGCTGCTGCGGGTCTTCCTGTTCTTCCTTCATTCCACCGCCCTGCTGGCGCTGCTGCCGCTGCTGGCGCGGGCGCTGCCCGGCGGCGCGGCCGGCACCTTCACCGTGCTGCTGGCGTCGATGGGCGCAGGCGCCATCGTGGCGGCGCTGTCGATGCCCAGGATCCGGCGCCTGATGTCGCTGGAGCGCCTGATCCTGGCGGGCACCTGCATCCAGTCCGCTTCGGCGCTGGCCGTGGCCTGGGCGCCGTCGATCTACCTGGCCGTGCCGGCCATGATGCTGTCCGGCGCGGCCTGGATCGCGGTGGCCAACTCGCTGACCGTGGCCACCCAGATGGGGCTGCCGGACTGGGTGCGGGCCCGCGGCATGTCGATCTACCAGATGGCGCTGATGGGGTCGACCGCGATGGGCGCGGCCACCTGGGGCCAGATCGCGACCTGGACCGACATCCACACCAGCGTCGCCCTGGCCGCCGTCAGCAGCGTGCTGACGCTGCTGGTGGCCCAGCGGCTGGTGCCGGACCGCGGCATGGAGGAAGACCTGACGCCGTCCAACGCCTTCAAGGTACCGGTGGCCGAGGCGCCACCGGCGGCCGGCCGGGTGCAGGTGCAGATCGAATACCGGATCGACCCGGCGCGCGCCGCCGAATTCCAGGCCGTGATGCAGGAGAGCCGGCGCAGCCGCATGCGCCAGGGCGCGCTGGCGTGGGAACTGCTGCACGACCTGTACGAGCCGGCGCGCTACATCGAACAGATCACCGACGAATCCTGGACCGAGCACCTGCGGCGCTTCGACCGGGTGACGGCAGCGGACGTCGCGTTGCGCGACCGCAAGCTCGGATTCCACCTCGGCGACACGCCGCCGGTGGTGTCGCGCTTTTTCCTGGGGACCTAGGCCGGCGTCAGACCTTGGCCTTGCTGGCGCCCAGCTTCGCTTCCTTGCCCTGCAGCAGGCGGGCGATGTTCTCGCTGTGGCGCCACCCGAGCAGCAGCGCCATCACCGCCAGCGCCAGCGCGATCGGAGTCTCCGCATACCAGGCGACATGGTCGCCCAGCAGGTAGAAGCACGGCGCGAACACCGCCGCGACCAGCGATGCCAGCGAGGAATAGCGCAGGAAGAAAGCGATGATCAGCCAGGTGGCGGCGGTGGCGGCTCCCAGCAGCGGGTGCACGCCGAACACCACGCCCAGGAAGGTGGCGACGCCCTTGCCGCCCTGGAAGCGGAAGAACACCGGATACAGGTGGCCGAGAAAGGCCGCCAGCCCCACCATCGCGACCGTGCCGTCTTCCAGGCCGTAGGGCTTGCCGTACAGGCGCACCAGCAGCACCGGCAGCCAGCCCTTGATCCCGTCCAGCAGCAGCGTGACGACAGCGGCCGGCCTGCTGCCCGAGCGCAGCACGTTGGTGGCGCCCGGGTTCTTGCTGCCGAAGGTGCGCGGGTCCTTCAGGCCCATCACGCGGCTGACGATGACCGCGAACGACAGCGATCCCAGCAGGTACGCGGCCAGGGTCGCGAGAAACGGGTAGAAGGCTTGCAAGGGTGGTCTCCGGCGGCTAGGCGGCTATTCTGCCAGCGCGCACTGCACCGGCTTCGCGCCGAGCAATTGCACGCAGACCTGCGGGTCGATGCCCACCAGGTAGCCGCGCCGGCCGCCGTTGATCAGGATCTTCGGCAGCGCAAGAATCGTTTCCTCGATAAACACCGGCATCGCCTTGCGGGTGGCGAACGGCGAGGTGCCGCCCACCAGGTAGCCGCTGTGGCGGTTGGCCACCTCGGGCTGGCACGGCTGCACCGACCTGGCGCCGATCTGGCGCGCCAGGTTCCTGGTGGACACCTTGCGATTGCCGTGCATCAGCACCACCAGCGGCCTGGCCTGCTCGTCTTCCATGATCAAGGTCTTGACCACCGCGAACGGATCGAAGCCCAGCACCTGCGCGCTGTGCTGCGCGCCGCCGTGCTCCAGGTACTGGTACGGATGCTCGGTGAAAGCGATGCCGTGCTGCCGCAGCATGGCGGTGGCGGGTGTTTCGCTGACGTGGATCTTCTTCAACCCGCCGGGTCCCTCAGCTCCCAGCGGATCTTGTCGATCTGCGCCAGCACCTCGGGCGAAAGTGTCGTGCCCCACGCCGCCAGGTCCTCGTCGAACTGCGCGACCGAGGTGACGCCGACGATGGTGCTGCGGACCTGCCACTTGGTGTAGCAGAAGGCCAGCGCCATCTGGGTGGGCGTCATCCCGTTGTCGCGCGCCAACTGGTTGTACTGCCGCGCGGCCGCCAGCGCCTCGGGCCGGCCCCAGCGCTGTTTGCGCACCGACTCGAACTTCGCGATGCGCGAGCCCTGGGGCGCGTCGGGGCCGTCGGTGCCGCTCTGGTCGTACTTGCCGGTGAGCAGGCCGAAGCCCAGCGGCGAATAGGCCAGCAGGGACACGTCGAGCCGGTGCATGGTCTCGTCCAGGCCGTTCTCCAGAGCGCGGCTGACCAGGCAATAGACGTTCTGCACGGTGGCGATGCGCGGCAGCTGGTGCTGCTCGGCCAGCCGCACGAATTCGTGCACGCCCCAGGGCGTTTCGTTCGACAGGCCGATGTGGCGGATCTTGCCTTCCTTGACCAGCTTGGCGAACGCTTCCAGCTGCTCGTGGATCGACGTGGTGTGGGCCCGCTCCTTGGCCGGGTCGTAGTAGATGCCGCCGAACATCGGCACGTTGCGCTCGGGCCAGTGGATCTGGTACAGGTCGATCACGTCGGTCTGCAAGCGCTTGAGGCTGGCCTCGCACGAGGCGACGATGGCGGCCGCCGTCATGCCGTCGCCGTCGCGCACCCACGGCATGCCGCGCGACGGGCCGGCGACCTTGGTGGCCAGCACAAGCTTGTCGCGGGCGCCGGGATGTTTCGCGAACCAGTTGCCGATGAAGGTTTCGGTGCGGCCGTAGGTTTCCTGGCGCGCCGGCACGGAATACATCTCGGCGGTGTCGATGAAATTGATGCCGCGTTCGAGCGCGCGATCCAGCACCGCGTGGCTCGTGACTTCGTCGACCTGCTCGCCGAAGGTCATGGTTCCCAGGCAGATGGGCGTGACCTGCAGGTCGCTGCGGCCGAGTTGGACTTTGTTCATTGGAAGAAGGACTACAGGATGGAGGGGGACTGCGCAGAATAATGGATTTCATGCCCGAAGGCCCGTCGATCGTCATCCTCAAGGAAGAAGCCAACCGGTTTCTCGGCAAGACCATCGTGCGGGCTGAGGGCAACACCACCATCGAGAAGGAGCGGCTGGTCGGCCAGCGGATCGAGGCGCTGCGCAGCAGGGGCAAGCACTTCCTGATCGAGCTGGACGATTTCTCGCTGAAGGTGCACTTCCTGCTGTTCGGCAGCTACCGCATCAACCAGCGCAAGGAGGCGCCGCCCCGCCTGAGCCTGGGCTTCGACAGCGGCGAGCTCAATCTGTACGCCTGCTCGGTGCGCTTCATCGAGGAGCCGCTGGACCTGGTGTGCGACTGGCACGCCGACGTGATCGGAGCACTGGGACCGGCGCTGGCGCGCAGGCGATTGCGCGCGCATCCCGGGATGCTGGCCTGCGACGCCCTGCTGGACCAGGACCTCTTTGCGGGAGTGGGCAACATCATCAAGAACGAGGTGCTGTTTCGCATCCGGGTCCATCCGATGTCCAAGGTCGGCGCCCTGCCCGCCGCGAAGCTGCGAGCGCTGGTGGCCGAGGCGCGGCAATACAGTTTCGACTTCTTCGAGTGGAAGAAGGCCTTCGTGCTGAAGAAGCACTGGCTGGCGCACACCAGGCGGACCTGCCCGAGGTGCAACATCCCGTTCGTGAAAGCGCATCTGGGCAAGACGCACCGGCGCAGCTTTTTCTGCGAGCGCTGCCAGCACTGTGAGTTGCGCGACGCCGGTCCCGGACCGGATTTCGCAGCGCAGTCGGCGCGCCGCGGCGACCGCCGCAGTGTGAGCCCGCGTCGGGCAACGCCTGCCGCGCCGCGCGGAGAATTGCGTGGCGAACGCGGGTTGTCTGCGCGGAGAAGTCTGGATCCCGGCTCAAGGCCGGGATGACGACGCCTTCGCTTTCGCTTCTTCCTGCAACCGCAGCACGCGCCGCTGGACCTTCCCGGTCGTGGTCATCGGCAGAGCCTCGATGAACTCGATCTCCTTGGGGTACTCATAAGGCGCGAGCTTGCCCTTCACGTGCTGCTGCAGTTCGGCAACCAGGTCGGCGTCGAATTGCACGGCGTTGCGGCCGGACGCGGCGCGTGCGGAAACGAAATCCGGCGCCAGCACGACGAAGGCCTTGACCAGCGCGCCGCGCTCGGCGTCGGGCTTGGGCACGACGGCGGCGTTGATCACTGCCGGATGCTTGACCAGGCAGTTCTCGATTTCGCCTGGGCCGATGCGGTAGCCGGCGGCCTTGAAGACATCGTCGGCGCGGCCCTGGTACCAGAGGTAGCCGTCGGCGTCGCGGCTGGCGAGGTCGCCGGTGCGGCACCAGTGGCCGGTGTGCTTGGCCCGCGTCGCCTCATCACGCTTCCAGTAGCCGAGGAAGAAAATCGGGTCGGGTTCTCCATGGAGATCGAATCGGTTCACCGCCACGTCGCCGGGCACCCCGACCGGGCACTCGTTGCCGTCGTCGTCGATCACCGCCACCCGGTGGCCCGGATAGCCCTTGCCCATGCTGCCGGGGCGGGCCGGCCAGCCGATGCCATGCGAGGTGTTGCCGTTCATGCTGCAGTTGCCGACCACGTAGTTGATCTCGGTCTGGCCGAACATCTCGTTGACTACCACCCCGAGCTGGTCGCGGCAGTAGCCGAACACCGCGTCGCCGACCGCCTCGCCGGCGCTCATCATGGCCCGCAGCTGCAGCTTGAACTGGCGCCGCGGCTCGGGATAGGCCTTCATCATCGCCTTGAGCGCGGTCGGAAACAGGAAGGTGTGGGTCACGCCCTGTCGCTGCATCAGCGTGAAGGCCAGCTCGGGACTGAAGCGCGCATTGCACGAGACGATGGTGCGGCCGAAGTACAGCGTCGGCAGCAGCGCGTCCATGAGTCCTCCGGTCCAGGCCCAGTCGGCCGGCGACCAGAAGACGGCGTCGGACTTGCTGTTGCTCTTGCCGTCGAATCCAAACCAGTTCTGGCTGCAGACGAAGCCGGGCAGGTTGCCGATCAGCGCGCGGTGCGGCAGGTAGGCGCCCTTGGGCGGCCCGGTGGTGCCGCTGGTGTAGATCAGGATCGCTCCTTCTTCCGCCCGGGTTTGCTCCGCGGTGAAGCGCACGCCCTGCCGCTGCAGCGCACTGTCCCAGTCGACATCGACCCCGGCCACGGTCGTGCCGACCCCGATCACCGTGCGCAGCGCCGGACAGACGCCGCGCACCGGCAGCAGGTTGGCGATCGAGCTGTCGTCGCAGATCGCCACCACCGCTTCGCTGTCCTGCAGCCGGTATTCGAGCGCGTCCGGCCCGAACAGCATCGACAGCGGCATCGCCACCGCGCCGAGCTGGAACACCGCCATGTACGCAATCGCGGTTTCGAAGCGCTGCGGCATCACGATGGCGACCCGGTCGCCGCGCCCCACGCCGAGCGAGCGGAGCAAGCCGCTGGCGCGGTTGGCGCCTTCCTGCAACTGCGCGTATGTCAGCGTGCGGCCCGCGCCGGCTGTTTCGTGGGCGCGGATCGCCACCCGCCGGCCAGCATCGGGCTGCTGCGCCCAGCGGCCGCAGCAGGCCTGCGCGATGTTGAAGTGCTCCGGAACCTGCCAGCGGAAGCCTTCGTGCATGGCGCGGTAGTTGTCCCTGCCTTGACTGCTGGCCATGGTTTGTCTCCTTATGATCCGGGTCAATGTACCAAGCCCGCAGAAGCTCCCGCAGCGAGTTCGTCCCGATCCGCAACCTTCGCTATCACGTGCGCGTCTGGGGCGAGCCCGGCGCCGGCAAGGTGCCGCTGGTGATGGTGCACGGCTGGATGGACGTGGGCGCGTCCTGGCAGTTCGTGGTCGATGCCATGCGGCACGACCACTATGTCATCGCCCCGGACTGGCGCGGCTACGGACTGACCGAATCGGCACCGGCGGACAACTACTGGTTTCCCGACTACCTGGCCGACCTCGATTTTTTGCTCGATCACTACAGCCCGGCCGAGCCGGTGCACCTGGTCGGCCACAGCATGGGCGGCAACATCGTGATGCTGTACGCCGGCAGCCGGCCGGCGCGGATCCGCCGCCTGGTCAACCTGGAAGGCTTCGGCATGGCCGCCACCCGACCCTCGCAGGCGCCCAGGCGTTACGCGCTCTGGATGGACGAGCTCAAGGCCTTCCACCGCGGCGAGATGGCGCTGAAGGCATATGACTCGGCCGCGAGCGTGGCCGGGCGGCTGATAAAGACCAACCAGCGGCTGGGCCAGGACAAGGCCGACTGGCTGGCCCGGCACTGGGCCCGCGAGGACGCCGACGGCCAGTGGCGGATCCTGGGCGACGCCGCCCACAAGATCACCAACGCCAGCCTGTACCGGGTCGACGAAGTGCTGGAAATCTACAAGGCCATCAGCGCCCCGACGCTGTCGGTGGAAGCCAGCGACGACAGCCTGCAGAAGTGGTGGAAGGGCAAGTACACGTTGGCCGAATACCACGAACGTTTGCGGTCTGTCCCCTCGATCGCCCAGGCCAAGGTGACCGACGCGGGCCACATGCTGCACCACGACCAACCCGGCCAGGTGGCCGAACTCATCGAAAATTTCCTGCAAGACCCCACCCGTTGGGCCTGAAAAGGTAAAAACGCTTGCCGTAGGAACTGTCCTACCTGACACTGTCAGCAGTTGTACACGGGGTGACTCATGAGAAAGCTTGTCTGGTGGCTCTTGTGCCTGTCCGGAAGCTCTTTTTCCGGGACGTTGCATGCCAATGAGGTCGAACAGGGGCTTTCGACCCTGTGGGAGGTGCTTTGGCACCAGAGCGGCACCCCGACCCGCGTGGTGCGCTGGGAAGACGACATCCGGGTCCGGATCCACGGCGTCAACGCCGCGGCTCATAAGCAGTACACCCTGGCCGCCCTGCGGGCCGTCACTGCCGAGGCAGGGTTGAAGCTCATCGACGTCAGCGACTCGCCCGATGACGAGGCCCTGTCCAACCTCGACGTCGAAATCATTCCCGACAACAAGCTCGACGACAACCAGCCCTGCGCCACCTACCTGGACTTCAAGACCGAGAACAAGATCGACTCGGCCACCATCCAGATGCGCGGCCGTGACGCCTGGCGCTGCGCGTACCACGAGGCCATGCATGCGATGGGCCTGCGCGGCCACCCTGCCGGCAAGACCGTGCTGAGCTACTTCCCCTGGCGCGTCGACGGCCTGTTGCCCCTGGACCGCGTGATGCTGCGTGCCTGGTATTCGAAGAAGATGGCCGGCGGCATGACCCCGTTCGAGGCGCTGCCGGTGCTGGCCGACGAACTGGTCGCCAGCAGCCCTGACAAGGCCGCGGCCGACCAGGCGCGCAACCGTTTTTTCGCCACCACCCTGTCGCAGATGCAAGCCTATGCCGGCGGCCAGGGCGACATCCCGGTGGTGGTGAAGCGCTCGGGCAAGTCGACCGAGGACGGCATCAAGACCGGTCGCACCGAAATGAGCTACTTCCTGGGTGTGGCTTACCAGATCGGGGCCACCGCGCCCCAGGACTCGAGCAAGGCCGTGCACTGGCTCGAGCGCGCGGCCAGCGCCGGCAGTCGCGGGGCCCAGGCCCTGCTCGGCTCGTTTCGCTGAATGACACAGGGGCTCCGCGAGGCGTCCCGGTCTGTCACACTGCGCGGTCGCCCGATGACCTGCGCCCATGCCCATTCCTGACACCGTTGACTCGCGGGATTTCCGCCGCATCCTCACCCGCAACGTCACCCTGCCACTGAGCCTCGGTGTGGCCGGCGCCGGCCTGTTCATCCTGTTGATCCTCTACCTGCTGAACACGATCAGCCAGGTGGAGCACACCGACCAGGTGCTGCGCAAGGCCCAGCTGCTGCACCGGCTGAGCATCGACCAGGAAAGCGGCATGCGCGGCTTCCTGCTCGCGGGTGACGAGAGTTTCCTGGGTCCCTACGAAGTGGCCGTTCCCAAGGCGCGGGTGGAGAGCGCGGCGCTCAATGAACTGGTTGCCGACAACCCGCAGCAGGTAGAGCGGCTGGCGCGGATCGCGGCCTTGCAGGCGCAATGGGAAAAGTTCGCGCAGGAGATGATCGACATCCGGCGCCAGGGCGGCGACATCACGGCCGGCGTGCGCTCCGGCCGCGGCAAACGCCTGACGGACGAACTGCGCAACGAATTCGACGACTTCATCGGCACCGAGCAGCGGCTGCGGCTGGAACGCAACGAGTCCGCCAGCCGCAACTCGATCCTCGTGGTGGTCGCTTATGTGCTGGTGACTCTGCTGAGCAGCGCGCTGCTCGCATTCTTCGGCCGGCGCGAGCTGCTGGGCCTGTCGCGCACCTACACCACCGCGCTGGACCAGCAGCAGTCCTTCGCCGAGGGCTTGCAGGCGCAGGCCTGGCTGCGCGATGGCCAGCGCCAGCTGGCAGAGAAGCTGGCCGGCAAGCAGGAGCTGGTCGCGCTCGGCCACAACGCGCTCGAATTCCTCTCGCGCTACCTGGGCAGCGTGGTCGGCGCGCTCTACGTCGGCGGCAGCGAGCGGCTGGACCGGGTGGCTGCGTGGGGACTGGGAGACGGGCCGCAAGCCGCCGGCCAGGCGTTCGCCCGCAACGACAGCGTGGTGGCCGAGGCCGCGGCCAATGCCCGCCAAATCCGCCTCGACAGCGTGCCCGACGGCTACCTGCGCGTGACCTCCGGCCTGGGCCACGGCGCACCGCAGAGCGTGCTGGTGTCGCCGCTCGAGCACGACGGCGAGGTCAACGGCGTGATCGAACTGGGCTTCTTGCGGCCGCTGCAGGAACGCGACCTCGAACTGCTGCAGATGGTGCGGGCCAGCCTGGGCGCGGCGGTGGAGGCGGCCCGCTACCGCCAGCGGCTGCAGGACACGCTGGAAGAGACCCAGCAGCTCAACGAGGAGTTGCAGGTGCAGCAGGAAGAATTGCGCACCGCGAACGAGGAACTCGAGGAGCAGTCGCAGGCGCTGCGCGAATCCCAGGCCCAGCTGGAGCACCAGCAGGCGGAGCTGGAACAGACCAACCTGCAGCTGGAGGCGCAGCGCGACGCGCTGGACCAGAAGAACGACTCCCTCAACCAGACCCAGCACCAGCTGGAACAGCGCGCCAGCGAACTGGAAAGCGCCAGCCGCTACAAGTCCGAGTTCCTGGCCAACATGTCGCACGAGCTGCGCACACCGCTCAACAGCTCGCTGATCCTGGCCCGGCTGCTGGCCGACAACAGCCAGGCCAACCTGACGCCGGAACAGGTCAAGTTCGCCGAGTCGATCTATTCGGCCGGCAACGACCTGCTGAACCTGATCAACGACATCCTCGACATCGCGAAAGTAGAGGCCGGCAAGCTGGACGTGCGACCCGAACCGACGCCGGTCACGCAACTGGCCGAAGGCCTGCGCTCGCTGTTCGCGCCGCTGGCTTCCCGCAAGGGCCTGCAGCTGGAAGTGCTGCTGGCCGGCGACGTTCCGCAATCGCTGTTCACCGACCGCCAGCGCCTCGAGCAGATCCTCAAGAACCTGCTGTCCAACGCGATCAAGTTCACCGAGCAGGGCACGGTGGCGCTGACCATCGCCCGCAGCGGGCCGCAGGCCGTGGCGTTCGAAGTGCGCGACTCCGGCATCGGCATCGACCCGTCACAGCAGGAGGTGATCTTCGAGGCCTTCCGCCAGGCCGACGGCACCACCAGTCGGCGCTTCGGCGGCACCGGCCTGGGCCTGTCGATCTCGCGCGACCTCGCGCAGCTGCTGGGTGGCGCGATCTCGGTGTCCAGCTTCCAGGGCCAGGGCAGCACGTTCACGCTGGTGCTGCCGCTGGAATACCAGCCGGCACAAGCGCAAGGCGCTGGCCGGCCGGCGCTGGTGCGGCCGGCCGCCACGCGTTCGACGCCCACGCCCACCGCTGCGCCCCGGCCCCCAGCGGCGCCCTCGTTCCCCGATGACCGCGAGCGGCGCACGCCAGGCCGGCGCTGCGTCCTGGTGGTGGAGGACGATCCGGCTTTCTCGCGCATCCTGTTCGACCTGGCCCACGAGCTGGGCTACGACTGCCTGGTCGCCCACCAGGCCGGCGAAGGCATGGCGCTGGCCAGCCAGCACGTGCCGGATGCGGCGCTGCTGGACGTGCGGCTGCCGGACGACACCGGCCTGTCGGTGCTGCAGCACCTGAAGGAAGACCCGGCCACCCGCCACATCCCGGTGCACATGATTTCGGTGGAGGACCTGGCCGACACCGCCCTGCAGATGGGCGCGATCGGCTATGCCACCAAGCCGGCCAGCCGCGAGCAGCTGCGCGAAGTGTTCGCGCGGCTGGAGGCCAAGCTGACGCAGAAGGTCAAGCGGGTACTGCTGGTGGAAGACGACGTGCGCCAGCAGCAAAGCGTGGCGGCGCTGATCGGCGACGGCGATGTCGAGATCGTCGCCGTGGCGCGCGGCCAGGAAGCGCTCGACGCCCTCAAGGCCGGCGTGTTCGACTGCATGATCATCGACCTCAAGCTGCCCGACATGACGGGCCAGGAGCTGCTGCGCCGGATGGCCGCCGGCGAGAGCCGCTCGTTCCCGCCGGTGATCGTCTACACCGGCCGCAACCTGACGCGCGACGAGGAAGCGGAACTGCTGCGCTATTCGCACTCCATCATCATCAAGGGCGCTCGCTCGCCGGAGCGGCTGCTCGACGAAGTCACGCTGTTCCTGCACAAGGTGGAGACCGAGCTGTCGAGCGACCGCCAGCGCATGCTGCGCACCGCGCGCAACCGCGACAAGGGGCTGGAGGGGCGCCGGATCCTGGTGGTGGACGACGACGTGCGCAACATCTTCGCGCTCACCAGCGCGCTGGAGCACAAGGGCGCCGTGATCGAGGTGGCGCGCAATGGCCGCGAGGCACTGGAGAAGCTGGCCAGCGTCGCCGACATCGACCTGGTGCTGATGGACCTGATGATGCCGGAGATGGACGGCTACACCGCGATGCGCGAGATCCGCAAGAATCCCGCCTGGCAGAAGCTGCCGGTGATCGCCGTGACCGCCAAGGCGATGAAGGACGACCAGGAGCGCTGCCTGCAGGCCGGCGCCAACGACTACCTGGCCAAGCCGATCGAGCTGGAACGGCTGCTCTCGCTGATCCGGGTCTGGATGCCCAAGGTGGAGCGGATCTGAGATGAGCCCCGCCGCCACCCTCGACATCGAGCTGCGCCTGCTGGCCGAGGCGGTGTACCTGCGCTACGGCCACGACTTCCGCGAGTATTCGGGGGCATCGTTCAAGCGCCGCATGCTGTACGCCATCGGCCAGCTCGGGCTGCCGACGGTGTCGGCGCTGCAGGAGCGCATCCTGCACGAGCCGGACGCCTTCACCGAGCTGCTGCAGTACCTCACGGTGCCAGTCAGCGAGATGTTCCGCGACCCGGCCTACTTCCTGGCGCTGCGGCGCCACGTGGTGCCGGTGCTGCGCACGTATCCCTCGGTCAAGGTCTGGGTGGCCGGCTGCAGCACCGGGCAGGAGGCGTATTCGCTGGCCATCCTGCTGCTCGAGGAAGGGCTGCTGGAGCGCACCATCGTCTATGCCACCGACATCAACCCGGCCTCGCTTGACAAGGCGCGTCAGGGCATCTACCCGGTCGACACCATGCAGCTGTACACCACCAATTACCAGCAGGCCGGCGGCCAGCGCAGCTTTTCCGATTACTACACGGCCGGCTATGGCGGCGTGCTGTTCGACAAGCGCTTGCGCGACAGCATCACTTTCGCCGACCACAGCCTGGCAACCGACGCCGTGTTCGCCGAAACCCAGCTGGTGTCGTGCCGCAACGTGTTGATCTATTTCAACAAGAAGCTGCAGGACCGCGCGCTCGGCCTGTTCCACGACTCGCTGTCGCACCGCGGCTTCCTGGGCCTGGGCTCGCGCGAGACCCTGGATTTTTCCAGCTACAAGGACGCCTTCGAGCCGGTCGCCAAGCCGGAGCGCCTGTACCGCAAGGCGGCGCAGCCTCGATGAAGCGCACGCTGCCACCCAATTTCCGGCACGCGGCCGATGTGGTCGCCATCGGCGCGTCGGCAGGCGGTATCGACGCCCTGTTCACCCTGCTGGAGGGCCTGCCGGTCGATTACCCGCTGGCGCTGGTCACGGTGCTGCACCTGCCCGAAGGCCACGACAGCCAGCTGGCCGAGGTGTTCGGCCGCAGGCTGGCGCTGCCGGTGCGGGAGGCGCAGGCTCACGCACCGGTCGAGGCCGGAATTCTTTACTTCGCACCGCCCGGCTACCATTTGCTGGTGGATCCTGACCGAATCTTTGCCCTGAGCTGCGACCCCCCGGTGTTCTATTCGCGGCCGTCGATCGACGTGCTGCTGGAGTCCTGCGCCGACGCCTACGGCGACCGGGCGGTGGCGATGGTGCTGACCGGCGCCAACCAGGACGGCGCCATGGGACTGCGCTGCATCAAGCAGGCCGGCGGATTGACGCTGGTGCAGGATCCGGCCGAAGCGGTCCACCCGACCATGCCGCGGGCGGCGATCGACACCGCGGATCCGGACTTCGTGTTGCCGCTGGCCGGCTTGCGCATGGCGCTGCTGCAGCTCGGGAACCGGCCATGACCACCGCCGGAAGCGCCGCCATCCTGCTGGTCGACGACCTGAACGACAACCTGGTCGCGCTCGAGGCGCTGGTGCGCGGCGAGGGCCGGGAGGTGTTCTGCGCTTCCTCGGGCGACGAGGCGCTGTCGATGCTGCTGGAACACGAGTTCGCCGTCGCCATCCTGGACGTGCAGATGCCGGGCATGAACGGCTTCGAGCTGGCGCAGCTGATGCGCGGCACCGAACGCACGCGCCGGATCCCGATCGTGTTCGTCACCGCCGCCGGCCAGGACAGCGCGTATTCCTTCCACGGCTACGAGACCGGCGCGGTCGACTTCCTGTACAAGCCGCTCGATCCACAGGCCGTGCGCAGCAAGGTCAACGTGTTCGTCGACCTGTTCCGCCAGCGGCTGGCGCTGGAGCAGGCGCAGCAGCAGCTCAAGCGCGCCGTCACCATGCGCGACGACTTCATGTCGATGGTGTCGCACGAGCTGCGCACGCCGCTGAACACGCTGTTCCTGCAGGCGCAGATGCGCAAGAAGATCGTGACCGGCGAGGTCAGGCAGTCGGACCTGCCGACCCTGCGCAAGATGGTGGAGCGCGACGAGCGCCAGATCCGCAGCATGGTGCGGCTGATCGACGACATGCTGGACGTCTCGCGGCTGCGCTCCGGCACGCTGGGCATGTCCTATGCGCCGGCGGACCTGGCCGCCATCACCCGCGGCGTGGTCGACAGCATGGTGGAGCCGGCCCTGGTGGCCGGCTGCATGCTGACCCTGGAGGCGCCCGACACGCTGCCGCTGGTGTGCGACGAGTTCCGCGTCGAACAGGTCGTCACCAACCTGCTGACCAACGCGCTGCGTTATGGCGCCGGCCATCCGGTCACGGTGCGGGTCGAAGCGCAGGGTGAAAACGCGCTGGTGGTGGTCAGGGACGGCGGCATCGGCATCGCCGAGGTCGACCAGGACCGGATCTTCGGCCAGTTCGAGCGCACCGACGACGCCCGCAAGGTGGCCGGCCTGGGCCTGGGACTGTTCATCACCCGCCACATCGCGCGCGCCCACGGCGGGGAGGTGAGCGTGCTCAGCGAGCCGGGCCAGGGCGCGCAATTCACCGTCCGGCTGCCGCTGCGGCCGGCATGAGAAAATCCCTGGCTAACCAGGAATCATCAAATGGAAGCAGAACGCAGCAATCTCATCGGCACCCAGCTGGCCGACCTCGCAACGCGCACCCAAGCGCTCCGGGGGTATCTTTGACTTCGATGCCAAATCGGAGCGCCTGAGGACCGTCGTCGCCTCGCTGGAAGACCCGCAGGTCTGGAACGACCCCAAGAAAGCCCAGGAACTGGGCCGAGAAAGAAAGCAGCTGGAAGACGTGGTGGTGATGCTGGGCAAGCTCACCAGCGAGCTGTCGGACAACCTCGAGCTCTTTGAAATGAGCAAGGAGGAAGGCGACGAAGCGGGCCTGAAGACCATCGAGGCGGAAACCGCCAAGCTGGCCCAGGACGTCGAGGCGCTTGAATTCCGCCGCATGTTCAACAAGCCGGCCGATCCGCTCAACGCCTTCCTGGACATCCAGGCCGGGGCCGGCGGCACGGAAGCCTGCGACTGGGCCAGCATGCTGCTGCGCCAGTACCTCAAGTACGCCGAGCGCAAGGGCTTCAAGACCACGATCGAGGACGAAACTCCGGGCGACACCGCCGGCATCAAGGGCGCGACGATCAAGATCGAGGGCGAGTACGCCTTCGGCCTGCTGCGCACCGAGACCGGCGTGCACCGGCTGGTGCGCAAGTCGCCGTTCGACTCCTCGGGCGGGCGCCACACCAGCTTCGCCAGCGTGTTCGTCTATCCGGAAGTGGACGACTCGATCGAGATCAACATCAACCCGGCCGACGTGCGGGTGGACACCTACCGCGCCAGCGGCGCCGGCGGCCAGCACATCAACACGACCGACTCCGCGGTGCGGTTGACCCACCTCCCGACCAACATCGTGGTGCAGTGCCAGGACAGCCGCAGCCAGCACAGCAACCGCGACGTCGCCTGGAAGAGATTGAG
>JBBRSZ010000032.1:0-53148 GCA_038244915.1 Burkholderiales bacterium | reverse complement strand
GGGTGGCGCGGGTGGTGCTGGCGGGGGCGGTGCCGGCGCGGGCATTGGTGTTCCGCCACCCATGCCACCGCCGCCGCCACCACCGCCGCCGCCGCCGCCGCCGCCGCCTGCACCCGTGCCCGCGCCGCCGCCGCCGCCTGCACCCGTGCCTGTGCCCGTTCCGCCGCCGCCAGCACCCGCGCCTGCTCCGGTCCCTGTGCCGCCGCCGGCCCCGGTGCCGCCCGCCCCAGCGCCTGCTCCGGTCCCTGTGCCGCCGCCCGCCCCAGCGCCCGCGCCGGTCCCGGTGCCGCCCGCGCCCGTCAGCAACGCCCCGAATCCGGCGCCAGCCGTCGCGGTCGCGCCGCCGGTGGCCGATGCCGCCCCAGCGCCGATGCCGCCGGCGCCGGCCCCGCTGCAGATCGCCGGTGTGGCCGGGACTGCATTCGACCCGGTCTCGCCGCGGGCCGTGCCGGAGCCGATCTTCGTCACCGCTTCGCTCGCGCCGTTCAACTCGCTCACCGGCGTCAAGTCCGCGCTGCCCGCCGGAACGCCGGTGCTGGAAAGCACCGCCCCGCGCATCGGAGCCGTGGCGCCGCTGGATTCGCCGGTCCTGGAATCGATCGACGCCGGCTTCCCGGCGGTGCGCGACAAGCCCAATGGCGTCCAGAACGCGACGCTGACCAGGCTCACCCCGATCCCGGACATCACCGCCAATGGCGGCGGCCTGAGCTTCAGCGTGCCGCACGACGCGTTCATCCACACCGATGGCAATGCGATCGTCACGCTGGAAGCACGCCAGGTCGGCGGCGCGGCGCTTCCCAACTGGCTGAGTTTCGACGGCGTCTCCGGCCTGCTCAACGGCAGCCTGAGGTCGGGCGACGCGATGCCCAGCCTGCAGCTGGAGATCATTGCCCGCGATAACGCGCGGCGCGAAGCACGGACCACCTTCACGGTGTTCGGCACCGACCGCCAGGAACTGGCCAGCACGGACGCCGGGTTCCCGGCCGTGCGCATGACGTTCGACCAGCTCGGCATCCTGCCGGCGATGCGCGGCGCCGACATGCTGGTGCGCTTCCGGCCGGTGCCGGACCAGCATGTCGACGTCGGCCGCCTGTCGTTCAGCATCCCGGCCGACGCCTTCGCCCACACCAACCCGCGGGCCACCATCCGGCTGGAAGCGCGGCTGGCTGGCGGCGAGCCGCTGCCATCCTGGATCGCCTTCAACAGCGTGACCGGGCGCCTGACCGGCACGGCGCCCGAGGGATTCGAAGGTGTGTTGCGCATCCACGTCACGGCGCGCGATCAGCAGGGGCTGCAGGCCAGCACCGAGTTCACAATCGAAGTCAGGAACCTGGCAGCGACGGTTCAGCCGCCGGGGCAGAAGGAAAAACAGAGCGGGACGCAAGAAGCGCCGCAGCGTCCGGACCAGGGCGCGGCCGATGGCGAAGAGCAGGAGATCGCCGCCGCCGGCAAGCCAGGCGAGGACAAGCCGCAGCGGGCCAAGGCCAAGCGCGGCGCCGCCGGCTTCGCCGACCAGCTGCGGGCCGTGCGCGAAGTGCGCACCGGCGCCATCGACGGGGCGCTGCTGGATCGCGCGCTGGCCTCGAAGGCGGCCAAACGGGCGGCGCAGGGCGCGCCGAAGTCATAGAAGGAAGAGGACCCGAGTTGTACGATCGTTCGTTATCAAGCCCTGGCGCCGCCCGGGCCGGCCGCACGGCGGCCTGGCTGGCGTCGGTGCTGCTGCTGGCGGGTTGCGCCGTGACGCCCAAGCCGCTGACGCTGGAGCAGAATTCCGCGCTGGCGCAGGAAGACCTGGCCTCCATCATCGGCAAGCTCGAGCCGCTGAGCGGGCCGATGACGCTGCCGCAGGCCACCGCGCGCGCGATCCGCAACAACCTCGAGACCCGGGTGCGCCAGATGGAGGCGATGTCGCAGCTGCGCCAGCTCGATCTGTCCCGCTTCGACATGCTGCCGCGGCTGGCGCTGTCGGCCGGCTACACCTCGCGCAGCAACGACGCCTTCGGCTTGGGCTACCAGCCCAATGGAACCATCTCCTCGGTGCCGTCGGCGGCGGTGGAGCGCTCCCACAGCACCTACAACGCGGCGCTGACCTGGAACGTGCTGGACTTCGGCCTGAGCTATTACCGCGCCACCCAGAACGCCGACCAGGTGCTGGTGGCGGAGGAGCGGCGCCGCCGCGCGCTGCAGAACCTGGTGCTGGACGTGCGGCTGGCCTGGTGGCGCGCCGAGGCGGCGCAGCGCCTGCTGCCCCAGATCGACGCGATGCTGTCGCAGACCGAGCGCGCGGCCGAACGCTCGCGGCTGATCGAGTCGCGCCGGCTGCTGCCGCCGCTTCAGATCATCGCCTACCGCCGCTCGCTGCTGGACCTGCAGCAGCAACTCAGCGCCAAGCGGCAGGAGCTGACGCAGTGGCGCAGCGAGTTTGCCGAACTCGCTGGCCTGCGCCCGGGCGAGACCTACCGGCTGGTGAGTCCGCCGACGCGCACGCCGCCGCTGCCGGAACTGACCGGCCGGGCCGACGACCTGGAGGCGATGGCGCTGGAGCGCCGGCCCGAACTGACCGAGGAGCGGCTGCGCGCGCGCATCACCCAGGTGGAGGGCAAGCGCCAGCTGCTGTCGCTGCTGCCGTCGATCAACCTGAACGTCGGCGCCAACTACGACAGCAACCGCTTCCTCATCAACAACCAGTGGAACGAGGTTGGCAGCCTGGTGACCTTCAACCTGCTCAAGCTGCTGTCGCTACCGGCGATGAAGCGCACCCAGGAAACGCAGGAGCAGCTGGACCGGGTCCGGCGCGAGTCGGCGGTCATGGCGGTCATGACGCAGACCCGCATTGCGGTCAACCGCTACGACCTGCTGCGGCACGAGCTCGGCGTCTGGAACCAGGCGGTGTCGGACGACCAGGCGCTGCTCAAGGCGATGCAGTCCACGCAGGAGGCGGGACTGGAGACCGAGCTGGAACTGATCCGCTCGGCCGCGCGGCTGGCCATCACCGAAATCAACCGCGACACGGTGCACGCGAACCTGGAACACGCGATGGGCCGGGTGATGAACTCGGTGGGCTACGACGTGGTCACCGCCGACACCGATGTCGACCAGACTGCCACGCTCGCGACCCAGCTGGAGGTGGCGCTGGGCGGGTTCGAGAAGCAGAACTTCGCCTTCATGGCCAGCGAGCCGATGCAGTCGGCCGCGATCGGCCGGATCTCGGGCGTGCCGGCGACGGCGCTGCCCCAGTTCACCGAGGCCATGCGCACGGTGATGCGGGTGGTCCAGATCCCGCTGGTGACGACCGGCGCGGCCGTGGTTGCCGACGTCGCGGTGACGCTGGGGCCGCTGGGTGAATCGGGCCGGCCGGTCGAGCTGAAGGTCTCGCTCAACGAGGCAGGCAACGGCAAGGTGCTGCACGTCGCCCAGATGAAATCGATGCTGGTGGAGCCGGTGAGCGAGGCCCAGTGGCAGGTGCTGGGCGAGGCCGCCGTGTTCAAGTCGGCGGAAACGCTGCGCCGCCTGCTCGGCTCCTCGCCGGCGCTGCCGCGCGACACCCTCACCATGTCCGAAGGCGGCATGCTCAAGCTGGACCGCAACTGGTCGGGCCCGCGCATGGCGCCGACAGCAACGCAATGACACCCGGATTCAAAGTGCCCATCATGTCCGTTCGATCCTTCACCTCCCTGCGGCTGCTCGCGCTGGCCGCGCTGTGCGCGCCGCTGCTGCACAGCCCCGCGTTCGCGCAGGCCAGGCCGCCGGCCGCCCCGGTTGCCGCCGCCAGCGAGGGCGGCGAGATCCGCGCGCTGATCGTCGCCGAGCGGGAGGCCACCATCTCTTCGCAATTCGCCGGCCGCCTCACGGCCGTCACCAAGCAGGTCGGCGACAGCTTCCACCAGGGCGAACTGCTGGCTTCCTTCGACTGCGCCGAGCGCCTGTCCGCCGTGAAGAGCGCGCAGGCCGACGTGCTCGGCGCGCGTGAGACGCACCTGGCCAAGCTCAAGCTGCAGAGCCTGGGCGCCGTGAGCGACCTGGACGTGACGATGGCCGCGGCCACCGCCGAAAAGGCGCAGTCGCAGCTGGAGATGGCAAAGACCCAGGAGCGCTATTGCGTCGTGGTCGCGCCGTATGCGGGCAAGGTGGTCAAGGTCCGCGCCAAGGCCTTCGAATCGGTCAGCCTGGGCCAGCCGCTGCTGGAGATCGTCAGCCCGGCCAGCCTGCGGGCGCAGCTGTTCGTGCCCTCCAACTGGATCCGCTGGCTCAAGCCCGGCACGCCGTTCACGCTGGTGATCGACGAAACCGGCAAGAGCTACGCGGCGCGGGTGCACAAGATCAGCGGCCGGGTGGACGGCTCCAGCCAGACCATGGAAATCACGGGAGCCTTCGAGCACGTGCCGGCGCAACTGCTGCCCGGCATGATCGGCAAAGCCAGCTTCAAGGGCGCCCGCTAGCCTGCTGCCCCCATGGAAGCCAACGATCCCGCCCAGGCGCTGATCCGCTACGAGGCGGAACTGGTCACGGCGACCTCCGCCGCCGAAGCCTGCTTCGTCGCCGTCAACCGCCTCGGCGCGGTGATGCCTTACCGGCTGGCCGTGCTGCTGCATCCGGATCCCCTGCGCGGCGCCCGGGTGGGCGCCGTGTCCCACCTGGCCGACGTCGACGACAACGCCCCCTTTGCCCAATGGCTCGGCCGGCTGGTGCGGCTGTGCGGCCAGGAGCCGGTGACGCTGCTGACGCAGGCGAGCGCGCCGGCGGAACTGGCCGGCGACTGGGCCGAGTGGCTGCCCGAGCAGGCCGTGCTGTGCCGGCTGGCGTCGCCCTCGGGCGCCGAACTGGGCTGGATCCTGGCCGGCTTCGACCAGGAGCTCGACGAGCGGGCCGTCACCTTGCTGCAACTGGCCTGCCGTCAGGTGGCGCTGGTGCTGTCGGCCTGGCGCGGCCGCGGCTGGAAACTGCGCTGGCGCGGCCAGGCCAGGCGCAGGAAGTGGATTGCGTTTGCGGCGGCTGCCGCGGTCGTGCTGCTGCTGCTGATCCCGGTGCGGCTGTCGGCGCTGTCGCCGGCCGAGGTCACGCCGGTCAGGCCGGCCTCCGTCACGGCGCCGGTGGACGGCGTGCTGGCCAAGTTCAACGTCGCGCCCAACACGCTGGTCAAGGCCGGCGCCGTGGTCGCGACGATCGACGACACGGTGGTGCGCAACCGCTACGCGATGTCGGTCAAGGGGCTGGAAGTGGCGCGGGCCGAATTCGCGCGGGCCGGCTCCAAATCGTTTGCCGACGACCAGAGCCGTTCGGAGCTGCTCACGCTCAAGGCCCGGGTCGACGAGCGCGTGGCCGACGTCGCCTACACCGAGGAACTGATGGGGCGGATCCAGCTGCGGGCCCCGGTCGACGGCCTGGTGATCTATTCCAGTCCCGACGAATGGGTGGGCCGGCCGCTGGTGACTGGCGAGCGGATCGCCACGGTGGCCGACCCGGCCAGGGCCAGCCTGACGCTGCACCTGCCGGCCGACGACGCGATCGACGTCGAGGTCGGCTCGAAAGTGCAGTTCTACCAGAACATCTCGCCGCTGGATTCGCTCTCGGCCGCGGTGACGGAAGCCGGCTACGAAACCCAGAGCACGGTCGACGCCGGCCTGGCTTACGTGCTGCGCGCCGAGTTCGCGCCCGGCACGCCGCCGCCGCGCCTGGGCCTGCGCGGCACCGCCAAGATCTACGGCCACTACGTGCCGCTGGGCTATTACCTGCTGCGCCGGCCGCTGGGCAGCCTGCGCCGCATGCTGGGCCTGTAGGGCGCACGCAGCATGAGCAGCCTGGCGATCGCGCCCAACGAAGAGACGGAGCCGCTGCCGGCGCTGCGCCAGGACCTGCACGTGCAGCGGGTCGGCGCCTTCCGTGACGGCTCGCCGCGCTATCGCATCCACGATGCGCTGCGAAACCGCTACTTCGAGCTGGGGATGATCGAGGTGGAGATGCTCTCGCTGTGGCGCCAGGGCGCGACCGCGCAAGACCTGGCGCAGGGCGTGGCGCTGCAAAACGACACCGAGGTGGATGCGCAGGAGGTGCTGGTGCTGCGCAACTTCCTGGTGCTGCACCAGCTGGTCGACGGTACTGGCGGCGCGGGCTACCTGGTGCTGCGCGAGATGTTCCGGCGCCGCCACCAGCACTGGGTGACCTGGCTGCTGCATACCTACCTGTTCTTTCGCATCCCGCTGGTGCGCCCCGACGCCTGGCTGGTGCGGATGCTGCCCCGGGCGCGGCTGCTGGTGTCCTTGCCCGCCCGCATCGCGCTGCTGGTGGTCGCCGTGCTGACGCCGGTGATGGTGGCGCGGGAGTGGACCGATTACATGCAGTCGTTCGCCGGCCTGCTGACGTTCAACGGGCTGCTGGCCTCGGCCGCGGCTGCGTTCTTCGCCAAGATCCTGCACGAGCTCGGGCACGCCTTCGTGGCGCGCCACTACGGGGTGCGGGTGCCGGTGATGGGGGTGGCCTTCCTGGTGATGTGGCCGGTGCTGTACACCGACACCAGCGACAGCTGGAAGCTGGCCGACCACCGGGCCCGGTTCCGGATCGCGGCCGCCGGCATCGCCACCGAGCTGGCCATCGCGCTGGCCTGCCTGCTGCTGTGGACGCTGACGCCGCCCGGCGGCCTGCGCACGGCGCTGTTCTTCCTGTCGACCACCTCGATCCTGCTGACGCTGTCGATCAACGCCAGCCCGTTCATGCGTTTCGACGGCTACTTCCTGCTGTCGGACGCGCTGGACTTTCCCAACCTGCACGAGCGCGCCGGCGCGATGGCGCGCTGGTGGATGCGGCGCGCGCTGTGGGGCCAGGACATCCCGCCGCCGGAAACCCACAGCCAGCGCGTCGCGAGCCTGCTGGTGGCGTTCGCGCTCATCACCTGGGCCTACCGCGCGGTGGTGTTCGCCGGCATCGCGGTGCTGGTGTATTTCGCCTTCTTCAAGCTGCTGGGCATCTTTCTGATGGCGGTGGAGGTGACGTGGTTCCTGGCCAGGCCGGTGTGGACCGAGGCGCGCGCGGTCTGGACGCTGCGCGCCTCGCTGCGGCCGCGCTGGCTGCGGGTGTTCGGCCTGCTGGCGCTGCTGCTGGGATCGCTGACGCTGTTCGCCTGGTCGGGCGAATCGCGCGCGCCGGCCCTGCTGATGGCCAGGGAGGAGACACGTCTGTATGCGCCGGCGCCGGCACGCGTCGCCGCCGTGCCGGTGCACGCCGGCCAGCTGGTCGAGGCCGGCCAGGTCCTGCTGCAGCTGGAAGCGCCGGACCTCGTCTACCGGGCGCGGGGCAACAGCGTGCGGATTGAGCGCGCGCAGGGCGAGCTGACGCGCATCCCGGCCAGCGACCGCCAGCGCGAGAGCGCCCTGGTGCTGCAGGAAGAACTGGCGCAGGCGCTGGCCGAGCAGCAGGCGATCAACGCCGAGCTGGCCTTGCTGACGCTGCGCGCCACCCATGGCGGCCGGCTGGTCGACGTGCCGGCCGACCTGGCGCCGGGCCGCTGGGTCAGCCCGCGCCAGCTGCTCGGTCGCCTGGTCGACCCGCGCCAGAGCCAGGTGCGGGCCTGGGTGTCGGAGACGCAGGTGCGGCGGCTGGCCGTCGGCGACGACGTCTCCTTCATTCCACGCCAGCTGGAACTGCCGATCCTGCGCGGCAAGGTGGCGCGCATCGACGCCACCGGCTCGCGCGTGTTGCCGCACCAGCTGCTCGAGGGCCGGCACGGCGGCGACCTGGCCGCGACGCAGGACGCGAAGGGCGAGTGGATGCTGCGCGAGACGCTCTACCAGGTCGACGTGCAGGGTGTCGACGTGCCGGTGACGCGGATGGTGCAGGGCGGGCGGATGGTACTGTCCACCAGTCCCTGGAGCGCGATCGCCGCCTCCAGCCGACAGCTGCTGACTGTGCTGGTGCGGGAAAGCGGCTTTTAGCCGGATCAGAGGAGCTATCGATGACGATTCGCGTGCCGAGCATGTCCCGGGCCTTCCAATGCGCCTTGCTGGCCGCACTGGCGCTGATTCCGTTCGCGGTCGCGCACGCCCAGGCCAAGCCTGGGGCCGGGGCCGGGGCCGGGGGGCAGCGGGCCTACTGGTGCAAGAGCTCCAATGGCGCCCCGGCCATGCAGCTGGAGTCTTGCGCGCCGGGAACGGAACTGCGTTCCGAGCCGCTTGGCCCGCATGGGATGGTGGGCGTCAAGCCGCCGGTTGAGCCCGCGGTCGCGCCCACCGCTGCGGGCCCGACCGAACGCAGTGCTCCGGCCCCGGCGGCACGAAGCGCCCCGGCCGCGGCTGGACCAAGCGCCCCTGCCGTCGAAAACACCGTGACGGCTCCTGGCAAGCAGCCTGGTGGCAGTGTCGTGAAGACAGGGCTGCTCTGGGTTTTCATCCTCCTCGGGCTCGGCCTGGCACTGGGCCTGATCGGCAGGCAGCTGGGCCGCTCCTTCTGGCGGTGGGCGGGTGTGGGTGGCCTGCTGTGGATCGCTCTGGTGGCGCTGAAGCTGATGAAGTTCTAGCGATTGCCTGCGGGCAAACGCCTAGCGAGCCAGCCGCTCCAGCATCGCCGTGGTGACCAGCACGACTCCGCTGTCGGTGCGATAGAAACGGCTGGCGTCGAGTTCGGCGTCCTCCCCGATCACCATTCCTTGCGGGATCCGGCAGCCGCGGTCGATCACCACCTTGCTCAGGCGGGCGCCGCGGCCGATGTCGCACTCGGGCAGCACCACCGCTTCGCTGATGCGGCAGCAGGAATGGACCCGCACGCGGGAAAACAGCACCGACATCCGGATGTCCGAGCCCGAGACGATGCAGCCGCCGGAGATCATCACGTTGGCGGTCTCGCCGTGGTGCCCGGTTTCGTCGGGCACGAACTTGGCGGGCGGCAGTTGCTCCTGGTAGGTCCAGATCGGCCAGTCGCGGTCGTAGATGTTCAGCTCCGGCATGTTGGAGGCCAGGTCCAGGTTGGTCGACCAGAAAGCGTCCACCGTGCCGACATCGCGCCAGTAAGGATTGTCTCCCGCGGCATAGGGCACGCTCGACAGGTTCAGCGGGTGGGCCAGGGCATGGCCGGCGCTGACCACGCGCGGGATGATGTTCTTGCCGAAGTCGTGCTCGGACGCCCCGTCGGCCAGGTCTTCGTCCAGCAGTTGGTACAGGTAGGCCGCGTCGAAGACGTAGATGCCCATGCTGCCCAGCGCGCGGTCCGGCTTGCCCGGCATGGCCGGCGGGTCGGCCGGCTTTTCCAGGAAATGGGTGATCCGTCGTTGTTCGTCGATGGCCATCACGCCCAGCGCGGTCGCTTCCATGCGCGGCACCTCGATGCAGCCCACGGTGCAGCGGCTGCCGCTTTCGACGTGATCGAGCAGCATCAGCGAGTAGTCCATCTTGTAGATGTGGTCGCCGGCCAGCACCAGGATGTATTCGGGATCGTAGGAGCGCAGGATGTCGATGTTCTGGTAGATCGCGTCGGCCGTCCCGCGGTACCAGAAGGCCTCGTTGACCCGCTGCTGTGCCGGCAGCAGGTCGATGAATTCGTTGGCTTCGCCGCGCAGAAAATTCCAGCCGCGCTGCAGGTGGCGCAGCAGCGAATGGGACTTGTACTGCGTGACCACGCCGATGCGGCGGATGCCGGAGTTGATGCAGTTGGACAGCGCGAAATCGATGATGCGGAACTTGCCGCCGAAGTACACCGCCGGCTTGGCCCGCTTGTCCGTCAGGTCCTGCAGCCGCGATCCCCGGCCGCCCGCCAGCACCAGGGCCACCGTGCGCTTGGGAAGTTGCCGGGCCAGGCTCATCCTGCCGGTGGAGGCATCGGATGCCCGCCTGGGTCGTTCGCTGCGTGGTTGATGGCTCATTGCATTGCCCTGTTGCTCAGGCTCAATGTCGCCCAGCGGCTGGGCCAGCCTTGTAGGACAGGCTCGCATCCGTTGGTGCACCAGAGTGGCGCGTCGTGTTGCGCATTGGTGCGGGTCGTTCTCATGGGTGACTTCATGGCGACGGCGTCCGTCGGCCCGCCGCCCGCAAATTGATGACCCCGGCGTGAAAAAAATGACTGTTCGGTAATTGACGTAAGTAACAACATGAAACATATTTGTTACTAACCCGTTACTTCCGTGACGGGATTCGCCACAGAGGCTTTGCACTTTGTTGGTGCATCACCGGATCACAGCCAAACCAGGAAAGGACTTTTATGTTTTCCAATCTCAAGATCGCGACCAAGCTCTCCCTGCTGGTCGGCATCCTGGTCATTGCGCTGGTCGCGATCGGGGCCTTCGGCATCTACGCGCTGCGGCAGGCGCAGGCGATCAATGCAGCCAACTTCGACGCGGCGCACAGCATGGTCGACGCCGTCGACAGCGCGCGGGCGGCGGAGGTGTCGTTCAAGATCCAGATCCAGGAATTCAAGAACGTCCTGCTGCGCGGGCACGACCAGAAAGACCATGACAAGTACCTCGCCGCCTTCATCAAGCGCAGCGCGGTCATCGGCAAGGAATTCGACGACGTCGAGCACGTGATGAAGAAGCTCGGCATGCAGTCCACGACGGTCGACGAGGCGCGCCGCATGCACGGCGAGATCATCCAGCAGTACATCGATGGCCTGAAGCAGTTCGAGATCGGCAAGCCTGAGTCCAGCCAGGCCGTCGACAAGCTGGTGCGGGGCAAGGACCGGCCGCTGGAGCAACGGATCGAGGCCATCGTGGCAACGCTGCAGAAGTTCAGCGAGACGCAAGGCGCAAAGCTGGCCGCAGCCGCTGCCGCCGAATCGGGCCGGGTCACGGCCCTGATGGCGCTGGTGATCGGCCTGGCCGTGAGCGCGGGAATCGGCGTCGGCTTCATCGTCACCCGCGGCATCACACTCCCGATCCGCGCCGCGGTCTCGGTATCGCAGCGGGTGGCCGCCGGCGACCTGACGGTGCAGGTCCGGGGCGGCGGCAGGGACGAGACCGGACAACTGCTGCAGGCCATCTCGGACATGACCCTGAACCTGCGAACCCTGGTCGGTGAGGTCGCAAGTGGCGCCCATACGGTCTCCGACACCAGCGCCCAGATCGCGCAGGGCAACATCGACTTGTCGCAACGCACCGAGGAGCAGGCCAGCACGCTGGAAGAGACAGCCAGTTCGATGGAGGAATTGACCTCCACGGTGACCCAGAACGCCGACAACGCGCGGCAGGCCAGCCAGCTGGCGGTCGGCGCCAGCGAGGTGGCGCGCAAGGGCGGCCAGGTGGTCGGCCAGGTGGTCAGCACGATGACCGGGATTTCGCAGTCGTCCAGGAAGATCGCCGACATCATCAGCGTGATCGACGGCATCGCCTTCCAGACCAACATCCTGGCGCTCAATGCGGCGGTGGAAGCGGCCCGGGCCGGCGAGCAGGGCCGGGGCTTCGCGGTGGTGGCGGCCGAGGTGAGAAACCTGGCACAACGCAGCGCGGCGGCGGCCAAGGAGATCAAGACCTTGATCGGCGACTCGGTCGACAAGGTGGAGGCCGGCACCAAACTGGTCGACGCCGCCGGCAAGACGATGGAGGAGATCGTCACCGCGGTCAACAAGGTGAGCAACCTGGTCGCCGAGATCGCCGCGGCCAGCCAGGAGCAGAGTTCTGGCATCGAGCAGGTCAATACCGCCGTGACGCAGATGGACCAGGTGGTGCAGCAGAACGCGTCGCTGGTCGAGGAAGCGACCGCCGCCACCGAGTCGATGAAAGAGCAGGCGGCCTCGCTGCTGCAGGTGGTCTCGCGCTTCCAGCTGGGAGGCGGACAGGCGCCGCAGGCGTCGCGCGAGGCCGGTTCCGGCAAGCTGTCGCCCACGCCGGCGGCGCCGCAGCCCATCAAGCTCAAGGCGCGCCAGACTTTCCCCGCCACCTTCGCGGCTGCCCTGGCCGCGCCCGCCGGGCGCAGCGGCAACGGCAACGGGGAGTGGAGGGAGTTCTAGGGCGCCGGCCGGCACGCGCTGTCCCGCCGTTGACCTAAGTCAATCCCGCCCGGCGATGCCGGGCGAAGAATGCTTCGTCTCCCAACACAAAGGTGGCGATGCTGCAGATTCGCATTCATGGACGAGGTGGCCAGGGCGTGGTGACCGCCGCCGAAATGCTGTCGGTCGCCGCCTTCGAGCAGGGCCGCCATGCGCAGGCCTTCCCCAGCTTCGGCTCGGAGCGCACCGGCGCCCCGGTGGTGGCGTTCTGCCGGATCGACGAGCGCGAGATCCGCCTGCGCGAGCCGATCCTGGCGCCGGACGTCCTGATCGTGCAGGACCCCACGCTGCTGCACCAGGTGGACGTGTTCCAGGGCCTGCAGCCCGATGGCTACGTGCTGATCAACAGCACGCGCAGCTTCGACGAACTGGGCCTGGACGACATCAGCCGGCGCTTCCGGCGCGAGCGGCTGATCACCGTACCGGCCAGCGAGATCGCGCTCAAGCACCTGGGCCGGCCGCTGCCCAACGCGGTGCTGCTGGGCGGCTTCGCGGCCCTGTCCGGCCTGGTGACGCTGGACGCCGTCGCCCATGCCATCCGGGACAAGTTCAGCGGGGCTGTCGCCGACAACAACGTCGCCGCCGCCACCGAGGCCTTCGAGTACGTGCGGCGCGAAACCGAGGAACTGGCCCATGCTCAAGCAGATTGAAGGTTCCCAGGCTGTGGCGCAGGCGGTGGCGCTGTGCCGCCCCGAGGTGATCTGCGCCTATCCGATCTCGCCGCAGACCCACATCGTCGAGGGCCTGGGCGAGCTGGTGAAGAGCGGGGCACTGGCGCCGTGCGAGTTCATCAACGTGGAAAGCGAATTCGCCGCCATGAGCGTCGCCATCGGCGCCTCGGCCGCGGGCGCGCGCAGCTACACCGCGACCGCCAGCCAGGGCCTGCTGTTCATGGTGGAGGCGATCTACAACGCCTCGGGCCTGGGCCTGCCGATCGTGATGACGGTGGCCAACCGCGCGATCGGCGCGCCGATCAACATCTGGAACGACCACAGCGATTCCATGAGCCAGCGCGATTGCGGCTGGCTGCAGCTGTTCGCCGAGACCAACCAGGAGGCGCTGGACCTGCACATCCAGGCGTTCCGGCTGGCGGAGGAGCTGTCGATGCCGGTGATGGTGTGCATGGACGGCTTCATCCTCACCCACGCCTACGAGCGGGTCGACATGCCGACCCAGGAGCAGGTCGACGCCTTCCTGCCGCCCTACGAGCCGCGCCAGCTGCTCGACCCGGCCGAGCCGGTGTCGATGGGCGCGATGGTCGGGCCCGAGGCCTTCATGGAAGTGCGCTACCTGGCCCATGCCAAGCAGACCATGGCGCTGGACCTGATCCCGAAGATCGCCGGCGAGTTCGCCCAGACCTTCGGCCGCTCCAGCGGCGGCCTGGTGCGCGAATACCGCTGCGAGGACGCCGAGACCATCGTGGTGGCGCTGGGCTCGGTGGTCGGCACCCTGCAGGAGACGGTCGATGACATGCGCGCCGCGGGCGTGAAGATCGGCGTGCTGGGCATCCGCTCGTTCCGGCCCTTCCCGCTGGCCGCGGTGCGCACCGCCTTGCAGGGGGCCAAGCGGGTGGTGGTGCTGGAGAAGAGTTTCTCGGTCGGCCTGGGCGGCGTGGTTTCCACCGACGTGCGGCTTGCGCTGTCCGGCCTGCAACTGCACGGCTACACCGTGATCGCCGGCCTCGGCGGCCGCGCGATCACCAAGGCCTCGCTGGCCCGCACGCTGGCCGATGCGGTGGCCGACAAGCTGGAGCCGCTGACCTTCATGGACCTGCAGTGGTCCATCGTCAACCGGCAGCTGGAGCGCGAGGCCGCGATCCGCCGCAGTGGCCCGATCGCCGAAAACCTGCTGCGCGACATCGGCACCGTGGCCTCGAAAGTGCATTGACCAACATGAACACTCCCGTCAAGTTCTACCAGACCGGCACCTTCACCGCCGGCAACCGGCTGCTCGCGCCGGAGCAACGCAGCGTGCAGTCCTCGACCGACCGCAGCAACTCGCTCAACTCCGGCCACCGTGCCTGCCAGGGCTGCGGCGAGGCGCTGGGCGCGCGCTATGCCGTGGACGCCGCCATGCGGGCCACCAACAACCAGCTGATCGCCGCCAACGCCACCGGCTGCCTGGAGGTGTTCTCCACGCCCTACCCGGAATCCTCCTGGCAGCTGCCCTGGATCCACTCGCTGTTCGGCAACGCCGCGGCGGTAGGCACCGGCATCGCCGCCGCGCTGAAGGTCAAGGGCAGGAAGGACGTGCGCGTGATCGCCCAGGGCGGCGACGGCGGCACCACCGACATCGGCTTCGGCTGCCTGTCGGGCATGTTCGAGCGCAACGACGACGTCCTCTACATCTGCTACGACAACGAGGCCTACATGAACACCGGCGTGCAGCGCAGTTCGGCCACGCCGCACGCCGCCCGCACGGCGACGACGATGGCGGTGGGCACTGATCCCGGCGCCAGCTTCGGCCAGGGCAAGAACCTGCCGCGGATCGCGATGGCGCATGAGATCCCGTATGTCGCTACCGCCACGGTGGCCGACCTGCACGATCTCGAAGCGAAGGTGGGCAAGGCGATGAGCCTGCACGGCGCGCGCTACCTGCACATCCTGGTGCCTTGCCCGCTGGGCTGGGGCTCGGCCAGCCACGACACCATCCGGCTGGCGCGGCTGGCGCGCGAGACCGGCATCTTCCCGGTGTTCGAGGCCGAGCGGGGCGAGGTGACGGCGGTCACGACGATCCGGCACCGCGTGCCGGTCGAGGACTACCTCAAGCCGCAGAAGCGTTTCGCCCATTTGTTCGGCAGTCCCGGCCATCCCGAGATGGTGGCGAAGATCCAGGCCGACGCCGACCGCAACATCCGCCGCTACGGCCTGCTGGAACAGGAGCGGGAGATCGCATGACGCAGCAAAAGCCCTTCGCCATCACGCTGGACCCCGGTTCGTCGCTGGCCAACAAGACCGGCTCGTGGCGCAGCGAGCGCCCGGTGTACGTCGACCGCCTGCCGCCGTGCAACGCGCAGTGCCCGGCCGGCGAGGACATCCAGGGCTGGCTCTATCACGCCGAGAGCGGCAATTACGAGCAGGCCTGGCGCCATCTCACGCGCGACAACCCGTTCCCGGCGGTGATGGGCCGGGTCTGCTACCACTCGTGCGAGGGCGTGTGCAACCGCGGCAAGCTCGACGAGGCCGTCGGCATCAACTCGGTGGAGCGCTTCCTGGGCGACGAGGCGCTCAAGCGCGGCTGGGCGTTCGATGCGCCGCCGCTGGAATCCGGCAAGCACGTGCTGGTGGTCGGCGCGGGGCCTTCGGGCATGTCCGCCGCCTACCACCTGCGCCGGCTCGGGCATCGCGTCACGGTGCGGGAGGCGGGGCCGATGGCTGGCGGCATGATGCGCTTCGGCATCCCCAAGTACCGGCTGCCGCGCGACGTGCTGGATGCCGAGATGCGGCGCATCGTCGCCATGGGCGTGACCCTGGAACTGAACACCAAGGTCGATCGCATCGGCGACGACATGCGCGACGGCGGCTTCGACGCGGCCTTCCTCGCCGTCGGCGCGCACATCGCCAAGCGCGCCTTCATCCCGGCCAAGGATTCGTCGCGCATCCTGGACGCGGTCGCGGTGCTGCGCTCGATGGAAGGCGAGGACCAGCCGATGCTCGGGCGCCGGGTGGTGGTCTACGGCGGCGGCAACACCGCCATCGACGTCGCCCGCACGGCCAAGCGGCTGGGCGCGACCGAGGCGGTGATCGTCTACCGCCGCACCCGCGAGAGAATGCCGGCCCACGACCTCGAGATCGAGGAGGCGCTGCAGGAGGGCGTGATGGTCAAGTGGCTGTCCACCATCAAGAACGCGAGCGAAGGTTTCCTGACTGTCGAGAAGATGACGCTTGACGAAAAAGGCAACCCGCAGCCCACCGGCGAGTTCGAGACGCTGCAAGCCGATTCGCTGATCCTGGCGCTGGGCCAGGACGTGGACCTGTCGCTAATCGAGGGCGTCGCCGGGCTGGAAGTCAAGGACGGCGTGGTGCAGGTCGACCCGCTGACCATGATGACCGGCCACGCCGGCCTGTTCGCCGGCGGCGACATGGTGCCGGCCGAGCGCAATGTGACGGTCGCCATCGGCCACGGCAAGAAGGCCGCGCGCCAGATCGACGCCTGGCTTCGGGGCGTGCGCCTCGAGCCGGCGCCAAAGCACGTGCTGGCCAGCTTCGACAAGCTCAACCCCTGGTATTACAGCGACGCCCCCAAGACCGTGCGGCCGCAACTGGACCTGGCGCGCCGCACCAGCAGCTTCGACGAAGTGCAGGGCGGCCTGACCGAGGACAACGCCCTGTTCGAGGCGCGCCGCTGCCTGTCGTGCGGCAACTGCTTCGAGTGCGACAACTGCTACGGCGTCTGCCCCGACAACGCGGTGATCAAGCTGGGGCCGGGCAAGCGCTTCCAGTTCAACCTGGACTATTGCAAGGGCTGCGGCGTCTGCGCCGCCGAGTGCCCCTGCGGCGCGATCGAGATGGTGCCCGAATCCTTTTGAGGAGATTTTCATGGCTGCTGCCAAGACAGGGTTTTCCGTGGCGCCCGCGCTGCCGGCTTCGTTTCCGCGGGGGCAGGCGCTGTTGCAGGACCCGGCACTGAACAAGAGCACTGCTTTCACCGACGCCGAGCGCGACCAGCTGGGACTGCGTGGACTGCTGCCGTCGCACGTCAGCACGCAGGACCAGCAGCTGGCGCGCGTGATTGAAAACTTCCACCGGCTGGCCGACCCGCTGGAGCAGTACATCTTCCTGGCGTCGCTGCACGACCGCAACGAAACACTGTTCTTCCGGCTGGTGATGGATCATCCCGACGAGATCATGCCCATCATCTACACGCCGACGGTGGGGCTCGCGTGCCAGAAGTTCGGCAACATCTTCCAGCGCCCGCGCGGCCTGTACGTGACAGCGCGCGATCGCGGCAACGTGAGGGCGTTGCTGCGCAACTGGCCGAACCGCGATGTCGCGATGATCGTCGTCACCGATGGTGAGCGCATCCTGGGCCTGGGCGACCTCGGCTCCAGCGGCATGGGCATCCCGGTCGGCAAGCTGTGCCTGTACACCGCTTGCGCCGGCGTGCACCCGGCGCGCTGCCTGCCGGTGATGCTGGATGTCGGCACCAACAACGAAGCGCTGCGTACCGATCCGCTTTACCTCGGCCTGCCGCAGCGGCGGCTGACGGGGGCGGCGTACGACGAGCTGGTGGACGAATTCATCGGCGCGGCGCGCGAGGCGTTTCCGGGCGTCGTCATCCAGTTCGAGGACTTTGCCAACCACAACGCCTTCCGGCTGCTGGAAAAGTACCGCGACCGCATCTGCACCTTCAATGACGACATCCAGGGCACGGCTTCGGTGGCGCTGGCGGGCCTGTATTCGGCCTTGCGCGTCACCGGGGGGGAACTGGCGCAGCAGCGCATCCTGTTCCTCGGCGCGGGCGAGGCTGCCACCGGCATCGCGGACCTCGTCGTCGCGGCGATGGTGGAGAAGGGGGTGCCGGCCGCAAAAGCGCGCGAGGCCTGCTACCTGTTCGATTCGCACGGCCTGGTGACCGCGTCCCGGGCTGACCTGGGCGCCCACAAATTGCCCTACGCGCATCCACACGCGCAGGTGACGGACTTCGAGCAGGCGGTCCTGGCGCTGGCTCCGACAGCGATCATCGGCGTCGCTGCCGTCGCCGGCGGGTTCAGCCGCGGCGTGATCGAGGCGATGGCGCGCAGCAACCGGCGGCCGATCATTTTCGGGCTGTCGAATCCGACCTCGAAGGCGGAGTGCAGCGCCCAGCAGGCCTACGAATGGAGCGACGGCCGCGCGCTTTTTGCATCAGGCAGCCCCTTCGACCCGGTGACCCTCGGCGGCATGACCTTCGTTTCACGCCAGGGGAACAATTCGTACATCTTTCCCGGCGTCGGTCTGGCGGCCGTTTCCATCCGCGCCAGCCGCATCACCGACGAGATGTTCCTTGCGGCCGCGCGGGCGCTGGCCGAACAGGTCTCGCCGCAGGACCTGGCGCAGGGCAGCCTGTATCCGCCGCTTTCCTCGGTGCGCTCCGTGTCGGCACAGATTGCCGCCGCTGTGGCCGAAGTCGCGTTCGCCCAGGGCCATGCCGGGATCGCCAAGCCGCCGCAGCTGCGCGCGTTCATGGAAGCGCAAATGTACGTCCCGCACTATCCGCAGTACGCGTGATGCGGGTCGGCCTGTTCATCCCCTGCTACGTCGACGCGTTTTTTCCCGAGGTGGGCATCGCCACCCTGGAACTGCTCGAACGCCTGGGCTGTCAGGTGGACTACCCGCTGGACCAGACCTGCTGCGGCCAGCCGATGGCCAATAGCGGTTGCCAGGACGACGCCCGCGCCACCGAGGCCCTGTTCGCGAAGAATTTTTCCGGCTACCAGTTCATCGTGACGCCTTCGGGCAGCTGCTGCCACCAGGTGCGCGAGCACCTGACGGCGATCGAGCAGACACCGGCGGTGCAGGCGGTGCGGCAGAACACCTACGAGCTGGCCGAGTTCCTGCACGACGTGCTGGAGGTGCGCGAGTTTCCCTGGGCCGAGTTTCCGCACAAGGTCGGCCTGCACATCGGCTGCTCCACGCTGCGCGGGCTGCACGAAGCCAGCACCTCCGAGATCGTCGAGCCGCCGTTCAACAAGCAGCGCGCGTTGCTGTCGAAGGTGCGCGGCATCGAGTTCGTGGCGCCGCAACGGCCCGACGAGTGCTGCGGCTTCGGCGGCACCTTTTCGGTGTTCGAGGAACCGGTCTCGGCGAAGATGGGGCAGGACAAGGTGACCGACCATTCGCAGGCGGGAGCGCAGTACATCGTCTCGCCCGACATGTCCTGCCTGATGCACCAGCAGGGCTGTTCCAGGCGCCTGGGCCTGCCGCTGAAGTTCATCCACATCGCCCAGATCCTCAACGGGGCCAGATCATGAAACCGGTCGACCACGCCGAAGCGTCGTCGAAGTTCATCCAGGCGACCCGTCACGTGGAGTTCCACGACCGGCGGCTGTGGGACCTGCGGCAAAAGCGCGACCGCGAAAGCCAGGAGCTCCCCGAATGGGAGCAGTTGCGCACGATCGCCTCGGAGATCAAGGAACACACGCTCACCCACCTGGCGCATTACCTGGAGAAGTTCGAGCGCAACGCCATCGCCAACGGCATGGTGGTGCACTGGGCGCGCGACGCCGCCGAGCACAACCAAATCGTCTGCGACATCATGGCTGCGCGCGGGGCCACCATCCTGGTCAAGAGCAAGTCGATGCTGACCGACGAATGCGAGATGCGGCCCTTCCTGGAGAAGCGCGGCATCGAGATCATCGAGACCGACCTGGGCGAGCGGATCCAGCAACTCGACGACGAGCCGCCCAGCCACATCGTGGTGCCGGCGGTGCACAAGCTGCGCGGCGACGTGGCCACGGTGTTCGCCCGGACCATCGGCACCGACGCCGGCAACGACGACGTGCAGTACCTGGCCGAGAGCCAGCGCCAGCACACCCGGCCCTATTACCTGAAGGCGCAGGCCGGCATGACCGGCGCCAACTTCGCGGTGGCGGAGACGGGTAGCTTCGTGGTTTGCACCAACGAGGGCAATGCCGACCTGAGCGCCAACCTGCCGCAACTCCACATCGCCTCGATCGGCATCGAGAAGCTGATCCCGAAGGTGGAGCACCTTGGCGTGTTCATCCGCATGCTCTCGCGCAGCGCGCTGGGCTCGCCCATCACGCAGATCACCTCGCACTTCCGCGCGCCCCGGCCCGGCACCGAGATGCACGTGGTGCTGGTGGACAACGGCCGCTCGGAGCGGCTCGGGATGCAGCAGTTCTGGACCTCGCTCAAGTGCATCCGCTGCGGCGCCTGCATGAACACCTGCCCGGTATACCGGCGCAGCGGCGGGCTGAGCTACGGCTCCACCTACTCGGGGCCGATCGGCGTGATCATCGACCCGACCTTCAACCTGCGCAAATACAGCGCGCTGCCGTACGCCTCCACCATGAACGGCAGCTGCACCAGCGTCTGCCCGGTGCGGATCAACATCCACGAGCAGATCTACGCCTGGCGCACGGTGATCGCGCAGCGCAACCAGTTGCCGATGGCCAAGAAGGAGGCGATGCGGGTGGCCGGCCGCATCCTGGGCAGCCCGCGGCTGTACCGCGCCGCCGTGCAGGCAGCAGCCGCCGGCCTGGAATACCTGCCGCGCTTCATGGTCTACAACCCGTTCAACGCCTGGGGCAAGCAGCGCGAATTGCCGGCCACGCCGCAGCTGACCTTCCGCCAGTGGTACCTCAAGCACCGGCCCCGGCCATGAAGAGCCGCGACTTCATCCTGGCCAGCGTGCGGCGCAACCAGCCGGCGCCGACGCAACTGCCCGCGATCCCGGAGTTCGGCCCGCCGCTGCCCGACCCGCTGGCCGCTTTCACCGAGGCGCTGGCCCGCATGGGCGGGACGGTGACGCAGCAGCCCACCGACCCGGTCGAGGCCTTCATCGCGCGGCTTTTTCCGCAGGCGCGCGTCGTCTGTTCGGCCGCGCCCGAGGTGCACGGCACGCGTGAGCTGGTCCCCGGCAGCGACCCGCGCGAGCTGCAGGACGTGGACGTGGCCGTGGTGCGCGCGGCCTTCGGCGTGGCGGAGACCGGCTCGGTGTGGCTGAGCGAGCGCGAATTCGGCGTCAATGCGCTCGGCTTCCTGGCGCAGCACCTGGTGGTGCTGCTGGACCCCAGGGCCATCGTCCGCAACCTGCACGATGCCTACCGCCACCCGCGCTTTCATACTGCGCGTTACGCCGTGCTGATGACCGGGCCGTCCGCCACCGCCGACATCGAAGGCGTGCTGGTGCGCGGCGCGCAGGGCATCCGCAGCCTCACCGTGATCCCGATCGCCTGAAATCCCTTCTGGAGTCATCATGAACACAAGCCGTCGTCCTTGCCTCTTCACCTTGCTCGCGCTCGGCGCCGCCCTTGCGGCCGGGGGCGCCCACGCGCAGACCAAGCCACCCAAGGCCCAGCTCTGGCTGGATGTCTCCACCGGCGGCATGGCCGGCATGCCTGAAATGGAATTGCCCGCCGGCATGGGCGGCATGCTGGGCTCGATGATGGGCGGCGGCGGCAACAATGCGTCCAGCTCGTACGGCCAGGCGCGCGGCATGCACGTGATGCCGGCCCGGGTGCTGGACATCGCCTTCTACAACAGCCTCAGGCCGGGCGCGGAGGCGGCCGACGTCATCCCGCCCGGGATGCGGATGGGAGACAGCCTGCCCCTGCTGCTGCCCCGGCCCCAGGCCGGCGCACGCGAGCGCGAGCCGGGCGAGGTGCCGCAGGACGTGGAGCGGCCGCGCGGCCGCATCCTGATCTACTGGGGCTGCGGAGAAACCGTGCGTGCCGGCCAGCCGCGCGTGATCGACCTGAGCCGCGCCGGCGCCGCCGACTTCGGCGCGGCCTTCTCCGGCCGGCGCGCGCCCGACCGCGGCGCGAAGGTGGGCCAGCAGCACGTGCTCTATCCCAACGAGCGCAACAGCGTGATGCCGCCGCGCGACAGCTCGCTGGTGGGCGAGCACCAGGTGCGCGGCGAGGGCGTGCCGGCGTCCATGCGCTTCACGCTCACGGACGCGCAAGACCTGATGCCGCCGATCCAGCTGCGCACCGAAGGCAAGCTGCAGGACAGCATGGTGGTGAGCTGGCAGGCCGTGCCGCATGCCCGCGCGTATTACCTGCATGCCATGTCCGTAGGCGGCGGCAATGACATGGTGATGTGGTCGAGCGCCGAGACGCCCGACACCGGCATGGGCCTGTTCGACTACCTGCCCAACACCACCCTGGACCAATGGACCCGCGAGCGGGTGCTGCTGCGCCCGGATGTCAACCGCTGCGCCGTGCCCAGGGGCATCTTCGCGCCCGCGGCGGGCGCGCGGGAGGATGCGACGCCGATGCTGCGGATGATCGCGTACGGCGGCGAAAGCAACATCGTCCATCCGCCGCGGCCCGCCGACCCGCGCGCGGCCTGGGAGCCGGAGTGGGCCGTGCGGGTGCGCGTGAAGGCGCACACGATGGCGATGCTGGGCCAGGAGGAAGGCGCCCGCAGCGCCGGCCGCGCGCCGGGTCGCAGGGGCGCCGACAACGCGCCGCCGCCGAGCGCCGGCGCCGGGCAGGACACGGGCAGCGAGCCGCCATCGGTGCTGCCGGTCAATCCCGCCGGCCTGCTGCGCGGCCTGTTCGGCCGCTGAAGGCTCAATACGCCCAGAACGGCCCGATGCCCCTGGGCGTGGTGGCGTCCGTGATGCCGACCGACACCGTGCGCCCGAAGAAGAACGGCAGCCCCCAGTCGAAGGTGCGGGGCAGGCCCGCGGTGCCGGCCGCGTTGAGCGCCACCACGCCCACCACCGTCGGCAGCTTCTCGACGATGAAGTTGACGGTGCCGCTGGCGCCGTTGGCCCCGACGTTGACAGCGGTGAGCGACAGCGGCGACGGCGGGCAATAGAAGCCGGAGGAGCATTGCGCGATGGTGCTGTCGTCGAAGAAGTTGCCGTTGGAGCCGCTGTCGATGAAGCTCGAGGTGTAGTTCGTCCCCTTGTACTGGGTGGTGAACGTGCCGCGGTTGGTGGTGGTGTAGACGGTGGGGTTGCCCATCTGGTTGTTGGCCTGGGTGCCCAGGCCGAAGGTGAGCGTGCCCGACAGGGTGCTCAGGCCGCCGACCGGAACCGCCGGCATGGTGAGCGACAGGCCGTTGTTGTCCACCGGGAACGCGGCCACCGGGTTGATCACCTGCGACGCCAGCGCCAGCGTGGTGGCGGCGCAGCCGCCGGCGGGGCAGGCGTAATAGACGCCCACGGCGGCGGTGGAGACGCAGAGGGAGCCGCAGTCCTGTCTGTCGTTGCCCACGCCCAGCACGCCATTGGCGCCCAGCGCGTCCACCGAGCCGATGTTGGCGCCGGTGCCGCGGCAGGCGAACGGAACGGTGGCATACGCCGCGCCGGCATCGCCGATCACCTGGATCGGAATGGCGGTGGCCTGCTCCCCGGCCAGCCGGACGTCGGCGCGCCGCACCGAGCCCCAGGTGAAACCGCTGGCGAACTGCCCGCACTCGGCCAGCGGCGCGCCGGCCGCGTTGCCGATCACCGGCAGGTTGAACGTCGGGTCCAGCGCCGAGGCCATCAGGCGCAGGCCCTCGGAGCCGGTGTCCACCAGGATGTGATCCACCGTGCGGCAGCTCTGCGTGCCGGGCACGCAGACCGTCACGCTGACGAAGGGCATGTTGAACGAGCCGCTGGTGGGGCCGTGGTCCACCGTGACGGCCAGCACGTTGGCCGGCGCCACCGAGAGCGTGGCGCTGGCGCTGGCCGTGCCGCCGGCGCCGGTGCACGAGAGCGTGAAGGTGGGCGAGCCAGCGCCGGGCAGCGCCACGGGGATCGAGCCCGATGCTGGTTGCGTGCCGCTCCAGGCGCCGGAGGCGGTGCAGACGGTGGCATTGCTGGTGGTCCAGGCCAGCGTGCTGGCCTGGCCGGTGAAGACCGGCGAGGCGCTGAAGCTGATCTGCACGGTGGGCGCCGCCGGCCCGGGCGCCGGGGGAGTGGGAACCATCGCGTTCGGCGTGACAGGCGTCTCGGCCGGGGCCGAGCTGCCGCCGCCGCCGCAGGCCGCCAGCACGGCCGAGAACAACGCCGCGGCCAGTGCCGCGCGGGTGCCGCGCAGGGCGGACAGGAGGGAGGTCGATCGCGTCGTCATTGCAGCGGTCCTACTTGATGGCGGCGGTGTCGAAGCCGGCGGGGAGCAGGGACGGGATCCAGGCCCGGCCCTCGAAGGCGCCCATGCGGCCGCCCGAGACGATCACCAGGTCGGGCTGCTGCACGCTCACGCGCGAGCGGGAGCCGCTTCGCTGCTGCTGCGCGTCCGTGAGGGCCTGGAAGTGCGTGCCGAGCTGCTCGCGCAGGTCGGGCAGGTAGGGGCCGGACCAGGCGATGGCGAACACGGTGCCCGCGGCGTTGACCCACTCGTGCAGCTGCGTGCCCGACTCCAGGGTGCGGGTCGATTCGGTGAACGACGCGGCGGGCGCGGTGGCGGAAGCTGCGGCCGCGCTGCCGGACAGGACGCGCGGCACCGGCATCGACGGCGCTCCGCCCAGGGCCGCGAACGCCGTGGCCGAGCAGAAGGAGAGCGTGAGGACGAGTGGGATCTTCATGGGGGCTTCCTGCGCGGGAGATTCTGAGAGAGCGTCGCTCAGCAATAAGTTCAGAGCTCCATTGTGAAGGTTAGGTAATTTCCCGCACCCCCCGTCAAACCTGACAGATTGGGGGTTTCCGCCTGAGGCATTTGGTAGTAAATATCGCTCAAAGATTGCGACGGGCAAAGCCAGGCGTCGTCAGGCGCAGGGGGGGAAATTGTTCTGGCATTCACGGGCGGGGCCAACGGCCCCCAAGGCAAGTGCGTTCCCGCAGGCGGACCTGCTGTGGGCGCTGGGAAGCGTCTCGGCCTTGCACCGCGCTGCGTTCTCCGCCGACCTGATCGCGCGTGAATTCCCCGGTGAAGGCAGCGTGGGCAATCTCGTGCACGCTGCCAGGACGCTTGGTTTTCATATCAAGACCATCACGGTTTCAGCGGCGAAGCTCGCTCGCCTTCCGTTACCGGTGGTGGTCGTGCTCAAAGGCGACGATTCGACGGACCGGCTGGGGCTCATCACCGCGGCCACCGACGAAGCGGTGGTGTTGTTCGAAGGTGGCACCAATGCGCCCAAGCCGATGACGCTGGCTGACCTCGACGCGCGGCTGGCCGGCACTGGATGGATCATCGCTCCACAAGTCCAGGCCGCGAACGATGCGGATGCAAAAGCAGGTCGCGGCGCAGGCGTGACGAGGCAATTCGGCTTCAGCTGGTTCGGTCCAGAACTGCTGCGCCATCGCAAGGTCTGGCGCGACGTTCTGCTTGCATCATTGGCGCTGCAACTGGTTGCGCTGGCGACACCGCTGTTCACTCAGGTCATCGTCGACAAGGTGGTTGTCCATCGCACTGAAAGCACGCTACTCGCGATCGCGGCAGTGATGGCGATCCTGCTGGTTTTCAATGCCGTTCTCAGTTGGGGGAGGCAGTACCTGGTCCTGCACACCGGCAATCGCGTCGATGCCGTTCTCGGCGCAGCCGTTTGGGATCACCTGCTCAAGCTGCCCGTTTCCTATTTCGAGCGGCGGCCGACCGGCGTGGTGGCGGCCCGCCTTCATGCGGTGGAAAACATCCGGGAATTTGTCTCCGGCGCGGCCATCAGCTTGCTGCTCGACCTGCCGTTCCTGTTGATCTGCCTGGCTGTGATGCTGTCGTACAGCGCGCTGTTGACTTCATTGTGCGTCGGCGTCGTCCTGGTGATCGCGATCGCCAGTCTTGTCATGGCACCGATCTTCCAGAGGCAGCTGAACGAGCAATTCATGCTGGGCGCGCGCAACCAAGCATTCGTCACCGAACACATCGCCGGCTTTGAGACCGTGAAGACACTGCAAATGGAGCCACAGCTGCGCCAGCGTTACAGCGGCTACCTGGCGACGTACCTGGCGAGCGGCTTTCGGACCAAGCAGATCGGCAACACGTACAACACCTTCGCCAACAGCATGGACCAGTTGATCACGCTGCTGATCCTGGTGCTTGGCGCATACACGGTGATGACGAATCCGACGTTCACCATCGGCATGCTGGTTGCGTTCCAGATGTTCGCCGGCAAGTTGAGCCAGCCGGTCTTGCGTCTTGTCGGCCTGTGGTCGCAGTTCCAGCAGGCCAGCCTGTCGGTCCGGCGCCTGGGCGATGTCATGAACGCGCCAGCTGAGCCATACAGCATGACTCCGCAACGTCAGAACGATGGGCGTGGACTGCTGGAGATTTCCGGATTGGCCTTTCGATATGGCGAGGACAGGCCCCTGCTCTACAGCGGGCTCGATCTTGTCGTCGAGCCGGGACAGACCGTGGCGATCATGGGGCCGAGCGGCACCGGCAAGAGCACCTTTGCGAAGCTCCTGCTCGGCTTCTACCCTCCCACGCAAGGTGGCATCCGAATCGACGGCGTCGACATCCGAAACCTGGGCGCCAACGAACTGCGTTCCTGGTTCGGTGTGGTGCCGCAGGAGACAGTGCTCTTCAGCGGGACGATTCTTGCCAACCTGCAGGCCGGCAATCCTGATGCAACGCTCGACCAGGTTGCGCAGGCCTGCCGCATGGCTGGCGTTCATGAAGTGGTGGAAGCGCTGCCGCAGGGTTATCAAAGCGAGATCGGCGAGCGCGGAGCCGGGCTCTCTGGCGGTCAGAAGCAAAGGCTCGCGATTGCACGGGCGCTGCTCAAGCGGCCCCGGATCCTCATTTTTGACGAAGCGACCAGCGCCTTGGATAGCGAGACTGCGGAGGCGTTCGCGAGGACGGTCAACCAGCTCAAGGGCAAGGTCACGATCCTTTTCATCACGCATGCATTGCCGAAAAGTCTGCGGGTTGATGCGGTGCTGAGGATCGACAACGGGGGGGTGCATCAGTTTCAGGTGCTTGCGCCCTCGGCTGCCCGAGTGGGTGACAACCTGCATAAGGACTGAGAAGCGTATGAAAAGAGCTTGCGAATCGTCCGTAGGGGGAGGAAGCCCCTTACGAACTCACATAGCTGGCTACATGGCGCCTCGTCGTCCGGCTCTTGACGCTTATGCAGATCCTCCGTCCGATCATTTGCAAAGTGTTGGGACGTCCCCTCAATTGCGCATTCCAGCTACGAAGAACCATTACGATTCATTCCCATTCCGTGTGAGATCGCACAAAGGCGAGTTCCGGCGCTGTTCTCTATGGGCGGACTATGGAGAGGAGGGCGCATGCGTGACTATTGGCTAACGAGAGAGCTGTTGCAATCGGCTGGAATGGCTCTTGGGCTGATGGCGGTTATCGGCGTCGGCCTCGCATTTCTGTCGCCCACAAAAAGGCGGACGAAAGTGTTCGCAGCGACTGTAGTCGGAACCTTGCTTCTGTTGCCTGGGTTGACCGCGGTTCAGGAACTTCAGAAGCAAAATGCAGCTGTGCGGGATTACGAGAAGCGCTTGTCCCAGGCCCGATCCCTTTTCGAAAGGCGCTGTACAACGGCCGGCGAGAAGATATTTAGAACTGTGGAGGATGTGGAGGGAATACTCCTCTTGAATGTCCGAGAACGGGGTACCTCTGCTTCCGTTTTGCAGGACCCTTACTGGCCTGATGCCGCCCTCCCCAATGAGCCTGGCGACGAGGGCTACGTCATGACATTCCTTCTTTGGGAACAGTATCAGGACAAGCGCAATGACAGAGGCTATCTGAATAACGTTCCTTCCGATCTCCCTGGCTATGAGTTCGTAGACATGCGTGACTCTACTGGGGTAGTTAATCGTTTTCGTTTGGTTCTTCCAGCGGCGCGCGAGATGTCAAAGCAGGTGTTTACCGGTGAGCCGTCGCGTTACGCGGTGGGTTTTGTAAACATGACTGAGCCCACTGATCGAAGGCTGTGGGTCGCAGGAACCAAGGTGACGGTTACGGACAATGTGACAGGCGAGTTGCTCGCTGAAAAGATTTGGTATGCGATGGAACCAGGACAAGGAAGCACGGTTGGCGAACGTTCGCCGTGGGCCTTTGCGGTGCAATGTCCGCGGCATCTTGGCTGGAGTGGGGCCTCGACCCGGTTCTTTGTTGACAAGGTATTGAAACCGACCAAAGTGAGGTAGCCATGGCAAGCGAAGCAGCGGAGTATCTTAAGTACGCTACGGTGCAAATGGCCGCTGAGGCGCTATTCAATCTACAAGTGGCAGCGGCTGGTTCGATATTCTCGGGGTCACTTGAAGGGAATGCGCTGGCCATTCTTAGAAGTGGAAACGATCGGTCTATAAGGTTTACTGATGCTGAGGCCGAGGAATTCAGTAAGGATTGGACAGTCGTTGAACACCTCAGCAACACCCCCAGTGGTTTCTCAGGGACGCTTTTCCGGGCGCTGCGTACGGACACCTCCCGAGGGATTCAAGAGGGCGAATTGGTTATTTCATTTCGCTCGACAGAATTCGCGGACGACTCCGCGCGCGACAGCGAAGCGACAGATGCCCTTGAAATAAGGCGGACGGGTTGGGCGTTTGGACAGATAGGTGACATGGAGAGGTGGTACGCGGGACTAAAGGGAAGTGGAAAAATCCCCCTGGGCCAAAGCGTAAATGTTACTGGCTATAGTCTGGGCGGCCACTTGGCCACGGCGTTCAAGCGACTTCATCCTGCCGAAGCGGAATCCGTATACACGTTCAATGGAGCCGGTGTTGGAATCGTCAAGACCGGAACGCTGGCTGATGCGATCTCGGATTTCAACAGCCGGCGCACATTCCTGGGCAATACGGATCTTTTTACGACGCAGGCGGGACGGAATATTTACCAGGAGATTGCTGGAACCTTCCATGCGAATTCGATAGTGACTTCAGTCGAAGTGGCGTCAGCTCTCTCGCATATAGGCGAGTTGACTCCGCCGTTAGACCAGATCGATCCGGATTTGGCGGCAGATATCGCGCAGCTCCGTGCGGCGATGACCCGGGTGCAACTTGTGGTCGCTGAAGCAGAGCGAGCCAGCGCGGGGATTCCGAGCGGTACGAACGATGTGGCGTCTACTCTTGATGTGCCCGTTGCGAGCATCGAGGCGACTGGCGTCGATTACCAACTCGCTGTATTGCATGCAGCTAACAACACCGACAGTTTTCGGTCGGCGCCGCTGGCAGCGGGGTTTTTCGGCTATTACGGTCGGTCCGTGGGCCCTGGAGGAGCCTACGGCCATTTCTATGACTTGTACGGGGCGAACCCGCCTTCTGCAGTCGCAAATTCGCAGTATCACTACGGGCTGAGGGTCCCCGTTTTGATTGAAGACCAACCGCTCTTCAGGGGCAATGCGGTAACGAGCCTGATTGCGGGCTTTCTGAAGCCAGGAGAGTTCAAGCTGCTCCAACCCAATTTTGCAGTGAATGACTTTGGTGACACGCACAGCCTTACGCTAATGGTCGACTCACTGGGCGTGCAGAATTTGCTGGCACAGATCGATCCTGGTGCGCCCTTGGCTGACATCTTTAAGGCGGCTACCTACTTGAAGGGAGAGAGGAATGACGGGCAAGGCAGCGCTGAAGGAGACTTGCTGGAGAACATTGTCAACGCCTTGGGCAGTTACTTGGCAGTCGACTCTTTAGAAAGGTGGACGCAACTTAAGGGGGATCCTCGAGGCGGCACGTGGGCGCGCATAGCGGGCGCTGATGGCTATACCGGCCGCACTGAGCTGCAGAGGAATTTGGCCTTAATATCAGTGGACAACGACTACCAGGCCCTTCTTGGAAAAGTCCTGATCCAGAGTGTGAGTGGGTCTCTCGCTGAACGTGCCAAAACCGACTTCGCCGCCTTTGCCGCGCTTGAATCACTGAGCCCGTTTGCGTTCAAAGCGAGAGATCCGGACGACCAAAGTGCATTGGATGCGTTATGGAGCAGCGCATGGACTGAACAGTTCAGTGCATGGCAGTCAGACGCGAGCGCGCGTGAGAAGGACGGTTCCGACTTGAGCTACAGCGAAGGCTGGGTGAAGGACCGCGCTTCCATGTTGCTCGCTCTGCTGCAGCGCAACCGGCTCAACCGTGAGAGGGCCGTTGGGATTTTGAACACCGACTTTTACGACAATGCCAGAGAAATCTCCCTTGAGCAGCGAGTCAACGGTGTGGGCGCCAACGCTCCGGCAAATAGAGTGGTGTTTGGCACTGACCTGAACGAGTTTTTCGAAGGCACGGACAACTCGTTGGGTGATCACCTCTACGGGGGTGGCGGCGAAGATTTCATCGACGGTAAAGATGGCGATGACTACATCGAGGGGAACGGCGGCATCGATGACCTTTACGGAGGGAATGGCAAAGACACGTTGATCGGCGGAGCGGGTGACGATTTCATCAGCGGCGAAGCAGGCGACGACATCCTGCGGGGCGGCGCTGGGGATGATACGTACCGCTTCGACGACGCCTTCGGCAAGGACACCGTCACCGACAGCGACGGCCAAGGCAGCATCCTGATCGATACGAAGGCGCTGAGCGCGTTCAAGGGCGCCGGAAGGCGCGGCGGCTACGCGTTCGACATGGGTGGCGGCCAGTATGCGGGATTGGCGGTGATTGACTCATCGTCATCGACGACCGGCTACAAAGCGGTCATCGTCAAAGGCACTGACACCGCCAACACCATCACGATCAACAACTTCGATCCGGCCAAGGCGCTGGATGGCGGGTACCTCGGCATCGAGCTCGATGCCCTGCCTGACGTGGCCTTGGTAAAGGGCGGCGGCGGCAACTTCTGGCGAGACATCAACGCCGATACGGATAACCTGCAAGCGACGCCTTCGACGGTCACGCAAGGGGCTGGTGTCACTTTCACCATCTCGCTGAGCCAGGACGCCAAAGCGGGTGATAGCCTGTTGCTCAAGCTGGCCGGCCTTGCCGGAAGGGGTCTTAAGGCGATCCTTGGAGACGAAACGGTCGATGCTGACGGCGCGGAGATCGTGCTGGCAGAAGGCCAGACGCTGGTCACCTTCGCCCTGGTGCAGGATGGCGATCTGGACGAGGACGCCGAGGGTTCCCTGAGCGTCACGTACCAGGGTAAGGATGGAACCGCGACCTCCAATAGCTGGGGCCTGAGCCTGGATGCCAGCGACGAACCAGACTTCACCATCACCGGCGACAGCGTAGTCAAGACCGAGACCAACGGCTACTACCCCATTACGCGGCGCGCGCTCGACGGCACCGAGCTCACGGTGGTGGAACCCAAAGAGCTCTACTTCGTCACGGACGCCAACAACAACCTGGTCGAAGGCACGACCGATCCGACGCTCGTCCCGATCTACAACGATACGCACGAAGTCGTTGGGTACAAGGAAGTCGCCAGCGACGACATCGAGGTCACGGATGACACGCTGTATGGAACAGCCGGAAAGGACAAGATCGATGGCAAGACCGGCAACGACCTGATCGCCGGGAAAGCCGGCGACGACCAGATCGACGGCGGCGCCGGCGACGACATGATCGGCGGGGGCGCAGGCAATGACCGGATCCTGGGCGGCGACGGTGACGACTACATCAGCAGTTCGGCCGACATCCTGCCCGATCGCCAGCAGTTCGGTCCTCTGGATCGCTGGGCCGACTGGGGACAGCCGGCAAACACCGAAACAGGCGCGCTTGGCGCCATGTGGGGCGTCTATCCGGACACCAGCGACTCGAAAGTGGATGTCTGGAACGGCATGATGGAAACGCGGACCGACTCGCAGAGCGACTCCATCGACGCAGGGGCCGGTGACGACCGTGTCATCGCCAGCTGGGGCGACGATCGGGTCCAGGGCGGCGCGGGTGACGACCGGATCGAAGGCCTCGCCGGGGACGACATTCTGGAAGGTGGCGACGGCGATGACGTGCTTGACGGCGATGGGCTCGTCAAGGCCGGTTACCTCAATAGCGTCGCTGCCAGCCGGCACGGCAGCGACTTCATCGATGGCGGGGCAGGGGACGACGAGATCAATGGCGGCGGCGGCAGCGACGACATCTTCGGCGGTGAGGGGGACGACAGGATCTTCGGCGATGGGGGTGGCGACAGCGACAGCCAGACTTTCATCGACCTTCAGTTCCAGGGCGAGGACTACATCGACGGGGAGGACGGCGACGATGTTGCCGAAGGGGGCGGCAAGGACGACGTTCTCTACGGAGGTGCTGGTGACGACGTGCTATGGGGTGACACATCGGCTGAGCACCTGAAGGGCGATGCGGCAACTGACCCGAACGCATGGGGTGACGATTACCTGGATGGAGAAGATGGCGACGACCTGCTTTATGGCGGTGGGGGTGACGACACTCTGTATGGCGGCATGGGCGATGACCAACTGGCTGGAGACGATGGGCCGGCACTTGCCGGGTCCATGCACGGCAACGACTACCTCGACGGGGAAGACGGCGACGACACGCTGTTTGGAGGGGGGAAGGACGACGCCCTGTTCGGCGGTGAGGGCGACGACACGCTGCAAGGCGACTCGGCGGATCTCGACGGTGAATTCCATGGGGACGACTACCTCGATGGCGAGGCAGGGGACGACTCCCTCTTCGGTCAGGGCGGAGACGACCAGTTGTACGGCGGCGCGGGCGATGACGAGCTGTACGGCGATGGCGACGACGTCGCCGTCCAGTATCACGGCGCCGACCTGCTCGACGGCGGCGATGGCGATGACCGGCTGTTCGGCGGCGGTGGCGACGACACCCTGATTGGTGGCGCCGGTGACGACCAATTGTCCGGTGATGCCGGCAACGACCTGCTGGTGGGGGGCACGGGGGCCGATGTCCTGGTCGGCGGGAGCGGTGACGACACACTACAAGGTGGCGAAGGCGATGACAGCATTTATGGCGGTGACGGCAGCGACCAGATTGCCGGCGGCGCCGGCAACGACATCCTGAACAGCGGCGACGGCGACGACATGCTCGATGGCGGCGCCGGCAACGACCGGTTTGGCATCTTCGGTACGCATGGCAACAAGGTCCTCGTGGACGAAAGCGGCACCGAGACGCTGGACCTGGGCTGGGGGCTTGGCGAGACGGAGCTCGGGCGCGGCAGCCTGCTGCTGCGAAACACGACAACCGGCCAGGAGGTGCACATCGAAGGCTTCGACGCCGACGATGCTGCATCAATCAGCGCGATCGAGAATTTCGTGTTTTCAACGGCAGACGGTCAGTCTGTCGTTCTGACCGCGCAGGAGATGATCCAGCAGCTTGGCTTCTCGGACCACGGCACAAGCGGAGATGACCTCCTCAATGGCACGGCATTCAACGACATCCTGGACGGCGGCGACGGCGACGACGTGCTGGCCGGGAACGAGGGCAACGATCGACTGACTGGCGGCCTGGGCGTGGACCAGCTGTTGGGCGGACAAGGCGACGATGTCTATGTGGTGGATGGCCAGGGTGAAGACCAGATCATCGAGTTCGAGGGCGAAGGCCAGGACACGATCGCCGCCTCGGTGGACTACGTCCTCACGGCGGCAAATGTCGAGACGCTGCTGCTGACCGGAAGCCAGGCGATCAATGCGACGGGTAATGACGAGGCCAATCACCTGGTCGGGAACGCTGGTGATAACGTCCTTGATGGTGCCGCGGGGGCAGATGTCCTCGAAGGCGGCGCTGGCGACGACACCTACCGGGTCGACGACTCTGGGGACATGGTCATCGAGAAAAGCGGGCAGGGCTCCGACACGGTGATCGCAGGTCTCAGCTATGTGTTGCCCAGCCATGTCGAAAATCTGGTGCTGGCGGGGGAGGCTGAGTCTGCAACCGGCAACAGCGCAAACAACCGTCTGCAGGGCAACGACGCTGACAACCGGCTGCGCGGCATGGATGGCAACGATCGCATGGAGGGGCGCGCCGGCAATGACACCTACGTCGTGCGTGGCGACCAGGGCGTCAAGACGATCGCGGACGATGGGGGCAACGCGGACGTGCTTGACCTGGGCTGGGAAGCCTATGCAACGCACTTCGTTCTCGGGAGCAAGGCCGACAACCTCGGCATCTACAACGCTGTCACGGGACAGTTGGTGGAAATCGAGGGATTCGATGTCCTCGACCACGACGCAACGAGTTCGGTCGAGTCCATGATCCTCACCGTCCACGAACTGGGGTTCGTGTACGAGAAGGGCTTTGGCATTGATGACCTGTTCCGGCGACAGGGCCTGAGCTTCTTCGGCACCGATGGCGATGACACCCTGACCGGAACATGGCGGCGGGATCGCCTGTGGGGGTTCGGTGGGAACGATTCGCTGCTGGGGACGGACGGCGATGACACCCTCGAAGGGGGTGCCGGCCTGGACGTGATGACCGGGGGCGCGGGAGACGATGTCTATATCGTCCAGGACGCCGGCGATACGGTGGTGGAACTCATGGGCGAGGGCTTCGACACCGTGCTGGCGGAGAGCGACTTCAGCATCCAGGGCACCGATGTCGAATGGCTGGAAATGACCGACACGGATCACCACACCGGAATCGGAAACGACCTGCGCAACTACCTGTATGCCAGCGTGAGTGGAAGTTCGCTGTTCGGCGAAGGCGGCAACGACGAGATGTTCGGCCGCAACGGAAACGACAGCCTGCATGGCGGAGCCGGGAACGACCATCTCCTCGGGCGCGAAGGTGACGACTTGCTCGCGGGCGACGACGGCGACGACGAACTTCGAGCCGACGAGGGAAATGACGTCCTGGTCGGCGGAGCCGGGAACGACCGGCTTTATGGAGACCAGGGAAATGACCGGCTGGATGGCAGCGCCGGAGACGACAGCCTCTGGGGCGCGGAGGGTGACGACATCCTGCAGGGCGGCGACGGCAGCGACATTCTCCGGGGAGAAGACGGCCGGGACCAGTTGTTCGGTGGAGACGGCGACGATACGCTGTTGAACAGCCGCGGGGGCGATTCGCTGGCTGGCGGCGATGGCGATGACACCTACCGGGAAGACACGATCAACGGCCTGCGTTTTGGCTTCGCCGCCAGCGGCACCCAGCTCTTCGAGGCCGAAGACGGCGGCACCGACACGGTCGACGTCTATGAATCGTTCACGCTGGGCGACAACTTCGAGAACCTGCTGCTTCGTCACCTGCCAGACGGCGCGGAAATGGTGGGCACCGGCAATGCGCTGGACAACCGGCTGGAAAGCTTCGGCGCGGGAACCGTGACCGAGCTGTTCGGCTTGGGTGGCGACGACGTTCTCGTTGGCGGCGGGGGTGTGAATCGGCTGGACGGCGGAACCGGGGCCGATGTGATGGTCGGCGGCACGGGCGATACCGAATACGCCGTCGACGATGCGAACGATCGTGTCGTCGCATTGGCGCAAGGCGGACACGACGTTGTCCGCAGCAGGATCGACTTCACGTTGGGTGAATTCGTGGAGGACCTGGTCCTGGAGGAGGGCTCTGCGACCTTGGGGAGCGGTAACGATCTTCCCAACGAGATCATTGGCAACAGCAATGACAACATCCTCGACGGCGGCGGTGGCATCGACGTGCTCCGCGGTGGCGCCGGCGACGACATCCTGCTCGGGACCCAGGGGCAGGACTACCTGTTCGGCGACGACGGCAGCGACCAGCTCTTTGGCAGCGCTTCTTCGAATCTCCTGGATGGCGGAACCGGTGCCGACCTGATGGTCGGGGGCGGCGGCGACGACAGCTATGTGGTCGACGACATCGACGACGTGCTGATCGAGGCGGCGGATGAGGGCACGGACACGGTGTTCTCATTCATCGACTACACCTTGCAGGGTGACTTCGAAAACCTGACGATGTTCGGTTACGGGCTGACGGGGATCGGCAACTCGCTCGACAACGTCATCCTCGGCCGGGAGGGAGGAGAAAGCCTTTATGGCCTGGCCGGCGACGATTTCCTGGACGCGGGTTCCGGGCTTGGCGCGCTGCTCGATGGTGGGGCCGGGCGGGATACGCTGGTCAGCACGCGAGGATCCGCTTCTCTCGTCGGTGGCGAGGGCGACGATCTCTACAAAGTGTCCAACGGCGACGTCAGCCTGGTGGAGTACGCGGGGGGCGGCTATGACCGCGTGCTGCTGGACGCCGGAGCGTTTCGGACGGTCGCCCTGAACCTGGCGGAAAACGTCGAGGAACTGGACGCTTCCGCTTCTGGCGGCAATCTCTACATCGTGGCCGGCGGCGACGACAACCTCATCCTGGGCGGGGCGGGTAACGATCTCATCGCCGGTGGCTCCGGCAACGACAGAATTGATGGTGGACAAAGTCGCAGCGCCGTCATTCCCGAACCGTACGGTTTCGGCATCGCCGGAGCGATGGATGCCCTCTTTCGCCTGGGCCCGCCGGCGCCGCGCACGTTTGAGCGGCTGCTTGCCGATTTTTCGTCCGACATTTCACAGGACAGCTCGCGCCTGTACGAACCCTCCCCCTATTCCGCCTTCAAGGTTCCCGCATCGCCAGATGAAGCTCTGGAGCCGGTCCCGTTCTACGTGTCCTACTGGCTCGGAAAGACGGATCCGTCGCAGGCGCTGTTCATCCAGCCTGACGGGAGCCTCACCTGGGAGGGCGGCGGTTTTGTCCAGGACAGCTTGCTGGCCACCTGGCAGCCACGCTCCGCACCATTGGACTGGGACGGCTTGCAGGTGCAATACGGCTTGCGCACCACTGTTCCCGCAGGGGAGCGGGACGCCTATTTCGCCGTTTCTGGAATTGGGATTCCGTCGCCGGAACAGCACGAGGGTGGACCGGGCGGAAGAACCTTTGCCACCGTCTACTGGCCCAGGGACCGACTGCCAGCCGATATGCAGGCAATGCTGGCGCAGCAACTGGACTTCGGCGACGGCCATGACGACGGCCCATTGGCACATGCGTTGGCAAGCAGCGGCGCCGACTTCCTTGATGGTGGTGCCGGTAACGACGTGCTCGATGGCGGTGACGGCAACGACGTGCTTTTCGGCGGCGCTGGCGAGGATGTCCTGATCGGGGGGGCGGACAACCCCAGCCCCATCGAGGTCAGCGTCGTTGGTAGTCTGGAAGGGGGCTTCATCAGCGTGGTCCTTGCAAGCGCCATCTCCACCAACGACGACGTTCTGGACGGCGGCGAGGGCCTTGACGTCCTGATCGGGGGAAGCGGTGACGACACGTACTACGTGGACGGGGAGTCCACTCCCAATCCGGACGGCCGGGTCGCATCGTTCGACTGGTGCGATGTTGACCACCGGTTCGGGATGGATGGCGCTGCTCTCGCCACCTGGGTCACGGACACGGTCGTCGAAGCGCAGGGCCAGGGCAACGACAAGGTCATCGCGAGCGCCAGCGTCGTTCTCTCCAACATCGAAGCGGTGGAACTCAGTGATAGCGCGCCGGATCTGGACATCGACGCGGCGACCGACGCGGGCTCACAGATCCTGCGCGGGAATAGCGGGCGAAATACCCTCGATGGCGGCGCCGGCGCCGACATCATGGCGGCCGGGGCGGGTGACGATACCTACGTGGTCGATGATGCCGGTGATGTGGTCATCGAGGCGGCAGATGCGGGGCAGGACATCGTTCGGACCACGTTGGACCAGTATGTCCTGGCCGACAACGTCGAGGGCTTGGTGCTCGATGGAGACCAGGCCCTTGTGGCCTTCGGCAATGCAGCAGCCAACATCCTCATCGGAAACAGCGGCGACAACACGCTCGATGGTGGCGGTGGCGACGACGTGCTGGCCGGCTGGCGAGGCGACGATCTGCTGTTGGGCGGTGATGGTTTCGACACCTATGTCTTCTCGCGCGGAGATGGTCAAGACACCGTCGATGACAACGCGGGCGGGCAGTTGCACTTCAGCGGCGACATCCGGCCCGAAGAACTTTCTTACCGTGCGGATGCCAGTGACCTGTTGATCCGTGTTGGCCAACCTGATGCCTCCAATGGCGTGCAAGTCACCTTGCGCGGCTGGCTCGATGCGGGCGCGGAGCGGATCAGCGCGGTTTCGTTCTGCACCGAGGGTGTGGTCGCCGCGCTTGACGACTTCGTGCTGATGAAGCCACGGGGCGACCTCTTTACCGTGGCGCCAGGCGCCGCAAGCGTGGTCGGCAACCTGCTGGACAACGACGCCGACCCGGTCTTCCGGGACCGGCTGAGCCTCGCGTTTCCGTCTGCGTGGTCCGGTGAACTCGGAACGGCGTCGGCGGGTGAGGACGGTTCCTTCGCCTACACGCTGGACACCGCGTCGCTGGAATTCCAGGCCTTGGGCCAGGGACAATCGTTCACCGAGTCCCTCGGTTTCTACAGCAGCTTTGACACCGTGACGGGCCGGTGGCTTGGCGATTCGGCGGTGCAGGTCGACGTTCTTGGCGTCAACGACGGTCCGGTGGCACAAGTCGATGTCGCCGCGGTCAGCGAGGACGACGTCCTCTCCGCCTCGGGAAACGTGTTGGCCAACGACAGTGACGTCGATGCGGGAGACATCCTGACGGTGAGCGATGCTGGCAGCCGTGCCGGCCAGTACGGCACGCTGGTGCTGGATACGCAAGGCGGCTACACCTACAGCCTTGCGAACAGTGGCGCGGCTGTGCAGGCGCTGTCGGCCGGTCAGATCGCCAATGAAGTCTTTGCGTACACCGTGTCCGATCAACACGGTGCCACTTCGATGGCCCAACTCACCGTGGAGATCGCCGGCCGGGACGAAGCGGCCGGCGTCACGCTGATCGGGACCAACCGCAATGACAGGCTGATCGGAACGGACTATGCCGATGTGATCGATGGCGCAAAAGGGGCTGACACGCTGATTGGAGGGAAGGGGGATGACACCTACTTTGTCGACGCTTCTTCCGGGGCGTGCACCGACGCCGACGACCGGGATGACGATGATGATGAGGGTCACGGCGCTGATCGAGGCGACAGCCGCGACGACGAACGCGATCGCTCGTCAGGCGACACCGTCGTCGAACTGCGCAATGGCGGCATCGACACGGTCGCCTCTTCCGTCAACTTCGTGTTGCCGCAGCACGTCGAAAACCTGATGTTGCTGGGTTCTGCCTCCCTGGTCGCCAGTGGCAACGGCCAAGCCAACGTCATGGTTGGCAGCGCCGGGGCGACCACGTTGTCGGGGGGCAGGGGCAATGACGTCCTGGTGGGCCGCTCTGCTTCGGACACCCTCAATGGAGGTAGCGGCGACGACAAGCTCTACGGCGAAGGGGGCAACGACAAGCTCGCCGGAGGAGACGGCGCCGACCAGCTCTGGGGCGGAACGGGCAACGATGTGCTGGATGCAGGCGGCGGCGACAACCTGATCGCGGCGGGTGCTGGCGACGACATCATCAGCTCCGGTAGCGGGTCCGATGTCGTCGTGGCGGGCGCTGGCGCGGATCGGATCGCCACTGGCGCCGGAAACGATGTTGTCGATGGCGGCACCGGCAGCGACACGATCGACGCCGGCAACGGCTCCGACTTCATTGCGGCAGGCAAGGGCGCTGACGTCGTGACGGGTGGGGCGGGGCGCGACGTCATCGCATTCAATCGTGGCGACGGTCAAGACACGCTGTTGGCCACGCCCGGTTCCGGTGCAGCAGACGTGTTGAGTCTGGGAGGTGGGATTCGCTACGCCGATCTCACGTTGACCCGCAGGGGAGGCGACCTGATTCTCGGGCTGGGCGCCGCCGACCAGGTTACGTCGAAGAACTGGTACACGGGCCAGGACAGCAAGGCCATCAGCACGCTCCAGGTCGTGACCGTCGGCGGTGACTACAACGCAGCCTCGACCAACAAGCTGCTGGATAACAAGGTTGTGGCTTTCGACTTCACTGCGATCACGCAGCAATACGACGCCGCCCGCAAGGCCAATGCGTCGCTTGGGGCATGGGCGCTCCAGCCGGCGCTGAATTCCGCGTTCATCGGGGCAAGCAACACCAGCGCGTTGGGCGGTGATCTGGCGTTCGACTATGCGACGACGTACACGACGACGCAGGGTTACGGCACGGACATGACGGTTGACGCGGTACGCAAGGAGGCCAAGGAGCAGACCGGCAGCAACTGGCAAGCGGTGACGATGGCGCCTGGCGCTCCGCCGGGGCCTGTCATCGTCGACCCCTGGGTCGCTCTCCAGGCAGGCACCGACCTCGTCGTGAGCAAGGAGGCCGGTGCGAGCAACCCCATCACGCCGACCAGCAATCCGGCGACGGACAGCCTGCTGCTGGCCGCGCTGGCCGCCAGCACCGACGTCCAGCAACCCTCGTGGGCGGTCAAATGAGCAGGGCGCTGGCGCCGGAAGCGCGGGACTTCGCGCCGGACCTGCTAACGCTGCAGGAGAGCCCTCCCTCCAGCCTGCCCCGGGTCGCGATGCTGGCAGTGGTGTCGCTGCTCGCAATGCTGGTGGCCTGGGCGGTGTGGGCACGCCTGGACATCGTCGCGACAGCGCAAGGACGGCTGGTGCCTGCCACCTACACCAAGGTCGTCCAGCCCGCCGAGGCGGGAGTGGTCTCGCAGATCCTGGTGAAAGACGGTGATGTGGTCCGCACGGGGCAGGTGGTCCTGCGGCTCGACGCCAGCCTGGCGCAGACGGACGTGTCGGCCCTCGAACAGGAGGCCTTGCACAAGCAGATGGCGATCCAGCGGATCGAGGCCGAGCTGGCGGACCGGCCGTTCGTTCCCGCCGTGGGGGCGGCGCCGCACATTGCAATGCAGATGGCCGCTCAATACGCGGCACGGCGCCAGTCGTACCAGGACGCTCTCGCCCAGGAGCAGGCTGCGCTGGTTCGCGCCCGGGCCGAGCTGGCGTCGGCCGACCAGCACCTCATCAAGCTGCGCGAAGTCCTGCCGATCGTCCGCAATGCCTCCGAAAAGCACGAGCAGCTGGAGCGCGCCGGGTTCATCTCGTCGCTCGTCGCGGCGGATCGCCGGCGCGACTTCGTCGAAAAGAGCCAGGAGCTGCAGGCACAGCTGTCGACCGTGCACGGGTTGAGTGCGGCCATCGAACAGGGCGAGCGCAAGCTGGACGCCGTGCGGTCAAGCTACCGGACCCAGCTCGAGAACGAACGCGTCGACACCCTGGCCCAGGTCCGGCGCCTGCACCAGGATCTGGACAAGACGTCGATCCGCAAGGGCCAGCTGGACATCCGGGCACCGGCTGACGGCGTGGTGAAGGACCTTGCCGTGACCAGCGTCGGCGCAGTGGTCCAGGCCGGCGCCTTGCTGATGAACATCGTGCCGAAAGAAGAACCGCTGCTGGCCGAGGTGATGCTCGGCAACGACGACGCCGGCTTCGTGGCGATCGGCCAGCAAGTGCGGCTCAAGATCGCTGCGTTTCCGTTCCAGAAATACGGCGTGCTCGAAGGCCGTGTGACGCACATCGGCGCCGATGCGTCCGAGTCTCGCCAGGGGCAGGCCGCGCAGGCACCCAGCTACCGCGCCCTGGTCAAGCTGGCCCGCCAGCGCTTCGATGCCGCGCAGGATGGGACCCTCACCCTTGCGCCCGGCATGCTGGTGGTCGCCGAGATCCACCAGGGCGACCGCACCGTGCTGGAGTACCTGTTGAGTCCCGTGCAGAAGGTGACCTCGGAGGCGGCGAGGGAGCGATAGGACTGCGCCCTGCGCATCGTTTACTCCGATCGCAGTAATACGAACGGCGCTGCACCATCGCCAACCGGCCGCAAAGATTTTTTCCTGTGATTTATTCACAAGAATATTTGAAGCACGTCGTTACGATTCCCCAGCAGTCAAAACATGGGGAATCGGTTGTCCAGGCAAGTCCGCGCAAGGGTCGCATCGGGGGTGGAGTGGTAGCCGCGGCGTCCGTCGGCAACGGGCTGACCCGGCAATACCTGGCGTCCGCTCACGAGTCGCTGGCCATCGGCCAGACCCGCCGCGGCCGGCGGATGGCGCGGCAGGCACTGGCCACGAGCCTGGGCGCGCGCGACGTGTCGCTGGCCGGCGAGGCGGCCCTGGTGCTCAGTCATGCCCACGTGCTCGACTCGCGCCTGGGCCTTGCGCACGAGATGAGCTCGCGCGCCTGCCGGCTGTTCCGGCAGGCTTCCAATCCGGTCGGCCAGGCCGAGGCCCTGGCCGTCCACAGTTACAGCGCCAGCGCGCTGGGGTTCGACAGCCAGGCGCTGCAGTCCGCCTGCGACAGCATGTCGCTGCGCACGGGCGCAGGGTCGTCCCTGGCACAGTCCCGCGGCCTGAATTACCTGGGCCTGGCGTCGTGCTGGTCCGGCGATTTCGGCACGGCCCGGGGCGCGCTGGAGGCGTCGATCTGGTTCGCCAGGCAGGCCAACGACGCGGCCACCAGCTTTCATCCGCTGGTCAACCTGTGCTTCACGGAAGTCCTGCAGGTGGTCGAGTGCGAGCGCAACGGCCAGGATATCGCCGACATGTCGGAACTGGTGCGCCTGGTGGCGCTGGCGCGCGCGATGGCGCAGGACGGTCAGTGCGCTGGCTTCCACAAACCCACCCTCGACATCGGCCTGCTGCTGCTCGATTTCTGCTCCTGCTTCGTCGCCAGCCGATGGGGGCGCACCGAAGAGGCCGATGCCTTCTACCTGGAATGCCTGCAGCGGGCCGCCGGCTTTCCGCGCAATAGCTGGGTGCACGCCATGCTGTGGTGGGCGCGGGTGGAGCGGTCGGCGGCCTATGGCGACATCGACACGTCGATCGCTTCGCTGCACGCGATGGGCGAATTCGCCAGGGCCGGGGACCATGCGCAGCTGCATGCCTTGTCCCTCACGCTGGCGGCGACGCTCAGGGCGCCGTTGAACCAGGCCGACAGCGAGCACATGTCGCTGTTCTTCCAGCCGCCCGCGGAGCAGGTTACCCTTGCCCGATGCTCTCGATCTTCGCCAGGCAAGTCATGACACCGGATGGATTCGAACTCTTGTTCTACCGGGTCGGCGGCTACGTGCTGCTCAATTTCGTCGACGATCCGGCCTGGCTGGCGCTGATGTTCTGCTAGCGGCGGTCAGCCGCGGGGCAGGGGCTCCGCGATCAGGCACAGGTTGGGCTCCAGCTTGTTCAGGCGCACCAGGAAGCCTGACAGCCACTGGTCGGCGGCATCGCTGTCCGAGCCCGACTCCAGCATGATGATCACGCCCAGGGTCGGCGGGTCGAGCACCTTCAGGTTCACCTGGAACGACGGGTCGGCGTCGTGGTGATGCTCCAGGAAGGTCACCAGGTTCCGGTGTTCCCAGGCCACTTCGTGCGGTTCCAGTGCCCGGCCCAGGCTGATCTTCGCGGGGCTCTTGTGTTGTTCGGAGTGCCAGACCTTGTATGCGTACTTCATGCGGTGGGGAGTGCGTTCATGGTCGAGCGTAACCCGCTTCCGTGGCGGCGCTGACCTGAGGGCGTGAACGGTTATTGCTGTTGTGCAATTTGGGATACTGTATACTGGAATCCCGAGGCCACTCCAGAATCACCAAATGCCCACCGTCGCACTGCACAGGAACGGCCATGTCTACGAGGGCGAGGTCAAGGACAACACCAACCTGGTCGTGCGGGCGGGCATCCGGCAGTTTCCCTGGCCCAACCTGCGCTATGAATGCGGAATGGGCAAATGCGCGAAGTGCGCCTGCCGGGTGTTGGCGGGGGCCGAGCACCTGCCGCCGCCGAACTGGAAGGAAAAGAAGCAGCTGGGCGAGCGCCTCGAGCAGGGCTACCGGCTGACCTGCCAGCTGTGGATCAGCCACGACGTGGAACTGGCCCAGGACGAAGAATTCCCCGCCCCGGCGACCAACCCGACAGCGAGCCAACCATGTATGTGATCCTGACCACCAAGCCGGGCGTGTTCAAGACCGAACTGGGGGAAGGCCTGACCGCGGTCGAGGCCTACGACTACATCCTGTTCGGGCGCAAGAAGTCGCAGTTCGTCATCGCGAAGATCGAGGGCAGCCCGAAGATCAGGATCGTCGAGGACGAGCCGCCGCACCTGGTCAACCTGATCCCGTCGAAATTCCTGCAGAAATACCAGAGCGTCGAGGCGGCGTACGAGGAGCTGCGGAGCCTGGCGAAATTCTCCAGCGACGACGTCCGGCTGGAGAAGGTGCCGGCCAGCCCCGCCAGTGCCGCGCCGACCGGGTTCCTCAGCGTCACCTTCGTCACCAACGCGGGCAAGGTCGCGGTGGCGCCGGTCAATTCCAACCTGCTGCGGGTGTCCCTGCGCGAGCAGGGCGGCATCCCCTTCAAGTGCGGCGGCGGCCTGTGCGGCACCTGCAAGTGCCGCATCGAGACCGGGCTGGAGAACACCGATGCGGTCAAGGCCAAGGAGCGCAAGCACCTGTCGGCCGAAGACTTCGCCAACGGCTACCGGATGGCGTGCCAGACTTTCCTCAATGGCGACGTGAGCGTCTCCTGGCAACCCAGGGCGGCAGCCTCCGGCACCCCGGTGCAGGCAGCGCAGGCCTGATGACCGCGGCGCCCTTCCTGCCGGACGGACTCAGCCTCGGGATCTATGCGCTGATGGGCGTGCTGGTCCTGGTGGCGGCCTGCCTGCAGGGAATCGGCGGCATCGGCTTCGCGATGTTCGCCGCGCCGGTCGCGGGCCTGTTCTTCCCCGCCATGGCGCCGGCGCCGCTGCTGTTGCTGGGCGGATCGGTGTCGCTGCTGTCGGTGCTGCGCGAGCCCGGCCACATCGTGCGCACCGTCGCCACCTGGGGCATCCTGGGCCGCTTCGTCGGCGGCGGCCTGGCGGTCGCGATCGTCGCGCTGGCGCCGCTGCGCCTGTTTTCGGCCGCCTACGGCCTGGTGCTGCTGGTGGCGGTCGCGCTGACCTGGCGCGGCTGGCAGGTGCGGCCCACCCGGCGCAACACCTGGCTGGCCGGCGTCGTGTCGGGCGTGATGGGCACGCTGACCTCGGCCGGCGCTCCGCCGTTCGCCATCCTGACGCAGCGGCTGGAGCCGCCGCAGATCCGCGCAACCGTGGGCTGCATCCTGGCGGTGGGCTCGGCCGTCTCGCTGCTGATGCTGGCGGCGGCCGGCCGCTTCGGGCTGACGCAGCTGGCCCTGGGCCTGTCGCTGCTGCCGTGGGTCGGGCTGGGCTTCCTGCTGTCGGGGCGGCTGGCCCGCCACATCCCGGCGCAAGGCGTGCGGCACCTGCTGCTGGCCCTGGCGGGGCTGGGCGCGCTCGGCATCCTGGTCAAGGCGGCTGTCTAGCCGGCCCGGCCCGGGGCCCTCAGGTCCCGGTGCGCCTGGCCGTCCTGGCGGGCGCCGGGGCGGGAGTTGCCGCGTCGGCTTGTTGCGGGCCGATCGCCTCGGATGCGCTGTAGACATGGCGTGCGGCCAGCAGGGCGGCCAGTTCGGCATCGCCGGCCACCACGGCCCGCAGGATCGCCGCATGCTCCTCCCAGTTCTGCTTGACGCGCTTGCGGCTGTGCGGCGCGAAGATCACCGCGGTGCGATCGCGCAAGGCGCGAACCATCTCCCGCAGGGTCTCGTTGGCCGCCACCTGGGCCAGCGCCTCATGGAAGTTGTTGTTGTCCTCCTGCAGTTGGGCCAGGTCCGTTTTCTCGGTGGTTTTGGCCCCGGCCGCAAGGATCTGCTCGAGCTTGCGGATCTGCGCGGGATCGTTGCGCTTGGCCGCCAGCTTGGCGTTCAGGGCCTCGAGCGTTGCGCGCACCTCGACCAGTTCCTGGATCTGCTCCGGCGTATAGACCGTGACGGTGGCGCCGCGCCGCGGCTCGATGGTGACGATGCCCTCGGCTGCCAGCACGCGCAATGCTTCGCGCACCGGCATGCGCGACACGCCCAGCTCGGTCGACAGGGTCGCCTCGACCAGGCGCTCGCCGCCGGCGTATTCGCCGATGACGATCTTGTCGCGGATGGAGTCCACCACCAGCTTGGTCAACGGCGAATGGGCCGCCCCGACGTTTTCAATCCGTGCCATAGCGCTCACCTGCGCCTCCTTGCTTCTGCGGCGCCCGCCGGCGCCTGGAATACTGAATGCCAAACCATGGTCCGCGAAGCGGCGGGCCTCGTGGGGCCGCGTGCGGCGCGATCCTGTCCTTCCCCGAGTTTCGCAGAACTTCCGCAGCCCGATGCTTCCCTGTGAAAACGGCCCTGGCGTGCCCTGCATGCAGTTTGCCGCACAGGGTAAACGACAGCACCGCAGGCGCATGCCGTGCTGGACATTCTTGAATCTAACGGTATACAATATACTAACGACGCGAAGTTTGAACCAGATCAAACAAACCGCCGAAAAGACCAACCCCGTCCACCCAGGAGTCCACCCATGTCCGACTTGCTCAACCGAGATCAATTCCGCACCGCGCTGGAGAACGCCATCAAGGGCAAGAGCGCCAACAAGGCCCCGTTCAGCATCGCCTGGGCCAGCGGAAAACTCAGCCGCGCCCACCTGGCGCGCTGGGCCGAGAACCACTACCACTACGTCGGCCCGTTCGCCGACTACCTGGGCTATATCTACGCCCGCACGCCCGCCAACTTCGTCGAGGCCAAGGACTTCCTGCTGTCCAACATGTACGAAGAGGAAATCGGCGGCGACCGCCACACCGACCTGCTGATCCGCTTCGCCGAGGCTTGCGGCACCACCCGCGAGCGGGTGATCGATCCCGACAACATGTCGCCGACCACCCGAGGCCTGCAAAGCTGGTGCTATGCCGTGGCCATGCGCGAAGACCCGATCGTCGCGGTGGCCGGCCTGGTGGTCGGCCTGGAATCCCAGGTGCCGTCGATCTACCGCAAGCAGACGCCGACGCTGCGCAACAAGTACCACTTCACCGACGAGGAAGTGGAGTTCTTCGACCTGCACATCGTTTCGGACGAGATCCACGGCGAGCGCGGCTACCAGATCGTGCTCGAACACGCGACCACGGTGGAGTTGCAGCAGCGCTGCCTGAAGATCTGCGAAGTGGGCGCGCAGATGCGGCTGCTTTACACGACGGCGCTGTTCCACGACTACGTGGCCAACGAAGTGCCGTTCGACGAACTCATGGCCGGCGAACAGCCCGCCGCCGAGCCGGCCCTGCAGGCCTGAGCGCAGCGCACACAGCGACCACCATGGCCAACTCCCAGATCGAAGTTTTCAAGAACCACATTGGTGGCGAATGGACCTCCGCGCGCAGCGGTGAGACCTTCGACAACGTCAACCCGGCCGACACGCGCGACATCGTCGGCCGCTTCCAGGCCTCGTCGGCCGAAGATGCGCAGGCGGCAGTCGACGCCGCCGCGGCGGCATTCGCTGCCTGGCGCGCCACACCGATCACCAGGCGGGCCAACGTGCTGCTGGAGGCGGCCAATCACCTGGAAGCCCATGCCGCGGAGTTCGCGGCCGAACTGACGCGTGAAGAGGGCAAGCCGCTGTCGCTGGCCAAGGACGAATTCATGCGCTCGGCGCAGACCCTGCGGTTCTATGCGATCGAGGGGCAGACGCTCGGCGGCGAGACCTTCCCCCAGGACGATCCGGACATGTTGGTCTACACGCACCGCGAGCCGTTGGGCGTGGTCACCGTGATCTCGCCCTGGAATTTCCCGGTGTCGATCCCGGCCCGCAAGATCGCGCCGGCGCTGATCACGGGCAACACCGTCGTCTTCAAGCCGTCGTCGGACGCGCCGCTGAGCGGCTACCGGCTGGCCGAGGCGCTGCTGCGTTCCGGCCTGCCCAAGGGCGTGCTGAACTTCATCACCGGCAGCGCGGCCCGCATCGGCGCCACCATCACCGAGTCGCCGCACGTGCGCGCGATCTCCTTCACGGGTTCCACCGGCGCCGGCAAGCACATCCACGCCAGCGTGGGACTGACCACGCGCACCCAGATGGAGCTCGGCGGCAAGAACCCGCTGATCGTGATGGAAGACGCCGACCTGGACAAGGCCGTCGACCTGGCCATCAAGGGCGGCTTGTCGCTCAGCGGCCAGGCCTGCACCGGCACCAGCCGGATCCTGGTGATGAAGCAGGTGCGCGAAGCCTTCGTCGAAAAACTGGTGGCGCGTGTCAAGGCGCTCAAGATCGGCAGCGGCATGGTGGCCGGGATGGACGTCGGGCCGCTGGCCACCGCCAAGCAGCTTGAAAGCGTGCTGTCCTATATCGAGATCGGCAAGCGGGAAGCGACTCATCTGGTCGGCGGCGATCGCCTGACCGGCGGCGACTATGAGCATGGCTACTACGTGTCGCCCGCGGTGTTCACGGACGTCGGCCCGACGATGCGGATCGCGCAGGAAGAGATCTTCGGCCCGGTGCTGGCGGTGATGGAGGTCGACAGCTACCAGGACGCCATCGCCAAGGCCAACGACGTGCCTTACGGCCTGTCGGCCGCGATCGCGACGCGCAACCCGCGCTACATGCACGACTTCGCCAACGACATCCAGGCCGGCACCGTCAAGATCAACCGCACCACCACCGGCAACCTGGTGAACGCGCCGTTCGGCGGCCTCAAGTGGTCCAGCACGTCGACCTTCCGCGAATCCGGCCGCACCGGCCTGGAGTTCTACACCCAGATCAAGACCGTGTACCGCGGCTGCTAGCGCGCGTCCGGACCGAACCGTCAGCAAGGAATGAAATGAAGAAGACCGTCAAGCTGGAGTTGAAGGAAGCCCGCCACATGGTCGATGCCGCCAGCCGCAAGGCGCGCGAGATCGGCGTGCTCGAGTCGATCTGCGTGGTCGACGATGGCGGCCACCCGCTGCTCCTCGAACGCATGGACGGCGCGCGCATCACCGGCCCGCAGATCGCCTGGAACAAGGCGTTCACCGCCAGCGGCCACAAGCGTTCGACCCATCTGTTCAACCAGACCCCCAACGGGCCGGCGCTGCCGGGCAACGAAGCGTTCGGAATCCAGTGGAGCTTCGAGGGCCGGTTCGCCGCCTTCGTCGGCGGCTACCCGATCGTGGTGGATGGCGAAGTCGTCGGCGGCATCGGGCTGAGCGGAGGCAACGGCGAACAGGACACCGCTTGCGGCGTCGCCGGCCTGCAGGCGCTGGCGGAATTGCTCAGCGCGCAGGGCATGGACGTGATGGTCCAGGCGGACATCAAGAAGTAGGCCCGCAGCGATGGCTTACCGCGTCCACATCATGCAGACGGCCGAGTCGTTCGAGGTCGACGCGGGCGAGTCGGTGCTCGAGGCCGCTACGCGCCAGCGGGTGTTGCTGGCGCACGAATGCACCTTCGGCGGTTGCGGCACCTGCCGCATCAAGCTGGTCGAGGGCAGCGTGGGCTACGACGAGTTCCCGCTGGCGCTGACGCATGAGGAAGAGCAGCAGGGCTACGCGCTGGCGTGCCAGGCGCGCCCGCGCAGCGACCTCGTCATCAGCGTCGCGACCGCGCTCGAAGGCGTCAGCGCGCCCCAGCGTTGCACCGCGATCGTTCGCGACGTGCGCGACCTGAGTGCGGAGGTTGCGAACCTGCGGCTGGAATTGCCGCAGTTTCCCGCGCTGGCTTACCAGCCGGGGCAGTACATGAACGTCCACCTGGGCGACGGCACGCATCGCAGCTTTTCGATGGCCTCGGTGCCGGACGCCGGGCGGGTCGACTTCCATGTGCGGCGCATTCCCGGCGGCCAGTTCACCGACACGCAGCTGGCAACACTGCGTCCCGGCGACGTCCTGGACGTGGAGTTGCCGCTTGGAACTTTCCGCTATCACAGCGAGGACTACCGGCCCATCCTGATGGTGGCGACCGGCACCGGCCTGGCGCCGGTCAAGAGCATGCTGGAGGCGCTGCTGGACGACGCCGACTGTCCTCCGGTCTCGCTGTACTGGGGCATGCGCGAGCCGGCCGACCTCTACTTCGACGACGAGATCCGGCGCTGGTCCGCGCGCCTGTACGAGTTCCAGTACGTTCCCGTGCTCTCGCGTGCATCGACGCAGTGGAGCGGTGCGCGCGGCCACGTGCAGCAAGCGGTGATTGCAGACCTGCCCGACCTGTCGGAGCACTCGATCTACCTGTGCGGCTCGCCGGCAATGATCCACGACGCCAAGCAACTGTTCCTCGCGCATGGCGCAGACCTGGACCACATCTACACCGACGCGTTCAGTTTCCAGCACCCCGATGCGGGCACTGAACTTGCGTTGATCTCCGAGCATTCTGGCACCCGGGACCCTTCCCGGGATTGAGCAAACCGTGGCCGTCGAACGGCGCACTTCCGAGGAGTTGAACGTGAACGTATTCAAGAAGCTGGGCTCCGTGCTGGCACTTTCGCTAGCTGTCAGCAGCGCCCTGGCAGCGGGCTATCCGGAGAAGCCGGTCCGGGTGGTGATCACCACCGTGCCTGGCCCGCTGGACGCCTTCGCGCGCATCGTGATGTTGCAGGTGCAGAACCGCCTGAAGCAGCCCTTCGTCATCGAGAACAAGGCCGGTGCCGGCGGCAACCTCGCCGCCGACAACGTCGCCAAGGCGGCGGCCGACGGCTACACGCTGCTGTTCGCGCTGGACACCACGTTCACCGTCAATCCGGAGCTGTACGAGAAGATGTCCTTCGACGTCGCCAAGGACTTCTCCATCATCTCCGTGCCCGTCACGTACAGCCAGGTGCTGGCCGTCAACCCCGCCATCCCGGCGACCACGCTCCCCGAATTCGTGAAGTACGCGAAGACGAAGAAACTGAGCTACGCGTCCGGCGGCAACGGCTCTCCGAGCCACCTGACGATGGCCTCGTTCCTGAACACGGCCGGTCTCGACATGGTCCACATCCCGTACAAGGGCACCGGCCAGTCGGTCATCGATGTCATGAGCGGCCAGGTGGACTCGGTGTTCGCGGTCGGCAGCGGCGTGCTGCCCCATGCCAAGGCCGGCAAGCTGCGGGCGATCGCCATTTCCGGCAGCCACCGTTCGACCGTGGCACCGGACGTGCCCACGGTCGCTGAAGCCGGTTACCCGAGTTTCAACGCGAGCTTCGCCTACGTGCTGGCCGCGCCGGCCGGAACGCCGCCCGAGGTCGTCCAGCTGCTGGCACGCGAAGTGGCGCTCGCCATGAATTCGCCGGAAGTGCGTGAATTCAATCGCACTGCCGACTACGCGCCGACCAACCTGGGGCCGCAGGAGTCCGCCGCCTGGCTGCGCGACACCCGCAAGCGCTGGGGCGAAGTGATCACCAAGGCGAAGATCACGCTGAACTGAGGCCGCATGCTGCATTTCACCGATGCGATGGTCGACGGCCTGCTCGATGCGCCGTCGGCGCAGGCGGCATTGACCGAGGCGTTCAGGAGTTTCGGGCAGGGCAGGGCGGCGATGCAGCCGCGCATCCGCACCCAGTCCGGCGGCGTCAAGCTCTCCACGCTGGGAGCGGTGCTGCCGGACCAGGGCTACGCCGGTGCCAAGGTCTACACCACCATCGAAGGCCAGTTCAACTTCGTCATCCTGCTGTTCTCGGCGACCGACGGCCACGTGCTGGCGTCGTTCGATGCGGCGGCCATCACGCGGCTGCGAACGGCCGCCTGCTCGGTCATCGCGGCCGGCTATCTCGCCCGCAAGGACTCGCGCCGGCTGGCGCTGTTCGGGTTGGGTGTGCAGGGCCGTGAGCACGCGATCCAGCTGGCGGCCGCCTACCGGCTGGAAGAGATTCGCGTCTGCGATCCCTTCTCCAGCGACCAGGCCGCGCAGGAGCTGGAGCGCGCCTGCGGCGTCAAGGTGCTCCGGCGCGGCGCCGCCGAGGCGGTGGACGGCGCCGACATCGTCGTGACGGCATCGCGCTCGCGCACGCCGCTGTTCGGCGGGCAGCAGCTTGCACCAGGCGTCTTCATCGCGGCGATCGGCTCCAGCCTGCCCGACACGCGCGAGCTGGATGACGCGACGCTGGCGCGGGCCTCGTTGATGGCTGTCGACTGGAAGCAGCAGACCATGAGCGAAGCCGGGGACATCGTGCTGGCGGACCCCGCCGCGTTGCCGCCGGACAAGATCGTCGAACTGGCGGACCTGGTGACGCAGCGCGTGCCGGGCCGGCGCCGGGCCGACGAAGTGACCCTCTACAAGGCCGTCGGCGTCGGCCTGCAGGACGTGGCGCTGGCCGGCCTGGCCTGGGAGCGCCACCGGCGCTGACTGCCGACGGTCAGCAGTCCGTGTCAGTGCGCGCGTCGCATGCGCAGCGCGCTGAACACCGCGGCCGCTGCCGCGAAGCACGCGGCCAGCGCCAGCGCGAGCACCGGCCCGCGGCCGTCGCTGACGCTCAGCACGCTGAAGATCGCCGCCAGCAGCACCGCACCGCTCGACTGCCCGGTGAGCCGCGCCGTGCCGAGCATGCCGCTGGCGGCGCCGGAGCGGTTGACCGGCGCGCTGGTGATGATGGTGTGGTTGTTGGGCGACTGGAACAGGCCGAATCCCAGCCCGCACAGCGCGAGCCGCCAGGCCACGTCCAGCGCCGCCGGATGCGGCGGCGCCAGCGCCAGCAGCGCCAGGCCGGCGGCCATCAGGCCCAGGCCGATGCCGCCGAGCAGCCCGCCCGGATAGCGCCCGATCAGGCGGCCGGCCACCGGGGCGGCGACGATGGTCCCCAGCGGCCAGCACGTCAGCAGCAGGCCGGCATGCAGCGGGCCGAGCTGCCAGGCCTCGAGCATCAGGAAGGGCAGGGAGACATAGGCCAGCGTCTGCGCCGTGAAGGCGCTGACGGAAGTGCACATCGACAGCGCGAACACCGGGATGCGCAGCAGGTCGATCGGCAGCAGCGGCGATGACTGACCGCGTTGCCGGCGGATGTAGATGACACCGAGCCCGAGCGCGGCGGCCAGCGCCGCGACGCCGGCAGTCACGTTGGACAGGGGCTGGGACGGACCGGCGCGCGCGCCCAGCAGGTCGGCGCCGAGGAACAGCAGCGTGAAGACGCAGCCGTTGAGCGCCACGTCCACCAGCGACAGGCTGGAGGCCGCCGCCGGTGGCGCCGGATTGTGCGGCAGGGCCCGCGAACCGAGCACCAGCAGGATGACCCCGAGCGGCAGGTTGATGCCGAACAGCCAGGGCCAGGACGCGACCGAGAGCACTGCCGCTGCCACGGTCGGCCCGGCCACCGACCCGGCGGCGACCACCACCGAGTTCAACGCGATGCCCCGGCCCAGCGAGCGGCTCGGGTAGGTCAGACGCACCAGGGCGGCGTTTACCGCCATGATTCCCGCGGCGCCCGCGCCCTGCAGCGCCCGTGCCGCCGCCAGCATGGGCACGGACTGCGCCAGCATGCAGGCCGCCGAGGCCACGGTGAACACGGCCGCGCCGGCCAGGTAGACCCGCCGGTAGCCCAGCCGGTCGCCGAGCGCGGCCAGCGGCAGCAGCAGGGCCAGCGTGGCCAGCTGGTAGGCGTTGACCACCCAGACCGCATGCGAGGGCGTCGACTGCAGATCGCGTACGATGCCCGGCAGCGCCAGGTTGACCACCGAGCCGTCCAGCACGGCCAGTGTGATGCCCAGCATGATCACGCCCATCGCGTGATAGCGCTGCGGCAGGGGCAGGCCGGGGTACGGGGAGTGCGAGGATTCGGTCAAGGCGTTGCGGTCAATGAGAGGAAAGGACCGGGTGATTGGACACCAGGTGCCGGATTGCGCGCCGCTGCCGTTGACATGGGTCAAGCCGCCCGGCTCCGGCCCGCGCATATTGGAGGACAGCGGATGACAGGGCAGGCAACATCATGGTCATGGGCGTTTCCACGCACGGCGCGCTTCACCGGGTCGATCCCGGCGTGCGCGTTCCGGATCCTGCGAGCCCACTGGGCAGGTCGCTGGGCAGGTCAGCGCGTGGCCACCGCTGGGCCGCGCTGCTGCTGATC
>JBBRSZ010000031.1:0-56678 GCA_038244915.1 Burkholderiales bacterium | reverse complement strand
GCCGAGCGGCTGAAGCTGCTGCGCAATTCCGAAGGGGCGCAGGGCCAGTTCCTGTGGGCGATCCTGCGCAACAGCTTCCACTACGCCGCCGTGCACCTGGCTTCGATCGCCGACACCGCGCGCGATGTCGATTTCGCCATGCGCTGGGGCTTCGGCATGAAGCAGGGCCCGTTCGAGCTGTGGCAGGAGGCGGGCTGGCTGCAGGTTGCCAACTGGATCAAGGAAGACATCGCGGCCGGCAAGACGCTGTCGGACGCGCCGCTGCCCGACTGGGTCTTGAGCGGACCGGTGACCGAGGCCGGCGGTGTCCACACGCCGCAGGGCTCGTTCAATCCGACGACCAAGAAGTTCGAGCCGCGCCGGACGCTGCCGGTGTCGGCGCGCCAGCTGTTCCCGGAATCGGTGCTGGGCAGCCAGGCGCAGCGTTTCGAGACTGCGGGCAAGACGCTGCACGAGGACGCCGGGATCCGCCTCTGGACGCTGGATGCGGATCAGGAAGGCCCCTCCGGTAACCGGGTCCTGATCGCCAGCTTGAAGACCAAGATGCACGCGATCAGCCCCGAGGTCTGCGAAGGCCTGATGACCGCGGTGGACCTGGCGGAGAAGGACTACCAGGGCCTGGTGATCTGGTCCGGCGACGAGCCCTTCAGCGTCGGCGCCGACCTGCAATCGATGCTGCCCGCCTTCATGGCCGTCGGTGTCAGCGCGATCGAGGACGCCGAGCAGTTCATGCAGCAGACCATGCTGCGCCTGCGTTACGCCGCGGTGCCGGTGATCTCCGCGATCCGCGGCATGGCGCTGGGCGGCGGTTGCGAGACCGCGGTCTATTCGTCGCGCCGCGTGGTGGCGATGGAAAGCTACATCGGCCTGGTCGAGGTCGGCGTGGGCCTGGTGCCAGGCGCCGGCGGCCTGACCTACATCGCCCGCCGCGCCGCCGAGACCCAGGCGCTGACGACGCACAAGGACCTGCTGCCCTTCCTCACCGAAGGCTTCACCGCCGCGGCGATGGCCAAGGTCGGCACCAGCGCGCTGGAGTCGCGCAAGCTCGGCTACCTGCTGGAGAGCGACATCGTCGTTCCCAACAAGGACGAACTGCTGTTCGTCGCGATCAACGAGGCCAGGGCGATGGCCACGGCCGGCTACCGGCCGCCGCTCAAGCGGCTGTTCCCGGTGTCCGGGCGCAGCGGCAAGGCCACCATCCAGGGCCAGCTGGTGAACATGCGCGACGGCGGCTTCATCAGCCGGCACGACTTCCACATCGCGTCGCTGATCGCCGGTGTCGTCACGGGCGGCGACGTCGATGCCGGCACGCTGGTCAGCGAGGAATATCTGATGGCACTGGAGCGCAAGGCCTTCTGCTCGCTGATCACCAACCCCAAGACCCAGGAGCGGATCCTGGGGATGTTGTCGACCGGAAAACCCGTCAGGAACTAACGGTAACCGATCAAGGATTCCCATGAAACAGATTCAAGACGCCTACATCGTTGCCGCCACCCGCACCCCGATCGGGCGTTCGCACCGCGGATACTTCCGCAACACCAGGCCCGACGACCTGCTGGCGACCATCCTGCGCGCCGCGCTGGCGCAGGTGCCGGGGCTGGACCCCAACGCCATCGAGGACATCGTCTGCGGCTGCGCGATTCCGGAGGCGCAGCAAGGGCTGAACGTGGCCCGCATCGGCGCAGTGCTGGCCGGCCTGCCCAAGAGCGTGGGCGGCATCACGGTGAACCGGTTCTGCGCCTCTGGCCTGTCGGCGGTGCAGATGGCGGCCGATCGCATCCGCGTCGGCGAGGCCGACGTGATGATCGCCGCGGGCACCGAGAACATGAGCATGGTGCCGATGATGGGCAACTCACCCTCCCTGTCGCCAACCATCTTCTCCAATCCCGACGACATCGAGAGCTACGGCATCGCCTACGGCATGGGCCTGACGGCCGAGAAGGTGGCGCAGCAGTGGAAGGTCTCGCGCGAGGCCCAGGATGAATTTGCTTACCGCTCGCACATGAAGGCGATCGCGGCGATGAAGGCAGGCGAGTTCAGCGACGAGATCACGCCGATCGACGTGCAGGAGCGCTCGGTCGATCTCGACTCCGCCGAGGTGAGCGTCAAGACCCGGACCGTGAACCTCGACGAAGGCGCGCGGCCCGACACCACCGTCGAAGGCCTGGCCAAGCTCAAGACCGTGTTCGCCGCGCGCGGTTCGGTCACGGCCGGCAACAGCTCGCAGACCTCGGACGGCGCCGGCGCGCTGATCCTTGCCAGCGAGGGTGCGATCAAGCGCTACGGCCTGACGCCGCTGGCGCGCTTCGTCAGCTACGCCAGCCGCGGCGTGCCGCCGCACATCATGGGCATCGGGCCGATCGAGGCGATCCCCGCCGCCCTGCGCTCGGCTGGCCTGAAGCAGGACGACATCGACTGGATCGAGCTGAACGAGGCCTTCGCGGCGCAGTCGCTGGCTGTGATCAACACGCTGGGCCTGGACCCCTCCAAGGTCAACCCCATGGGCGGCGCGATTGCCCTCGGCCACCCGCTGGGCGCCACCGGCGCGATCCGCTCGGCCACGGTGGTTCATGCGCTGCGGCGCAAGAACCTCAAATACGGCATGGTGACCATGTGTGTCGGCATGGGCCAGGGCGCCGCCGGCATCTTCGAGCGCCTCTGATTCTGGAGGACGGCATGACGACCGGCAGTCCGTTCGACCAGGCGATCGCGCTGCAGCCGCAGGCCGACGGTACGTTCCTGGGCCACACCAGCGCCGCTTACGCCAACATGGTGGGGCCGTTCGGCGGCGTGACGGCGGCGCAGGCGCTGAACGCGGTGTTGCGACATCCCAAGCGGCTCGGCGACCCGATTGCCCTGACCGTCAACTTCGCCGCCGCACTGGCCGACGGGCCGTTCACCGTGCTGGCCCGGCCGGCGCGCACCAACCGATCGACCCAGCACTGGGTGCTGGAGATCCAGCAGCAGGGCGAGGCGGTGCTGACCGGCACCGCCTTCTTCGGCTTGCGGCGCGAGACCTGGAGCGCTGACGAACACACCATGCCGCAGGTTGCCGCTCCGGCCGCGGTCGCGCAGGCCCAGGGTCCGGCGCGGGTCGAGTGGGTCAAGCGCTACGACATGCGTTTCGTAGAAGGCGCGATCCCGACCGAGTGGGACGGCAAGGACCAGGGCATCAGCCGCACCCGGATGTGGCTGCGCGACAGCCCGCCGCGGCCGCTGGACTTCGCCTCGCTCACCGCGCTGGCCGACGTGTTCTTCCCGCGGGTCTGGCGGCGCCGGCCGGTGCTGGTGCCGATCGGCACGGTGTCGATGACCGTGTATTTCCATGCCGACCAGGCGCAACTCGAGGCCACCGGCAGCGGCTACTTGCTCGGGCAATCCCAGGCCCAGGCCTTCCGCAACGGCTTCTTCGACCAGACGGCGCAGCTGTGGAACGAGGCGGGCGAATTGTTGGTGACGACGCACCAGGTCGTCTATTACAAGGAGTGAAGGATGTGGCCCCCACGCTCTGCACTGACGTGTCATCGCTGCCCCCCGAGGGGGCCCAAGCCTCCTTGGGGCGGCCCGGCGGAGGCTTGACATGAACAAGGTTGCCCTCATCATCGGCGCCGGCGACGCCACCGGCGGCGCGATCGCGCGGCGCTTCGCACGCGAGGGCTACATCGCCTGCGTGACGCGCCGCAGCCTGGACAAGCTGCAGCCGCTGCTGGAACAGATCCGTGCCGCTGGCGGCAAGGCCGAAGGCTTCGCCAGCGACGCCCGCCGGGAAGAAGAGGTGGTGGCGCTGGTGGAGCGGATCGAGTCGACCATCGGAGCGATCGAGGTGCTGGTGTTCAACATCGGCGCCAACGTGCCTTCCAGCATCCTGGAAGAAACCGCCCGCAAATACTTCAAGGTCTGGGAGATGGCTTGCCTGGGCGGCTTCCTCAACGGCCGCGAGGTCGCCAAACGGATGGTGGCGCGCGCGGGCGACGGCCACAAGGGCACCATCATCTTCACCGGCGCCACCGCGTCGCTGCGCGGCAGCGCCAACTTCGCCGCCTTCGCCGGCGCCAAGCATGCCTTGCGGGCACTGGCCCAGAGCATGGCGCGCGAGCTGGGCCCGCGCGGCATCCACGTCGCCCACGTGGTGGTCGACGGCGCGATCGACACCGAATTCATCCGCAGCAATTTCCCCGAGCGCTATGCGCTCAAGGAGCGGGATGGCATCCTGGACCCCGAGCACATCGCCGACAGCTATTGGTACCTGCACCGGCAGCCGCGTGACGCCTGGACCCACGAGCTCGATCTGAGGCCCTGGAGCGAGAAGTTTTGAGCTTTGCGGGCCGGATCAAGAGTTGCGCGGCAATTTTGCTCGGGCCTCAACTGGATAGGACATGAAAACAATCGAATTCTTCTTCGATGTCGGCAGCCCGGCCGCCTACCTGGCGTGGACCCAGCTGCCTGCGCTGTGCAGCAGCTGCGGGGGCAACATCGACTACCAGCCGATGCTGCTCGGTGGCGTGTTCCAGGCCACCGGCAACCAGTCGCCGATGATGGTGCCGGCCAAGGGCAGCTACATGCAGCGCGACCTCGCGCTCCACGCGCAGCGCTACGGCGTGCGATTCCAGCACAACCCGCATTTCCCGATCAACACGCTGATCCTGATGCGCGCAGCCACCGCCGTCCAGTTGCAGCAGCCGCAGCGCCTGGCCGACTATCTCGACGCCGTGTTCCGCGCGATCTGGGTCGACCAGAAGAACATGAACGATCCGCAGGTGGTCGCCTCCGTACTGGAGGCTGCCAGCTTCGATCCAGCGGCGCTGCTGGCGCAAGCGGCCGATCCGCAGGTCAAGGAGCGCCTTAAACAGGTGACGCAGAATGCGGTGGCGCGCGGCGTGTTCGGCGCGCCCACATTTTTCGTCGATGGCCAGATGTTCTGGGGCCAGGACCGGCTCGAATTCGTCAAGCAAGCATTGAAGGCACCCCGATGACAACCGACATCCTCACCCACACCGAAGACGGCGTGCTGACCATCACGCTGAACCGCCTCGAACGCAAGAACTCGATCACGTCGGCCATGTACGGCGCGATGGCCGATGCGATCGATCAGGCGGCTGCCGATCCCGCGGTTCGCGTGGCGGTCGTGCAAGGCCACGAGACGGTGTTTTCCGCCGGCAACGACATTGGCGACTTCCTGAACAAGCCGCCGGCCGGGATGGACTCGCCGGTGTTCCGCTTCCTGCGCGGCATTGCCGGTTTCCCCAAGCCGCTGGTGGCGGCGGTCTGCGGTCCGGCCGTCGGCATCGGCACCACCATGCTGTTCCACTGCGACCTGGTGTACGCCGGCGACAACGCCGCCTTCTCGATGCCGTTCGTGAATCTCGGCCTGTGCCCCGAAGCGGCATCCAGCCTGCTGGTGCCGCGGATGCTGGGCTACCACCGCGCCGCCGAGGCGCTGTTGCTGGGCGAGCCGTTCATGGCCGAGGCCGCGCTGGAAGTGGGCCTGGTCAATCGCGTGGTGCCGCCGATGGAGGCCAATGGCCTGGCCCGCACGGTCGCCCGCAAGCTGGCGGCCAAGCCGCCGTCCTCGCTGGCCGAAACCAAGCGCTTGATGAAACAGAGCAGCCGGCAGGCCGTGCTGCAACAGATGGCCGACGAGGGCGCCAGTTTCGCCCGCATGCTTGGCGAGCCGGCCGCCAGGGAGGCTTTCGGCGCGTTCATGGACAAACGCAAGCCAGATTTCACCAGGCTCTGATACGTCTTGTCACGCTTACTGTAGGACGGAGCGCCAAATCTTGGCGCTATGTTCGCTAGCCAACATACACGACTGTTGAGTCTATCTACTCTCTGATCATTGCAAGAAGGGCCGGGCGTTCCGGTCCTTGCGCGATTTCGACGCACGGGGGCCCCATGTCGCCACAAATTTTCATTCCGTTCGCGCTGCTGGCATTGGCCCAGGCGTCGCTTGCCCAGCAGCCGCCCTCCGCCGGTGGCCAGATGCAGCAGATTCCATCGGTTCCGGTTGCGCCGCGGGCCGCGCCGGAGATTCGCATCGAGCAGCAGGCCGCGCCGCCGGCCGCTGGCGCGGATCTGGTGAAGATCAACGTCCGCGCCTTGCGGGTGACGGGCTCGCACGTGTATTCCGAACCCGAGTTGATCGAACTCACCGGGTTCAGGCCCGGCAGCGAGTTGTCGCTGTCCGACCTGCGCGCCATGGCGGACCGGATCACCGCGCATTACCGTGCGCACGGCTACTTCGTCGCCCTGGCCTGGCTGCCGGCCCAGGAGGTCAAGGACAACCTGGTGACCATCTCGGTCAGCGAAGGCCAGTACCGCGAGGTCTCCGTTCGCAACTCCAGCAATCTGTCCGACCGCCTGGTGCGAAGCGACCTCGAGGGCCTGAACAGCGGCGACCCGGTGTTGCTCGAGCCGCTGGAAAACCGGCTGCTGCTGCTGTCGGACCTGCCCGGCGTGAACGTGCGCTCGACGCTCGTTCCCGGCACGACGGTCGGCACCTCGGACCTGATCGTCGATGTGACGCCCGGCCAGCGCATCTCGGGCAGCGTGGACTTTGACAACGCCGGCAATCCCTACACTGGCGAATGGCGAGTCGGCGCCACGGTCAACGTCAACAACCCATTGGGACTTGGCGACGTCGCCAGCCTGCGCCTGCTCACCTCCGGCGAAGGACTGAAGTACGCCCGCGCGTCCTACCAGCTGCAGGTCGGCCGCGGCACGGTCGGGGTTGCCTACAGCAAGCTCGATTACCGCCTGGGCAAGGAATTCGAAAGTCTCGGCGCCCACGGCACGACGGACATCGCCAGCGTGTTCGGCCGCTATCCGCTGATCCGCTCGCGCAACAACAACCTGTACGCGCAGCTCGAATACGACGCCAAGAAGTTCCAGGACCGGATCGACGCGGTCCCCTCGGTGACGGACAAGAAGGCCCGGGTCCTGATGGCCAGCCTGTATGGCGACCACAGCGACAACCTGGGTGGCGGCGGTCTGACTGCTTACGGCGTGACCTGGTCGACCGGCACCATCGACATCCAGACGCCGGAGGCGCGCACTGCGGATGATTCCTCGGCCCGCAGCAACGGCCACTTCAACAAGCTGGCGTTCAACGCCAGCCGCTCGCAGACCCTGGCCGGCCCGTTCTCGCTGTACGCGGGGATCAGCGGCCAGCTGGCCTCCAAGAACCTGGACGTCTCCGAGAAGATGGAGCTCGGCGGGATGAACGGCGTGCGCGCCTACCCGGAAGGCGAGGCCTACGCCGACGAGGGCTTGCTGCTGACCATCGAGGGCCGGATGCAGCTGCCGATGTTCTCCGACCGGATGCCGGGCCGGCTGCAGCTGGTCGCGTTCGTCGACGGCGGCAGCGTCCGGACCAACCGCAACCCCTGGACCGCCGGCGACAACCGCCGCACCCTGAGCGCCGCCGGCGTGGGCCTGGTCTGGAGCGATCCGGGCAACTTCATGCTGCGCACCTACTACGCCCGCAAGCTGGGCAACGAGAAGGCGACCTCATCGCCCGACAAGTCCGGAAGGTTCTGGATCCAGGGCGTGAAGTACTTCTGACCCGCTGCAAGCAATCAAACATCACATGTCGGGATCCATCATGAATCACAGTCAACGCTCCAGAAAGTCTGCGCGCACCGGGCCGGTGGCCATCGGCGCGACACCGTTCGCGCTGCGCGTCCTCGCGGTTGCGGTGATGCTGTCGTTTGCGCCCACCGGTTATGCCGCGCCCACGGGCGGCGTGGTCGCTGCCGGCGCTGCCGGCGTCACCACCAGCGGCGCGAAGACGACCATCACGCAGACCACGCAGAACGCCGCCATCAACTGGCAGAGCTTCGGCATCGCCGCCGGAGAGACGGTGCAGTTCGCCCAGCCAAACAGCAATTCGGTCGCGCTCAACCGGGTGCTGGGCTCCGATCCGTCGGCCATCTTCGGCAACCTGTCGGCCAACGGCAAGGTGTTCCTGATCAACCCGAACGGCGTGCTGTTCGGCAACGGCTCCAACGTCAACGTCGGCGGCCTGGTGGCTTCGACGCTGGGCATGACCGATGCCAATTTCATGGCTGGCCAGTACAAGTTCTCCAACCCGGGCAACGGCACGGTGGTGAACGAGGGCACGATCCGCGCCGACGGCGGCTACGTCGCATTGATCGGCACCAGCGTCAGCAACCAGGGCGTCATCTCGGCGCGGCTGGGCAGCGTGGCGTTGGCGGCCGGCAATGCCGTCACGCTGGACGTCGCCGGCGACAGTCTGCTGAACGTCAGGGTGGATGAAGGCGCGCTCAACGCACTGGTGCGCAACGGCGGGATGATCCAGGCCGACGGCGGCCGGGTGCTGCTGACCACCCAGGCGGCGGGCAACCTGCTGTCGACGGCGGTCAACAACACCGGCGTGATCCAGGCACGGACCATCTCCAGCCGCGGCGGCAAGATCGTGCTGGCGGGCGACATGCAGAGCGGAACGGTCACCGCCGGCGGCACGCTGGACGCGTCCGGTGCCGGCCTGGGCGAAGCGGGCGGCAGCGTCACGCTGACCGGCCACCATGTCGGCCTGTTCGGCGCGCGGATCGATGCCTCCGGCACTGCCGGCGGCGGCACCGTGCTGGTCGGCGGCGACTACCAGGGCAAGAACCCCGAAATTGCAAACGCTGCCGCGACCTACATGAGCGCCGACTCCACGATCGACGCCTCTGCCGCCAGCAACGGCAATGGCGGCAAGGTGGTGCTGTGGTCCAACGAGTCCACTCGCGCATACGGCAACATCTCGGCGCGCGGCGGCGCGCAAGGCGGCGATGGCGGCCTGATCGAAACCTCCGGCGCCTGGCTCGACGTGGCCGGTTTGGCCATCAACGCCAGTGCTGCAAGAGGCAAGAGCGGCATGTGGCTGCTCGACCCGGCCGACGTCACCATCGGCGTGTTCGGGGTAACGACCGGTGCGACCTTTACCGCGGCGACCCCGGGCAACCCCGCCGTTTACGTTCCGGATTCGGGTGTGAACACGGCACGCATCGATGTCAACGAACTCGCAACGAAGCTGGGGGTGGGGCTGGCAGGGACCGATGTCACGATCACGACGACAAACAACGGCGTCGCCGGCGCTGGCGCCGGCGATATCACGGTGGCCGCGCCGCTGAGCTGGTCGCCGACGACCGCGACCACGTTGACCTTGAACGCCGCCAATGACGTAAACATCAACGCGGCGGTCACGACCACCCGTGGCAACCTGGTCGTGTGTTGCGGACGGGACGTCAACGTGAATGCGCTGGTCACGACCACCAACGGCAGCGTTCTGCTCAGCGCCGGCCGCGATGTCAATGTCCTGAGGTCTCTTGCCACCCTTGTGCATCCGGACCAGAACCTGGCGGGCATGACGACGACCAACGGCAACATCGAAATGTGCGCCGGCCGCGACATCGTCCTGAACAACGCGTTCGACCCGCCGGCGGCGCTCATCACACTGACCACAGGCAGCGTGACCGCCGGCGAGAGCCTCTCGACGCTGGGCGTGCCACGCGGTCTCTCGCTGCGTGCCGGCACGGCTTCGACCGGACCGGGCGCCGCGAACGGGACGGTGGTGTTTACCGCGGGCACGAAGGCGGTCGTCACCGGTCCGGCGGGACTCTCGCCGATCGACATCGTCTACAACCCCACCTCCTACCTGACGCCCACGGATTACTTCGTCGTCGGGGGCCCGTTTATCCCCGGCAGCGACGGCGCGCCGCGGACCCAGCGCATGCTGGTCTATCCCACCGGCGCCGACAAGTTCCAGGACTTCACGACGACCGCGACGCTCACATCCTTGCAGCTGGCGCCGGCGGGCGTGGTGCTGGTGGCAGGTCCCGGCAGTGCGGCGAACTTCTCGGACAGCGCACCGGGCGCGAACAAGATCATCACGTACACGGGCTACACGCTGGGCGGGGTCAATGCCGCCAACTTCGCCCTGCCGGTGACTTGCTGCGCGCCGATCGTGTCGCGCACCACCGGCAATATCTTCGCGGCCATCGTGATTCCCCCGCCGCCGCCGCCACCGCCGACACCCGCGCCCACCCCGGCCCCAACGCCGGCTCCGACACCCGCGCCAACGCCGCCGCCAACACCCGCACCGACGCCAGCACCGACGCCAGCGCCCACGCCGGCGCCGACACCAGCGCCGACGTCGCCCCCGGTCGTTGTGATCCCCCCGCCCATCGTGACGCCCGGCTTCCCATTGCCGTACATCACGGTGCCGCTGGCCCCGCTGCTGGTGCCGCCGATGCCGGGAACACTGGTGGTCGTGCAGGCGCCGGTGCAGCCGCCGATGACTCTGGTGGTGATCGCTCCCCCGGCACCGGTGCCGCCGCCCGCGCTGATCCAGCCGCCAGTCGCGCCCCCCGTCATCGCGCCGGTGCCGCCGCCTGTCCCGTACGTGCCGCCGGTGCGGCCGCCACGAGCATTCCGCAATTGATGCGCAGCGCCTCCAGCTTGAGTCGTGCCGCCACCATGGCCCTGGCCATGGTGCTGGCCGGGCTCGGAATGCCGGCGGCCTGCGCGGCCGCCGACGCGCCGCCTGCCAGGCACGCGGACTTCGGCCATGAAGGCCCGTCGGCCGATGCGCGCCATGTCGCCGACTGGGCGCTGGATTCGGGCGACAACGCCGGCATGCCCTACGTCGTGGTCGACAAGGTCAATGCCCGGGTGTTCGTGTTCGACGCCCAGGGACGCCTGCGCGGCGCCAGCCCGGTGCTGCTCGGGCTGGCGCGCGGTGACGACAGCGTGCCCGGCATCGGCGCGCGCAAGCTGTCCACCATCCAGCCGCAGGAGCGCACCACGCCGGCCGGCCGCTTCGTCGCGGCGCTGGACCGCAGCCTGACAGGGGAGGAAATCCTGTGGGTCGACTACGACTCGGGTGTCGCCATGCACCGCGTCATCGCCACCGTGCCCAAGGAGCGCCGGTTGCAGCGGCTGGAAAGTTCCTTGCCGCTGGAGCATCGCATCACCTTCGGCTGCATCAACGTGCCGGTGAAGTTCTACGACAAGGTGGTCAGCCCGGCGTTCACCGGCACCAACGGCGTCGTCTACGTGCTGCCGGAGACGCGGCCGGCGCGCGAGGTGTTCGGCTCCTACGAGGTCGGGGCCGGCCGCCAGGGCGGCAGCGAAGCGGGCTCGTCGCGGTAACAGCTGCAGCAGGCCGCCTCCAACCCGAGGTGGTCGAGGATGTGGATGCGGCCGCGGCTGTATTCGATCAGTTTGCGGCGCCGGAAGGTCGACGCCGCCGCACTCACGCCGACCCGGCGCACACCCAGCATGCCGGAGAGAGACTCCTGCGTCATCGCGAAATTCTCCGATCCGGCGCGGTCCCGCGTCATCAGCAGCCAGCGCGCCAGCCGCGCCTCCACCAGGTGGAAGCGGTTGCAGGCAGCCGTGCGCGCGAACTGCCCCATCAGGGCGTTGGCGTAGGCAAGCAGCGCATGGCGCAACGGCGGGCTGCGCAGCAGCACGGCCTCGAAGCGGGCACTGCTCATTTCCAGCGCGCTGCCGCCACCGTGTACCTGCGCGCGCATTGGTGAGCAGGGCACCCCGAGCGCCAGCGCGATGCCCACCATGCCCTCTCGTCCCACCATCGCGACTTCCAGCGCGAGCCGCTCGCCCGCCACCGTGACCAGCGACACCATGCCTTCGAGCGGAAAGTAGACGTTGCGGATCGGCTGCCCGGGTTCGTGCAGCACGTCGCCGAACACCAGTTCCACCGGCGCCAACTCCGCCATCAGTTCATCCCTCGCCTGCCGCGGCAGCGATGCCAGAACGAGGTTGCGAATGGAAGCCATCGTGCATGATGAGTAACGTCTGGTAGGGCGTCTGTGCGCTGTCGCACACACGGAGCACAATGCCCGATGCCCAACGTGTCCCGCCCGATCCTCAACCACCTGCTGGCCGCCTTGCCGCAGGCCGAGTTGGCCCATTTCTCCCCGCAGCTGGAACTGGTGCCGCTGGCAGCCGGCGAGGTTCTCTACGAATCCGGTGGCCAGTTGCAGCACGTGTTTTTCCCCACCACGGCGATCGTGTCGCTGCTGTACGTGCTGGAGAACGGGGCGACGGCGGAGATCGCCATGGTCGGCAACGAAGGCATCCTGGGCATTTCGCTGTTCATGGGCGGCGAGACCACGCCGAGCCGCGCCGTGGTGCAGCGCGCCGGCCACGCCTACCGGCTGCGGGCCGACCTGATCAAGATGGAATTCAACCGCGCCGGGCCCCTGCTGCGGCTGCTGCTGCGGTACACGCAGGCGCTGATCACCCAGATGATGCAGACCGCGGTGTGCAACCGGCACCACAGCGTCGAGCAGCAGCTGTGCCGGTGGCTGCTTCTGAGCCTCGACCGGATGTCGACCCCTGCATTGACCATGACCCAGGAGGTGATCGCCAACCTGCTGGGCGTGCGGCGCGAGGGTGTCACCGAGGCCGCCGGCCGGCTGCAGCGCGAGGGCCTGATCCGCTACAGCCGCGGCCACATCGAGGTGCTGGACCGGTCCGGGCTGGAGCAGGCCGCGTGCGAGTGCTACGGCGTCGTCAAGCTGGAGTTCGACCGGCTGCTGTCCGACATCCCGCGTGGCGATCCACTGCATGTGCTGGGTCACTCGGCCGGCTGAGGCGGGGGGGGGGTGCTTGCCGGCCGCGGCACCGGGGTGCAGGACTGGCTATCATGGCCACTGTCAGGAAATCCATCCAGCAGTGTTCACAGTCGCAGTCACAGTCTTTGCCGCCATCGCGGCGGCCACCGGCGCCGGCCTCGCCGCGCCTTCCCTCCTGGGTCGCACCCTCGCCAGCTATGAACTGCTGGCGCTGGCGCTGGCGTTCGCCGCCATCGGCTGGGGCCTGACGGCCAGCCATCGGCGGCGCGAACGCAAGCGGATGCTGGGCATGCGCGATTCCGCCCTCTGGTGAGGCGCGACCCGGCGCTGGCTGTCGCTGCGTGCCGAAAAATGTCAGATGTGTGACGCGCCGCGCCCTGCGCGCGTCACCGGCCGGATTGCGTCCACCAAGAAAAAATCCCTCGGGGACACTGTGGACCCAAGAGGGATGTGAATGACCGGGCTGAAGAAACTTGCAAAGGCCCGACCAGGAGACTCAGATTTAAGCACGTGCCATGCCATGTGACGCGCGCGTGACAATCCTTTACTTATGCCCAGCGCCACCACCAATTCCAACTGGCTGCCGCTCGTCACCACCCTGGCGATCCAGGCGCTGGTGTCGATGGCGGTGCTGACAGCGCCGGTGATCGCGCCAGTCGTCGCGCAGGCGCTCGGCGTGTCGGCCGCCTACCTGGGCTTGTACATCGCGATCGTCTACGTCGGCGCGATGCTGGCAAGCCTGGGCGCCGGCGCGGCGGTGAAGCGCTTCGGCGCGATCCGGGTCAGCCAGGCGGGCCTGCTGCTGTGCGCGGCCGGCCTGCTGCTGTGCGTCGTTCCCGCGGTCTGGGCCTTCGTGCTCGGCGGCCTGCTGATCGGCCTCGGGTACGGCCCGATCACGCCGGCCAGTTCCTGGTTGCTGACCCAGACCACGCCGGCGCATCGCATGTCGCTGGTGTTCTCGGTCAAGCAGACCGGCGTGCCGCTGGGCGGCATGCTGGCCGGCGCGCTCGTGCCCAGCCTGATGCTCGGCGTCGGCTGGCAGGGCGCATTGATCGCGGTGGCGCTGGCGAATATCGCCACCGCTGCGCTGTCGCAACCGTTGCGCGCCGAGCTCGATGCCGACCGCGAGCCGGGCAAGCCGCTGCAGTTCGGCAGCCTCGTGCAGCCGATCCGGATGGTGCTGTCGCAGCGCGCACTGGCGACGCTGGCAGCTTGCTCGTTCGTGTTCTCCACCGCGCAGCTGGTGCTCACCGGTTACCTGGTCACCTACCTGACCCAGGTGCTGGCATACGGACTGGTCACCGCCGGCCTGGCGCTCTCCGTGGCGCAGATCGGGGGGGTCGGTGGCCGCATCGTCTGGGGCTACATCGCCGACCGCTGGCTGGGCGCCAACCGGACGCTGGCCTGGCTGGCCTTCATCATGGCGATCAGCAGCGTGGCGACGGCGCTGCTCCAGGTCTCGATGCCGACGCTGCTGGTGTTCGCGATCCTGTTCGTGTTCGGCGCCTCGGCCACCGGCTGGAACGGCGTCTACCTGGCCGAAGTGGCGCGCAGAGCGCCGCCCGGGATGGCCGGCATCGCGACCGGCGGCTCGCTGGCCATCACCTTCCTCGGCGTCGTGCTCGGGCCGCCGGTGTTCGGCGCGCTGTCGGCGTCGTTCGGCAGCTTCCGCGCCGGCTACGCGGCGCTGGCGATTCCGGTGGCGTTGTGCGGCATCGTGCTGCTGCGCGCGCGGCGCGGCACTTCGTCCTAACGGGCCGGCTCGGAGCTGGTGTCCGGCGCGCTCTCGAAACGCACCGACGGACTGCCGCGCGCCGGCTGCGGCGCCGGTTCCGCGCTGGTCGGGGCGGGTGAGCCGGCCGGGCCGATCGCTGGCGTGCCGGGCGACGGCGCGCCGACCGCGAACGGGCCATCCGGGCGTTCGATCCGGTCAGGCGCGCGCTCCGCCGGCCGCGGAAGCTGGCGCGGCGGCGGCTGGATCTCGAAGCCGCCGGCGCTGGTGGACGGGCCACCGGGCATCACCCGCACCGTTTCCGAGCGCTGGTATTCGGGCGGAACCACCGTGGTGTCGCCGCTGGCGGTACCGGTCGCCGGCCGGGGCTGCGCCGGATCCGGCTGCGGCGCGTCGGGCAGCGCGGCCTCCGGCGCTGGCGCCGGGGCCTGCGCCGCCTCGCGCTGCTCGAACATGTTGTGGAGCCAGTCGTTCATCTTGCCCAGCGCATCGGGGCCGGGTGCCTCCGGCGGCGCCGCGGCGAAGCGCAGGCCGGGGTCCACCAATCTGGCCTTGATCGATTGCTGGAACACTTCGCCGACGATCGGCAATGCGCTGTGGGCGCCCTGGCCCCAGGAGTCGGCCATCGTCACGCGGTTGTCGTTGAAGCCGACCCACGCGCCCGCCACCAGGTTGGGGTGCATCAGGATGAACCAGCCGTCGGTGTTGTCCTGGGTGGTGCCGGTCTTGCCGGCGACGTCGGCCTTGATGCCGTAGCGGCTGCGGATGGCGACGCCGGTGCCGATGTCGACCACGCCGCGCATCGCGTCCAGCAGCGTCAGGTCCGCCGGGCCGGCCAGGGCCGGCTCGGGCGCGGCGGAGCGGAACTCCTCGATCACCACGCCCTTGCGGCTTTCCACCCGCGTCACTACCATCGGCTCGATGTAGCTGCCGCCGTTGGCGATGGTGCCGTACGAGGCCACCATTTCCTTGAGCGTCACCGGGCTGGTGCCCAGCGCCAGTGACATCACCGGGTCGAGCTTGCTTTGCCGCACGCCCATGGCGCGCGCCAGGCCGGCCACGCGCTCGGGGCCGACCTTCTGCATCACCTGCGCGGTGATGGTGTTCTTGGAATACGCGATGCCCTGGCGCAGCGTCATGGTGTTGCCGCTGGGCGACACGCCATCGCTGGGACGCCACATCACGCCCTTGTCGATCGGGATCTCCACCGCCTGGTCGACCAGCGTGTCGCTGGCGCGCGCGCCGCTGGCGAAGGCTGCGCCGTAGACGAATGGCTTGAAGGTGGAGCCGGGCTGGCGCCTGGCCATGTCGACGTGGTCGAACTGGTCCTGCGCGAAGTCGCGGCTGCCGACCCAGGCGCGGACTTCGCCGTTGCGTGGATCGAGCGCCAGGAAGCCGGCCTGGATCCGGGTCTTGTCCTGCTTGAGCGCCTGCATGAAAGCGGTGTCGGCCTGCAGCGCCTTGAGCGCCTGCTCGTCGCTCTGGCCGTCGTCGCGCGCCGTCTTGTAGTCGCGCGACTCGCGCACGAAGGCCAGCATGATGGCGCGCGTCCAGGAGCCCTTGCGGGCGTCGGCCAGCGCCTGCAGCGCGGTGGTCTGGCGCGCCACCGCCTGGTTGGCCATGGCCTGCAGCCGCGAGTCGATGGTGGTGCGCACCACCAGGCCGTCGGTGTAGATGTTGTAGCCCTTGCGGTCGGCCCATTCGATCAGCCAGCGGCGCAGCTGCTGCGCCAGGTGCGGGGCCGGGCCGAGCGGCTCGTTCTGGCGCTCGAAGTCGACCTTCAAGGGCTTCTTCCTGAGCGCCTCGTACTGCGCTGGCTCCAGCTTCTTGTCCTTGACCATCTGGGCCAGCACGGTGTTGCGGCGCTGGGTGGCACGCTCGGGGTTGATCACCGGGTTGTAGTAGCTGGTGCCCTTGAGCATGCCGATCAGCGTGGCGCTTTCCAGCACGTCGAGCTTTGCGGCCGACTTGTCGAAATAGGTGCGGGCGGCCATCTCGATGCCGAAGGCGTTGTACAGGAACGGCACCGTGTTCAGGTACGTTTCCAGGATCTCCTTCTTGCTGTAGACCGCCTCGATCTTCAGCGCCGTGATCGCTTCCTTGATCTTGCGGGTGAGGGTGGGCGCGCGGCCGATCTCCTCCGGGTACAGGTTGCGCGCCAGCTGCTGGGTGATGGTGGAGCCGCCCTCGCGATCGCCGGTGACGGTGTGCAACGCGGCTGACAGGATGCGCGTGAAGTCCATGCCGTGGTGCTGGTAGAAGCGCCGGTCTTCGGTGGCGACCAGCGCCTCCAGCACGTTGGGGGAGATGTCGGCCAGCTTGACCCAGTCGCGGTTGGCGCGCTTGAACATCGCCAGCTCCTTGCCGTCGGCCGACATGACCACGGCCGGCGCTTCGGACTTGGCCTTGCGGATGTCGCCGATGCTGGGCGTGAACGGGATCAGCGCCAGCACGTACAGCAGCACCAGCAGCGGCAGGACCGACAGCAGGATGGCTGCGCGTTTCCACCGGCCCTCGGGCAAGCGGTTGTACAGGGCAAAGGTTTTGGCGCGCGCGCGCGTGAAGAAGGCCGTGTTCATGGCTGGGAAAAGTCGGTCATGGCGGTTCCGGGTAGCTCAGGCGTGAGCGTAGGTGGTGGCCGCGTCCTGCCCTGTAGGACGGTAGCCCAACGGACGGGGAAAGAAGCCGCGCTCCGATGCGCGGCGGCGGGCTAGGACTTGCCGGCCGGCGGCCGGTAATACATCGGCAGCACGCGCTGCACCACCGGGCCTTCGCGGTCCCAGGACAGGCACTTGTCCAGGAAGTAGGGCGTCGGCGCAGCGGGGTCGCGCGGCTCGCCGCGCGCTTCGCGCTGCCTGGACAACTCGATCGGAATGGTCTGGAAGGCGGCGGTCGCGACGTTGAACAGCAGTTCGCGCAGGTGGGTGCAGCCGGCCACGCCGCCCATCGCGCCTTCGATCGCCTTGCGCCAGCCGGCGCCGAGCGTCGCGCCGACGAGCTTTTGCAACGGATCGACCGCCTGCTGGCAGTGATCGAACGGCGCGGCGTCCATGGCCGTCGCGATGGCGCGGATGGTCAGCGTGTCGTCCACCGTCACGCGCACGCGCATGTGGTGGATCGCGCCGCCGGCCGGCAGCAGCCCGCGCTCGTGCATGTGGAGCGGCGCGCTCTTGCTGTCGATCAATTCGGCGTCGATGTCGAACAGGCCATCCTCGCGCAGGAAGCCCTCGAAGGTGATCGTGCGGGTGTGCAGGGGCTTGCGGGGAGCGGGGAGGGGAAGGGCCATGCCGAATTTTCACTGGAAAATCGCTGAGGCGATTTTTCCAGTGGTTTGATCAGTGTGAGAGGACCGGCAAAGCCGGATCCTCTTCACAGGTGGAACCGGACTGCGCGTTGCTGCGCCCGGTCCGCCGCAAGGCACGTTCGCGCTGATGAGTGCACTGAAACACCGCTCGTGGGAGGTTCCCGCCGATCCCTCACAGGCGGCGCAGCGGTTTGTTCTTCCAGATGCCGTAGTAGTAGCAGGCCTGCAGCGTCAGGCCGATCAGGTAGGTGGCGGGGTGGGCCATCCAGATGCCGGGCAGGCCGAACACCCGGTTGAAGGTCCAGCCCAGCGGAAACAGCACGAAGGCCAGCAGGCTGAGCGAGATGGTGGTGGGGACCAGCACCGTGCCGCTGGCCCGCATCACGCCGGAGAACACGCTGCCGAGCCCCAGCAGGATCGGCGCGAACACCGCGATGTGCAGCAGGCTGGCCGCCAGCTGCACGACCTTCGGGTCGGTGATGAACAGGCCGACGATGTGCGGCGCCAGCAGCGCGACCAGCAAGGCCAGGCCGCCGGTCAGCACCATGTTCATGGCCAGGCCGACGCGCGTGACGGCTTCCACCTGCCCCAGCCGGCCGCCGCCGATGGCCTGCGCCGCCAGCACGGAGGCCGTGATCGAGATCGACATCGCCGGAAAGGAGACGAACGCCGACACCTGGCTCACCGCGCCCCAGGCGGCGGTGGCCTGCGAGCCGTGGCTGTTGACGATGCTCACCAGCGCCAGGTCGGCCAGCGAACCGGTGATGAAGAACAGGCCGGTCGGGATCCCGAGCCTGACCACGGGGCGCAGCAGCGCCGGCTCGATGCGCCAGTGCGGCCCGAAGGCGCGGTCCGGCGCCAGCGGGTGCTGGCGCCGCCGCAGGTGCCACACCATCCATCCCAGCGACAGCAGCGTCGCCGCCACCGTGGCCCAGGCGCCGCTGGTCACGCCCAGCGGCGGCAGCCCGGTCCAGCCCCGGATCAGCGTCGGCGTCAGCACCAGGATCGCGCACGAAGAGATCACCAGCGACAGCAGCGGCGTGACGGTGTCGCTGACGCCGCGCAGCACCGAGGCGGCGAGGATGGAGACGAACAGCAGCGGCAGGAATGCCATCATCACGTGGGCATAGGCGATGGCGTCGGGCAGCACGTCGGCCGGCGTTCCCAGCAGCCGCAGCAAGGGGCCGGCCAGGAAGAAACCGGACACGCCGATCGCCGCGCCCAGCAGCGCCCCGGCGCAGACCACGGTGCCGGCGATGGCCCGCACGCGCTCGATGTTCTGCGCCCCCCAGGCCTGGCCAGCCAGCACCGAGGCACCGGAGCCCAGGCCGATCACGAATGCGACGAACAGCATCAGCAGCGGAAAGAACGCGGCCACCGCGGCCAGCGCGCCGATGCCGAGCATCTGGCCCAGATAGATGCTGTTCAGCGTTCCCGACAACGCCTGCAGCATGTTGGTCAGCACCAGCGGCCCCAGGAACACCAGGAAGGTCTTCCAGAGCGGGCGGGGACTCGGTGCGGCGGCTTGCATGGCGAAGCGACCGAGTATGCATGAGCTCTCGCGCTGGCTATAGACTGGCGGGCGAGCCAATCCAGGAGACATCCATGACGGTCGAAACCCTTCCCCTCGACGACGCCATCAAGGCAAAGCTGCTCGGCGTCGCCACCGGCACGCTGACCACCGTGCTGCTGAAAAAAGGCCTGCGCAACGTCTGGCTGCGCGGCACCATGCCGCTGGCGCCGGGTCAGCCGCGGCTGGTGGGGCGCGCATTCACGCTGCGCTTCGTCTCGTCACGCGAGGACCTGGCGACGCCTGCCTCGTGGGGTTCGCCGATCTCCACCCGCGCCGCCATCGAGGCGATGGCGCCCGGCTGCATCGCCGTGGTCGGCGCGATGGGCGTGACCGATGCCGGCATCTTCGGCGACATCCTGTGCGCCCGGATGCAAAGGCGCGGCGTCGCCGGCCTGGTGACCGATGGCGTGGTGCGCGACATCGAGGGCGTGCTGGCCACCGGCCTGCCGGTCTGGTGCCAGGGCACGGCCGCCCCGGCATCGGTCAACGGCCTGACCTTCGTCGGCTGGCAGGAGGCGATCGACTGCGGCGGCGTGGCGGTATTCCCCAACGACGTGATCGTGGTCGACCGCGACGGCGCGGTGCTGATTCCGGCGGCGCTGCTGGACGCCGTGGTCGAGGCCGCGGTGGAGCAGGAGCGGCTGGAGGGCTGGATCATGAGCCAGGTCAACGCCGGCGTTCCCCTGCCTGGCTTGTACCCGCCGAACGCCGAGAACCAGTCCCGTTACGAGGCCTGGGCCAAAGGTCAGCGCTGACATCGGCGCTGAACGCTGGCGCCGGAGCTCAGGCCGCTTCGGCGGTGGCCAGGCCGGCGGCGCGCCGCACCTCGATGCGGATCTCCTCGGTCAGGCGCGCCTTCAAGTCCATGAACACCGGCGTGGTCTTGACCGAGTAGTGGCGCGGATGGGTGATCGGCACCGGCAGGTCGCACTTGATGCGGCCGGGCCGCGCGCTCATCACGACGACCCGGTTGCCCATGAAGATCGCCTCGTCGATGTCGTGCGTGACGAATAGCACCGTCTTGCGCTCCGCCTCCCAGATCCCCTGCAGCAACTCCTGCATCAGCTCACGGGTCTGGTGGTCCAGCGCGCCGAAGGGTTCGTCCATCAACAGGATGCGCGGGTTGTTGGCCAGCGCCCGGGCCAGCGCGGTGCGCTGCTGCATGCCGCCCGACAGCTGCTTGGGGAAGTGGTTGTCGAACCCCTGCAAGCCCACCTTGGCGATGAAGGGCCGGGCGATCGCAAGCTGCTCGGGTTGCGCCAGGCCTTGCTCGCGCAATCCGAAGCACACGTTCTGCAGCACCGTGAGCCAGGGGAACAGCGTGTAGCTCTGGAACACCATGCCGCGGTCCGGGCCGGGGCCGGCGACCGGCCGGCCATCGAGCGCGATGGCGCCGGTGGTCGGCGTGTCCAGCCCCGCCACCATGCGCAGCAGCGTGCTCTTGCCGCAGCCCGAGGGGCCCAGGATGGTGATGAAGTCGTTCTCGGCGACGGCGAGGTCGGTGGCCTGCAGCGCCAGCGTGCCGCCGTCGGCGCCGGGGAAGGTCTTGGAGACGCCGGTGATGTTCAGGATGGTTGTCATGTCGGATCGTCATTCCCGCGCGGGAAGGTCATCCTCGTCATTCCCGCGCAGGCGGGAATCCAGGGCGTTGAAAGGAATGCGGACGCACTGGGTCCCCGCCTGCGCGGGGATGACGTTCCCGGGCGGGGATGACGTTCCCGGGCGGGGATGACGAGATGCAAGGCGTCACAGTCATCTGCCAAGCTGCGCCCATGGGAACAGCCAGCGGTTGAAGACCTTCAGCGCGTAGTCGGTCACCAGCCCGATCAGGCCGATCACGATGATGCCGAAGATGATCTGGTCGGTGGCCAGCAGCGCCTGGCTGTCGGTGATCATGTGGCCGATGCCGCTCGATGCGCCGATCAGCTCGGCGACGATCACATAGGTCCAGGCCCAGCCCAGCACCATCCGCAGCGTCTCGGCGATCTCCGGCGCGCTGCTTGGCAGCAGCACCCGCACCACCACGCCGCGGTCGCCGGCGCCCAGCGTGTAGGCCGCCTCCACCAGGTCGCGCCGCGTGTTGCCGACGCTCACCGCGATCATCAGCACCAGCTGGAAGAACGAGCCGATGAAGATCACCGCCAGTTTCTGCGCCTCCCCGATGCCGGCCCACAGGATCAGCAGCGGGATGAAGGCCGAGGCCGGCAGGTAGCGGGCGAAGCTGACGAAGGGCTCGAAGAACGCCTCCACCGGCTTGTAGGCGCCCATCAACACGCCCAGCGGCACGGCCAGCACGGCAGCGATGACGAAGCCGCCCAGCACCCGCCACACCGTCATGCCGATGTCGAAGAGGAAGCCCTGGTGGGCCAGCAGGTCGTAGCCCGAGCGCACCATCGTCAGCGGGTCGGCCAGGAAGGTCTTGGAGACGATCCCGCCGAAGGTGACGCCGGCCCAGACGGCGAAGAACAGGATGAAGAAGGCGATGCCCAGCGCGATCCGCGCGCCGGGATTCACCGGTTGCAGCGGGCGCACTTACTTCAGGAACTGCGTGTCGGCCAGCTTGGCCATGTCCGGCAGGCTCTTGATGATGCCGGCCTCCATCAGCAACTCCGCCGCTTCCTTGCTGAACGCGGCGTGCTCGCCGGCGAAGAACTTCGCATTGGCGGCGCGGTCCTGCCAGCGCAGGTACTTCGAAGACGCCTCGAAGGCTTCGCCGCTCTGCTTCACATCCGCGCCCATGATCTCGAAGCTCTTCTTGGGCTCCTTCTGGATCATCTCCACCGCCTCGAAGTAGCTGTCGGCCAGCGCCTTGGCGGCCTTGGGGTTCTCCGACAGGAACTTGGGCGTGCAGCCGAAGGTGTCCATCACCATCGGGTAGTCCAGCGTGGTGGCGAGGATCTTGCCGGCCTCGGGCTTGGCGCGCACCGCACCGAGGTAAGGCTCGTAGGTCATGGCGGCGTCGACGCCCGCCGTGCCAGCGATCATCGCGTTGGCCGCGGCCTGCGGTTCCAGGTTGACCACCTTCACGTCCTTGGTCGACAGGCCGTTCTTCTTGAGCATCCAGGCCAGCGCGAAGTAGGGCGAGGTGCCGGGCGCGCTGGCGGCGACGGTCTTGCCCTTGAGGTCGGTGATCTTCGTGATGCCGGGCTTGACCACCATGCCGTCGGCGCCGTAGCTCTTGTCCAGCTGGAAGATCTGCGTGGTGGCGACGCCGTTGGCGTTCCACACCACCCAGGTTTCCACCGTCGTCGCCGCGCACTGCACGTCACCGGAGGCGATGGCCAGGTGGCGGTCCTTCTGCGGGATCTTCTTGATCGCCACATCGAGACCGTTTTTCTTGAAGATGCCGGCCTCCTTGGCCAGCGTCAGCGGTGCGAAACCGGTCCAGCCCGAGATGCCGATGGCAACTTTCGTTTCCTGCGCGTGGGCGGCGACACAGGCCAGGGTGACGAGCGAAAGGGTGAGCAGTTTCTTCATCGAGGGTCTCCGTGAGGGGGTTTCAAAATGTATGCAGGCATCGTGCCAACCGCAATGCGGGCTTGTCCGGTTTAATGTGGGATTGACGCAGTCCCATCCTCTGTCCATGTTCCACATCCGATCCGGTTTTTTCGCGCGCCTGCTGGCGCTGACATTTGTGCTGCCCGCGTCCTTGCTGCACGCGCAGGATGAGGCCGCGCCTGCGCCTGCGCCCGTGCAGGTGGAGGGCCGCTGGTGCGGCGCCGGCTTCCTGCGCGGCACCAGCCTGACGCTCAGCCAGCACTCCCAGGAATTCGAAGGTACGCTGGTGCGCGGCGACCGCACGCGCAACGTCGACGGCCGCATCGACGGCGCGACGCTGCGCACCTCGCCGGCCAGCGCCGGCCGGGCCGGCGAACTGGTGCTGCAGCTGCAGGGCGACAAGCTGCGCATCGTCACGGCCGGCGGCCCGCTGGTGCTGATCCAGGGCATGTCGTTCTTCCGCGCCGGCGGCTCGGGCTGCTGAGCTTTTCATCCCAGCCTCAGCGCCAGCAGCTCGGGGATCTCGGCCTCGATGGCGTGGCCGACCGCGCCGGCAGCGACCAGGTGGTGCACGGCCTCGATGTCACGCGCCAGGCTGCGGTCCTGCATCATCGCCGGCGACACGCTGCGCACCAGCCGCAGCACGTTCTCCATGGCCGGCGCGCTCCTGAGCGGCCGCAGGAACTCGATCCCCTGCGCTGCGGCCAGCAGCTCGATCGCCACGATGTGGGCCGTATTGCGCAGCATGGGCTGCAGCCGCCGCGCCGCGAAGGTGGCCATGCTCACATGGTCCTCCTGGTTGGCCGAAGTGGGCAGGCTGTCGACGCTGGCCGGATGGGCCAGCGACTTGTTCTCGGAGGCCAGCGCCGCCGCCGTCACGTGCACGATCATGAAGCCGGAGTTCAGCCCCGGCTCGGGCGTGAGGAAGGGCGGCAGGCGCGAGACCGCCGTGTCCACCAGCATCGCGATGCGGCGCTCGGCGATCGCGCCGATCTCCGCGATGGCGACGGCCAAGGCGTCGGCCGCCAGCGCCACCGGCTCGGCGTGGAAGTTGCCGCCCGACAGCAGTGCGTCCGTTCGCCCTGAGCCTGTCGAAGGGTCTGCAAACACCAGCGGGTTGTCGGTGACCGCGTTCGCTTCGCGCACCAGCACCTGGGTGGCGTAGCGCATCTGGTCCAGGCAGGCGCCCATCACCTGCGGCTGGCAGCGCAGGCAGTACGGGTCCTGCACCCGGTCGTCGTGTTCCAGGTGCGATTGCCGGATGCCGCTGCCGGCCAGCAGAGATCGATAGGCGGCGGCGCATTCGATCTGCCCGGGCTGGCCGCGCACCGCATGAATGCGCGCATCGAACGGCCCGTCGCTGCCGCGCGCCGCATCGAGCGTCAGCGCGCCGGCGATCACGGCGGCTTCGAACAGCCGCTCGGCCGCCAGCAGCGCATCGATGGCCAGCGCCGTCGACACCTGGGTGCCGTTGATCAGGGCCAGGCCCTCCTTGGCCGACAGCCGCAGCGGCTGCAGGCCCGCGCGCTGCAGGGCCTGCGCCGCCGGCAGCTGCTGGCCCTGGTGGAACACTTCGCCCTCGCCGATCAGGGGCAGCGAGAGATGGGCCAGCGGCGCCAGGTCGCCCGAAGCGCCGACCGAGCCCTGGCAGGGGATGACCGGCAGCAGGCCGTGGTTGTGCAGCGCCAGCAGCGCGTCGACCACTTCCTCGCGCACGCCGGAGTAGCCGCGCGCCAGGCTGGCGGCCTTGAGCAGCAGGATCAGGCGCACCACGCGTTCGGACAGCGGCTCGCCGACGCCGACCGCGTGCGAGCGCAGCAGCCGCAGTTGCAGCGTCGCCAGCTCCTCGTGGGCGATGCGGGTGCTGGCCAGCTTGCCGAAGCCGGTGTTGACGCCGTAGACCGGCGCGTCGCCGTCGGCGGCGCGCTTGACCAGCGCCGCGCTGGCGCGGATGCCGGCGCGGCAGGCCGCATCCAGCGTCACCGGGCCGGGAGCGACGCAGCACAGCCGGCGCAACTGCGCCAGCGTCAATTGTCCCGGAATCAGCAGGTCGCTCATTCGTCCGATCGTCCCGAGCGAGTCGAAGAGCCCAGCATCGGCAGGTTCAGGCCGTGCTCGCGGGCGCAATCGCGGGCGATCTCGTAGCCCGCGTCCGCATGCCGCATCACGCCGGTGGCCGGGTCGTTCCACAGCACGCGCCCGATCTTCTGCGCCGCCTCCGCCGTGCCGTCGCACACGATCACCACGCCGGAATGCTGCGAGTAGCCCATGCCGACGCCGCCACCGTGGTGGATGCTGACCCAGGTGGCGCCGCTGGCGGTGTTGAGCAGGGCGTTGAGCAGCGGCCAGTCGCTGACGGCGTCGCTGCCGTCCTTCATGCTCTCGGTCTCGCGATTCGGCGAGGCCACCGAGCCGCTATCGAGGTGATCGCGGCCGATCACGATCGGCGCCTTCAGCTCGCCGCTTGCGACCATCTGGTTGAAGGCCAGGCCGGCCTTGTCGCGCTCGCCCAGGCCGATCCAGCAGATCCGCGCCGGCAGGCCCTGGAAGCTGATGCGCTCTTGCGCCATGTCCAGCCAGCGGTGCAGCGCTTTGTTCTCGGGGAACAGCTCTTTCATCTTCGCATCGGTCTTGCGGATATCTTCCGGATCTCCCGACAGTGCCACCCAGCGGAACGGCCCGACCCCGCGGCAGAACAGCGGCCGGATGTAGGCCGGCACGAAGCCGGGGTAGTCGAAGGCGTTGGCGACGCCGAAGTCCTTGGCGACCTGGCGCAGGTTGTTGCCGTAGTCCACCGTGGGAATGCCCATGGCATGGAACTCCAGCATGGCCTGCACGTGGGTTGCGCAGGACTCGCCGGCCGCCTGCGTGAGCTTTGCGTGCTGCGCCGGGTCCTGCTGCGCCGCCTGCCACTGCGCGACGCTCCAGCCGATCGGCAGGTAGCCGTTGATGATGTCGTGGGCCGAGGTCTGGTCGGTGACGATGTCGGGCCGGATGCCGCCGGCCTTCGCGCGTTTCGCCAGTTCCGGCACGATCTCGGCGGCGTTGCCGCACAGGCCGATCGACACCGCCTCCTTGCGCGCGGTGTGATGGGCAATCAGTGCCAGTGCTTCGTCCAGGTCCTTGGCCTGCTTGTCCAGGTACCTGGTGCGCAGCCGGAAGTCGATCCGCGACTGCTGGCATTCGATGTTGAGCGAACAGGCGCCGGCGAACGACGCCGCCAGCGGCTGGGCGCCGCCCATGCCGCCCAGGCCGGCCGTCAGCACCCAGCGGCCGGCCAGGTCGCCGTTGAAGTGCTGGCGCCCGGCTTCGACGAAGGTTTCATACGTGCCCTGCACGATGCCCTGGGTGCCGATGTAGATCCAGCTGCCGGCCGTCATCTGGCCGTACATCATCAGGCCGGCGCGATCGAGTTCGTTGAAATGCTCCCACGTCGCCCATTTGGGCACCAGGTTGGAATTGGCGATCAGCACCCGCGGCGCACCAGGATGGGTGCGGAACACGCCGACCGGCTTGCCCGACTGCACCAACAGGGTTTCATCGGGCTGGAGCTTGCGCAGGCTGTCCAGGATGGCGTCGAAGGCCGGCCAGTTGCGCGCCGCCTTGCCGATGCCGCCATAGACCACCAGCGCGTCCGGGTTCTCGGCCACGGCGGGGTCCAGGTTGTTCTGGATCATGCGGAAGGCGCCCTCGATCTGCCAGTTGGCGCAGCTCAGCTGCGATCCATGGGGCGCGCGCACCGGGCGCGCCTTGGCTGCAAGGAAAGGGGTTTGCGACAGATCCGACATGGGCACGCTCCTTGCGCCGTTTGGCGACGACCCTGGCGAATCTAGTTGTCTATACAACTTGTGTCAAGATTGCTTTTGCTGATGCCGGCCCGGAATTTCCGGCCGACACTGCCGGCACCCGTCCGTCCGTTCACCACCTGGAGCCACCATGAACTTCCGCCGCCAACTGCTCGTTTCCTGCCTCGCCGCCCTCAGCCTGTTCGCCGCCGGCGCCCGGGCCCAGGAGGTGCTGCGCGTCGGCACCGACGCCACCTTCCCGCCGATGGAATTCGTGGACAACGGCAAGCGCACCGGCTTTGACATCGAGCTGGTGGAAGCGATCGGCAAGGCCATGAACCGCAAGATCGAGTGGATCGACATCGACTTCAAGGGCCTGATCCCCGGCCTGGTCTCGAAGCGCTTCGACCTGGCCGTCTCCGCCATCTACATCACCGACGACCGCAAGAAGGTGGTCGATTTCACCGACCCGTACTACGCCGGCGGCCTGGTCGCGATGGTCAAGGACGGCAGCGCCATCAAGACCCTGGCCGACCTGGACGGCAAGAAGGTGAGCGTGCAGGTCGGCACCAAATCGGTCAGCTACCTGGGCGCCAACCATCCCAAGGTGCAACTGGTCGAAGTGGAAAAGAACCAGGAAATGTTCAACCTGGTCGACATCGGCCGGGCCGATGCCGCCGTGACCGGCAAGCCGGCCGCCTTCCAGTACGTGCGCACCCGCGGCGGCCTGCGCGTGCTGGACCAGCAGCTCACCACCGAGGAGTACGGCATGGCGCTGCGCAAGGACACGCCGGAGCTGACCCGGGCCGTGAACGCCGCCCTGGCCAGGCTCAAGGCCGACGGCAGCTACGCGCAGATCGTGAAGAAGTGGTTCAGCAACACGGCCCGCTGAGCCGATGGAACTGGATTTCTCGCCGGTCTGGGCCGGCTGGCCACAGCTGCTGCGCGGCGCCTGGATCACCGTGGAGATCACCGCGGTGGCCCTGGTGCTGGGCTGCGTGCTGGGGCTGCTGGTGGGCATCGGCCGGCTCAAGCCGCAGCGCCGCATCGTCTATGGCCTGTGCACCGCCTATGTCGCGGCCATCCGCGGCACGCCGCTGCTGGTGCAGCTGTTCATCCTGTTTTTCGGCCTGCCGCAGTTCGGCATCTTGCTGCCGGCATTCCTGTGCGGTGTGCTCGGCCTGGGCATCTATTCGGGCGCCTACGTCAGCGAGATCGTGCGCGGCTCGATCCAGTCGATCGACCGCGGCCAGATGGAGGCCGCCCGCTCGCTGGGCATGTCGTACGGCAAGGCGATGCGCAACATCGTGCTGCCGCAGGCGCTGGTGCGGATGATTCCGCCGCTGGGCAACGAGTTCATCGCGCTGATCAAGAATTCAGCGCTGGTGTCGCTGCTGACCATCCACGACCTGATGCACGAGGGCCAGAAGATCATCAGCGTCTCCTACCGTTCGCTGGAGGTCTACCTGGCGATCGCCGTCCTGTATTTCGTGCTCACGGGCCTGACCACGCTGGCCTTGCGCCGGATCGAGCAGCGGCTGCGCGCCGGCGGGATGGTGCAATGAGCGAACAACGACAACCGATCGTCAGCATCCGCGGCCTGCGCAAGTCGTTCGGCGCGCACACGGTGCTGCACGGCATCGACCTGGACGTGCAGGTGTCGCAGGTGGTGGTGGTCATCGGGCCCAGCGGTTCCGGCAAGAGCACGCTGCTGCGCTGCTGCAACGCCCTGGAGACGCCCGACAGCGGCCACGTGGAGATCTGCGGCCACACGCTGGCGGACGCCGGCCGGGTGCTGCCCGAAGTTGCGCTGAACCAGCTGCGCGAGGAGGTGGGCATGGTGTTCCAGTCCTTCAACCTGTTCCCGCACCTGTCCGTGCTGCACAACATCACCGTCGGCCCGCGCAAGGTCCGCGGCGTGTCGAAGCAGCAGGCCGAGGCGCAGGCGATGGCGCTGCTGGAGAAGGTCGGCCTGACGGAAAAGGCGCAGGCCATGCCGGCCAGCCTGTCGGGCGGCCAGAAGCAGCGGGTGGCGATCGCCCGCGCGCTGGCGATGCAGCCCAAGGTGATGCTGTTCGACGAGCCCACCTCGGCGCTGGACCCGGAGCTGGTCGGCGAGGTGCTGCAGGTGATGAAGCTGCTGGCGTCGGAGGGCATGACGATGCTGGTCGTGACCCATGAGATGGACTTCGCCCGCGAGGTGGCCGACGTCGTGGTGGTGATGGACGCCGGTGCGGTCGTCGAATCGGGGCCGCCGGAATCCATCTTCACCAACCCGACGCAGCACCGCACCCGCGATTTCCTGCACGCGGTGTTGACCCGTGCCTGAAGCCATGGCCGCGCCCGCCGTCCCCGCTTACGAACAGGTCAAGGCCTTCATCCGGGGCCGGATCAGCTCGGGCCAGTGGAAGCCTGGCGACCCGGTGCCCAGCGAAGCGGCGCTGATGCAGCAGTTCGGCATCAGCCGGATGACCGTCAACCGCGGCCTGCGAGAGCTGGCCGGCGAGGGCCTGGTGACGCGGGTGCAGGGCTCGGGCACGCGGGTGGCGCAGCTGCACCGCATCTCCTCGCGGCTGACCATCCGTGACATCCATGAGGAAGTGGCCGAGCGCGGCCATGTCCACGGCACCCGCGTGCTGCTGGTCGCCAAGGAGAAGGCCAGCGCGGCGATGGCGCAGTCGCTGGGTCTCAAGAGCGGCGGCGCGGTGTTCCACAGCCTGCTGGTCCACCTGGAAAATGGGGTCGCCATCCAGTACGAGGACCGCTACGTGAACCCGGCCGCCGCGCCCGATTACCTCAACACCGACTTCACCCAGGTCTCGCCGACGCTGCACCTGCTGCAGCATGCGCCGCTAACCGAAGCCAGCTACTCGATCGAGGCCTGCCTGCCGACGGCGCAAGAGGCCAGGCAGCTGGGGATCAAGCGCACCGAACCTTGCCTGGCGATGATGCGGCGCACGGTCAGCGGTGGCCATGTCGCCAGCGTCGCGCGGCTGGTCTATCCGGGGTCGCGCTACAGCTTCGCGGGGCAGTTCCAGGCATGAGCTGGAACATTGTTCGTCTTGGGGAAGTTGCCGCCACGCCCTGGCGCAATGGTGGCGGCGTCACGCGCGAGCTGCTGGCCTGGCCGGATGCCGGCGACTGGCGGGTGCGGATGTCGGTGGCGCAGGTGGCGCAGGACGGGCCGTTCTCGCGCTTTCCGGGCGTGCAGCGCTGGTTCGCGGTGCTGGACGGCGCGGGCGTGCGGCTGCGGCTGGATGCCACAACCCACGCTCTGACCCGTGACAGTCGGCCCTTCGAATTCGATGGAGGCGCGGCCACCGACTGCGAGCTGATCGCCGGCCCGACGCAGGACTTCAACCTGATGCTGCGCGGCTGCGCCGGCCGGATGCGGCGCCTGCGTGGCGCGCAGCAGCTCCCGTGCCGGGCCGGCACGCTGGCCGCCATCTTCGACATCGCGGCCGGAACGCTGTCCTGGCGGATACTCGACGCGGACGGGGCAGTCCACGTGGAAGCGCCGGATGCCCTGTGGATGGAGATCACCCCATGAGCCTGGAGATCTGGAGCAATTGCCGCGTCGCGACGATGCAGGCGGCCGCCGCCGCGCCCTACGGCCTGGTCGAGGATGCGGCCGTCGCCGTCGAAGGCGACGTCATCGCCTGGGTCGGTCCGGCGCGCGAGCTGCCGGCCGGGATGCAGGACCGTTGCACCCGTCGCCACGACGCCGGCGGCGCGTTGGTCACACCCGGCCTGATCGACTGCCACACCCACCTGGTCTACGGCGGAGACCGGGCGGCGGAATTCGAGCTGCGCCTGAACGGCGCCAGCTACGAGGACATCGCCCGGGCCGGCGGCGGCATCGCCTCCACCGTGCAGGCCACGCGCGCCGCATCGGAACAGGAGTTGACGGAGCAAAGCCAGCGCCGGCTCGATGCGCTGCTGGCCGAGGGCGTGACCACGCTGGAGATCAAGTCGGGCTACGGCCTGGCGCTGGAGCAAGAGCGCAAGTGCCTGCGGGTCGCGCGCAGCCTGGGCGGGCTCAACCCGGTCGACGTGCGCACCACCTTCCTGGGCGCCCACGCGCTGCCGCGGGAGTTCGCCGGCCGCGCCGACGACTACATCGCCGAGGTGCTACGCATGCTGCCGCTGCTGCATGCCGAGGGATTGGTGGACGCGGTCGACGCCTTCTGCGAGCGGATCGCCTTCAGCACCGCGCAGACCGCGCGGGTGTTCGAGGCCGCCGGCGCGCTGGGCCTGCCGGTCAAGCTGCACGCCGAACAACTGAGCGACAGCGGCGGCGCGGCGCTGGCCGCCCGCCATGGCGCGCTCAGTTGCGACCACCTGGAATGGTTGGGTGAGGAGGGCGCCGCCGCCATGGCCAGGGCCGGCTCGGTGGCGGTGCTGCTGCCCGGCGCGTTCTACTTCCTGCGCGAGACCCGGCTGCCGCCGATCGCGCTGCTGCGCGAGAAAAGCGTGCCGATCGCGATCTCCACCGACTGCAACCCCGGCAGCTCGCCCTGCACCTCGCTGCTGCTGATGCTCAACATGGCGTGCACGCTGTTTCGCATGACGCCGCAAGAAGCGCTGGCCGGCGTCACCCGGGTGGCGGCGCAGGCGCTGGGCCTGGCGGACCGGGGCGTGCTGGCCGCCGGCAAGCGCGCCGATTTCGTTTTATGGGAGGTGGAACGGCCGGCGCAGCTGGCCTATGCCTTGGGCGCCAACCCGCGTCGCCAGACCGTCTTCAAGGGACAGCCGTCATGAGTTTCACCCTGCGCCGCGGCAGCTCGCCGCTGTTGGTCAGCATTCCGCACCTGGGGACCGAGATCCCCGAGGAACTCAAGCCGCTATATGCGCCGCGCGCCCTGGCGGTCGAGGACGCCGACTGGCACCTGGACCGGCTCTACGACTTCCTGCCGTCGCTCGGCGCCAGCGTGCTGCAACCGCGCTATGCGCGTTACCTGATCGACCTGAACCGGCCGCCCGACGACGCACCGATGTATCCCGGCGCCTCCAACACCGAGCTGTGTCCCACGCGTTTTTTCAACGGCGACGCGCTCTATGCGCAAAGCAAGGCGCCTGCGCCTGACGAGCGGGCGGCCCGGCGCGAGCAGTACTGGCGCCCGTACCACGAGGCGCTGCAAGCCGAGATCGCCCGCATCCGCGACGAGCACGGCTTCGTGCTGCTGTGGGACGCGCACAGCATCCGCAGCGAAATCCCCTGGCTGTTCGACGGCCGGCTGCCCGACCTGAACATCGGCACGGCCGACGGCGCCAGCGCCGATGCGTCGATCGCGCAGGCGGTGGTCGATGTCGCCGCGGCCAGTCCGGCGTACAGCCACGTGCTGAACGGCCGCTTCAAGGGCGGCTACATCACCCGCCGCTACGGCCAGCCGGCGCAGCGCGTGCATGCGGTGCAGCTGGAGATGTGCCAGAGCGTCTACATGCAGGAAGTGCCGCCTTACGCTTACCTCGATCCGCTGGCGCGCCAGGTGCAGCCGACGCTGGCGTCGATGGTCGGTGCCGCGCTGCAAGCCTGCCGGGCCCTGTATGCCCGCTGAAGCCCTGCGCTACCTGGCGCCGCTGGCGTGGGTCGAGGGCGCCTGGGCGCGCGACGTGCTGCTGGCCGTCGGGCCCGACGGCCACTGGAGCGCGGTCACGCCCGACGCGCCGGCGCCCTTGCGCGACGGCGCGCAGCTGCTGGCCGGCCCGGTGCTGCCCGGGCTGGTCAACGCGCACAGCCACGCGTTCCAGCGGGCGATCGCGGGGCTGACCGAATCCAGCGGCGCCGGCGAGGACGATTTCTGGCGCTGGCGCGATCGCATGTACAGCGCCGCCAACCGCATCACGCCGGCGCAGCTCGAGGCGATCGCCGCCTACCTCTATGCCGAACTGCTGGATGCCGGCTACACCGAGGTGTGCGAATTCCAGTACCTGCACAACGATGTTGGCGGCAAGCCCTACGCGGATGCCGCCGAGATGTCGCTGGCGCTGGCGCGGGCGGCGCTGCGCGTCGGCATCGGCCTGACCCTGCTGCCCACGCTCTACATGCGCAGCGGCTTCTGCGCCGGCGGCCTGCGGCCCGACCAGCAGCGCTTCGCCTCCACACCGCAATCCGTGCTGCGGATCGGCGAACGGATCGACCAGCTGGCGGACCCGCGTGTGCATGCCGGTGTGGCCTTGCATTCGCTGCGCGCGGTGGACGCCGCGGCGCTGGGCGAGGTGGCAGCCGCCGCCCGCGACCGGATGCCGGTCCACATCCACATCGCCGAACAGCAGCAGGAAGTGGCGGATTGCATCGCGCGCACCGGGCGGCGGCCGGTGGAGTGGCTGCTGGAGCACGCGGGTCTTGATGCGCGCTGGAACCTGGTCCATGCCACCCAGACCACGCCGGCCGAACTGGCGGGCGTGCAAAGCGCCGGCGCCGCCATCGTGATCTGCCCGAGCACCGAGGCCAACCTCGGCGACGGCGTGTTCGACCTGCCGGACTGGCTGGGCCGCGACGGCAACTGGTCGATCGGTTCGGACAGCCACGTCACGCGCAGCTGGCAGGAGGAGTTACGCCTGCTCGAATACTCGCAACGGCTGGTGCTGCGCCAGCGCAACATCGCGGCGCGCGCCGGCCGCCGCGACAGCACGGCGGCGGTGCTGTTCGATGGCGCGCTGGCGGGCGGCTCGGCCGCGGCCGGCCGCTCTCTTGCCGGCATCCGGCTCGGGCAGCGCGCCGACTTCATGGTGATCGATCGGGCGGCGCCGTCCTTGCTTGGCGTGCCCGACGCGCAGCTGCTCGACGCGCTGGTGTTCTCCACGCCCCATGCGGCGCCGCGGCAGGTGCATGTGGCTGGCCGCCCGGTCCGTCCGCTGGCCGAGCAGCCCGAGCTGGCGCAGGCGATGCTGGCCGCGATGCAGGCGCTCTGGCGCTGAGCCGGGCCTAACGCGGCGCCAGCGTGCGGCGCAGCGCAGCGAAGAACAGCTCGGATTGCAGCCGCTCGCCGTTGGCCTGCCGCGCGACCCGGGCGGCGATGGCCGGGTCGACCGGGCGCAGCGCGCGGCCGGTCGATTGCGCGATGACCTGCACCGCGCAGGCTCGCTCCAGGTAGTACAGGTCGTCGTAGGCGTAATCGATCCGCTCGCCGCACACCAGCACGCCGTGGTTGCCCAGGAACACGATGTCCGCGCCCTGCATGGCGTCGGCGATGCGCTCGCCCTCGGTCACGTCCAGCGCCAGTCCGTTGTAGTTGGCGTCGATCGCCACCCGGCCATGGAAGCGCATCGCGTTCTGCGACAGCGTCGTGTCCAGGCCGCCGTCTTCGGTCAGCGTCAACGCCGTCGCTTGCGGCATGTGGCTGTGCAGCACGCAGGTCTTGTTGGCGATGCGGTGGACGGCGGCGTGGATGAACATGGCCGTCGGCTCGATCTGGTGCCGGCCCGCCAGGGCGCGGCCGAAGGCGTCGACCAGCACGATGTCCACTGACTGCACTTCGCTCCACATCAGGCCGCGCGGGTTGAGCAGGAACAGGTCCGGGCGCTGCGGCAGCGCCACGCTGAAGTGGTTGCAGACGCCTTCGCCCAGCCCGTGGTGGGCGGCGGCGCGCAGCGCCAGCGCCAGGTCGTCGCGCAGGGCGGAGACGGCGGGCGAATCGAACAGGGTCTGGGAGGGCGTTGAAGTCGGGATGGTCATGGTGATTGGAGCCGGCGGTGTGCCCATCCGGAAAGAGGAAGCAGCAGCGCCAGCGCGATCCCTTGCAGCAGGGGAACCATCATCACCGCCAGCGCCCCCTGGGCATCCGGGTGCCAGAAGATGGCGTCGGCGATCAAAAGAACTCCGGCGACGCAGACGACGATGGCCACCGCATGCCAATGCCCAGGCGTGGCGCCGTTGCGTTGCTTGAGGATCAGGGCGGCAACCATTGCCGCATGGGGGATGAGCAACCAGGCGGACCAGAGCACGAAGGCGGTCGCGCTGGTCGGTTTCATCGCGGCCACAAACAGCACGGTTGCGCACGCGGCAGCCGCGATGGCGAGAAAGCCGGAGACGGCGATCCATTTCATGGGGTGGTCGGGCAGGAGTGGGAGACGCAGGGAGGGTGGATCGAGCAGGCTCAAAGCCCTCTAGACAGCCTCTGGTCGGCGCGCGCGGCCACCAGGCTGTGGGAGTTGCGCAGGCATGGCCCATGGCTGATCCTGGGGCTCGCCGATCCTGACGCCAAAGCGCTCGGCGATCTCCCTGGCCTTGCCATGCCAGGGGTCGACGTCCTCGACCAGCAGATGCATCTGGAAGTTGTCCGCGTGTTCGCGGACGTAGAAGTCCTGCAGCAGGAAACTCGATTCCCCGCAGTGGAGATACGCGATGCCGTCGAACACCGAAGCCAACGTGAAGCCGAGCGCCTGATAGAACTCCAGGGACAGTGCGAAGTCCCGCGCGGGGACGAAGGCCTTGATTTCGACGCAACTGAGCTGCATGGCCTCCAACTTACCAGAAAGCGGCGCCGAACAAATGATTCCCCAGCGGGTCCATGGGCCCTGGCCGACAATTCGACGAACCGGGCGCAGCAACGCGCAGCCCGGTTCCCCTTGTGAAGAGGATCCGGCTTTGCCGGTCCTCTTCACACTGGCCAAACCACATAAAAATCGCCCCAGCGATTTTTATGTGCTAAATCCAGCGCCCGCCGCGCAGCTCGCGCGTGAGCCAGGCGCAATACACCGGCGCCGCCACCAGCCCGGCGGCGCCGAAGCCGGCTTCCAGCACCAGCATCGAGGCCAGCAGCGCATAGGCCGGAATCTGGGTGCGGTTGCCGACGAAGTGGGCGTTGAGGAAATACTCCAGCTTGTGGACCACCACCAGGAAGGCCAGCGAGACGCCGCCCAGCCAGGGCGACACCGTCAGCGCGGCCAGCACGATCGCCGCGTTCGACAGCAGGTTGCCGACGATCGGCATCAGGCTGGCGAAGAAGGTGAAGGCCACCAGCGTGTGGGCCAGCGGCACCTTGTAGCCGAACAGCGGCAGGATCACCAGCAGGTAGGCGGCCGTCACCAGCGTGTTGACCAGCGAGATGCGCAGCTGCGCGGCCACGATGTCGCGGAACGCCAGCGCCAGTTGCAGCAGCCGGTTCTGCGCCAGCCGCAGCAGCGGGGCGCTCGGCTGCGGCCGCGGCGCCGCCGCGCCGGCCAGGATGCCGATCACCAGCCCGAGCACCAGGTACAGCAACACGCGCATGGTGTCGCGACCCCACTGCTGCACCTGCGTCGCGTGGCTGCGCAGCCACTCGGACGCCGCTTCCTGCAGCGCGGCCGCCGAGTCGGGCAGCTTGATGGCGATCCACTCCGGCGCCGTGGTGCGGATCTGGTCCAGCGTGTCGGCCAGCAGCCGCAGCAGTTTTGCCAGGCCTCCCGACGACCCCCTGAGCAGCAGCTCGAAACCTTCGAACAGCGCAAAGCCGATCGCCACCAGCGCCACCGCCAGCAGCAGGTAGGTGAGCCAGGGCGCCCGCGTCGAATCGAGATGGGAGCGGACCCGCTCGCGCACCGCGCGGTACAGCACGAAGCCGCCGATGCCGGCGAACAGCGCCGGCAGCAGGTGCAGGTGCAGCACCAGCAGCAGGGCGATGCCGGCGATCGCCACGCTGCGGAAGTGATAGACGTCGACGCGCGCGATGGTCACGTCGTCTGGAAGCTGGGAAGGTGTTGTCATTGTTCGGGGGCTCGCTGCGGCCCATCCTAACCCGCGGGCCGCGCCGCGTGGGCCACTGCCGGCCCCTGGGCCGGGCCTCGATTTTTACCAAGCACCCGCTTGCTAAAAATGGAGGGATTTGCTAAGGTCGCCGGCGATGGAACGACCTGCAGCGCGCCCCGCCCCGCTGGCGGCCAACGACCCGGCCGTCGAGAAGCGGCCGCGCGGCCGGCCGCGCAAGACGGTGCACGAGCGCGACGACGGCAACCGCCGGCAGGAGCTGCTGCGCTCGGCCGCCCGGCTGTTTCGGCGCAAGGGCTTCCACGCCACCAGCACCCGCGACATCGCGGCCGCCGCCGGCATGCGCAGCGGCTCGCCGTTCTACCATTTCAAGAGCAAGGGCGCGCTGCTGTACGCGGTGATGGAAGAGGGCATGCGGTCCGCCATCGCCCGCCAGGACGGTGCGATGAGCGCTTGCGCCCTGGGCGCGCAAGACCGGCTGCGATTGCTGATCCGCAACCATTTCGACATCCTGCTGGGCTCCGGCAGCGACTTCATCCCGGTGATGCTGTACGAGTCGCGCTCGATCACGGCGCGCCAGCGCGCCCTGCTGGCGCAGCTGCAGAGCGAATACGAGGCGCCCTGGGTGCCGGTGCTCGACGCCCTGCACGGGGCGGGCCGGCTCAAGGCCGATGTCAAGCTGGCCCGGTTGCTGATCTTCGGCGCGCTCAACTGGTCGGCCCAGTGGTACGACCGCCGCCAGGGCGCGTCGCTGGACGACCTGACCGACGCGGCCCTGAAACTGTTCATTGGAGACAACGAATGACCCATCCGTCCCATTACCGCTCCGTCTTCGCCCCCGGCCTGTTCGCGCACAAGGTGCTGCTGGTGACGGGCGGCGGCTCCGGCATCGGCCGCTGCACCGCGCATGAGCTGGCCTCGCTCGGCGCCCACGTGGTGCTGGCCGGGCGCAAGCTGGACAAGCTGTTCGACGTCGCGGGCGAGATCGTGGCCGACGGCGGCCGCGCGAGTTTCCACTCCTGCGACATCCGCGACGAGGAGGCGGTTCAGAACACCGTGGAGGCGATCGTGCTGGTCCACGGCCGCATCGACGGCCTGGTGAACAACGCCGGCGGCCAGTTCATCGCGCCGCTGGACACCATCAGCGGCAAGGGCTGGGAGGCGGTGGTCAACACCAACCTCACCGGCGGCTTCCTGATGGCGCGCGAATGCTATCGCCAGTCGATGAAGCAGCACGGCGGCGCCATCGTCAACATCGTGGCCGACATCTGGGGTTCGATGCCCAACATGGGCCACAGCGGCGCGGCGCGCGCCGGCATGGTCAGCTTCACCGAGACCGCCGCCGCCGAATGGGCGCACAGCGGCGTGCGGGTCAACGCCGTCGCGCCCGGCTACATCGCCTCCAGCGGCATGGACCACTATCCGCCCGAGGCCGGTGCGATGCTGCGCGAGATGCGCAACACGGTGCCGCTGGGGCGCTTCGGCACCGAGGCGGAGACCTCGGCGGCGATCGCCTTCCTGCTCAGCCCCGCGGCCAGCTTCATCAGCGGCACGGTGCTGCGGGTGGACGGCGCGCGGCCGCAGGTGCGGCCAGGCTGGCCGATGGAGTTGCCGGACGACCAGGCGCGGCAGCGCGAGGCGGTCCAGCCGTTCGAAGGCTTTCACCGGGGCAGCGTGCCCAAGGTGTTCCAGTAATGACGGCGTTCGGCTCGTCCTGGAATGCGCAAGGGGCCGCGGCGCAGGCCAGGCGCGCGGCGATGCAGGCGCGGGTGGACCAGTTGCGGGCGCTGGAACAGCGCTCGGCCGCGGCGTCGACGGCGTCGCGGCCGGTGTTCGACAAACGCGGCCAGCTGCTGCCGCGCGAACGGGTGGCGCTGCTGCTCGACCCCGGCGCGCCCTATCTGCCCCTGTGTTCGCTGGCCGGCTTCCTGCAGGACACGAAGGACCCGGCGGCCTCGGTGCCGGGCGGCGGCATGATCGCCGGCATCGGTTTCGTCTCGGGCGCGCGTTGCATGGTGGTGGCGAGCGACTCGGGCATCGACGCCGGCGCCATCCAGGCCATGGGGCTGGACAAGATCCTGCGGGTCCAGGAGATCGCGCTGCAAAACAAGCTGCCCTTCATCCACCTGGTCGAGAGCGCCGGCGCCAACCTGCTGAAGTACCGGGTGGAAGGCTTCGTGCTTGGCGGCGCGCTGTTTCGCAACCTGGCACGGCTGTCGGCGGCCGGCATCCCGGTGATCACGGTGCAGCACGGCTCCGGCACCGCCGGTGGCGCCTACATGCCGGGCCTGTCGGACGTGGTGGTGATGGTGCGCAAGCGCTCACGCGCCTTCCTGGCCGGCCCGCCGCTGCTGATGGCCGCCACCGGAGAGGTGGCGACGGAGGAAGAACTCGGTGGCGCGGAGATGCACACGTCGGTCTCCGGGTTGGGCGAGTACCTGGCGGAGGATGACCGGGAGGCGCTGGGGATTGCTCGGGAGGTCATTGCAAGGACCGGGTGGACTGTCGCTGCCGTTCGCCCTGAGCCTGTCGAAGGGCTCGCGAGGGCTTCGACAGGCTCAGCCCGAACGGAATCCGCCTTCGGTCGTGACGAATTGCTCACCCTCATGCCGGCCAGCCTGCGCGAACCGGTCGACATGCGCGAGATCGTCGCGCGGCTGGTGGACGGCGCGGACCTGCTGGAGTTCAAGCCGCTCTATGGCGCGGCAACGGTCTGCGTCCAGGCCTCGATCGGCGGCCACGCGGTGGGCTTCATCAGCAACAACGGGCCGATCGATGTGGCCGGCGCCAACAAGGCCACCCACTTCATCCAGTGGATGTGCCAGCTCGGACATCCGCTCGTCTACCTGCAGAACACCACCGGCTACATGGTCGGCAAGGAAAGCGAGCAGGGCGGGATGATCAAGCACGGCTCCAAGATGATCCAGGCGGTGACCAACGCCACCGTGCCGCAGATCACCATCCAGTGCGGCGCCAGCTTCGGCGCCGGCAACTACGGCATGTGCGGCCGCGGCTATGCGCCGCGCTTTCTGTTCAGCTGGCCGAACGCCCGCACGGCGGTGATGGGCGGCGAGCAGGCCGCGCGCACGATGCAGATCGTGGCCGAGGCCGGTCTGGCCCGCAAAGGCATCGTGCCGGATCCGGTGCAGTCGAAGGCTCAGTTCGACAAGATCGTCTCGGTGTTCGAGTCGCAGGCCGACGCTTTCTACACCTCCGGCCTGCTGCTCGACGACGGCGTGATCGACCCGCGCGACACGCGGGACGTGCTGGCGTTCTGCCTGGACACCATCGCCGAAGCGGATGCGAAGACGCTGCGACCGATGCAGTTCGGCGTGGCGAGAATGTGAGACTTTGGGGACAGACCTTCAGCTCTGTCCCCGACCGATCAGAAGACAGGAGACAACAAATGCAATTCAGCCACGAACACCTCGAGATCCAGAAGACGCTCAAGCGCTTCATCGACGAGAAGATCAACCCGCACGTGGACGAATGGGAGGCGGCGGAGATCTTCCCGGCGCATGAAGTGTTCAAGGGCCTGGGCGACCTGGGCCTGCTGGGCCTGACCAAGCCGGAGCAATTCGGCGGCGCCGGGCTGGACTATTCGTACTCGATGGCGATGACGGAGACGCTGGGCCACATCCACTGCGGCGGCGTGCCGATGGCGATCGGCGTGCAGACCGACATGGCGACGCCGGCGCTGGCGCGCTTCGGCAGCGACGAACTGCGGCGCGAGTTCCTGGCGCCCGCCATCGCCGGCGACATGGTGGCTTGCATCGGCGTCAGCGAACCGGGCGCCGGCAGCGACGTCGCCGCCATCAAGAGCGTCGCGCGCAAAGACGGCGACGACTACGTGATCACCGGCCAGAAGATGTGGATCACCAACAGCCTGCAGGCCGACTGGATGTGCATGCTGGTCAACACTGGCGAAGGCCCCGTGCACAAGAACAAGTCGCTAGTGATCGTGCCGATGCGCGAGAAGGGCAAGCTGCGCAAGGGCATCGAGGTGGCGCAGAAGATCCGCAAGATCGGCATGAACTCCTCCGACACCGGCCTGATCTATTTCGACGACGTGCGCGTGCCGCAGCGCAACCGGATCGGCGCCGAGGGCCAGGGCTTCATCTACCAGATGCAGCAGTTCCAGGAGGAGCGGCTGTGGGCGGCGGCCAGCTGTCTGCAGTCGCTCACCAACTGCATCGCATGGACCATCGAGTGGGCGCAGGAGCGCAAGCTGTTCGGCGCCGCGCTGGCCGACCAGCAGTGGGTGCAGTTCAAGCTGGCGGAGATGAAGACCGAGGTCGAGAGCCTGCGCGCGCTGACCTACCGGGCTGGCGAACTTTACGTGAGCGGCCAGGACGTGCTGGAGCTGGCCTCGATGGCCAAGCTGAAGGCGGGGCGGCTCAACCGCCTGGTGCCGGACACCTGCCTGCAGTTCTGGGGCGGCATGGGCTTCACCTGGGAGAACAAGGTCTCGCGCATGTTCCGCGACGGCCGGCTGGCATCGATCGGCGGCGGCGCCGACGAGGTGATGCTGCAGATCCTGGCCAGGACCATGGGCATCGCCAAGCGGCCGCAGGCGAAATGAGGCGCATCCGCCGCCTGCTGGTTGCCAACCGCGGCGAGATCGCGCGCCGCATCATCCGCACCGCGCACAGGATGGGGATGGAGACGGTCGCCGTGTATTCGGATGCCGATGCGCAGGCCCTGCACGTGCGCGAGGCCACCTCGGCCCATGCGCTGGGCGGCACCGCTTCGGCCGACTCCTACCTTCGCATCGACAAGCTGATCGCGGCGGCGCACGCGACCGGCGCCGACGCCGTCCATCCTGGCTACGGCTTCCTGAGCGAGAACGCGGACTTCGCGCAGGCGGTGCTGGACGCCGGTCTGGTCTGGGTCGGGCCGCCGCCGCGGGCGATCCGCAAGCTGGGCAACAAGTCCGGCGCCAAGCAGCTGGCGCAGGAGCGTGGCGTGCCCTGCCTGCCGGGCTATCACGGCGCGGACCAGGCCGATGAACGCTTTGCCAGCGAGGCCAGGCGGATCGGCTTTCCGCTGATGGTGAAGGCGGCGGCCGGCGGCGGCGGGCGCGGCATGCGGCTGGTGCAGGGCCCGGAGCAGTTGGAGGCGGCACTGCAGGGCGCCCGCTCCGAGGCGCAGGCCGCGTTCGGCTCGGGCGAGCTGCTGCTGGAGCGCGCGCTGCTGCAGCCGCGCCACGTCGAAGTGCAGGTGTTCGCCGACAGCCACGGCCGCTGCATCCACCTGGGCGAGCGCGATTGCTCGGTGCAGCGCCGGCATCAGAAAATCATCGAGGAGACGCCGAGTCCGGCGCTGGACCCGGCGCTGCGCCAGCGGATGGGCGACTGCGCTGTCTCGCTGGCGCTGGCGGCCGGCTACGTGGGCGCGGGGACGGTGGAGTTTCTGGTGCAGGATGGTGAGTTCTTCCTGATGGAGGTCAACACCCGGCTGCAGGTGGAGCACCCAGTGACCGAGATGGTGACGGGGCTGGACCTGGTCGAGTGGCAGCTTCGCATCGCGCAGGGCGAGCCGCTGCCGCTGGCGCAGGAGCAGCTGCGCTTCAGTGGCCATGCGATCGAGGTGCGGCTGTGCGCGGAGGACGACGAGTTCCGTCCGCAATCGGGCACGGTGCTGTACTTTCAGGACACCGTTCGCTCTGAGCTCATCGAAGCCCTCGGCAGCCCTTCGACAAGCTCAGGGCGAACGGCGATGCGCTTCGACCACGCCATCTGCGAAGGCATGGTTGTCTCTCCCCACTACGACTCCATGCTCGGCAAGCTGGTCGTCCATGCGCCGACCCGCGCCGAGGCGATCGACCGGCTCGTCGCCGCGCTGGCGAGGCTGGAACTGCTGGGACTGCCGACCAACCGCGCGTTGCTGGCAGCCTGCCTCGATCACGCGCAGTTCCGCAGCGGCCGGGCGCTGATTCCCTTCCTGGCCGAACAGGGCGCCGCGATCCGCGCGACGCTTCGGCAACGGGAGGCAGCGGTAGCGCTTGCCGCCGGACTCGCTGCCGTTTTCGGCACTGTGCAAGAGGGCCTGGCCTGCCCCTTCCCGCGCCCGCTGCGCTTGCGGCACCGCGGCGAGCTGCTGGCGCTGCGGGTGCGGGAAGCAGCCGGCGGCATGCTGGAAGTGGAGAGCGGCACCGGGACGCAGACGCTGCGGCCTGCCCACGCGCAGGGCGTGCGGCTGGACGACGGCCGCTGGCATGTGCAGTGCGGCGCGGTCGACCTGTTCATGGAGGATGCGAGCTTCGAGGCGGCGAATGCGCAGGGCGCCGGCGGCGGCGCCAGCGAGCTGCGCGCGCCGTTCAACGGCAAGGTGATCGGCCTGAAGGTTGCGGCCGGCGCGGTGGTCGCGCAGGGCGACAGCCTGCTGGTGCTCGAATCGATGAAGCTCGAACATGCCCTGGCCGCCGCCCGGGCCGGTGTGGTCCAGGCGGTCCACGTGGATGCGGGCCAGCAGGTCGCCACCGGGCAGCTGCTGGTGACTTTCGAGGCGATGCCATGACGACAGAACTGCAAGCCGACACGCAGGCGCTGTGCGACAGCGTGAAGCGCTTCACGCTGCAGCGGATCGCGCCGCACATCAACGGGTGGGACGAGGCCGGCGAATTCCCGCGCGCGCTCTATCTCGAAGCGGCGGCGCTCGGACTGCTTGGCATGGGCTATCCGCAAGCGCTGGGCGGCACGCCGGCGCCGTTCGCGCTGCGCAACGCCGTGTCCACCACCATGGCGCGCCACAGCGGCAGCGGCGGGCTGATGGCCAGCCTGTTCTCGCTCAACATCGGCCTGCCGCCGGTGCTGCGGCACGGAACGCCGGAACTGCAGCAGGAGGTGGTGCCGGCAGTCCTGCGCGGCGAGCGGATCGCGGCGCTGGCCATCACCGAGCCGGGCGGCGGTTCCGACGTCGCCGCGCTTCGCACCACGGCCCGCCGCGACGGGGACGCGTGGGTGGTCAACGGCGAGAAGGTGTTCATCACCTCCGGCATGCGGGCCGACTGGATCACGATGGCCGTCAGAACTTCCGAGAGCAGAGGCGCGGGCGGCATCTCGATGCTGCTGGTGCCGGGCGATGCGGCGGGCCTGTCGCGCACGGTGCTGGACAAGATGGGCTGGTGGTGTTCCGACACAGCGCACCTGCGGATGGACAACGTGCGGGTGCCGGCGCGTTTCCTGCTGGGTGAGGAAGGGGCGGGCTTTCGCATCATCATGAGCAACTTCAACGGCGAGCGGCTCGGCATGTCGGCGATGGCCCTGGGCTTCGCCCAGGCCTGCTATGACGAAGCGCTGGACTGGGCCCGCCAGCGCCAGGCCTTCGGCAGCGCGCTGGTGGAAAAGCAGGTGATCCGCCACAAGCTGGTCGACATGCGGATGCGGATCGAGTCCACGCAGGCCTGGCTGGATGCGGTCACGGCGCTGGCGGACGAGGGGAAATTGGAGTCTGACCCCGATTGTGTTGCGCAGGTCTGCATGCTGAAGAACCATTCGACGCAAACGATGCAGTTCTGCGCCGATCAGGCGGTGCAGATCCTGGGCGGCATGGGCTTCATGCGCGGCACGAAGAGCGAGCGGATCTACCGCGAGGTCAAGGTGATGATGATCGGCGGCGGCGCCGAGGAAATCATGAAAGACCTGGCGGCGAGACAATTGGCGCTATGACGAAAAGCGCGCCACCGGCCGGGATCGAATTCGAACCCGAGTTCATCGCGGGCCTGAAGCGGATCTTCGACGACGGCATTCCCTTCAACCGGGTGCTGGGCCTGAAGATCACCAGCCTGAAACCCGAGCGGGTGGTCGGGCGCATCGAGATGAAGGACGAGCTGGTCGGCGCCCCTGCGCACGGGCGGCTGCACGGCGGCGTCATCAGCGCGGGGCTGGATTCGATGGCCGGCCTGGCCGTGATGGCGGCGATCGGCGCCCGCCACATGGACGAAGCGCCAATGCAGCGGCTGCAGCGCTTTGCCAAGCTGGGAACCATCGATTTGCGGATCGACTACCTGCGGCCGGCGATCAGCCAGAGCTTCGAGTTGCGGGCCGAGGTGCTGCGGCTGGGATCGCGGGTGGCCTCGACCCGGATGGAATTCTTCGGCGCCGACGGCAAGCTGCTGGCCAGCGGCGCCGGGGCCTACATCGTGAGCTGACGGGATTTCAACCCACAAAGAAATCGCTCCAGCGATTTCTTTGTGATCAACCGCCCTTGTGCGGACGCTTGCCCGGGTTCTTCTTGCTGCGCGTGGCCTTGCCGCGCTCGAGGCTGACCTTCTGGCCGCCACCGTTGCGGCGCAGGCTGACGCCGGCGATCGGCTTCACTGCGGGGGTGGCTTTGCGGTCGGCTTCGGTAACGATTTTATTGCCCATGGGGTGCTCCGGAAACGGGATGATGACAACCCTCTATTAGGCCACAGTGGCCGCCGTGCCCTGTCAGGGGCAGTTCAAGGCCCCGGCTTGCAGGGTGCAAACGCCCTTCGGCCCCAGCAGGACGGGCCCTTGCTGGTTGTAACGGGTGCCATTGCTGTCCCAGCAGCCCGAGGCGTCGCAGGCGGTGAGCACCGGTGGGCGCGGGATGGCCGGCGGCGGGGTTGGAGCGGCTGCCCGCGGCAGGGCGGGCACCGGCGCGGACAGGAAAAGCTCGGGCCGCAGCCGGATTGCGTCCACCGCGACGGGAGGCGGCACGAACCGGCCTTCGGGCGGCGCCGACGGCTTGACGCCGAAGCATTTGAGCGCCGTCAGCTCGCGCACCGCGTTCAGCCGCTCGCGCGGGCCGCCGGCTGCGAGCACCTGCTCGAATTGCGTCCGGGCGAGGGCGCATTCCGGCGTCTTCATGAGGTCGGCGTTGCCTTGGGCGTGAACCGACAGGCAGGCAAGAACGGCAAGGGAGATGGCCGGCCTGTTCATGGTGACCATCGTAGCAACGAAAAAGCCGCCCGCGGGCGGCTTTGCCAGAGGGACGTCAAGCCTCAGGGCTTGACGTAGTCCGACACCACCACCCACTTGCCGTTCTGGATCTGCGACAGGCGCGACAGGTCGTTGCCCAGGTGCTTGGTGGGGCTGAACGTGGACTTGGGCGCTCCGAACATGTCGGGCTCGAAGGTCATGCTGTCCATCGCCTTGACGAACGTGTCGGTCGTCAGGTTGGGGCCGGCCTTCTGCGCGGCCTTGATGAACGAATCCATGATGCTGTAGCCGTAGACCGAGAACACCGTCGGGTCTTCGTTGAACTTGGTCTTGTACTTGTTGGCCCAGAAACGCAGCGGCTGCGAGGCCTCATCCAGATAGGGGTGTTGCACCGTCATCGTGCCGTAGATGCCGTCCATGGCCTTGCCGCCCAGCTTGTGGATCAGGTCGGTGTAGAGCGCGCTGGAGCCGATGAACACCGGGTTGAAACCGGTCTTGCGCGATTCGGCCACGGTGCCGATGGTCTCGCGGATGATGGTGCCCAGCACCACCATCTCGCAGCCGCCGGCCTTCATCTTGGCCACCTGCGAGGAGAAATCGGTGGCGCCGCGCTTGTAGCTGGTCTTCTCGGCGTACTCCATGCCGGCCACCTTCAGGCCCGCTTCGCCGCCCTTGAGAACCTCCTGGCCGAAGTCGTCGTCCTGGTAGATCACGCAGACCTTCTTGACGTTCTTCTCCTTGATCAGTTTGGGCAGGGCGATGCGCAGCTGGTCGTAGTAGGTGGCGGCAAACGAGTACTTCAGCTTGTGCAGCGGCTCGTACATTTCGCGGGCGGCGGTGATCGGGAAGAAATTGACGATGTTCTTCTCGAACTGCACCGGCATCGCCGCCATGTTCTGCGCCGTTCCCAGGTGGCCGGCGATGATGAAGACCTTGTCCTGGTTGACCAGCTTCTGCGCGGCCAGCACGGCCTTCTTCGGGTCGTAGCCGTCGTCCTCCGCGATCAGGCGCAGCTTGCGGCCATGGACGCTGCCCTGCTGCTCGTTGAGTTCGTCGATGCGCAACTGCATGCCGGCCTTGGCCTGCTTGCCGTAGCCGGCCAGCGGGCCGGACATGTCCTGGATGGTGCCGATCAGGATCTCGTTCTTGCTGACGCCTTGCTGCTGCGCGAAGGCCAGGCTGCTGGCCAGTGCCAGCACCGCGAGGGCCAGGGTGGTCTTGAGTTTCATTGCTGCTGTCTCCTTGTTGAAAGTGATTTCCTAGCGGTACATCGCTTCGATCTGCGGCGCGTATTTGGTCTGCACCAGCTTGCGCTTGAGCTTCATGGTCGGCGTCAGTTCCTCGTCTTCGGCCGACAGCTGGGTGTCCAGCAGGAAGAACTTCTTGATCTGCTCGACCCGCGCGAACTTGCGGTTGACGCGGTCGATCTCGCCCTGGATCAGCGCCTGCACCTGCGGCGCGCGCGTCAGGCTGGCGTAGTTGCTGAAGGGCACGTCGCTGTCCTGCGCGAATTTCTCCACGTTCTCCTGGTCGATCATCACGATCACGGTGAGATAGGGCTTCTTGTCGCCGATCACCACCGCATCCGTGATGTAGGGCGAGAACTTCAGCTCGTTCTCCAGCTCGCTGGGCGTGATGTTCTTGCCGCCAGCCGTGATGATGATGTCCTTCATCCGGTCGGTGATCCGGAAGAACCCTTCCCCGTCGACCAGGCCGACGTCGCCGGTGTGCAGCCAGCCCTCGGAATCGATGGTTTCGGCGGTCTTCTCCGGCTGGTTCAGGTAGCCCATGAAGACGTTGCCGCCGCGCACCAGGATCTCGCCGGTGGCGGGATCGAGCTTCACCTCGTTGTAGGAGGCGGCCGGGCCGATCGAGCCGGGCTTGATGCGGTTGGCCGGCACGCCGGTGGCGGCGCCGCAGGACTCGGTCATGCCCCAGACCTCCAGCATCGGCACGCCCAGCGCCAGGTACCACTTGACCAGTTCGGGCGAGATCGGCGCCGCGCCGGTCACCAGGAAGCGCGAGCGGTGGATGCCGATCATCTTGCGCACGTTGTTCAGCGCGATCCAGCGCGCCAGCGTGAACTTGAATTTGAGGAAGCCATCGACCGGCTGGCCGGCCAGCACCTTGTCGGCGATCTGGGTGCCGACGCCGATCCCCCAGCCGTAAGCGGCCTGCTGCAGCGGGCTGGCTTCCTTCAGCGCGATCATCACGCCGGAGTAGAACTTCTCCCAGACCCGCGGCACCGCGGTGAACACGGTGGGCGCGATCTCGCGCACGTTCTCCGGCACGGTCTCCGGGTTCTCGACGAAGTTCAGGATCGCGCCGGTGTACAGCGCGTGGTACTCGCCGCCGAGTCGTTCGGCGATGTGGCACAGCGGCAGGAAGCACATGCGCTCGTCGCGCTCGTCCTGCGCCACCAGCGTGTTGTAGCCGTGCACGGTATAGACCAGGCCCTTGTGGCTGTGCATCGCGCCCTTGGGCTTGCCGGTGGTGCCCGAGGTGTAGACCAGGATGGCGAGGTCGCCGGGCTTGCAGGCGCTGGCGCGCTGCATCAGTTCATCCGGGTGCGCCGCGTTGTGGTCGCGGCCCACGGCGCGCAGCTGCTCCAGGCTGATGACGCCGGGGTCCTGCAGGTCGCGCAGGCCCTCCATGTCGAACACCACGATCTTCTTCAGGCTCGGCAGCTGCGCCCGCACTTCCAGCGCCTTGTCCAGTTGCTCGTCGTCTTCGACGAACAGGACACTGGTGCGCGAGTCCTCGCACAGGTAGTTGACCTGGGAGGCGGCGTCGGTCGGATAGATGCCGTTGGAGACGCCGCCGCAGGACAGCACGGCCAGGTCGGCCAGCACCCATTCGATCACGGTGTTGGACAGGATGGAGGCGGTGTCGTGCGGCTGGAAGCCCAGCGCCATCAGGCCGCCGGCGATCTCGCGCACCGCCTCGCCGGTCTGCTTCCAGCTCCAGCTGCGCCAGATGCCCAGCTGCTTCTGCCGCATCCAGACCTGCTCGCCGCGTTTGGCCACGCCGTTCCAGAACATGGCGGGAATGGTGTCGCCTTCCAGCACCACGCGGGTTTCGGGCTGGATGCCGGAGAGGTCCCAGAGGTTAGACATGGCTCATCTCCAGTTCTTTTTCTTCTTCCAGCGCCGCTCGCCGCGCACGCCTTCTTCCTTCATGCCGAGGTAGAACTCCTTGATGTCTTCCTTGTCGCGCAGCTTGGCGCAGGTGTCTTCCATCACGATCCGCCCGTTCTCCAGCACATAGCCGTAATCGGCGGCGTTGAGCGCCATGTTGGCGTTCTGCTCCACCAGCAGGATGGTGGTGCCGCGCTCGCGGTTGATCCGCACCACGATCTCGAAGATCTCGCGCGTCAGCTTGGGCGACAGGCCCAGGCTCGGTTCGTCCAGCAGCATCAGGTCGGGCGCGGCCATCAGCGCACGCGAGATCGCCAGCATCTGCTGCTGGCCGCCCGACAGCAGGCCGGCGTCCTGATCCGCGCGCTCGCGCAGGATCGGGAAATAGGCGAACACCGTCTCCATGTCGCGAGCCACGCCGTCCCTGTCCTTGCGGGTGTAGGCGCCCATGACCAGGTTGTCGTGCACGGACAGCAGCGGGAACACCTCGCGCCCCTCGGGCACGTGCGACAAGCCCTGCTGCACGACATAGGCCGGGTCGCGCGCCGTGATGTCGTTGCCCTTGAACTCGATGCTGCCCTTGCGCGGATCGATGATGCCGGAGATCGTCTTCAAGATCGTCGTCTTGCCGGCGCCGTTGGAGCCCAGCACGGTGGCGATCTCGCCGCGCCGCACCTGCAGGCTGACGCCGCGGATCGCCTTGATCGGGCCATAGGACGACTCGACGTTCGACAGCTTGAGCACCGGCACGTCGCTGATCGAAGGAGGATTCAAACTCACGCTGCCTCCCTGCGCAGTGCGGAGACATCGTCGACCGAACCGAGATAGGCCTCGATCACGCCCGGATGGTTCTGCACCTCGCGCGGCGTGCCGGTGGCCAGCACCTCGCCCTGGTTCATCGCCAGCACCCGGTCCGACACTTTGGAGACCAGGCTCATGTCGTGTTCCACCATCAGCACGGTGATGCCCAGCTCGGCGCGGATGTCCTGGATCCAGAACGCCATGTCGTCGGTCTCTTCCACGTTCAGGCCCGACGACGGCTCGTCCAGCAGCAGCAGCTTGGGCTCGGTGCACAACGCCCGCGCCACCTCCACCACCTTGCGCACGCCGTAGGGCAGGCCGGCCACCATCGCGTCGCGGTGGTGTTGCAGGTCGAGCAATTCGATCACCTGCTCCACCTTCTCGCGGTGCGCGATCTCGGCCCGCCGGACCTTGGGGGTGAAGAACATCTCGCTCCAGATGCCGGTGCTGCCGTGGGTGTGGCGGCCGATCAGCAGGTTGTGCAGCACGGTGGCGTGCTCGAACAGCTCGATGTTCTGGAAGGTGCGGGCGATGCCCAGGGACGCGATCTTGTGCGGGGGCTGCTCGGTCAGCACCTTGCCTTCGTAATCGATGCTGCCGGACGTCGGCGTGTAGATGCGGCTGATCAGGTTGAACACCGTGGTCTTGCCGGCGCCGTTGGGACCGATCAGCGTGAACACCTCGCCACGCCGGACGTCGAAGCTCACGTTGTTGACGGCCAGCACGCCGCCAAAGCGCACGCTGAGGTTTTTGGCGGAGAGGAGGATGTCGCTCATTACCGCAGCCGATCCGACTTGGTGAAGGACTTCTGCCGCTTGAACAGGCCCTTGCGGTAGAACGGGAACAGCTGGAACCAGGTGCGCACCTTCAGCCAGCGGCCGTACAGGCCCAGCGGCTCGAACAGCACGAAGCCGATCAGCACCGCGCCGTACACCACCGACTGCAGGCCGGGCGCCTGGCCGATCACCGGCGGCAGGTAGTCCTTGGTCAGCGCGATCAGCTGCGGCATCGAGATCAGGAAGATGGCACCCAGGAACGCGCCGTGCACCGAACCCAGCCCGCCGATCACCACCATCAGCAGCAGGTCCACCGACTGCAGGATGTTGAACTGGTCGGGCGAGATGAAGCTCAGCTTGTGGGCGTAGAGCGCGCCGCCCACGCCGGCCAGCGCGGCCGACAGCGCGAACGACAGCGTCTTGTAGCGCGCCAGGTGGATGCCCATGCTCTGCGCCGAGATCTCCGAATCGCGGATGGCGACGAAGGCGCGACCGGTGGGCGAACGCAGCAGGTTGAGGATGGCCAGCGTCGACAGCACCGCGATCAACAGGCACAGGAAGTAAAAGCCGTCGCCCGAGCCCAGGCTCCAGCCGAACATCTCGGGCGCATTGAGGTGCTTGCCTGAGTTGCCGCCGGTGACGCTCTCCCAGCGCGCGAACACTTCTTCGACGATGAAGCCGAAGGACAGCGTCGCGATGCCCAGGTAGATGCCCTTGACCCGCAGCGCCGGCAGGCCGACCACCACGCCCACTGCCGCCGACAGCGCCGCGGCGCAGGCCAGCGCGAGCGGGAACGGCACGCCGTTGCCGGTGAGGTAAGCCTGGGTGTAGGCGCCGACGCCCAGGAAGGCCGCGTGGCCCAGCGAGAACAGGCCGGTGAAGCCGGCCAGCAGCATCAGGCCCAGGCCGACGATGCCGTAGATCAGGACGAAGGTGAGCTGGGCCAGCCAGTATTCCGGAAAGAGCCACGGCGCGGCCAGCAGCAGCACCAGCAGCGCGCCGTACCAGAACACGTGGCCGCCGTGCTTCGCCAGCTTGATGTCCTGGCCGTAGTCGGTTTTAAAGATGAAACGCATTTTTGATCAGAAGGACGAAGTGTTGGGGACAGAGCTGAAGGTCTGTCCCAATCAAACTTTTTTCCTCAGCTTCTCGCCGAACAACCCGTTCGGCTTCACCATCAGCATGACCAGCACCACGATGTAGGCCGCGATGTCCTTGAAGCCTTCGGGCAGGTAGAAGCCCGACAGCGATTCGACGATGCCGATCACCAAACCGCCGACGATGGCGCCGGGCAGGCTGCCGAAGCCGCCGACCACCGCCGCCGGGAAGGCCTTCAGCCCGATGAAGCCCATGTTGGCGTGCACGAAGGTGATGGGCGCCAGCAGCAGGCCGGCCACGGCGGCGACGGCGGCTGCCAGGCCCCACACCAGGCCGTTGAGCTTCTTGACCGGGATGCCCATGTAATAGGCGGCGAGCTGGTTTTGCGAGGTGGCCTGCATCGCGATGCCGACCTTGCTGTAGCGGAACACCGCAAAGAGAAGGGCGCAGAGCACGGCGGTGGAGCCGATCACCACCATCTGCTCGGCGTTGAGCACCAGCGGCCCGGCGTTCCAGACCTGGTCCTTGTACGGCACCGGCAGCGTGTGCGTCTCGGTGCCGATGCCGGGGATGGTGGTGATCAGGCCGCGGGCCACGTAGCCGATGCCGATGGTGAGCATCACGATGGAGAACGCCGGCTGGCCCAGGATCGGACGGATCACCGCCCGCTCCAGCAGCACGCCGAACAGCGCCATGGCCGCGATCGCGCCGACCACCGCCAGCCAGAACGGGAAATGGAAGAAGGTCATCGCCGCCAGCCCGCAGAACGCGCCCAGCATCATCAGCTCGCCCTGGGCGAAGCTGACGGTCTCGGTGGCCTTGTAGATGAGGACGAAGCCCAGCGCGATCAGCCCGTAGATGCATCCTTGCGCGATGCCGCTGATCACCAGTTGAATGAATTGCACTTTGCTCAGGTCTCCGGTCGTGGTCCGTTATAGCTGGCGGGCCGCGTTTTCCTCTACAGGGTTGTCCCGAAAACTGTCGCCCGGGCGGCTTTGATTCGGGTGTAATCGCCGCATGGAAAACGCAGTCCGGATCGAGAAGCTGGAGCAGGTGACGGTGGTGACGCTCGATCGCCCCGAGGTGCGCAACGCGGTCGACGCCGCGACGGCGCGGGCGCTGCACGCGGCGTTCGTGGCATTCGAAGCCGACGCCGACGCCCGGGTGGCGGTCTTTCACGGCGCCAACGGCCACTTCTGCGCCGGCTGGGACCTGCAGGCCGCTGCGCAGATGGCGCGGCTGGCGGGCGGGGCGGGCGTGCTGGTGGACCTGGATTTCGAGCCGGAACAAGCCGGTCCTCACCTGGGCCCGATGGGGCCCTCGCGCCTGCTGCTGTCCAAGCCGGTGATCGCGGCCGTCAGCGGCGCGGCGGTGGCCGGCGGGATGGAACTGGCGCTGTGGTGCGACCTGCGGATGATGGAGCAGGACGCCTACTTCGGCGTTTACTGCCGCCGCTTCGGCGTGCCGCTGATCGATGGCGGCACGGTGCGGCTGCCGCGGCTGGTGGGCATGGGCCATGCGATGGACCTGATCCTCACCGGCCGCAAGGTGGAGTCAGCCGAGGCGCTGCAGATCGGGCTGGCCAACCGGGTGGTGCCGACAGGGCAGGCGCGGGAGGCGGCGATCGCGCTGGCGCGGCAGCTGTGCGCCTTCCCTCAGGCGACGATGAACGCCGACCGCATGAGCGCCTACCGCCAGTGGGACCTGCCGCTGGCGCAGGCGCTGCACCAGGAGTGGGAGCGCGGCAAGCACCGCATCGGCGACGGCCTGGAAGGCGCGGGCCGCTTCGCCGGCGGCGAAGGCCGGCACGGCAAGTTCTGAGCGCCGGCCCGGCTCAGGGCAGGTCGCTCTCCAGCAAGGTGCGTCTGGCGGCCCGGATGATCAGCACCGAGCCCGAGGTCGTCATGTGGTGGCGGTCCCAGAACAGCAGGTCGGGCCGTTTCTGCGCCGGATCGCCGATGGTCCTGCAACCGTCGGCGTTGCACAGCAGGGCGAGGAGCGAGAAGTAACGGATCCCGTTCGCGGCCGCCATGGCCGTCATGGCGGTGTCCAGGTCCGAGGTCCGCCGCTCGACCCGGCCGAAATGGTTCGGGATCAGCTCGCTCCGGTTGATGGCCATGTGCGTGAACAATTCCGATGGCAGCGAACCTTTCCAGCTCGGCCCGGGGCCGAACACAACCACGCGCTTGACGCCCCGGGCCTTGAGATGCCTGACGCTGAGCGTGACTGCCTGGACGATCTCCGCGGCGCTGTTGGCGCCGAGATACTGTTCCCACGCGCCCGAGACCAGCACCGTGTCCGGCGTGTGTTGCTGCAGCATCTGCAACACCAGCGCGCGTTTGGCCGGGCAGGCCGGCCCCTCGCCGGCCAGTGGCGTGATGGTGGGCGGGCAGCTGCCGGTGGTCCATTGCGCGATGTCGAACGCGTTGCTGGTTCGCAGCTCGGCCAGGCCCGGATACAGGTGGCCGGCGTGGGAGTCGCCCCACAGCAGGATCTGCGGGATGCCCGGGCGTTTGGCCGGCGTGCATTCGGCGCCGAACCGCTGCTCGTTGTTCAGGTAGTGGTAGCAGGAGTGCAGCCGCCAGCTGTCGTAGGCCCCGGGCTCCGACCAGCCGGCGACGACGCGCAAGCCGTCGGGAAAATGGGAGGGCCAGCCGTCTGCGGCCACGGTCGTCCATCCCAGCAGGCCGGCGCAGGCGAACGAGGCGCAGGCCGGCCAGAGGCGGGGCACGGAGCCTTTCGAGGGCCCGCGCCGGCCGAACCGGATCGGATCCTCGATCCAGCGCCTGGTGATGTAAGCAAGCACTACCGACAGCGCCAGCGCGGCCAGCTGGTCGCTGGAGTCGGCCTGCGGCGCCACCAGCCGCCAGATGACCAGGATCGGCCAGTGCCAGAGATACAGCGGATAGCTGATGCCGCCGAGGAAGACCAGCGGCTTGCGGGCCAGCAGCCGGTTCGCCCCCGACGTCGCCGGCGCGGCGATCATGAGCAGCGTGCCCAGCACCGGCCACAGCGTCTGCGGACCCGGCCAGTCGGCCTCGGTGAAGACCACGCAGGAGGCGCAGATCAGCAGCAGTCCCAGCAGCGCCTGCAGCTCGCCGAGGCGGGCGCGGTGATGCCGGGCCCAGGCCAGAACGCGGGCGCGGCGTTCCGTATCGGATGCCAGCGCATGCCACAGCGCCCACGCGGCCGCCGCCGCGAACACCAGTGCCAGGCCGCTGCCTGCCGTCCATGCATCCCGGGTCGACTTGCCCTGGGTCGCTCCCAGGACCACGACCGACGCCACCACCAGCGCGGCGGCGGCCAGCAGGGCCTCGATCGCGCGCCCGCGGTCGGGCCCGGCGCCCTGCGCGCTGGCCCGGCGGGCCAGCTCGAAGCGGCCGAGCGCGATGCCCGCGGCCAGTTCCCAGAACCGGGTGTGGATCAGGTAGAACGACGAGGACGGATTCAGGTCGTAGCAAAACAGCAGCAGCAGCAGCGACAGCACGCCGAGCCTTGCGACCCAGGCCATCGGCCGGCGTTCGGTGACCACGCCCAGCCAGAGCAGGGCCGGCGCCAGCAGGTAGAACTGCTCCTCCACCCCGAGCGACCACAGGTGCAGCAGCGGCTTGCTGGCGGAGGATGCGTCGAAGTAGTCGCTTTGCGTCCACAGCAGGATGTTGTTCGAGAACAGGGCGGCCGCCGCCATGTGCTTGCCCAGTTCCGCGAAGTCCGCGCTGGTGAACACCAGGTAGGCGACCCACCAGACGCTGGCCAGCACGACGGCCAGGGCCGGAAAGATGCGGCGTGCCCGCCTGGCATAGAAGTTGGCGAACGAAAACGAGCCGTCCCGCAGGCTGGCCAGCAGGTGCTTGCCGATCAGGTAACCGGAAATCGCGAAGAAGACATCGACCCCGATGAAGCCGCCGGGCAGCAGCTCGGGGAACGCGTGGTTGGCCAGCACCGCCAGGACGGCGAACGCCCGCAGCCCTTCGATGTCGTCGCGAATCGGCCGGGAGGCGGGAGTTGTCAATGGATTAGCGCAAGACTCACGACAGGGTACTGTGGATTGGCTTGGGTTTGCCGCTTTCGTCGATCGCGACGTACGTGACCGAGGCTTCCGTCACTTTGACGTAGCGTCCCTGCGAATGGAAGCGCTCGGCGAAGACCTCCACCTTCACCGTGACCGAGGTGCGGCCGATGCGCACCAGCTGCGAATAGAACGACAGGATGTCGCCCACCCGCACCGGCTGCTTGAAGATGAACTCCTTGACGGCGACGGTGGCCATGCGACCGCCGGTGTAGCGGGCCGGGATCACCGAACCGGCCAGGTCGACCTGGGCCATCACCCAGCCGCCGAAGATGTCGCCGTTGGCGTTGCAGTCCGCTGGCATCGGAATGACCTTGAGCACCAGCTCGCTGTCGGTGGGCAAGGCGACGCTCTCGCCCCGGGCATCGGTGGGGTGGGGGCTTGATTCGGTGGACATGGGCACAATCTCCCCTCATGGTTGTAACTCACGATTGTCCCTGATGCGCCGCGCCGGCGAACTCTCCGTTTCCCCAGTCAACGTCCAGTCAGCCCAGGCCGCCGCCGCCCGTCCCGACAAGTCCGACTGGGCCACGCTCCAGCGCCTGCTGCCTTACCTGTGGCAGTACAAGTGGCGGGTGGTCGGCGCCCTGGTGTTCATGGTGGGCGCCAAGCTGGCCAACGTCGGCGTGCCGGTGCTGCTCAAGACGCTGGTGGACAAGATGTCCTTCAAGCCGGGCGACCCGGCCGCGGTGCTGGTGGTGCCGATCGGGCTGCTGATGGCCTACGGCCTGCTGCGGCTGTCGACGTCCCTGTTCACCGAGCTGCGCGAGCTGATTTTTTCCAAGGCCACCCAGGGCGCGGCCCGCAGGATTGCGCTGGAAACCTTCCAGCACCTGCACGCGCTCAGCCTGCGCTTCCACCTGGAGCGGCAGACCGGCGGCATGACCCGCGACATCGAGCGCGGCGTGCGCGGCATCGAATCGCTGATCTCGTACTCGCTGTTCAGCATCGTGCCGACGCTGATCGAGGTGGTGCTGGTGCTGACCATCCTGGGCGTGAAGTTCGACGCCTGGTTCGCCTGGATCACGCTGATCGCGCTGGTGCTGTACATCGTGTTCACCGTCAGCGTGACGGAGTGGCGCACCAAGTACCGCAAGCAGGCCAACGAGTTCGATTCGGCCGCCCACACCAAGGCGATCGATTCGCTGCTCAATTACGAGACGGTGAAGTACTTCAACAACGAGGGCTTCGAGGCCAGCCGCTACGACGAGAGCCTGCAGCGGCTGCGCAAGGCGCGGCTCAAAAGCCAGACCACGCTGTCGATGCTCAACACCGGCCAGCAGGTGATCATCGCCGTCGGCCTGGTGACCATGCTGTGGCGGGCCACCGAGGGCGTGGTGGCCGGCCGCATGACGCTGGGCGATCTGGTGATGGTCAACGCCTTCATGATCCAGCTGTACATCCCGCTGAACTTCCTGGGCGTGTTGTACCGCGAGATCAAGCAGAGCCTCACGGACCTGGACAAGATGTTCGCGCTGATGGAGCGCGAGCGCGAGATCGCGGACGAGCCCGGCGCGCAGCCGCTGGTCGGCCTGCAGGAGGCCACGGTGCGCTTCGAGCATGTGAACTTCGCCTACGAGGCGGCGCGGCCGATCCTGCACGACGTCAGCTTCGAGATCCCCGCCGGCAAGACGGTGGCGGTGGTCGGCCCGTCGGGCTCGGGCAAGTCGACGCTGGCGCGGCTGCTGTACCGCTTCTACGACGTC
>JBBRSZ010000030.1:0-59740 GCA_038244915.1 Burkholderiales bacterium | reverse complement strand
TTCGCCGTTTTCCACCCAGAAGCAGGCGAAGCGCGTCATGCCCGTCATCCGGCAGGCCTGCCGGTCGCTGTAGTTCAGGTAGTGCAGGTTGCTGACGTAGACGCCGGTGCCCAGCGTGCGCAACACCTGCGCCTGGGCCAGACTGCCGGGCCCCAGCGCAAGAGATTCCGGCGCTTCGTCGGCATTGCTGCCGTTGGCCGCCACGCCGTATTCCACCGCGCTGCGGGGGGCCGTCAGGTGGCCCGCAATCCGTCCGCCGCTTACCAGCGGCACGGTGTCCGGCTTGACGAAGCCGTCTTCCTGGAACGATGGGGCGATGCCGCCCGCCGTGGCTTCCGTCAGGCGGATGGAGGGATGCAGCAGGGCCTCGCCGCGGTGCAGCTTGATCAGCGTGGAGACGCCGGTCTGCACGGCCTTGAGCCCGAAGCCGCCCCAGGACAGCGTGCCGATCAGGTCGGCCACCGCCACCGGGCTCAGGTACACGCGGTAGTCGCCCGGCGCCAGGGTTTTGAGCGGCCGCTCCAGCAGCGCGCACTGTTCGCGCGCCTGGGCCATCTTCGCGGCCAGCTGAGCTTCGACCCACTCGGTGCCGGCATAGCTGGACTTGACGGCCTGGTCGCCGCCGCGGTACAGGCTCCACTCGAACAGGAAACTGTCCACCTCATGCCAGTTGCGCTGGCCTTGGCTGTCCGCATAGCCGCGCATCACCGGTCCGCCGGCGTAGAAGCCGACCAGGTCGGTCTGCGCCGCATGCCGCACGACCGCATCGATGACCTCGGCGGGGGCCGGCAACCGGCCCCGCGTGCTGCGCCGGCTCGACTGCGGGGCGGCGGGCAGCAGCAGATACTTGTCCTGCGGCACCAGCGGGAGCTGGGCGATGAGGATGGCGCGTTCGGCCAGCAGCGCGCGCGTGTCGGCGGCGAGGTCGCCGCCCAGGCTCAGGCTGCCGGTCGCGCGGCGGCCGTCGGCCACCACCGAGACGCTGCCGTAGCGTTGCTCCACGTGGGTGGCCTGGCGCACGCTGGCGCGGTTGAAGCGGATGAAGTCGGACGCCTCGGCGCTGAACGCCAGGCTCACGCGCCCGGCTCCGGGGACTGCGGTGCAGACGGCGTCGGCGAGCTGGTGGAAGTACTGCTGCATCAGTGCGCTCCCCCGAACACCGAGACGCCGCTGAACTTGCAGGCCGGCGAGGCGTGGCCGACCCGGATCACCTGGTTGGGTTCCCCCTTGCCGCAATACGGCGTGCCCATGACCTCGAAGGTGCTGGCGTCGCCCACCATGGCCAGCGAGCGCCAGAAGCTGGCCGAGATGCCCCGGTAGTTGGGGCGCTTGACCACGCCGGCCAGCTTGCCGTTGCGAATCAGCTGGCCGTACTCGCAGCCGAACTGGAACTTGTTGCGCGAGTCGTCGATGCTCCAGGAGGAGTTGGTGCGCATCAGGATGCCGGATTCGATGCTGGCGATCATGCTGTCCAGGCTGGCGTTGCCGGCTTCGATGTTGAGGTTGCTCATGCGGTCGATCGGCGGCCGGTTCCAGCTGCAGGCGCGGGCAGTGGCGACGCCCCCCAACTCCCCATGCTGGGCGCGGGCGCGTGCCTGCGACACGGTGGCGCCCAGCGGGCGTTGCAACACACCATGGCGGATGATCCACTGGCGCTGCGCCGGCGCGCCCTCGTCGTCGAAGGCGAAGCTGGCGAACTGATGGGGCAGGTCGGGCGCGAAGCTGACGTTCAGCAGCGGGCTGCCGTATTGGTAGTGGCCGAACATGTCCATGGTCACGAAGCTGGTGCCGGCGAAGTTGCGTTCGTCGCCCAGGATCCGATCGAGCTCCAGCGGGTGACCGATGCTTTCGTGGATCTGCAGCATCATCTGGTCCGGCATCAGGATCACGTCCATCTCGCCGGTGGGGCAGTTGGGCGCATGCACCAGCTCGAGCGCCTCGCGCGCAACCCGCGGGCCGTCGCTGGCGAAGCGGGCCCGCTCCAGCACCTCCAGCCCGCCCTGCTGGCAGAAGCCGTTGTACTGGCCGGCCGAGGAGCGGGTTTGCGTGTCGCCGTTGGCGCTGGCCACCACGGTGACGGTCGGCACCACGAAGTCCCAGGACTGCTCGACGCGGCCACCGCCGGAGGTGACCAGAATCTGCTCGGTGTGGGTGGTCCAGAGCGACGCCGTGCGGTCGACGATGGCGTCGCCGAGGTTGGCGCTGGCGCAGACCTGCTGCAGCAGCGCGAAGCGATCCCCGAGGGACAGCCGCACCACCGGTTGCTCGTTGGGCGAGCGGTATTGGCCCGCGCCGCCCGGCAAGTCGACCTTGCGGTAATCGAAGATGCTGCGGCCGGCGGCGGCAGCAGCCAGGCAAAGGGCCTGGTCGAATGCGCGCTTGAGCCCCGCTTCGGTCAGGTCGCTGGTGGCCGCATAGCCCATCGCACCGTCACGAACCACCGAGACCATCGCGCCTGCGTCGATCTGGCGCGCCGGCGCCTCGGCCACGTCCTGGCGCACCACCAGGCGCTCTGATCTTTCCGAGACACCGCGCACGGACCAGTAGTCAGCGGCGGGGGCGGTCTTGCGCGCGCTGCGCTCGAGATCGATGAAGTCCATGCGGTCCTGGAAAGTAATGACGTTGCGGGACAGACCTTCAGCTGTGTCCCCAACCGATCAATAAAAAAAAAGGCCGGTTTGCACCGGCCTTTGGCACAGCCTTGCGGCTGCTGCTTACTTGACGTGCTTGCCGATCAGGCCAGCCATCTCGAACATGGAGACCTGGGCCTTGCCGAAGATTTCCTTCAGCTTGGCGTCGGCGTTGACCATGCGCTTGTTGACCGAGTCCTGCAGCTTGTTCTTCTTGATGTAGGCCCACAGCTTGCTCACCACTTCGGTCCGCGGCAGGGGGGCGGTGCCCACCACAGCAGCCAGTTGCGGGCTGGGGGTCAGCGCCTTCATGAACGCGGCGTTGGGAGTGCGCTTCTTGGCCGGAGCCTTTTTCGCAGCTGCCTTCTTTGCCGGAGCTGCCTTCTTCGCAGCTGCCTTCTTTGCCGGTGCCGCCTTCTTGGCCGGTGCCGCCTTCTTCGCTGCTACCTTTTTTGCCGGTGCAGCCTTCTTTGCCGGAGCCTTCTTTGCGGCTGGTTTTTTTGCCGCAGCTTTTTTCGCAGTTGCCATGATTATTTCCTTCTAGAAGTTGATTAATCACCAGCGAGAACCTGCATTCCCTCTGGCACTGCGGATGCTACTGGAGAAAAAACGTGTTTCCAAGCGAAAAACGAGTTTTTTCACTCTGGCGTGTTGTTTTTTGCTTGGCCGTTTTCGGCCTGTTTTCCCTCTGGAGACGACGAAAACGCGAAGGCCGTCGCGATCGAGCGCGCTTCGAGCTGCCGCACCGAGCGCCGCGGCGCGCGCTTCTCATGCGTCTCGAGAGGCGCCGCGACTGCTCACGCAGCGCGAGAGGAAGTGCGACCAACGTCGCGCCGCCACTGGGGATTTCGCTGCAGCGGCAGTTCGCGATCAGCGTGCGGCAGGGGGCGACGTGGCGCGTGCGCGGCCCGGCAGCGTCGCCAGCAACACGCCCGCCAGGGCGATGGCGAAGGCCAGCAGCTGCACGCCGGTGAGCTGTTCCCCGAGCGCGAACACGCCCACCAGCGCCGCCGAGATCGGCAGCATCACGGTGAAGACGCCGGCCTGCGACGCCGGCACCGCCTTCAGCCCGGTCATCCAGAGCCACACGGTCCAGATGCTGGCGGCGAGGGAATAGAACAGCAGCAGCAGCCAGATCGAGGCGGTCACGCCGCCGAAGTCGAAGCGCAGCGCCGCGTACACGCCGAACGGCGTGACCAGGGCAAAGCCCCAGAGGTTGATGATCGAGGTGATCCGCTTCGGTGTCACGGCGCCGGTGAGCTTCTTGCCGATGACGGCATACGCGGCTTCGCACAGCACCGCGCCGAGCACCAGCAGGTTGCCGAGCCAGCTGGTCGTCGGCCTGGCTTGCGTCAGGGCGGCCCCGGCGGCACGGGTGTCCGTGAACGCCAGCAGCGCGATGCCGATCGCCGCGCACGCCACGGCGGCCCAGGTGCGCAGCCCGATGCGCTCGCGCAGGACGGCCCAGCTCAGGAGCGCCACCACCGCGGGGATCGACGCCATGATCACGCCGGCCGAAACGGCGCTGGTCATGCTGACGCCGAACAGCATGCAGATCGAGAACAGGAAGTTGCCCAGGAACGATTCGAGGAACAGCAGCCGGCGCGTCTGCGGTGTCAGCGGCAGCTCGCCCATCGGCTTGCGCAGCCAGTGCAGCATGGCGGCGCCGCCGATGCCGAAGCGCAGCCACGCGAGCAGGAATACCGGGATCGCCGCGACCAGGGGTTTCGACAGGGCGACGTAGCTGCCCACCAGCGACATGCTGAGGGCGAGGCAAAGGAGGGCGGCCGGGCGGCTGGGGTGATAGCTCACGGAGTCGTACGGGACGGGGCCAGGAGAGACGGACCGCAGATGATGCAGCAGCACAGGCTGCCGGTTGTTCGGCGCGCGGCTGCAACTCGATTTCATATTGTGAAAGTTTCTCATGCTGCGGCGCCGCAAAATTTCTCAATATGAGAAAGGCAATTTCACATAGAGATATCTAAGTCGTAAGTCATTGATTCATATTGAAAACAAATCTTCTCTTCTATAAGACATAAGAGGCCAAAAAGTCTTCTACAAGACTTAAAGTTCATCCATCGGCCCGGAGCTTGCATCGCAACACCGCCGACCAAGTTTTCAATCAACCGGAGTGAACTTCATGAGCAACTGGACCCAACTGACCCGCGACCAGCAAATTGCCCAACTCGAAAAGGACTGGGCCGAGAACCCTCGCTGGAAGGGCATCAAGCGCGGCTACAGCGCCGCCGACGTCGTCAAGCTGCGCGGCTCGCTGCAGATCGACCACACGCTGGCCCAGCGCGGCGCCGAGAAACTCTGGAACTCGATCAACACCGAACCCTTCGTCAACACCCTGGGCGCATTGACCGGCAACCAGGCCATGCAGCAGGTGAAGGCCGGCCTGAAGGGCATCTACCTGTCCGGCTGGCAGGTGGCGGGCGACGCCAACAGCAATGGCGAGATGTACCCCGACCAGTCCCTGTATTCCGTGGATTCGGTGCCGAAGTGCGTCAAGAAGATCAATGCCACATTCGCTCGTGCCGACCAGATTCAGTGGAGCGAAGGCAAGGGCCCCGCCGACGAAGGCTACATCGACTACTTCCAGCCGATCGTGGCCGATGCCGAAGCCGGTTTCGGTGGCGTGCTCAATGCGTTCGAACTGATGAAGGCGATGATCGAGGCGGGCGCCGCCGGCGTGCACTTCGAGGACCAGCTGGCATCGGTGAAGAAGTGCGGCCATATGGGCGGCAAGGTGCTGGTTCCGACCCGTGAGGCCGTGGCCAAGCTGGTCGCTGCCCGCCTGGCCGCGGACGTGATGGGCACCTCCACCATCCTGCTGGCCCGCACCGACGCCGAAGCGGCGGACCTTGTGACCACCGACGTGGACGAGAACGACAAGCCCTTCCTGACCGGCGAGCGCACGGTGGAAGGCTTCTACCGGACCAAGAAGGGCTTCGACCAGGCCGTCAGCCGAGGCCTCGCCTATGCCGAGTATGCCGACCTGATCTGGTGCGAAACCGGCACGCCCGACCTGAAGTTCGCCAAGGACTTCGCCGATGCGATCCACGCGAAGTTCCCGGGCAAGATGCTGGCCTACAACTGCTCGCCGTCGTTCAACTGGAAGAAGAACCTGGACGACGCCACGATCGCCCGCTTCCAGAAGGAGCTCGGCGCGATGGGCTACAAGTTCCAGTTCATCACGCTGGCCGGTTTCCACAGCCTCAACTACGGGATGTTCGACCTGGCATATGGCTACGCTCGCAACAACATGACGGCGTTCGTCGAACTGCAGCAGGCCGAGTTCGCTGCCGCCAGCCGCGGCTTCACGGCGGTCAAGCACCAGCGCGAGGTCGGCACCGGTTACTTCGACGCCGTGACGACCACCATCGAGGCGCTGGCCTCCACCGGCGCGCTCAAGGGGTCGACCGAGGACGAGCAGTTCTTCGACGACAAGAAGGCGGCCTGACGTTAGGCATCGGCGCCACAGCTGTGGCGTTTGCGATGGGAAAACAGGCCTTTGGGCCTGTTTTCCATTTTGCGGGTCTGCGCGGGGTTGCCTGGCTGGCCTTTCACTGTAGAGTGGCCAGCATCACACCCGGGGGACCATCATGGGGGCATCAATCCAGGATACCGGCGCTTTCGATGCAACCGCGCTCAACTACAGCCGTTGCCCGGACTGCATTGGCACAGGCGAGCTGCGCATCGACAGCGAGAACATCAACGAGCATTTCGAGGTGGAGAAGCAGACCGTGATCACGCCGTGCCCGCGCTGCAACGGGACGGGGTTTCTGAAGGCAGGTTAAAATCGGACTCGACCGCTGCCTCCCGGCAGCCTGACAAGAGCGAGAAAGGCACCCTGGTTATGACACCGCGAACCAGGCCGGAAACCGGAACGACCCTTTAGGAGGTCGCGTCGTCGCGTGCACTGAAGCTCTTCACAAGATCCAGAACAAAGCGCGGCTGCCGGCCGCGCTTTTTCATTTGCCCCTGACGTTCTCACCATGATTCACATCACGCTTCCCGACGGTTCCCAGCGCGAATATCCCGGCCCGGTCACGGTCGCCGAAGTCGCCGCCTCGATCGGCTCCGGCCTGGCCAAGGCGGCCCTGGCCGGCAAGGTCGACGGCAAAGTGGTCGACACCAGCTACACGATCACCGCCGACAGTGCGCTGTCCATCATCACGGCCAAGGACGCCGAAGGCCTGGACGTGATCCGCCATTCCACGGCCCACCTGCTGGCATATGCGGTGAAGGAACTGTTTCCCGAAGCCCAGGTCACGATCGGCCCGGTGATCGAGAACGGCTTCTTCTACGACTTTTCGTACAAGCGTCCGTTCACGCCGGAAGACCTGGTGGCGATCGAAAAGCGCATGGGCGAACTGGCGGCCAAGGACGAGCCGGTGACGCGGCGTGTGCTGCCCCGGGATGAGGCGGTGGCCCATTTCAAGAGCATCGATGAGCACTACAAGGCCGAGATCATCGGCAGCATCCCGGCCAACGAAGACGTCTCGCTGTATGCCGAAGGCGGCTTCGAGGACCTGTGCCGCGGCCCCCACGTGCCCAGCACCGGCAAGCTGAAGTTCTTCAAGCTGATGAAGGTGGCCGGCGCCTACTGGCGCGGCGACCACCGCAATGAGATGCTGCAGCGCATCTATGGCACGGCCTGGGCGACCAAGGACGAACTGCAGCAGTACCTCACGATGCTGGAGGAAGCCGAGAAGCGCGACCATCGCAAGCTCGGCCGCGAACTGGACCTGTTTCACATCGACGATCACGCCCCGGGCGTGGTGTTCTGGCACCCCAAGGGTTGGACCGTCTGGCAGGAGGTGGAGCAGTACATGCGACGCGTCTACCGCGACAACGGCTACCAGGAAGTCAAGGGCCCGCAGTTGCTGGACAAGACGCTTTGGGAGCAGACCGGCCACTGGGACAAGTACCGCGAGAACATGTTCACGACCGAGTCGGAGAAACGCGAGTACGCGCTCAAGCCGATGAACTGTCCCGGCCACATCCTGATCTTCAAGCAGGGGATCAAGAGTTATCGCGACCTGCCGCTGCGCTATGGCGAGTTCGGCCAGTGCCACCGCAACGAGCCGACCGGTGGCCTGCACGGCATCATGCGGGTGCGCGGCTTCACGCAGGACGACGGCCACATCTTCTGCACCGAGGAACACATCCTGCCCGAGTGCACGGAGTACACGGCGCTGCTGCAGCGGGTCTACAAGGACTTCGGCTTCGACAACATCATCTACAAGGTGGCGACCCGGCCGGCCCAGCGTATCGGCTCGGACGAGAGCTGGGACAAGGCCGAACACGCGCTGATGGAAAGCCTGCGCGCTTCGGGCTGCGAATTCGAGATCTCTCCGGGTGACGGCGCCTTCTACGGTCCCAAGATTGAGTACACGCTCAAGGACGCGATCGGCCGGCAGTGGCAGTGCGGCACCATGCAGGTGGACTTCTCCATGCCCGAGCGGCTGGGCGCCGAGTACGTGGGCGAGGACGGCAACCGGCATCGCCCTGTGATGCTGCACCGGGCCATCGTGGGCAGCATGGAGCGCTTCATCGGCATCCTGATCGAGCAGCATGCTGGCGCGCTGCCCGCCTGGCTGGCTCCGGTGCAGGTTGCGGTGCTCAACATCACCGATTCCCAGGCCGAATATGCCCAGGAACTGGCCAAAACGCTGAGAAATCAAGGGCTTAGGGTCAGTGTCGACCAGCGTAACGAGAAAATTACGTATAAAATACGGGAGCACTCGATGCAAAAGCTGCCTTATATCCTCGTCGTAGGTGACAAGGAGAAGGCAGCAGGAGCTGTCGCAGTGCGCGCCCGAGGCAACCAGGACCTCGGTGTGATGTCTCTCGAAGCGTTCTCGCAACGGATCGCCCAGGACATCCAGAACAAAAGCTGATTCGTCATTGAATGAAGCTCTTGCCGGCGTGCATTGAGGCAGTGTCAGCCACTTCGCTGTGGCATATGAATTGAAGGATTTGGACCATCGCTACTGAATTTCGCGACCGCCGCCAACGCGAGGAACGCAAGCACCGCCTGAACCGGGAAATCATGGCCCCCGAAGTCCGCCTCTCGGGGCCGGAAAACGAGCCATTGGGCATTGTCAGCATTGCCGAAGCCCTGCGACTGGCCGGTGAGGCGGATGTCGATCTGGTTGAAATTGCCGCCACTGCGAACCCCCCGGTTTGCCGCTTGATGGACTACGGCAAGTTCAAGTACCAGGAGCAGAAGAAGGCGGCGGAAGCGAAAGCCAAGCAGACGGTCATCGATATCAAGGAAGTCAAATTCCGGCCAGGTACCGACGACGGTGACTACAACATCAAGATGCGCAACATCCGGCGCTTCCTGGCCGAAGGCGACAAGTGCAAGATCACGCTGCGCTTTCGGGGCCGCGAGATCACGCACCAGGAAATCGGCATGGCGCTGTTGAACCGGATCCGCGACGAACTGGGCGACCTGATCCTGGTGGAGCAGTTCCCCAAGCTGGAAGGCCGGCAGATGATCATGATGATCGCGCCCGGCAAGAAGAAGGTGGCCGTCAAGCCCGCTGCCGAAGCCTCTCACCCGGCTTCGGCGTGAAAGTCAAAGCTCCCTGCGGGGGCGGAATCAAAGCTTCATCGGCCGGTCGCCGGTGAGGCGATGACGGAAAGCCGTTGGCTTTCCACAAGTGGAGGGCTGAAAAGCCCGCCACGATCAAGTGGAGGGCTGCAAGGCTCGCCACGAACAAGTGGCTCGGGGCCAACAAGACGCGGAATGCATTCGCGGCGCCTCACGAGCACAATGTAAAAGGAGCATTCACATGCCCAAGATGAAGACCAAGAGCGGCGCCAAAAAGCGTTTCCGCGTTCGTCCCGGTGGTACCGTCAAGCGCGGCCAGGCCTTCAAGCGTCACATCCTGACCAAGAAGACCACCAAGAACAAGCGTCACCTGCGCGGTGCCGTCTCGGTTCATGAGACCAATATGGTTTCGATGGCCGCCATGTTGCCCGGCCGTGGCATCTGATCAACTGACGAACAAGGAGTAATCACATGCCTCGCGTCAAACGTGGTGTAACGGCTCGCGCCCGCCACAAAAAAGTTCTCGCCCTTGCCAAGGGTTTCCGCGGCCGCCGCGGCAATGTCTTCCGGATCGCAAAAGAAGCGGTGATGAAGGCCGGGCAATACGCCTACCGTGACCGCCGCACCAAGAAGCGTGTGTTCCGCCAGCTCTGGATTGCCCGTATCAACGCCGCCGCCCGTGAGTGCGGCCTGACGTACAGCCAGTTCGCCAACGGCATCCGCAAGGCCGGCATCGAGATCGACCGCAAGGTCCTCGCCGACATCGCCGTGCACGACAAGGCCGCTTTTGCCGGCATCGTGGAGCAGGTCAAGGCCAAGCTGGCTGCTTGAGTTCGCGGTGGCGCCGTCGTGGTGACGGCGCCTTGTGCAACACACAAGGAACAGGGGCCAGGGCAAACGCACTGGCCCCTGTTTATTTTTATGCAGACAAACGAGCTCGATTCGATCGTCGACAGTGCCCGGCAGGCATTTGGGCAGGCCGGCGCCCCGGCTGACCTGGAAAATGCCAAGGCACTGTTCCTGGGCAAGTCCGGCCGCATCACCGAGCTGATGAAGGGGATGGGCGCGCTCAGCGTCGATGAAAAGAAGAGCCGCGGCGCCGCCATCAACCTGGCCAAGCAGGCGATCGAGGCCGCCCTGACGGAACGCCGGCAGGCGCTTGCCGACCGCGAACTCGAACTTCAGCTGAAGGCCGAAGCGCTCGACGTCAGCCTGCCCGGCCGCACGCGCGCAGCCGGCAGCCTGCACCCGGTCAGCCTGACGCTGGAGCGGATCGAGCAGATCTTCGCCAGCATGGGCTTTGACGTGGCCGACGGCCCCGAGATCGAGACCGACTGGCACAGCTTCACCTCGCTGAACAACCCGCCCAACCACCCGGCGCGGTCGATGCAGGACACCTTCTACGTCGACATCAACGGCGACGACGGCATTCCCTACAATCTGCGTCCGCACACCAGCCCGATGCAGGTGCGCTATGCCCATGCGCACATCAAGAAGTACGCCGGCAAGCCGGTGATGCCGGAGATCCGCGTGATCGCGCCAGGCCGTACTTACCGGGTGGACAGCGATGCAACGCATTCGCCGATGTTCCACCAGTGCGAAGGCCTGTGGCTGGGCGAGAACGTGAGCTTCAAGGACCTGAAGGTCGTGTTCACGGACTTCTGCCGTACCTTCTTCGAGAGCGACGACCTGGCCCTGCGCTTCCGGCCCAGCTTCTTCCCGTTCACCGAGCCCAGCGCCGAGATCGACATCCAGTTCCAGACTGGTCCGCTGGCTGGCCGCTGGCTCGAGGTCGCCGGCTCAGGCCAGGTGCACCCCGCCGTGGTCAGCAACATGGGGCTCGATCCAGAGCGCTACATCGGCTTCGCCTTCGGCATGGGCCCGGACCGCCTCACCATGCTGCGCTATGGCGTGAACGACCTGCGGCTGTACTTCGACGGCGACATCCGCTTCCTCAGCCAGTTCCGTTAACCCGATTTCCCCAGTCCACCATGCAATTCCCCGAGTCCTGGCTGCGCGAATTCTGCAACCCGTCCCTGACCACCCAGCAACTGGCAGAGACGTTGACCATGGGCGGGCTGGAAGTGGAGGACCTGCGTCCCGTCGCGCCGCCGTTCACCAGGATCGTGGTCGGCGAGATCAAGGAAGCGGTCCAGCATCCCAACGCCGATCGCCTGCGCGTGTGCCAGGTGGATGCCGGGCAGGGAGCCTTGCTCAACATCGTCTGCGGTGCGCCGAATGCGCGCGTCGGCATCAAGGTGCCGTGCGCGCTGGTCGGCGCTGAATTGCCGCTGGGGGAAGACGGCAAGCCCTTCCTGATCAAGGTCGGCAAGCTGCGCGGCGTCGAGAGCCAGGGCATGCTGTGCTCGGCCCGCGAACTGCAGTTGAGCGAGGACCACGGCGGCCTGCTGGAGCTGGGCGCCGACGCGCCGGTCGGCGCCGACGTGCGTTCGGTGCTCAAGCTCGACGACACCATCTTCACGCTCAAGCTCACGCCCAACCTGGCGCACGCCCTGAGCGTCTATGGCGTGGCGCGCGAACTGTCCGCGCTCACCGGCGCGCCCCTGCAGCAGCCCAGGTTCGAGGCCGTGACCACGCGCACCGATTCCAGACTGCCGGTCAAGGTCAGCGCACCTGACCTGTGCGGCCGCTTCTCCGGCCGCGTGATCCGCAACGTCGACACCAGGGCGCAGACCCCGGCGTGGATGGTGGATCGGCTGGCCCGCTGCGGCCAGCGCAGTGTGACGGCGCTGGTCGATATCTCGAACTACGTGATGTTCGAGTTCGGCCGGCCCTCGCACATCTTCGACCTCGACAAGATCCACGGCGGCCTCGACGTGCGCTGGGGCAAGCCGGGCGAACAGCTCAAGCTGCTCAATGGGTCCGCCGTCACCGTGGACGAGAAGGTCGGCGTGATCGCGGACGACGCCCAGGTGGAATCGCTGGCCGGCATCATGGGCGGCGATTCGACCGCCGTTTCCGACGAAACGAAGAACGTGTATGCGGAGGCCGCCTTCTGGTGGCCGGCCGCGATCCAGGGGCGCTCACGGCGTTTCAACTTTTCCACCGATGCCGGTCACCGCTTCGAGCGGGGCGTGGACCCGAGCACGACGGTGGAACACCTCGAACACATCACCCGGCTGGTCCTGGAGATCTGCGGCGGCGAGGCCGGTCCGGTGGACGATCACCTGATCGCGCTGCCGGAAGCCAAGCCGGTGGTGCTGCGGGTGGCGCGTGCCGTCAAGGTCATCGGCATGCCGCTGACGCAGCAGCAATGCGCCGATGCGCTGGCCCGGCTGGGGCTGGACGTGACCGAAGGGCAGGGGACGCTGACCGTCAGGCCGCCGCCGTACCGGTTCGACATCGCGATCGAGGAAGACCTGATCGAGGAAGTCGTGCGCGTGATCGGCTACGACAAGCTGCCGACCACGCCGCCGCTCGCGCCGATCATGGCCAAGCTGCGGCCGGAGTCCCAACGCAGCCGCTTTGCGCTGCGGCGCCTGGCGGCTGCGCTCGGCTACCAGGAAACCATCAACTTCAGTTTTGTCGAAGAGAGCTGGGAGCGCGATCTGGCCGGTAACACGGACCCCATCAAGCTGCTGAATCCGATCGCCAGCCAGATGAGCGTGATGCGCTCCTCGCTGCTGGGTTCGTTGCTGCAGGCCTTGCGCTTCAACCTGGACCGCAAGGCGGAACGGGTGCGCGTGTTCGAGATCGGCCGGGTCTTCCTGCGTGATGCGAGCGTCGCCACCACCGACACCACGGTGCGCGGCATCCACCAGCCGATGCGGATTGCCGCGCTGGCTTACGGCAGCGTCGACGGCCTGCAGTGGGGCGGCAAGGCCTCGGCCAGTGATTTCTTCGATGCCAAGGGCGATGTCGAGACGCTGCTGTCGCCGGTCAAGGCGCAGTTCGTCGCCGGTGAGCATCCGGCCATGCACCCGGGCCGCTGCGCCCGCATTCTCGTCGGTGGCCGCGACGTCGGAGCTGTTGGTGAGCTGCATCCGCGCTGGCGCCAGCGCTGGGAATTCGCCCACGCCCCGGTCGTGTTCGAACTGGACCTGGAGACGGTGCTGGAGCGCCCGTTGCCGGCCTTCGTGCCGGTTCCCCGGTTCCAGCCGGCCGAGCGCGACATCGCCATGATCGTCAAGGACGCCGTCAGCCATGCCGCAGTCATGGCGGCAATCGAGTCGGCCGACACCTCGGGGCTGTTGCGCGATGCCATGCTGTTCGACCTCTACAAACCCAAGCAGGCGGCAGGGAGTGTGGCGGCGGACGAGAAAAGCATGGCTGTGCGCTTGACGCTCGGCAGCGCCGAAGCCACACTGACTGATGAGCAAATCGACGGTGCCGTGCAGGCCGTCATCGACAGCATCGCCACCCGCCTCGGTGGCCGCCTGAGGGGATGACACTATGGCGCTGAGCCGAAAAGCCGAGGTCCAGGAAGCCATGGACTTCTCCGTCGAAAGCCTGGAGACGCCTGCGCTGACCAAGGCGCAGCTGGCCGAATTGCTGTTCGAGCAGATCGGGCTGAACAAGCGCGAGTCCAAGGACATGATCGACGCCTTCTTCGACCTGATCTCCGACAGCCTGGTCGATGGCCAGGACGTGAAGATTTCCGGTTTCGGCAATTTCCAGATCCGCACCAAGGCGCCGCGTCCGGGCCGCAATCCGCGCACCGGCGAGGCGATCCCGATCGAGGCGCGCCGGGTTGTCACCTTCCATGCCAGCCACAAGCTCAAGGAACAGATCCAGGGCGAGGGCGCCGAGCCCGGCTGAAGCCGGAAAAAACATTTCGTTGCTTCCGGCGAAATGCGCTTGGCACGTCGGGCCTGCTTAGAGTAACCTAGCAGCTTTCTCTCCTACAACATTGATTTCAATGGAGAAAGCTCTCCCATCAATCCCGGCAAAGCGCTACTTCACCATCGGTGAGGTCAGCGACCTGTGTGGCGTCAAGCCTCACGTGCTACGTTATTGGGAGCAGGAATTCACCCAGTTGCGTCCGATGAAGCGGCGCGGGAATCGCCGCTATTACCAGCACCACGAGGTCCTGATGATCCGGAGGATAAGGGACCTGCTGTACGACCAGGGCTTCACCATCAGCGGCGCCCGCAACAAGCTGCAGGAACTGGTGCAGGTGGAACGCGACAAGCGCCGGGCCGGCGAAGTGATGCTGGAGGGCGTCGAGGTGATCGAGGTGGACGACTCCTCCTTTGCCGAGGATTTCGAGGACAGCACGCCGCTCGAAGAGCGCGAACTGGTATCGCAGAAGCTGCTGCTGGTGCGCCGCGAGCTGTTCGAGATCCGCGATCTTCTGTCGGCGACGCACTGACCTCATGTCGAGCGTGCCGCGTACCGGGCTATAATCGCTGGCTTGTCGGCGTGTAGCGCAGCCTGGTAGCGCACTTGCATGGGGTGCAAGGGGTCGAAGGTTCGAATCCTTTCACGCCGACCATTGTTCCGAAGGGTTAGCAGGAGTCTCCTGCTAACCCTTTTTGCGTTGTTGCCGGCTCGGAACGCCGTGCCGCATAAAATCGAATCGATGCCCGTTATTCTTCCAATTCACCGCGGACGCTGACTCCATCGTGGCCACCGTTGTCTTTGCTGACCTGGTCGGGAGCACCGGCATCTTCGAGCGGCTCGGGGACGAGACCGCCGGGCGCTTCGTCACCCAGTTGACGACGGCCTTGTCCAAGACCTTCGAGCAGCACAACGGGCGCGTGGTCAAGCTGCTGGGCGACGGCCTGTTCGTGGTGTTCCCGCGCGAAGGCGACGCCATCGAGGCCTGCCTGGCGATCCAGATGCGGTTGCAGGAAAGGCCGGTCCATCCGGGCGGCAACCTGGGACCGGTGCAGATGCAGATGGGCGTGGAAACCGGTGAAGTGGTCGAGATCGCCGGCGACTGCTATGGCGACGCCGTCAACAGCGCGGCGCGGCTGGCCGACCTGGCCGGCGCCGCCCAGATTCTCACCACCCAGCGGGTCGCCGATGCGCTGTCGCCGACCCAGCGCGCGCAGTTGCGCAGCCTCGGACCGATGTACCTGCGCGGCAAGTCCGACGCGACCGCGGTGTACCGGGTCGATTGGCAGGTGGATCGCGACAACGACGCCACGGTGATGGGCACGTTGATGTTCAAGCCCGCCGGTAAAGGCGGATTCCTCGAGCTGGCCGCCCCCGGCCAGACGGTGCGGCTGGAGCCGCGCGGCGAGAAGCTCACGCTGGGCCGCGCCGCCACGGCGTCGCTGTCGATCAACGATTCGCGGGTGTCGCGCCTGCACGCCACCGTCGAATGGCGCGGCAGCCAGTTCGTGCTCAGCGACGGCTCGAGCTTCGGCACCTGGGTCTACATGGGCAACCAGACCGAGCCGGTGGTGCTGCGCCGCACCGAGTGCTACCTCGTGGGGCACGGCCAGATCACCCTGGGGTGCGACCGCCATGCCGACAACGCGCCGCTGGTGCTCTTTTCAGTGAGCGGCTGAGTCGGGCATCATCGCGCCATGGCCCTCGAAATCCACATCGCCGGACCCGGTCTCGAAACAAGGCGGCTGGTCCATCCGGGCGATGCCGAGGTCATCCTAGGCCGCGACATCGGCTGCGACATCAACCTGCCCGATCCCGAACGCAACGTCTCGCGCCGCCACCTGGCGGTCTGGAACGAAGCAGACCAGCTCCAGTTCCGGGTGGTGTCCGCGGTCAACGGCATCGACATGCCGTTCGGATTCGCGCCACCGGGCGCGCTGGGAGTGCTACCACTGGGGCAGGTGTTGAAGATCGGCGATTACAGCCTGCAAGTTCTCCAGGCTGTCCACAAGGACGCCGAGCAGGATCCGTGGGCGGTGTTCGACAACGATCCCGCGGGACCGGACGCGACCTTGCCGCGTCCCTCCATGACCGCGACGCCGGCCGCCGATCTTTCCGGCCCCGCGATCCTGCCGGAGGAGGACCCATTCGGCGACTGGGGCTTCGAATCCACCTTCGGCCCCGGTTCGGATGGGGGGCTCAAGGCCGTGGCCCAAGGTCCGGGGGCGGGCGACCTGTCCTCGTTCTACAAGGGCCTGGGCCTGGAAAAGGCCAACCTGGGGAGCCTGAGCGCGGCGGAACTCGAGGCCGCGGGGCGCGCCGTGCGGGTGGCGCTGGAGGGCCTGTTCCAGCTTTATGCGTCGCGTTCCGGCGGGCGCGAGGAACGCAAGGCGGGCGACCACGGGGTGGTGCCGGTCAAGGACAACAACCCGCTCAAGACCGACTGGCCGAACGACACCAAGCTGCAATACCTGCTGGGCGGGCGCTCCGCCAGCATCGGCTTCGTCAATCCCCAGCGGGCCGTGACCGACGTCGTCGGCGAACTGCTGGCCCACGACGCCGCGATGGCGGCGGCCATGCGCGCCGCTGTCGAGGCCACCGTGCAGGAGTTCGCGCCGGCCGCCCTGAAGGAGCGGCTGCTCGGTTCCGGTAGCAAGCTGTTCGAGGGAACGCGGGCCTGGGACGCCTATTCACGCTACTACGGCGACAAGAGCCAGGGCCTGGCGCAATGGGTCCAGCAGCTCCTGGACCAGTACTTCAACCAGGCCTACCTGCGGGAAAGCCAGCGTATCAAACGCGAGACAGGGCTGGCCCCAGACTGACCGCCATCGGCAGGGTGCAGGCTAGAATCGGCTTCTTCCAGTCCCAGGACCAAAGTTGTTGTGAGTCTCAAAAAGCTTGGCCGCTATGACCTGGTCCGCGTTCTCGGCAAGGGCGCCATGGGGGTCGTGTACGAGGGACGCGACCCCAACCTGGAGCGACGGGTCGCCATCAAGACCGTGAAGGTCGAGAACCTGTCGGAAGAAGCGGCTGCGGAGTACGAGTCGCGTTTCCGCACCGAGGCGCGGTCCGCCGCCCGGCTGCAGCACCCCAACATCGTCAGCGTCTACGACTCCGACCGGGACGGCGACATCGCCTTCCTGGTGATGGAATACATCCAGGGCGACGACCTCAAGCACCACCTCGACCGGGGCGTGCGCTACTCGCTGGAGCAGTCGCTCAAGATGATCCGCGACCTGCTGGCCGCGCTGGATTACGCCCACAAGGCGGGCATCGTGCACCGCGACATCAAGCCGGCCAACCTGCTGATCGAGCCAGGCGGCCGGGTCAAGCTGACCGACTTCGGCGTCGCCCGGATGCAGGATTCCGGCGAAGCGACGCGGACCCAGGGCAGCATGGTCGGCACCCTGAAATACATGGCGCCGGAGCAGGTCCAGGGCCTGAAGATCGATTCGCGGGCCGACCTGTTCTCGGTCGGCGTGGTGCTCTACCAGTTGCTCACCGACAAACGCCCGTTCGACGGCGACAACGACTTCTCGATCATCCACCAGATCATCGGGCACACGCCGCCGCCGCCGAGTTCGTTCAATGCGCGCTTGCCGCCGGCCATCGATGCCGTGGTGGCGCGGGCGCTGGCGAAGGACCGCGAGCAGCGCTTCGCCACTGCGCGCGATTTCGCCGCGGCCCTGCAGTCCGCCATTCGCCGGGCCGAGGACGCGACCATCGTGCCGCCAGCCGATCCCCTGAAGAAGCCGGATTCGGCCGGCACGTCAAAGGGCACGGTGCCTTCAATGGTCGGCTCCGGCACGTCCGGCACCAGCGGGTCGACCGCCACGGCCACTGTCACCCAGGAACTGGAGCTGGTGTACTGGAAGGACATCAAGGATTCGGTGGAGCCCGAGGAATTCGAAGGTTTCCTGCAGCAGTTTCCGGCCGGCATCTATGCCGACCTGGCGCGGCGCCGGCTGCGCAAGCTGGCCGGCGGCTCCTCGCCTGACCAGACCGTGCTGACCGGACAAAGCAGCCGCGAGGAGGACCTCGACGCCACGCGCTTGCGCGCCGACCCGTCGATCCCGATGGCGGCGCCGATGCTGGCGACGCCTGCCGCGCCGACTCCGGTTGCAGCCGGTCCTGCTGCTGTCACGCCCGCACCTTCCGCCACACCGGCAGTCACGCCCAGCCCGGTCGCTGCGGCGCCGGCCGCAGTCAAGACTGCCAGCGCCGCTGGTGCCGCTGGCGCCGAGGCTGCGACTGTCGCCGCGGCCACGGCCGCGCGCCTGGCCGCCGCCGATGGAACCACGGTTCCGCCGACGCCTTCCAGGGCACGCATGTCCGGTCCGCCGGCGACACTGCCGCCAGTGGCGACACCACAGTCCACGTCCCGCGCACCAGCATCCATGACCGCCAAGAAGCCGCCCATTGCGGTGCTGGCTGGCGTGGGCGCCGTCGTTGTCGCCGGGCTGCTGGCATTCATGATGACGGGCCGCGGCAGCAAGACCGACGTGGCGGCTGTCCCACCGGTTCCGCCGGCCAGCCAGGCAGCTTCGGCCGCGATCGCGTCGGCGCCAGCGCCGGTGGCGCCGGACGCGGCGTCCACCGCCAAGGTGGTCGTGGCGGCTCCCCCGGTGGATGCGCCCGTGGCGGCGGCGGTCACGGTGGCTGCGCCGGTTGCGTCCAGGCCGGCCCACACCGCGAGCACGCCGCGCAAGGCTGCCAGTTCCTCGAGGCGCGTGCCGGCGACAAGCGCGTCGGCGACGCCGCCCGCGTTCTCCAATCCGGTGCCGGCCGAGGCTCGCGAATCGCGCGACGCGCCCGTGGCCCTGCGCCCGAGCCCGCCGGTCGCCGCTGCGCCGCGGCCGGCCGCGCCGGCCGACACCTGCAAGGACAAGGTCTTCCTGTCCCGCCAGCTGTGCCTGCAGGAGGAGTGTTCCAAGCCGATTTTCCAGAACACCCGGGCCTGCGTCGCCTTCCGTGAAGAAGCGCGGCTGCGCGAGGACAGCAAGGTCCGCAACTAGGGCGAACGCCTGCCTAGCGGATCTCCGCGGTATGGACTTCGAACCGGCCCTTGCGCCGATCTTCGAAATAGCGGGTCAGGGTTTCCTTGACGGTGCGGAAGGCGATCTCCTCCCACGGGATCTCGGCTTCGGCGAACAACCTGGCCTCGATCGTTTCGTGGCCGGGGGCGAACTGGTCGCTCAGCAGCCGGGCCCGGAAGAACAGGTGCACCTGCCCCACGCGCGGCACGCTCAGCACGGTGAACAGCTCCTCCATCTCGATCTGCGCGCCGGCTTCTTCGTCAGTTTCGCGGGCGGCGCCCTCGGCCGCCGTTTCGCCCAGTTCCATGAAGCCGGCCGGTAGCGTCCACTTGCCCCAGCCCGGCTCGATGTTGCGCTTGCACAGCAGCACCAGGTCGCCGAAGTGGGGCACGGTGCCGACCACGTTCAGCGGGTTCTCGTAATGGATGGTGTCGCACACGGGGCAGACCGCGCGCTCACGCGTGTCGCCGTCGTCGGGCAGCCGGTAGACCACGGCAGCGCCGCAGTTGCGGCAGTGCTTGATGGGAGTGCGAAACGGCATGGACTTCGAGTGTACGGGGAAACAAAGAAGGCTCCCGCAGGAGCCTCGTTGAAGGATGCCGCGGCCTGTCGCCGGCGGCGCTCAGGCCACGCGCAGCCGCAGTTCCGTCAGGCCGCCGACGCTGCCCACCAGCGTGTCGCCCTTGACGACAGCCGCCACGCCTTCGGGCGTGCCGCTGTAGATCAGGTCGCCCGGCGCCAGGTCCCAGGCGGCCGACAGGTGTTCGATGGTCTCGCCGATATTCCAGATCAGCTTGTTCACGTTGCTGCGCTGGCGGTCCTTGCCGTTGACCTGCAGCCAGATCTCGGCGTGCTCGACGTCGCCGGCCTGCCCGATCGGCGTGATCGGACCGATCGGCGAGGACTGCTCGAACGCCTTGCCGATGCACCAGGGTCGGCCCTGCTTTTTCATCTCGCCCTGCAGGTCGCGCCGCGTCATGTCCAGGCCGACGCCGTAGCCGAAGATGTGCTTCTTCGCGTCGGCGGCCTTGATGTTGCGCCCGCCGGTACCGATCGCCACGACCAGTTCGATCTCATGGTGCAGGTTGCTGGTGAGGGTGGGGTAGTCCATCGAGCCGGTTTCGCCGGCAGGCACCACCACCGCGGTGTCGGCAGGCTTGATGAAAAAGAACGGCGGCTCGCGGCCGGTGAAGCCCATCTCCTGTGCGTGCTCGACGTAGTTGCGGCCGACGCAGTAGATGCGGTGGATCGGGAAGCGCTCGGCCCGGCCGACGACAGGCACGGAGGGCACCGCCGGGGGATTGAAAACGTAGCTCATGACAACCTTTCTTCTTGGTGGATGCCCAGCGCCTGCTGCACCGGGCGGTCGGAAAAACTGAACAGCACGCAGCCCTGCTCGGATGCGAAGCGCGCAGTGTGCCATGACGGCACGACGAAATGATCGCGCGGTGAAAAGCGCTGGCGCCATTGCATGCCGCCGCGTTCGACCAGCACTTCGCCGTGGCCTTCGACCACGCTGTAGACCGCACCGTCGGTCTGGCGCCAGGGCTTGCCGGCAAAGCCGGCCGGCAGCCTCTGCATGAAGGTGGCCATGGTGGGCATCGGCGAGCCGCCGGTCAGCGGGTTCAGGTAACGCAGCTTGATGCCGTCCCATTCGTCGACCGGCGCGCTGCGCTCGAGGCTTTCGAGCGCCTCGCGGCTGCGCTCGTAGGGATAGCTGAAGATCGGCGAGGTCTTGCCGAACGGTGAGTCGTGTCGAACCGGCGCCATGTTGTGGCCGTAGCGGGCGAAGCTGGTGCCTTCGCTGCGGGTGACCTGCTGCGACTTGCTGTCGTCGTTCTGGGCGAAGCCGGCGTCGAAGAACCGGATCATCGGGATGTCGAGGCCGTCCAGCCACACGACCGGGTCCCTGCCGTCGCAGCCATGGTCGTGCCAGGTCCAGCTCGGGGTGATGATGAAGTCGCCGGGATGCATCGTGGTGCGCTCGCCGTCCACGGCGGTGTAGGCACCCGAGCCTTCGACGATGAAGCGCAGCGCGCTCTGCGTATGGCGGTGGCTGGGCGCCACTTCGCCAGGCAGGATCAACTGCAGGCCGGCATAGAGCGATTGCGTCACCGCCGACTGGCCGCGCAACGCCGGGTTCTCCAGGATCAGGACGCGCCGCACGGCTTCTTCGGCGGTGATCGCCTGGCCGGCGCGTATCAGGAAGGGACGCACCTGCTCGTACTGCCACAGCGCCGGCACGCAGGGCGAATCGGGCTGCTTGGGCACCAGCGCGTGCAGGACCTCCCACAGCGGGGTGAGATGGAGCGGCGCCATGTCGCTGTACAACTGCTGGCGCGCTGCGGCCATGGGGTGGGGTGCGTTCATCTCGATCTCCTTGCTACCAGTGGCGCCCGAGGTAGGCGCCTTCGCTTTCCAGCCGGGCCTGCAACGTGGGCACGTCGACGCCGCCGGCGCTGCTGGCCGCCTTGAGCGCCAGGTCGGCCGCGGTTCCCACCGCCTGGCCCATCACGAAACACGCGCCGGTCACGCGCGCCGCGGACTGCGCCTCGTGCGTCATCGAGGCGCAACGGCCGGCCACCCAGAGGTTGTCCAGGGCCGGTGGCACCGTCATCCGGTAGGGCAAGTGATTGAAGCCGCGGCTTCCCGGCTGGGTCCAGCGGAACTCCACGTCGCCCTTCATGTGCAGCTCCAGCGGCCAGCCGTTGACGCCGATGGTGTCGTCGAAGTCGGCGCACTCGAGCACGTCGGACTCGGTGAGCATGTACTGGCCGACCACGCGTCGCGTCTCGCGGATCCCGACCTGCGGCGCGATGTCGACGATGTAGGACTGCTCGAAGCCCGGCACTTCCTTCAGGAACCCGGCGACGTCGGCGATCTGGCGCCGGCCCAGCACTTCGGCTTCACTCAGTTCGACGGCGTCGGTGCCATCCATCGCGTTGCCTTGCGGGTTGGCCAGCTGCGTGAGGTTGACTCGCCACTCGATGCCGTTCTTCTGCGGCCTGACGATCGCGCCCTTGCGCGGGAATTTGTAGCGGCCCTGCTCCTGTGCCTGCGCCATCAGGCCCGGAATCACTTCCCAGGCCTTGCCTGCGCGTTCGGGGTCCACGCCGTTGAGGCGGAACATAGTGGACGGATAGAGCATGTTGCCGTGGCCGTCACCCTTCTCAAAGGCGGCGCCGGCCCATCGCGCCAGGTCGCCGTCGCCCGAGCAGTCGATGAAGGCCCGGCCCCGCACCGCGAAGCGGCCCGATTTGGTCTCCACCAGCAGGGCCTGCACGTGCTGGGGCGAGGCCATCACCACGCCGGCGCCCACTGCATGGAACAGCATGCTCACGCCCGCCGCCAGCATCAGGTCGTCGGCCGCGATCTTGTAGGCGGCCGTGTCGTAGGCCTGCGCCACCGTCCGGCCGAACAGGTTGTGCGGCGCGTTCAGGCCGCCGAGCCGGGCGATGCGCGCCAGCAGGTCGTCGGCGACTCCGTGCACCACCTGGCGGACCTCGCCTTCCACGTTGGCATGCAGCCCGCAGAAATTGGTGACGCCGGCCGCCGTGCCCATGCCGCCGAGGAAGCCGTAGCGCTCGACCAGCAGGGTGGAGCGGCCGGTGCGCGCGGCGGAGACGGCCGCGGCCATGCCGGCTGGGCCGCCGCCCAGCACGACGACGTCGTATTCGCCGAAGACCGGCGTCTGCCGGCTCGGTTCGGTGAGGAAACTCTGCATCGATTCAGTTGAACAGGTTGTCGGGATCGATTCCCCGGTACATCCATGCCAGGCCGGCGAAACCCGCCGACTCGGTGCCGCTCTGGAACATCCGGTTGCGCAGCTCGCGCTGCACACCGGACGCATGATAGATGTCGCCGTAGAAGCGGGCTGTGAGCTGGACCCGGCCGGTGCGCAGGTAGCGCGCCTGCTGGTACTTCTGGAACGCGGTCACGACGTCGCCGCGCGTGAAGCGCAGGGCTTCGCGCAGCACCACCGCGTCCTCGATCGCCTGTCCCGCCCCTTGCGCCAGGTACTGCAGCATCGGGTGGGCGGCGTCGCCCAGCAGCGTGGCCCGGCCGTCGGTCCAGTTCTTCACCGGCTCCCGGTCGCACAGCACCCACATCTTCCAGGTCTCGATCTTTCCCAACAGCTCGCGCACCTGGGGCACGGCCTGCGCGAAGCGTTCGTTCAGTTCCGCGCTGTCGCCGAAGGTGTTCCAGCCCTCGTCGTACTTGTTGCTGTGGAACACCGCGACCAGGTTGAACAGCTCGCCGCGCCGCAGCGGGTAGTGCACCAGGTGGGTCTTCTCGCCGCCCCACAGCAGCACGTCGTCGCTCCACAGGTGGGATGGCACCTCCTGGCGCTTGAGCACGGCGCGGTAGGCGATGTGGCCCGAAACGCGCGGCTTGCCGTCGCCAACGATGGCCTCCCGGATCCGGCTCCACAGCCCGTCAGCGCCGACCAGGGCCGCGCCCTCGAGCACCTCGCCGCCGGCCAGCCTGACCTGCACGCCGGCGCTGTCCTGGGTGAACGACTCCACCTTGGCGCTGGTGCGCAAGGTGACGTTCGGCAGGGCCTTGCAGGCGTCGAGGAAGACCTGGTGCAGGTCGGCGCGGTAGATCACGCCATAGGGATAGCCGTAAGCAGCGCGCGCGACGTCGCCCAGCGGGACCCGCACCACGACTTCGCCGGTGCGCACGTCGTTCATGCCCAGGCCCGTGGGGAAGAACGCCACCTTGTTGATCTCCGCGGTCAGGCCGAGCGACTCGAACATCCTGAAGATGTTGGGGCCCAGCTGGATGCCGGCGCCGATCTCGCCGAACGCGGACGACTGCTCCAGCACGGTGACGGCGCGGCCGTCGTGCGCGAGCACCATGGCGGCAGCGAGGCCGCCGATGCCGCCGCCGGCGACGAGGAAGGGCAGGGTTGGACTCATGGAGCGTGCCTCGCGGCCGGGTCGGAAATGCCGATGAAATGCTAAGCATACATATTAAATCGGCCGCACGCAAGCGGTTCGCGTGGCTACACTCGCCCCATGCGCAAGAGCTTCGATTTCCAGCGCGCGCCGGGCCACCTGATCCGGCGCGCGCACCAGCTGGCGGTGGCCATCTTCATGGAGGAAACCGGCGGCTTCGACGTCACTCCGGTGCAGTTCGCCATCCTCCACGCGCTGATCGCGGACCCTGGCGAGGACCAGGTGACGCTGGCCGGCAAGGTGGCTTTCGACGCGGCCACCTTCGGCTCGGTGATCGGCCGGCTGCAAGCCAAGGGCTGGGTCAGGCGCGAGCCCGACGGCGTGGACCGGCGCCGCAAGCTGCTGTGGATCACGCCGGCGGGCGAGCAGGCGGCGGCGCAGATGAAGCGCGCCGTCAACAAGGTGCAAAGCCGCATCGTCGGGCCGCTGGCGCCGGCCGAGCGCGAGCAGTTGCTGGCACTGCTTGATAAGTTGGTCAGGTTCCACGCAGGTCGTGAAACCTCGGCTTGAGCTAAGTCAACATGCGCGGATCCCATGAGCGCAAATTGCGGAAAACTGCGCAAGGGGAACCGGACATGAAGCAACCTGCAATCATTTCGAGAGTCGTTGGCTGGATGCAGCGTCGAGCCCTGCTGGCCGCGCTCGCCGGACTTGCCAGCCTGGCGTCGCTACCGGCGTCTGCACTGCCGCTGTTTGCGCGGCAGACCGGACAGAACTGCGTGGCCTGCCATGCCGGCGGCCAGTTCCCCGAGCTGACACCGTACGGGCGCCTTTTCAAGCTCACCGGGTACACCATCGGCGAGCGGACCGTGCCGCTCTCGGCGATGGCCGTGCTCTCGAATTCACGGGTGGCCAACACGGCCAAGAGCGATGACCCCGGCGCCGACTTCCAGAAGAACCGCCAGACCATCCTGGCGACCGGCAGCCTGTTCCTGGGCGGCAAGATCAGCGACAACCTCGGCGGCTTCGCGCAGATCACCTATGACCCTTACGCGACGCAGTCAGCCGATGGTCAGTTCCATGGCCATTCCAATGCCGACAACATCGACCTGCGGTATGCGGACCGCTTCATCGACCCCAGGCGCGACCTGATCGTCGGCCTGTCGGTCAACAACAACCCGTCGGTGTCCGATCCCTGGAACACGGCGGCGGCTTGGATGCAATACGTGCCGGTTCCCGGTCCCACCAGCAGCCGGTTCATCGACGGCAACGCGCCGTACCCGGGCTTTGCAGCAGGCGGAAACATCGCGGGCATCACGGCCTACGGCTTCTGGAACCGGACCGTCTATGCCGAATTCGGCGGCTACGCGAGCTCGCGCGGCGCCCTGTCGTTCATGCACGCGGGCCTGCCGAACGACGGCGTGACCCGGCTCAAGGGCCTCAACCCGTACTGGCGCCTGGCCTGGACTCGCGAATGGGGGCCGCACAGCCTGATGATCGGCACGGCGGGAATGTCGGCCCGGATCTACGACGATCCGCTCGACACGTCGGACGCGGCCACGGTGCACCGCACCCGCGACCTGAGCTTCGACACCCAGTACCAGTACCTGCTGGACCCGCACTCGGTGACGGCGCAGGTCGTCTACATGCGCAGCCGCCACCACTATCCCGACTTCCTGGCCAACCAGAGCGTGGAGTTCGTCGACACGCTGGGCAATCCGCTGGCCGCCACCAACGCCGACGACACCACCCGTCTGCTGCGGGCCAAGCTGACCTACGTCTACCAGGCGCGCTACGGCGGCAGCGTCGGCTTGTTCAACCTGACCGGCAGCACCAACACCGCCAACCAGAGTTCGGGCCTGAGCCCGGACACGTTGGCGGTCACGTCCGACCCCGCCGCGTTGGCACCATCGCAGCGCGTCGGCGGGAACCTGTCCGGCAACCCGGCCACCCGCGGCATGACCTTCGAAGCGTTCTGGACTCCACTCCAGTATGTGCGGATCGGCGCGCAGTACACGGTGTACAGCCGCTACAACGGCGCCTCGCAGAACTACGACGGCTTCGGGCGCAATGCGCGCGACAACAACTCGTTGTTCCTCTACCTGTGGGCGGCCTATTGACCGGCCCTTTCGAAGCCCTGCCAACCGACATTGGGGAGAACCAGCCATGAGATCCATTCAAATCGTCCTGGGACTGCTCGGGGCGGCGCTCGCCACCGGCTGCGGCGACCTTGCCCGTTCGCGCGACCTGGCCAATCCGAACGTCACGGCGGTGACGCTGGCGCAGCAGGTCTGCTCCAACTGCCACGGCCTCACGGGCATCAGCGTGTCGCCGAATTTCCCGGACCTCGCGGCGCAGACGCCGACGTATGTCGCCGCGCAACTCAGGGAGTTCAAGAGCCATGGCCGGCAGGATCCGGCGGGGTTCGAATACATGTGGGGCCTCAGCCGGAGCCTCACCGATGCGCAGATCACCGGCCTGGCGGCCTACTACGCCGGCCAGGCGCCGGCGCATCGGCCGCCGCAGGGAGACGCGATGCGCCGGGATGCCGGCAAGGCGATCTTCCACGATGGCTTGCCGGCCAAGAACGTGCCGCCCTGCATCGCCTGCCACGGCAATGCCGGGCAGGGCAACGAGGGCTTTCCGCGGCTGGCGGGGCAACACGCAGATTACGTTGTCAAGCAATTGATCGTGTTCCAGCGAACCAACGAGCGGCCCGACGGCGCCGTGATGAAGACAGTGGCACACGAGCTCAGCGTGGACGACATCCGTAACGTCGCCGCCTACGTCGAGTCCCTCGGTCACCCCTGACGAAGTCACTTTCATCGGCAAGGGAAACAGGGGACGTGGCGGCGCTCCTGCTCATTGCGCGCCGGACTTCGCCAGCAGGTCGAAATGCTCGACCAGCGGCGGGGCCGCGAAGAACGGCCCGACGATGGCGCGCCACTGCGCGAACAGCGGCCCTTGCCGGAAGCCCACGGTGTGGTCCTCCAGCGTGTCCCAGAAGATCTGCAGGATGTAGCGCTCGGGCGTCTCGATGCACTTGTTGACCTTGAAGCCCTGGAAGCCCCTGGCCTTGGACGCCACGGTGGCGATGCCGCGCTGGATGGCTTCGTCGAAGGCGGCCTGCTGGCCGGGCTGGATGCGGATGTCTGCGATTTCGAGAATCATGGTTGTTTCCTCTGGAGCGTCGGTTTCAGTGTAGCGCCCGCCTCAGCTGCGAGGCGCACAGCGAGACCGCGACGGTGGCCTCGTCCAGCACCTTGCCCATGGTGATGAAGCCGTGGATCTGCCGTTCGAAGCACACCAGGGCGGCCTGGCTGCCGGCCTCGGTCAGCGCCTGCGCGTACTGCAGGCCCTCGTCGCGCAGGGGGTCGTAGCCAGCGGTCAGGATGAACGACGGCGGCAGCCGCGACAGGTCCGGTTGCAGCAGCGGCGAGGCGCGCCAGTCGAGGTCGTGCCGCGGGTCGTCGATGTAGTGGTCGTGGAAATAGGTGATCGTGTCGCTGGTCAGCAGGTAGCCCTGGCCGTTGCTCTGGTGGGAGGGCGCGCCGCGGCGCATGTCGGTGGCCGGATAGATCAGCAGCTGGAAGGCGATCGGCAGGTCGCCGGCATCGCGCGCCGCGATGGCCACCACCGCGGCCAGGTTGCCGCCGGCGCTGTCGCCGCCGATGGCCATGCGGCTGGCGTCCAGCTGCAGCGACGCGGCGTTGGCGCGCACCCAGCGCGTGGCCGCCAGTGCGTCGTCGACGGCCGCCGGAAAGCGATGCTCCGGTCCCATCCGGTAGTCCACTGCCACCACCGCGCAGCCGGATCCATTGGCCAGCTCGCGGCACAGCGTGTCATGGCTCTCGAGGTCGCCGATCACCCAGCCGCCGCCGTGGCAATACACGAGCACCGGGAGCCGCTGGCTGGCCGTGCTGCCCAAGGGTCGGTACAAGCGCGATGTCGCCCAGGGGGCCGGTCGCCCTCAGCTGCCGCACCAGCGCCACTTCCGGTGGCTGGGGCTGGGTGACGAAGCGCCGCTCGCGGTACCAGTGGCGGGCCTCGGCCGGCGTCAGCGTGTGGGTCGGCGGCAGGCCTTTTTCCTCGATCAGGTTCAGCAGCGCGCGGGCTTGGGGATGCAGCATCGGGTCTCTCCTGGATTGAGCCGCAGTGTAGGGGCAGCGCGCTGCGATGCGCTGCCCTGCCGGTTTATGCTTGGCGCCATGAAGCTCTATACCTACTTCCGCTCTTCGGCGTCGTTTCGGGTGCGCATCGCGCTCGAGCTCAAGGGCCTGGCCTACGACTACGTGCCGGTGCACCTGGCCCGGGCCGATCACAAGCTGCCGGCCTATGCCGCCGTGTCGCCGACCGCGCTGGTGCCGACGCTCGAGATGGATGACGGCCAGCGGCTGGGGCAGTCGATGGCGATCATCGAGTACCTCGACGAAACCCATCCCGAGCCGGCGCTGCTGCCGGCGGGCGCGCTGGGCCGGGCCCGGGTCCGGGCGCTGGCGCAGCTGGTGGCGTGCGAGATCCATCCGCTGAACAACCTGCGCGTGCTCAAGTACCTGACGCGCGAGCTCAAGCTGGAGGAAGATGCCAAGAACACCTGGTACCGGCATTGGGTGCGCGAAGGCCTGCAGGCCTACGAGCGCGAGCTGGAACTGCTGCCCGCAGCGACCTACAGCTATGGCGACACGCCCACCCTGGCCGACTGCTGCCTGGTGCCGCAGATCTTCAACGGCCAGCGCTTCAACGCCGACTTCAGCGGCCTGCCGCGCACCATGGCCGCGTTCGAGGCCTGCATGAAGCTGCCGGCGTTTCAGCGGGCCCAGCCTTCGAGCTGCCCCGACAACGAGGGCTGAGGGGCGGTGGCGTACGACTGGATCGTCCCGGACTGGCCGGCTCCCGCGTCGGTGCGCGCCGTGTGTACCACGCGGCACGGCGGCGTGAGCATGCCGCCCTACGACAGCCTGAATCTCGGCGACCACGTCGGTGACGAGCCCGCAGCAGTGGCGCACAACCGCGGCATGCTGGCGCGGGAGACCGGCACGCGCCCGGTGTTGCTGCAGCAGGTTCATGGCAGCGGCGTGGTGCAGCTGGCGGCAAGCACGCCGGACGGCACGCAGGCCGATGGCTGCGTCAGCACGCAGCCGGGACTGGCCTGCACGATCATGGTGGCAGACTGCCTGCCGGTGCTATTCACCGACAGCCAGGGTCGGGCGGTCGGCGCCGCCCACGCCGGCTGGCGCGGCCTGGCTGGCACGGGCGGCGTCGGTGTGCTGGAAGCCGTGTCGCGGGCCCTGTGGAATGCGCTGCCACTGCAGCAGGCCGATGCCGCGCGCCAGACCATCGCGTGGCTGGGCCCGTGCATCGGGCCCCTGGCCTTCGAGGTGGGAGATGAGGTCAGGCAGGCCTTCGGCTCGCAGCATCGCGGCGCGGCAGAGATGTTCAGGCCGCACGCGCCGGGCAAGTGGCTGGCCAACCTGCAGGGGCTGGCGCGGCTGCGACTGGCGGCCTTGGGCATCACGCAGGTTTACGGCAACGACGGCAGCACGCCGTGGTGCACCGTCAGCAATCCCTCACGCTTCTTTTCGCACCGCCGCGACCGGGTCAGCGGCCGCTTCGCCGCCAGCGTCTGGCTCGGCTGAGGCCGCCGCGTCGGCGGCTTGCTGCGCCAGTGCCGCGGCCTTGCGGCGCCTCTTGCGTGCCGGTTCCCGCATCAGGTAAACCACCAAGGCGGCGGGGCCGACGCCGTACAGCAGAAGGGTCACAATGGCTCCGAGCAGGGTGCCGTTGGCACTGGTGGCCTCTGCGACAGCCATCATCAACGCCACGTAGAGCCAGCCGATCACGACGATGTAGATGGCGGGCCTCCGGCGGTTTTGTTGCGATGCAGCATTGATGATGTGATACTTCGGGCCGAGCCCGCGGCGACAGGGTACAGGAGACAAATGATGCATTCTGAAGCAGACTGGGCTGCAGCCACGCAGAAGTTCCAGCAGAGCCTGCACGAGAGCTGGGGCAAGGCGATGCACTCCTTCGAGCAGCTCGGCGTGCCTGGCAGCGGCAGCGGCAATGCAGCAGCGATGCCGGCGCTGACATTCTCCGCGCAGAAGCTGCAGGATCTGCAGCAGGCCTATGTGAAGGAGGCCACCGAGCTGTGGAACCACGGCCTGCAGCCCAAACCGCCGGCCGACAAGCGCTTCGCCGGCGATGCCTGGGGCGCCAATCCGGTGGCCGCGTTTTCCGCCTCCACTTACCTGCTCAACGCGCGCACCCTGATGGGCCTGGCCGAGGCGGTGGAGTCGGACGCCAAGACCAAGGCGCGGCTGCGCTTCGCGGTGGAGCAATGGATGGCGGCCTCGGCGCCGAGCAACTTCATGGCCCTCAATGCCGAGGCGCAGAAGAAGGCGATCGAGACCCAGGGCGAGAGCATCGCCAAAGGCATGAAGAACCTGCTGGCCGACATCCAGCAGGGCCACGTCTCGATGACCGACGAGAGCCTGTTCGAGGTCGGCCGCAACGTCGCGACCACCGAGGGCGCGGTGGTGTTCGAGAACGAGCTGTTCCAGCTGATCGAATACAAGCCGGCCGGCAAGCAGGTGTACGAGCGGCCGTTCCTGTTCGTGCCGCCCTGCATCAACAAGTTCTACATCCTCGACTTGCAGCCGGAAAACTCGCTGATCAAGTACGTCGTCGACCAGGGCCACAGGACCTTCGTCGTGAGCTGGCGCAATGCCGACGATTCGCTGCAGGACAAGACCTGGGACGACTATATCGACGACGCCGCGATCAAGGCGATCGAGGTGGTGCAGGAGATCACCGGCGCGAAGAAGATCAACGCGCTGGGCTTTTGCGTCGGCGGCACCATCCTGAGCACGGCGCTGGCCGTGCTGGCCGCGCGCGGCGAGAACCCGGTCGCCTCCGTCACCTTGCTCACCACCCTGCTGGACTTCTCCGACACCGGCATCCTCGACCTGTTCATCGACGAGCCGATGGTCAAGTACCGCGAGCTGCAGATGGGCAAGGGCGGCCTGCTCAAGGGCCAGGAGCTGGCCACCACGTTCAGCTTCCTGCGGCCCAACGACCTGGTCTGGAACTACGTGGTGGGCAACTACCTCAAGGGCGAGACGCCGCCTCCGTTCGACCTGCTGTACTGGAACAGCGACTCGACCAACCTGCCGGGGCCGATGTACACCTGGTACCTGCGCAACACCTACTACGAGAACAACCTCGTCAAGCCGGGCAAGTGCACGGTCGGCGGCGAGCAAGTGGATCTGTCGAGCCTCGACATGCCGGTCTACATCTACGGCTCGCGCGAGGACCACATCGTCCCCATCGCTGGCGCCTTTGCCAGCACCAGGCACCTGCCGGGCAAGAAGCGCTTCGTCATGGGCGCGTCCGGCCACATCGCAGGGGTGATCAACGCCCCCGCCAAAAACAAGCGTTCGTACTGGACCAACGCCAAGCTGGCCGGCAGCGTCGACGACTGGATCGCCGGCGCGAAAGAGCATCCCGGCAGCTGGTGGACCGACTGGGCCGGCTGGCTCAAGGGCCACGCCGGCAAGCTGGTCGCCGCGCCCAAAGGCTACGGCAAGGGCAGCAAGTACAAGGCGATCGAGCCGGCGCCCGGCCGCTACGTCAAGGCCAAGGCCAAGGCCTGACGCCACACACACGCCTTTCCTCCCGCAAATCACATCCCCTCAGGAGTACACCATGGAAGACATCGTCATCGTTTCGGCGGTCCGCACCGCCGTTGGCAAGTTCGGCGGCTCGCTCGCAAAGATACCGGCCACCGAGCTGGGCGCGATCGTGATCAAGGAGGCGCTGGCGCGCGCCAAGGTCGACCCCTCGCAGGTCAGCGAAGTCATCATGGGCCAGGTGCTGGCGGCCGGCGCCGGCCAGAACCCGGCGCGCCAGGCGCTGCTGAAAGCGGGCCTGCCCAAGGAAGTGCCGGGCCTGACGATCAATGCCGTCTGCGGCTCGGGCCTGAAGGCCGTGATGCTGGCGGCCCAGGCCATCGCGTGGGGCGACGCCGAGATCGTGGTGGCCGGCGGCCAGGAGAACATGAGCGCGGCGCCGCACGTGCTGCCCAATTCGCGTGACGGCCAGCGCATGGGCGACTGGAAGATGGTGGACACGATGATCGTGGACGGGCTGTGGGACGTCTACAACCAGTACCACATGGGCGTGACGGCCGAGAACGTGGCCAAGGAACACAACATCGACCGCGCCGCGCAGGATGCGCTGGCGCTTGGCAGCCAGCAAAAGGCGGCGGCGGCGCAGGACGGTGGCAAGTTCAAGGACGAGATCGTCGCCGTGCCGATCCCGCAGAAGAAGGGCGACCCGGTCCAGTTCGACGCCGACGAATTCATCAACAAGAAGACCAGCGCCGAAGCGCTGGCCGGCCTGCGTCCGGCGTTCGACAAGGCCGGCAGCGTCACGGCCGGCAATGCCTCGGGCCTGAACGACGGCGCCGCCGCCGTGGTGGTGATGAGCGCGAAGAAGGCCAAGGAACTGGGCCTCAAACCGCTGGCGACCATCCGCGCCTTCGGCACCACCGGGCTGGACCCGAAGGTGATGGGCATGGGCCCGGTGTCGGCGACCAAGAAGGCGCTGGAGCGCGCCGGCTGGAAGGCTTCCCAGGTGGACCTGTTCGAACTGAACGAAGCCTTCGCCGCGCAGGCCTGCGCCGTCAACAAGGCATTGGACATCGACCCGGCCAAGGTCAACGTCAACGGCGGCGCCATCGCCATCGGTCACCCGATCGGTGCCTCCGGCGCCCGCATCCTGGTGACGCTGCTGCACGAGATGCAGCGGCGTGACGCGAAGAAGGGCGTCGCCGCGCTGTGCATCGGCGGCGGAATGGGGGTTTCCCTCGCTGTGGAACGCTGATCGAAGGAGTAGAACGGACTGGAGTCAGCGGCGGCGGGGCGCGTCCCGGCTGCCGCCCGTTTAGCAACTGCAAGGAGAGAACATCATGGGCAAGAAAGTCGCATACATCACAGGCGGCATGGGCGGGATCGGCACCGCCATCTGCCAGCGCATGCACAAGGAAGGCTTCACGGTCATCGCGGGCTGCGGCCCGACCCGTGACTTCGGCAAGTGGCTGGGCGAGCAGAAGGCGCTCGGCTACGAGTTCCACGCCTCGGTCGGCAATGTCGGCGCCTGGGACTCGACGGTGGAGGCGTTCTCCAAGGCCAAGGCCGAATACGGCGCGATCGACGTGCTGGTCAACAACGCCGGCATCACCCGCGACCGGATGTTCCTCAAGATGTCGCGCGAGGACTGGGACGCGGTGATCGAGACCAATCTCAACAGCATGTTCAACGTGACCAAGCAGGTGGTCGGCGACATGGTCGAAAGGGGCTGGGGCCGGATCATCAACATCAGCAGCGTGAACGGCGAAAAAGGCCAGGCCGGCCAGACCAACTACTCGGCGGCCAAGGCCGGCATGCACGGCTTCACCATGGCGCTGGCGCAGGAGCTGGCCAACAAGGGCGTCACGGTCAACACCGTCAGCCCCGGCTACATCGGCACCGACATGGTCAAGGCGATCCGCGAGGACGTGCTGGGCAAGATCGTGGCGACCATCCCGGTCAAGCGCCTGGGCAAGCCGGAAGAGATCGCGTCGATCATCGCCTGGCTGGCGTCGGAAGACGGCAGCTACTCCACCGGCGCGGACTTCTCGGTCAACGGCGGCTTGCACATGGGGTGAGCGGCATTTCGCCGGTTTCAGTCGACCAGGTCTTCGATCACCAGGTGGCGGTACTTCTGCGCGTAGGAAATCGGGCAGCCCTCGAGCAGCGCCATGACGCGGTCGCTGTCTTGCGCGTGCGGCGCGTGGACCATCAATCCCCAGCCCGAAGCGATCGCCGGCGCGCACCAGGATGTCCTGTGCCGTGTTGCCGGCTTCCAGCGATTCCTACAGCTGCGGATCAACCACGATCTCGACCATGTCAGGTTCCGGCCGCCGCGGGACGGGCCGGCCTGGTGGCACCGAAGATGCGGTCGATGCCATAGAACGGGAAGCCAGGCAGCGCGTCCACCGCCGATGCGGTCTGCAGCAGCGCATCGCTGTCGACCAGGTGGCTGGAGCAACCGAGCAACTCCGCCTGCATCTCCATCGCGGCTGCGCTCAGCGCTTGCCAGTAGCTGGTGACGCCTTCGATCTCCGAGCGCATCAGGTCGGCCGGAATGGCCACCAGCTCCATCGGCTGGCGCGGCGTCGCCAGCTTCCGGGCGGCCGCCGTGTAGCGCGCCAGGGCGCTCTGCATGGCGCCGTCGTTGATCTTTCGGATCGCCTCGAAACCGCGAACCATGGCGTCGGCGCTTTCGCTGGCGACGGCCAGCTGCTGGCGCCCGCTGTCGGCCGGCGTCGCCCAGCCAGCCAGCGGGGCTGCCGCCGGCTTCAGTTTCCGGGGGGTCTTGCGGGCAGTCATCGTTCATCCCTTCATTCGAACCAGCGCGCAAAAGGCGGCGCCTCGCCTGCCATCGATTCTGGAACCGGTCCGGCCCGATGGCTTGATCTGGCGCAACTTCGCTCCAGTGTGACCGCACCGTCCAGCAGCCAGGGGTGGGCCAGCGGCAACGCCCCGGGCCGGCTTGACGTGGATCATGGTGTGCGTCGCTGCCGCCGCTAGATTCAGCAGTGAACTTCGCCATTCCAACCCACGGGAGCCAGCCATGACCATCGCCACACTGTGCCGGCGCGACATCGTCGCCGTCGACGCCGACGCCTCGCCAATCACCGCCGCCAACCTGATGCGCGACAACCACGTGGGCGCGCTGGTGGTGACCGAGGGGAACGACCCTCCGCGGGTGATCGGCGTCGTCACCGATCGCGACCTGGCGATCGAGGTGGTGGCCCGCGGGCTGGACCCGCTCGCCGTTAGCGTTGGCAAGCTGACCCGGGGAGCGCTGATCGACGTGCCGGCCTCGGCCAGCGTGCGCGAGACGCTGGAAGCGATGCAGCTCGGTGGCGTGCGACGCGTGCTGGTGGTGGAGGAGGACGGCAGCGTGCTGGGGATCGTTTCGGCCGACGACCTGGTCGGCAGCATCTCCGGCGAGCTGGAGAGCCTGGCGCTGGCGCTGCGCTGCGGCTTCGGCCGCGAGATCGGCGAGCGCAAGCCGATCACGCCAGGAGAGCGCGAGAACCGCCCGGTGTTCGTGCCCAGGGGACAGGTGGCCATGCAATAACGGGAGAACCCAAATGGCGAACGCACTGGTGGTCTTCTATTCATACACCGGCACCTCGCGCAAGCTGGCGCAGTTGCTGGCGGCGCAGCAGGGCTGGCCGCTGGGCGAGGTGATCGAGCTGCAAAGCCGGGCCGGCGGCAGCGGCAGCTGGCGCTGCGTGCTGGACTCGCTGCTGCGGCGCGAACCGCCCATCAGTTACAGCGGTCCCGACCCGTCCCGCTTCGACCTGGTGGTGCTGGTGTCGCCGATCTGGCTGTACCGGCTGGCCGGCCCGATGCGCACCTTCGTCGGCAGCCGGGCCGAAGTGCTGGAACGGGTAGCCGTGGTCTCGGTCATGGGTTCGGCCGGCGCGGTGAACGCCGTTTCGGAGGTGGCGTCGTTGCTCGATGATGCGACGGTGCATGCCGCCGCCTTCACCAGCCGCGAAGTGCTCGATGGCAGCTGCGCGCAGCGCCTGCAGGCGTTCGGCGATGGACTGCAGGTGCCGCCGGGGCAGGAGACGCGACCCGGGCTCGTCTAGCCTGCCGGCAACGGGTGCGGCGGCAACGCGCCTGCGCTTTGCGACAATCCTGTTTCCACCCAGAGCAGGACGACAACCGCATGAAACGCCCGATCTTCACTTTTGCGCTGGCGCTGTGCGCCTATGCGAGCCAATGTGCCGCGCAGCAGGCGCCGGCCCATGACGAATTTTTCTGGCTGGGCGAGATGAACAAGGCCACGGCGGTGATCAACACCGACGAGGGCCTGCTGGACAAGGCGCTGGTGCCCGCGATCACGGCCGGCATCGTCAAGGTCCTGAGGGACGGGAACCAGAAAGGAGGCAAGCGGCCTTCGAGCGTGATCACGTTCGAACCGCTGCTGATCGAGGCGGCCGGGCCGCAGGTCACGCTGCTGCATGCCGGCCGTTCCAGCCAGGACATGCACGCCACCTACCGGGCGGCGATCCTGCGCGATGACATGCTCAATCTCGCCGACCAGTTGAACCGGACCGCCACCTCGCTGGTCAGGCTGGCGGACCGGCACGCAGGCACCGTCGTTCCCAATTACACCAACGGCGTGGCGGCCCAGCCGAACAGCCTGGGCCACTATCTGCTGGGTCACGCCGCCGGCCTCGAGCGCGATGCGCAGCGCATCCGCGAGGCCTATGCGCGGATCGACCGCTCGCCGATGGGCACAACGGTCCTGAACGGCACCAGCTGGCCGCTGAACCGCACCCGCATGGCCGACTACCTGGGCTTTGCCGCCATCGTCGACAACGCCTATGACGCAGCCCAGATCTCGTCGATGGACGAACCGGTCGAAGCGGCCGCCATCGTGGCCAGCATTGCGCTGCACGCCGGCAATTTCGTCGAGGACGTGATGACGCAATACGCGCAGTCGCGGCCCTGGATGCTGCTGCAGGAGGGTGGCTCCAACACTTACGTGTCCAGCGCCATGCCGCAAAAGCGCAATCCGGGACTGCTTAACACGACGCGGCGCGACGCCTCGACGGCGGTTTCGCTGGCCATGGGCGTGATGATCCAGGCCCACAACATCACGCCCGGCATGGGCGACCCCAAGGAGGTCAAGGCCAACACAGCGATGGTCGACAGCGCCATCAGCGTGCTGAAGAACTGGGACCGGGTCCTGAACTCGCTGGTGATCAGCCCTGAGCGCGCGCTGGAAGAACTCAACAGCGACTGGACCGCCTCGCAGGAACTGGCCGACGTGTTGATGCGCAAGTACAAGCTGCCGTTCCGGGTCGGCCATCACTTCGCCTCCGAAGTGGTGGACTATGCCAAGCTCAAGAACATCAAGCCGCTGGACTTTCCTTATGTCGAGGCGCGGCGCATTTACGCCGACGCGGTCAAGGGGCTGGATCTGCGCGGCGAACTGCCCATGAGCGAAGTTGAGTTCCGCTCCACCCTCGACCCCGTCGCCATCGTGCGCAACCGCGCGTCGGTCGGCGGCCCGCAGCCGGCCGAGATGGCGCGCATGCTCAAGGCTTCGAGCGAGACGCTGGCGCTCCAAGGCGAATGGATCAGGGCCCGGCGCGCCCGCATCGCGTCCTCGCTGGCGCGGCTCGACAGCGACTTCGAGAAGCTGTCGGGTCGCAAATGAACAGGCGGGGCCGGGCCGGCAGATGGGAACAGGCACAATGCAATCGGGCTGACGTCGTCAGGAACCAAGAAAAGGGGCAGATGAGATCAGTAATTCATGCAGTCGCGGTTGTGATGGTTGTGTGCCTGGGTGCCTGCGGTGGCGGCGGCGATAGTTCCCAGTCGACGCCGTCACGGGCCACATTCAACGCCGACGCGGCATTCACCAAGGCATTGGAGGGCGGCGTCTCCCTGGACGGATTGAGGGCTGTGGATCGGGACGGCGCGGTTTACACGGTCTCACTGTCCTATGGCAGTCTCCCTGACGGTACCTTCCTCGGCCTGCCGGCCCGGCGAAGCCTGCAGACCAGCGTCCTTGAGCGCATCGGGGTCGGGGCGATGAAAACGACGACGATCATCTATTACGAGACACGACCGGCGCGGGTGCTCGGCACGCTGGCCGCTGACGGCAAGACCACCGTCTTCCTCAGGGGTGGCGACCTGCCGACGGCGGCGACGGTGGGTCAGTCGGGGCCGTTTTCACTGGGAACGGCGTATGCCAGTGCTGCGCTGGCCGAACCGGTGGTGGGAACCGAGACGCTCGACTGGTCGATCGAGCCCGATGCCGGCACCACCGCCTTCGCCTGCTTGACATCGGTGTCCCGCTCGATGGGGTCCGTCGCGACCGAGAAGGACTGTTTCCGGATCGACGCGGACGGCAATATCTCCGGCGGAAGGATTTCCATCGACCGGCCCGGGTTGTCGCTGAACTTCCAGAACTGACCCATCACCGGCCGGCCGATCGGCCTATGCTCAGCGCATGAACGATCGAATCAGCCAGATCCTGGCGCAAATGGCGACCCTCGAGAACGACCTTCGCACGGCAGTCCATGACCAGGAGAGCCGGATGTTCTTCCGGATCGACGGCAAGCGCGTCGAGTTCGAGCGCTCCGTCAGGCAGGCGCACCGCAAGCTCAGGAAGAGTTTTTTCCGCTGGCTGGTGACCGACCGGCCGCAGAACCTGATCACCGGCCCGATCATCTACGCGATGATCGTTCCCCTGATGCTGCTGGACCTGTGCGTGAGCTTCTACCAGTGGGCGTGCTTTCCGATCTACGGCATTGCAAAGGTCAGGCGCGGCGACTACCTGGTGTTCGACCGGCGCCACCTGGACTATCTGAACTTCATCGAGAAATTCCATTGCACCTACTGCGAGTACGGCAATGGCCTGATGTCGTACATGGCCGAGATCCTGGCCCGCACCGAGCAGTACTTCTGCCCGATCAAGCACGCGCACAAGATCCTGGGCACGCACGCGCGTTACAACCGCTTCCTGGACTACGGCGAGGCGCAGGCCTACGCAGCCAGGCTGGAGGAATTCAGGGTCGCCCTCGGCGACGACAAGTGAGGCCGCCAAACATTCGCGCGTCCTGCCGGCGCGTTGGTCGGATCGTCGCCCGCGCCGATTGCGCCGGCAGCGCCGGCGGCTCATACTGACCGGCCACGATTCCTTTCTACACTACTGACATGAACAGTCCGCTTGGATCGCCGCAGGCAAAGCTTGTCGCCTGGCAGGTCGCATTGAAAGAGCTCACGGCCATGGAGGCCGCGCTGTGCGAAGCGATGACCGAATACGCCCAGACCCGCGCCGAGCCGCCGCGGCAGCTGATCATCGAGGCCGAGCGCAAGCGCGAGCAGGTGGTCGCGCTGTTCGAGGTCGCGATGGAAGCCCTGGACGCGCAAAGCCTGGCGCGCACCGGCCAGACCAATTTCGGCCCCCTGAGGTGAGCTGGCGGCAGCATTTGCGGCAACGCGTCCGCGTGAGCAAATGTTTCGGGGCTGCTTGGCCTACACTCACGCCCTTTGTCCCCAAGGAACGTGCATGAAGAAGACCGAACTCATCGAAGCCATTGCAGCCGCCACCGGCGAGCCGCAGGCAGCAGCGGCCCGGACGCTGGAAGCCCTGATCAGCATCATCGCAAAGGAAGTCGCGGCCGGCGGCGAGGTCGCGATCACCGGCTTTGGCAGCTTCAAGGCGAGTGCCCGCGGCGAGCGTACCGGCCGCAATCCCCGCACCGGTGAGGCGCTGACCATCGCCGCATCGAAGTCCGTCAAGTTCGTGCCTGGCGCCACGCTCAAGAGCGCGCTGAACAGCGGCGCCTGATCGCAGGGCGGGCGAGAGCAGCGCCCGGCTGCCTCAGCGCCTTCGCCTGCTCCTGCGCCTGCGCCATTTGCGATTCGACCGCGGCGTGCGCCGGCCGCATGGACCACGTCAGCCCTGGGCCAGTCCCTCGATGGTGGCGATCCATGCGACATCGGCGCAACTTGCGCGGCGCCGTCCCGTGCTTTTCTCACGCTAACGATGGAAGTCGCTCATGCGCCCGAAATCGGGCCCATGCCGCAGATACTATTCGTTACATACAGACACTCGAAGGCCTTATGAGATTTGCATACAAGGTGTGGCACTCCGAACACGACAAGTGGACAGCGAAGAAACAGGCGGGGCGCGCTCTGGAAGACGAAGAAATCGCGATAGCGCATGAAACGCTCGAGACGATGGTTTCCCTCAACTACGAGATGGAGGAAGACATCGCAGCATCCGTACTGATGCTCCAGCCGTCCCTCAAAGGCGTGATCATCGTGCTGGACACCGATCTGAGCGAAGACGAAGCGGATCGTTCGCTGACATCATGTCTCGTGCGGATCAACAGCATCGACCCCGACCTTTGCTTCATCGCCGAGCCCTTGCCCCAGAGCAGGGAAGCCGCAAGGCCGAGCCTGCTGTCGCAGCTGGACATGCTGTCCACCAGTTCCAGCGAACTCTGATCGCCCCGATCGTGCCGGCTATAAGCCCGGCCTATAGCGGTTAGAGGAATTCAGTAGTTCCGCCTGCAAGCCAGGCGACCTAGACTCGCCGGTCCTCACGAACAGATCGGCCGACCTTGCTGCTACGAAGAACCCTGATCACTGCCGCCGCCGGCGCCCTCCTGCCGGCGTGGGGCCTGGCGCAGTCGTTCCCCTCAAAGCCGATGCGCATCGTGGTGCCGTTCGGTCCAGGCGGGATCGCCGATCTCACGGCGCGCGCCATCGCGCACAAGCTCGGCGAGAACCTGCATCAGAGCGTGATCGTGGACAACAAGCCGGCCGCCGGCGGCATCGTGGCCGGCGAACTGGTTGCCAAGTCCGACCCGGATGGCCATGTCCTGCTTCTGATGAGCAATGGCACGGCCGTCAGCGCCGGCCTGTTCCAGTCGCTGCCGTTCGACGCGCAGAAGGACTTTGCGCCGGTGGCGACGCTGGGCTTTTTCGACATCGCGGTGCTGGCCGCCAGCGGCAGCCGCTTCAAGACCATCAAGGAGCTGCTCGCGTATGCCAAGGCGAATCCGGGCAAGCTGAACGTGGCGACCATCAATGTCGGCAGCACCCAGCACCTGGCCGCCGAAATGCTCAAGACCAGTGCCCAGGTGGATTTCCAGGTCGTTCCCTTCAACGGGTCGCCCGCGGTGCTCGCCGCCTTGCGCGGCGGGCAGGTGGATGCGGCGGTGGAGATCCTGGGCCCCATGCTGCCGCAGATTTCGGTCAAGGCGGTGCAGTCGCTGGCCGTCATGGGGGCTCGGCGCGCATCCGCCTTACCCGACGTGCCGACTTTGGCGGAGAGCGGCTTGAGCGGCTTCGACGTCGCCTCCTGGAATGCGTTGGCGGCGCCGGCGCGCACGCCGCCGCAGGTGATCGCCATCCTCAATCGCGAAGTCAACAAGGCGCTGGCCGATGCGGGCGTGCGCCAGCAACTGGCCAGCCTGAACGTCACGCCGCGCGGCGGCACGCCGGAACAACTGAGGGACCTGCTGGCTTCGGAAGTCCGTCGCTGGTCGGACGTGATCGTCCGGGCCAAGTTGCCGCGCCAATAACATCAAGTTTTCCAGTCATTCCAACAAAGAGGAGAGAGCGATGAAGATGAAGATGAAGACGTTGGCCGTCGCGGCCGGCCTGTGCGCGGGGGGCGGCGCGATGGCGCAGTCCAACCTGCAGCTGTACGGCATCGTCGACGTTTCGGTGCGCAGCCAGACCGGCTTCACCAGCGGCTATGCGCGCTCGCCGGCCAACTCGACGACGGTGGCCAGCGGCGTCGGCCCGACCAGCCGCTGGGGCGTGCGCGGGACGGAGGACCTGGGCGGCGGGCTGCGGGCGCTGTTCAACCTGGAGTCCGGCATCAACGTCGACACCGGCGCTCCGGCCAATACCACCACCTACTTCGACCGCGCGTCCATCGTCGGCCTGGGGGGTGCTTGGGGCACCGTCACGGCGGGCCGCCAGAACACGCTGGTCGCCGACTCCGCCGGCGTGGCGGACCCGATCGGTCTGCGCTTCGCCGGCCTGAACCCGAACATCCAGGTGACCAGCCTGACCGGGCACCTGCTCGGGATCGAATTCGGCACCACCGGCTCGACCGGCTCGTCGAACCGCGTCAACAACTCGGTGAAGTACTCGGTGCCGGTCGGCCCTGTCGTGGCGCGCGCCATGTACAGCTTCGGCGAAGTGGCGGACTCGACGTCCAAGCAGCGGTCCGTCGGCCTGGGCCTGGACTACATCACCGGCAACCTGTCCGCCACCGGCGCGATCACCAAGTACCGCGACGTGAACGACCGCGAACTGACGGCCGCCAACCTGGGCGTGAGCTGGCTGGCCCTGCCCGCGCTGCGCGTCATGGCGAACACCGGCTACAACAAGGCGGACACCTCGGCGACGGCGCAGACCCGCAACCGTCTGCTCGCCGTCGGCGTCAACTACGCGGTCTCGCCGCTGGTGGACGTGCTGGCCGGCTACTACAAAGTGAATCGCACCAGGACCGGCCAGGTGGACGACGGCTTCAACCGCCTGCTGACCTTCGTCGAGTACAAGTTCTCCAAGCGCAGCAAGGTCTTCGTGGAACTCGACTCGACGCGCTGGAAGGCCGACTACGGCGCCACCGGCGGCAAGTCCACCTCCAACGGCTTGAGCCTGGGCATCACGCACACCTTCTGAACGGAGCAGCCGCAGCGATGGGCAAGCGCCCGCGCTGCGGTCAACGCTGCCGCGCCACCAGCCCGATCAGCGCGGAATGGCCGCTGTGGCCGGTTCCTTCGTCCACCTGCGCCTCGTACTCGCGCAGCTCCACGATCTCCATGTCGGCGAACGCTTCGCGCAGCAGCACGGGCGTGTACAGGTGGCTCGCGATCGGCGGCCCGCCGGTGCGGTACTCGAGCTGCCTGGGTGTGTAGCCTTGCAGCAGCAGCACGCCGCCCGGCTTGAGCACGCGCTGGATGTTGGCGAACAGGCGCTGGCGCAACGCCGGATCGGCGAACTGCACGAAGATCGCCGCGACGCCGTCGTAGGCGGCCGCCGGCCACGCATAGCCATCGCAGTCGTTCACGCTGAAGTTCACCTGGACCTTCCGCTCGGCGGCCAGCCGGCGCGCCTTCGCCACGCCGACCTCGGAGATGTCGAATGCGTCGACCCGCAGGCCCCGCTGCGCCAGCCACACACTGTTGCGGCCTTCGCCGTCGGCCACGCTCAATACGCGCTGGCCCGCCTGCCAGAGCCCGGCATGCTCGCGCAGCCAGGCGTTCGGTTCGGTGCCGAACAGATAGTCGTCGACGCCGAAGCGGCGGTTCCAGGTGCCCGCGGGGTCGTCGAAAGGGGGTGGGGTGGAGGTGGTCATCTCATCCTTCAGTTCAGTGGTCCGTCGATGCTGCCATGGTAGTCCGCGCGCTTTCGCAAGGCGCTGCGGGAATGACTTGGACTCGCAGGACACAAGCTTGCGACGATGCGAGCGGCCATCCGCTCGTCAACGGGCGCCGTTCATCTCGACCCAAAGCGCCCGCGACATCCTGCACCAGAGCATTCGTGCCAACAGCCACTGAAGTTCCAAACAGGATGGAGCTCTGCACTGGCGGACGTAGATCTGCTAGCCCATTTTGCAGCCCGCACCCGAGTCCGCGAGCGCCGTGACCGCAACGCCCAGTACCTTGTTCTCGCCATTTTTGGCCACCCGCAAGTACATGTCCTGTACCGGGTTGTGCGACTTGCTCATGGTCCACTTGCCGCGCGGACTGTCGATGACGGCGCCCTCCATCGCCTTGTACAGCGCCGACTTGCTGTGGAGGTCGCCATTGACGGCGTTGGCGCCCTGGATCAGCAGCAGGCCGGTGTCATAACCCTGTACTGAGTACACGTCAGGCTGCGACCTGAAGGCTTTGGCGTAGTCAAGGCGGAATTTTCTATTGCGCGGCGTGTCCAGGGAATCGCTATAGTGAAGTGCTGTAATGATTCCGTCCGCAGCAGGGCCTTCAATGTCCAGAACACCTTCGGTCAGGAAGCCCGAGCCATAAAGCGGGATGCGGCCTTTCAATCCTGCCGCTGCGTAGTCCTTTACAAACTTGGCAGCGCCTCCACCGGCAAACATGCAGGCCACGGCATCGGGTTTGAGCGATGCGATTTCAGTCAGCAGCGCCTGGAACTCGACGCTCGGGAAGGGCAGGCCCAGCTCCTTGATGATCGTGCCGCCGGCCTTGGTGTAGCTGTCCCTGAAGCCTTCGAGGGCCTCGTCGCCGGCCGCGTATTTCCAGCTGATCCAGACCGCGCGTTTGTGGCCTCTGTCTACCATGGCCTTGCCCAGCGCCAGTGTGGGCTGCGAGTTGCTGAAGCTGGTGCGAAAGACGTTGGGTGCGCAGAGGGCGCGGGTGGATGCATGGACACCGGCGTTGGGGATGAGGCTCAGCACGCCAGTGTCGCGCGCAACTTTCTGGATACCCATCTGAACGCCCGAGTGCACGGTGCCGACAATGACGTCAACCTTGTCGCGCAGCACGAGCTTGTTGGCGTTTTCAATGCTCTTTGCAGGCTCGGACTCGTCGTCGACCTTGAAGTACTCGATCTCGCGGCCACCGAGCTTCCCGCCCTGTTCATTGATCGCCATCCGGAAGCCATTTTCAATCGCAACACCGAGTTGGGCGAAGGTGCCAGTGTAGGGGAGCATGAAACCGACACGCACTTTGCCGGACTGGGCGCGCGCGATCTGCGGCAGCAGCATGCTCGTGGATGCCGCGCCTATCAGGGCTGCGGTGTGGGTCAGTACAAGACGACGAGAGCTCATTGAATCTCCTGGTTGAAGTTGTTGTAAAAAGCTGGGTGCGGAAACGCGAAAAGTGTGGGTGTTGGAGGGCTTGGGTTCGCACTACGCTTTTGAGGCGTTGGTTTTTGATCTGCGTGGACCCGGCGCTGTCTCGTGCGCCAGCCGTTCGTGCTGGTAGCCCAATGTCTTGGACACGCGCTGTGCAGACTCCTTGAGCGCGGACGCAAGCGGGCTGTTCCAGCGGTGGTCAAAGCCGGCCTTGTAGCCCAGCACCGTCATCGCCAGGACCAGCCGACCCCTGTCATCAAACACTGGTGCTGAAAAGGCGCTCATGCCATCCATGAAGTCGCCGTCGGCGCGCGCCAGCCCTCTTTGTCTGACCTGCTCGACGGTTTCGTGCATGTCTTCGTTCTGCGGATTCTTTCCGATGTAGGCCTTGATGAGGTCGGCCGCCATGAAAGCTGCGAACACGCGGCCTGTCGCTGAGCGCTTGAGCGGAAAGACCGAGCCCAGCCCGATGTTGACCATGACCGGCCTTGGCGGTTGCTCCCAGCGCACAACCGTCGGGCCAAAGCTGCCCCAGACCGATACCGATACCGTCTGCCCGGTGCGTATGCACAGTTCCTCGGCTTCACGGTTGGCCAGCGAGATTGGTTCTATGGTGGCCAGGCAGGACAGGCTGAACTCCAGCGCGACCGGCCCCGTGCCGTAGAGCCCGGTCTCCGGGTCCTGGGAGACAAAACCCGCGCGCATAAAACTCACGAGGTAGCGGTGCGCCTTTCCGGGTGTGATGCCGGCTTGCTCCGCGATCTCGGTGATCTTCATGGGGCGGCGGTTATGCGCCACGATCAACATCAGGTCCAGCCCGTTTTCGAGTGACTGTACCCCCGCCTGCAAACGCTGTTCCATGGGTTCCTGCCTGAAAAAAATCAGGATCAAAGGCCTTGAATGCCGGTCTACAGGCTAACACCGTTGACATCCAAAAAAATCAGTGTTTATGATTAGTGGAAATAAGTTTCACAGTTCAGAAAAGACGAAAGATGCTGACTGGCGACATGCTCAGACGCTCGGCCCAACGCTTTCCCGGCAAGGCCGCGATCATTTTTCGCAGCCCCGACCGGCGCGAGGAGATCAGCTATCGCGTGCTGGACGAAAACGCCAACCGCCTTGCACATGCCCTGCTGGCCCTCGGCCTTCCCAAGGGCGCCAAGGTTTCGATGTTGTCGCGCAACCTGCCGGAATACGGCACGGTGTTTTTCGGCGTCGCACGAACCGGGCATGTGCTGAACAACGTCTCGGTCCTGTATGCGCCTGATGAGTTGGGCTGGGTGCTCACCAAGTCCGATACCGAAGTGCTGATCTTTGACGCTCAGTTTTCCGACAAGATCGCCGCGGTGCGTGAGGCCTGCCCCCGTATCCGCCACTTCATCAGCATTGGTGAAAGACCTCCGGCTGACACGGCCATCCTCTTCGGGCAATTCATCAGGGACCAGCCCACGGACATCCCCGATGTGCAGATCGACGAACGCGATGCCTTTTGCATGACCTACACCGGCGGGACCACCGGGCGACCCAAAGGTGTGATGATGAATCACCGGGCACGTGAGGTCACTGCACATACGGTGGCGTTTGAAGAGCGCATCACGGACCGCGACGTCGTGGCCATCGTCACACCCATGTTTCATGTGGCGGCGCTCAACATCATGTTCCAACCGGCCATCCTGATGGGCGCCACGACGGTGTTTGTCACGCCATGGTCGGCAGATGCCTTCATCGCAGCCGTGGAAGCCGAAAAAATAACGGCGGGCTTTATGGTGCCGACGCAGGCCAATGCGCTGTCCATCCACCCCGAACTTGAAACGAGATCGCTTGCCAGCTGGAACAAACTGGCTTTTGCCGGCGCCCCCATGCCCGACTGGGTACAGCAGGAGTTGATGCGGCGCCTGCCCGCCCTGCGGCTGACTCAGATTTATGGGCAATCCGAGATGGGCGTGATTGCTGCTTTGCCGCCCGAGTTCTTGCCGACCAAGCTGGGCAGCGTGGGTCGCCAGCCCTATAACGTGGACGTTGCTGTCCTGCGACCGGACGGCACGCCTGCAGGTGTCGGCGAGATGGGCGAGGTCGCTTCGCGCGGAGACAACGTGATGATGGGCTACTGCAACGAGCCCGAACAAACGGCGCAGTTCTTCAAGCTCGGCAATGGGTGGGGCCTGACCGGCGACGTCGGCGTTGTGGATGAGGATGGTTTTATCACGCTGATTGACCGCGCCAAGGACATGCTGATTTCTGGCGGCGAAAACGTCTACCCAAAGGAGATCGAGCAAGTCATCTATCAGTTGCCGGAAGTGGCCGAGTGCGCTGTCTTCGGCATACCCGACGATAAATGGGGCGAGGTGCCAGCGGCCTACCTGCTGCTCAAGGCGGGTTGCACGCTGGACGAAGCCAGGGTGCTTGCGCAGTGCGAATCAAAACTCGCCCGCCTCAAGCGCCCGCGCCTCATCAAGTTCGTCGACAGCTTTCCGAAGACACCGATTGGAAAAATACAGAAAAACCTTCTCAAGGAGCCCTATTGGCAGGGCCGCAAAATGATATGAGCCTGCTTCTTGGCCGGTAAAGCGCCCAACGACAACCACCACCAGCGAGACAAGAGAACCTTATGAGCCAGGCGCAACGCTACGCACACTACAAGGCCCTGACCGTGAAGCATCACGACAACGGAATACTTGAACTCATCATGGGCGCGGCGCAGAGCGCCAACGGCAAGCTGTCGACGGCAGACCACAACCTGCACCGCGAGCTGTCCACCATCTGGATGGACGTCGACAAGGACCCGGACACGCGCGTCGTCATCATTCGCGGTGAAGGCAAGGGTTTTTCCGCCGGCGGGGACCTGGGCCTGGTCGAGGACATGGCCAACGACTTCAACGTGCGGGCGCGGGTCTGGCGCGAGGCGCGTGATCTGGTCTACAACGTCATCAACTGCTCCAAGCCTATCGTGTCGGCCATGCATGGGCCGGCCGTCGGTGCCGGACTGGTGGCCGGCTTGCTGGCTGATATCTCTATTGCATCCAGAACGGCCCGCATCATCGACGGCCATACAAGGCTTGGCGTGGCCGCCGGTGACCATGCGGCCATCGTTTGGCCGCTGCTGTGCGGCATGGCCAAGGCCAAGTATTACCTGATGTTGTGCGAGGCAGTGTCCGGCGAAGAGGCTGAGCGCATAGGCCTGGTGTCGCTCACCGTCGACGAAGCCGACCTGGTGCCCAAGGCCTTTGAGGTGGCTGAAAAGTTGGCAAAGGGCTCGTCCACCGCCATCCGCTGGACCAAGTACGCGCTCAACAACTGGCTGCGTCTGGCAGGCCCGACCTTTGATGCATCGCTGGCGCTTGAATTCATGGGCTTTTCAGGCCCGGACGTCCAGGAGGGCATTGCCTCACTGCGTGGCCGCCGCGAGCCGAAGTTCGACCCCGGCTGCCCCTTCTAGGACTGCCCGTGGACCTCGGCATCGCAGGGCAGACAGCGCTGGTACTGGGCGGCACACGCGGCCTGGGCTGGTCTTGCGCACGGGCGCTGGCAGAAGCCGGCGTGAAAGTAATCCTCAATGGCCGTGATGAAAAGCATGGCCTCGAAGCCGCCGCTGGTTTGCCCGGCGCGCGTTTTGTGGGCGGTGATGTGGGCAACGAGGCCGACAGGGTTGCGCTGCTGGCCGCAGTGGCGCGCATCGGCCAGCCGGGCATTGTGGTGACCAATGCCGGCGGGCCGCCTGCCGCGCCGTTTGAAGAAACCGACGCAGCGCTCTGGCGCCGCAGCTATGAGGTCAACGTGCTGGGGCCGCTGGAAGTGGTGCGCCAGTTGCTGCCCGCCATGCGCGCCCGAAAGTTCGGCCGCATCATCAACATCACGTCTTTTGTGGTCAAGGAGCTTTACCCCAACATGGCGCTGTCCAACAGCCTGCGCATAGGCCTGACCGGCGCCATGGGCTCGCTGGCGCGCGAGGTTGCCGCAGCTGGCATTACCGTCAACGGCATATTGCCCGGCCTGATGGATACCGGCGCGCTGCAGCGTGTGATCAGGGACAGATCGCAGCGCAACGGCAATACCGAAGACCTGGTTCGCCAGCAATTGGCCGACAGCATTCCCATGCAGCGGCTAGGCACTGCAGAAGACTTCGGCGCGATGTGTGCCTTTCTGGCCTCAACGCGAGCCGCCTACATCACCGGCCAGAACATCTGCATCGACGGAGGGCTGACCAAGAGCGTGATCTGAGCGAGTTCCCCGATTACCCCAGCCGATATAAGGAGACCAGCCATCATGAAGACATTCCACAGGGCGGCCGCCGCGGCGGCATTTGTCCTTTCCGCAAGCGCAGGCGCGCAAGGCATTTCCGACGACGTCGTGCGCATAGGCGTCATGACCGATATGTCCGGCGCGCTGTCCGACCTGTCGGGGCGCGGCTCCGTCACGGCCGTGAAGATGGCGGTCGAGGACTTCGGCGGCAAGGTGCTTGGCAAACCGGTCGAGGTTCTGGAAGTGGACCATCAGAACAAGCCCGACGTAGCCGCCAACCGGGCGCGCGAATGGTTTGACGTGCAGAAGGTCGACATGATCACCGACCTCACCAACTCGGCAGCGGCGCTGGCCGTCATCGACATCGCAAAACAGAAGAACCGCGTAGCCATCGTCAACGGCGCGGGCACCACCCGCATCACCAACGACAGCTGCACCCCCAACAGCGTGCAGTATGCGTGGGACACCTACGCCATGGCCAACGGCACGGCGCGCGCCATCATCAAGAAGGGCGGCAACACCTGGTACTTCCTGACGGCGGACTACGCCTTCGGACAGCAGAGCGAAAAAGACGTGACCGACATCATCCTGGCCAGCGGCGGCAAGGTGCTGGGCTCCTCACGTCATCCGCTGAATGCGAGCGACTTTTCGTCCTTCATCATCAGCGCCAAGGCATCGGGCGCCAAGATCATTGGCCTGGCCAATGGGGGCAGCGACACCATCAACGCCGTCAAGTCTGCGCAGGAGTTCGGCATAGACCCGACCAAGCAGAACCTGGCCGGGCTGGCGGTCTTCATCACGGACATCCACGGTATGGGCCTGACAGCCGCCCAGGGACTGCAGCTGACCGAAGCCTTTTACTGGGACCTGAATGAGCAAACCCGGCAATGGTCGCGCCGGTATTTTGAGCGCATGAAAAAAATGCCGACGGCCATCCAGGCTGCCAACTATTCTTCGACCCTGCATTACCTGAAGGCCGTGAAGGAAGCGGGCACTGATTCAGCGCCGATCGTCATGGCAAAAATGAAAAGCATGAAGATCAATGACTTCTTCGCCCGAAACGGCTCCATCCGCCAGGACGGGCGCATGGTCCACGACATGTACCTGGTGCAGGTCAAGACACCGGCGGAATCGAAGTACCCGTGGGACTACTACAAGGTTCTGGCCACCATTGCGGGCGATGAGGCGTTTCAACCTCTCTCCAAATCGACCTGTGGTCTGATTACAAAGAGGTAGCATGGATCGCAGTCGAGCGAGGCGTCGAGTGAGCGGGCGATTAGGTCAACACGACGTCCGCGATCGGTCCTGGGCTACCGCTGGGAGCTGGCCCTGCCCCCAAGTGCGGGTGAGCTCACGCGGATGGAATGGAAGGGTGTGAACCCGAAGAGGCGCACGATCGTGATCCTTGATGTCAAGCACCCGCGCTGCAAGTCGCGAGCGTGATGGGTCTGGCCGGGCCGCGGGAGTCCCAGCCTTGACCAGTGCCGCTGCGACGGGAGTCGTGCGAACTGCTCCCGCAGCGCGATCTCCTCATCCTGGTCTTCGTCGCCTGCAAGACTTCAGCGCCCGATGGTCGTCAATGCTGCCAACGATGAAGTCAAACGTCCAGTCCTAGAGAGCTTTGCCCCGAACGTATCGATACTCCTGCGTCTCGCCCTGATAGCCCCAGGAGTCCCCGCGAACGTCGTGCACCACGATGTAGCTGGCCGGTGCGAGCGGTCCGATGATGCCGTCGACGGCGGCGAACACGCGGCTGACGTAGATCGCCTTTTCGTCCTTCGTGTTGGTTCCCTCGGTGACCTTGATGTCGAGGTGAAACGTGCTGGACTGCTGCGCCGCCAGTGCAGCACCGGCAATGAACCACTCGGTGGGCGCGACATACTCGATCGCCACGGCAGTGAGCTCGCGCTTCTTCTTGAGAACCTCGACCGTCAGATCAGTGAGTGCCGATGCGATGCGGGAGGAAGTCTCAGGCTGCGCTGTGGCGCATAGCTTGACGTTGAGAATGGGCATGGTGATCTCCTTGGTGTGCGGCGGTTGCGAAATGAATTGCAGCGCGGACTGTGCGCGCCGCCAAGCGGTCGGAGAAGCAGCTTCGACGTCAATTCACCCTTCCGCTCGGCGCAAGAGTGTCGCGAGTCGGAGCGGTCTTTCCGGTCGCACCTCACTGCAAGGCGCAGGGTTGTTCATCGGTTTTGATGCGCCGTGACAGCGCCGAGTCCCGGTTGCGAAGGAAGACTCGCAGCAGCGCTTGATAGTCCTCATGCGCCGCACCGCGAACCGAAGGACGCGCCGCCAGGCGAGCCCGCCAGGCATTGAGCCTGGGCAGTCCGCCAAAGAAGTCGAAGTCGCCGATCGTGCCGAAGACCTCGAAGTACCTGAAGATCGGGCCGAATGCTGCATCGACGATGCTGAAGCGCTCTCCTGCGAAGTACGGGCCGTCGCCCAGCGCTGCTTCCAGCTGCTCGAAGCGATGTCGGATGTCCTTCGTGCGGGCGTCGAGCGTGACGTCGTCGGGAGCGTTGTAGAAAGCCGCGATGGTGTTGAGCAGCGACGACCCGAATTCGATCCAGCCGCGGTGTCTCGCGCGCAGCAGCGGCGTTTCCGGATGAAGCCGGGCACCTTCGGTCTCGTCCAGGAATTCGCAGATCACCGCGGACTCGAAGATCGCTTCGCCGTCCACCAGCAACACCGGCGTCTTGCCCAGCGGCGAGACCGCGAGAAACCACGCCGGCTTGTTCGCAAGGGCTATCTCCCGGCGTTCGAACTCGATCCCCTTTTCCATCAGCACGATCGCCACGCGTTGAACGTAAGGGCACAGCGCGTGGCTGACCAGGGTCAGTCTGGTACTCATCGCGCCACCTCGCCGATGGCGGGTACGAAGCGGGCACTGCGGCGCAGGGTCATGGCGCCGTCTCCCAGCAACCACAAGGCCACCGAAACCACGGCCAGGAACAATGGGTACTCCCAACCCCCACCCGGGCTGGTGTGGGCCCAGCCGTTGTGCAGGTGCACCCAAGTGGCTGCCAACATGATGGGCAGCAACGCCAACGAGACCTGGCGGGCGTAGACGCCGAGCACCAGAGCCAACCCGCCGAGCAGTTCGGCGGCAAATACCGGATAGGCCAGCAGACCGGGGAAACCCACGCTGGTGAAGTACGCCGCGGTGCCCGGCAACGTGAACACCAGCAGCTTGAGCAGGGCATGCGCAATCCACATCACACCCAGGCTCACCCGAAGCAGCGTCGTGCCGTAGTTGGTGGGATCGAAGGATCTGAGTCGAGTCATCGCATTTCTCCATTGATTGAACGAGAGTCAGAATGTAGGCTTGCGATCTGGCAATGAAAATAGGCAAACTGGCAAACCATGAATGCATCAACGCAATACAAACTCGGCGCTGTCGATCTGGAAACGGTGCTGGCTCTGGTTCGATCCGGCACGCTTGCCGATGCCGGCCAACGTCTGGGCTTGGACGCTTCCACCGTGTTTCGTTCGCTGCAGCGCATCGAGCGCGGTCTGGGCCAGGCGCTGTTCGAACGCTCGCGGGCAGGATACATGGCCCTGGAGCTGGCGCGGAGCCTGGCGGAGCACGCGGAACAGTTGGAGGCCTCGCTGGAGTCGGCGCGATCGGCGGCGCAGTTGCGACCCGACCAGGTGTCGGGCGCACTGCGCATCACCTCGACCGACACGGTCATGCATGCGTTGGTGGCGCCCGCCCTCAAGGACCTGCGGGCCGTCCATCCGCTGCTGACTTACGAACTGAACACCGGAAACGAATTGGCCAACCTGACGCGGCGAGACGCCGACATCGCCGTGCGGGCCACCAAGCGACCGCCAGAGCATCTGGTCGGCAAACACGTGGGCCCCATTCGGGTGGCGTTGTTCAGCGCGAAGAAGGGCCCGATCAAGCGCTATACGGACGTGGAAGGCGGCAAGGCATCGTGGGTGGCCCCTGATGACGCACTGCCTGAGCACCCGTCGGTTGTCTGGCGCAAGCGCCGTTTCCCCAAGGTGTCGCCTCGCTACAGAGTCAACAGCATCCTGACCGTGATGGAACTGGTGGCGCTCGGGCTCGGCGTGGGCGTGTTGCCGTTGTTCCTGGTGAAGTCACAGCCGAACCTGATCCAGCTGACCGACGTGCTTGACGAGTGCCAGACCGAGTTGTGGATCCTGACGCACCCCGAGTCGCGGCACCTGCGGCGCGTGTCGACGGTCTATGGGTACCTGGCTCGAACGCTCGTTCTCGACTGACGCTCCGCGCGAGACCATCACTATTCCTGCAAACGGAATGGTGTCTTGGGCGCCGAGGCGATTCCCGGTTTGCGTCGCATCGGCGAAAGTCCGTTCTTGCGCTGCAGTTTCGATGTCAGAACTCTTTTTCTGGCCCGATCGGCGCAAGAGGAACTTCCAATGAACCATCTTCGCTCCATCCACACCGACCGGTCCGCTCCAAGCGACGAGGAGCTTCTTGCCGTGGCTGAATCCACGCCTTCGCGGCTGGCTGAGAAGCCGTTGCCGATTCATCCAGCATGGCTGCGCGTCACGCACTGGCTGAACGTCGTCGCGGTGGCGATCATGGTCGGCAGCGGCTGGCGCGTATACAACGCGGCGCCGGTGTTCGATTTTCGCTTCCCAGGTGACCTCACGATGGGTGGCTGGTTGGGTGGCGCACTGCGCTGGCACTTTGCCGGGATGTGGTTGCTGGTTTTCAACGGCCTCGTCTACCTGGGTCTGAATCTGGCCAGCGGGCGCTTCCGGCGCAAGTTTTTTCCCATCAGGGCGTCCGCGGTATGGGCCGACGTCGTCGATGCATTGCACGGCCGGCTCTCGCATGCCGACCCGCGGCACTACAACGGACCGCAGCGGATGGCTTATCTCGGCGTGACCCTGGATCTGGTTGTGCTGGTCCTGTCGGGGCTGGTGCTGTGGAAGTCTGTCCAGTTCCCGCTGTTGCGGGAACTCGTCGGTGGCTACGAGGGTGCGCGTAAGGTGCACTTCTTTGCGATGGCGGCGCTGGTCGCGTTCGCGTTGGGACACCTGGTGATGGTGGCGCTCGTGCCTCGTACGCTGGTCGCGATGATTCGCGGCCGCTGAAGGAAACGTCATGAACACGAACAAGCGTTCCTCCATCGTTGTCGTCGACGGTGAGGCCGTGCTTAAAGACGCCCTGAAAATTCTGTCGCGGCGGATCGAACAGCCGGCGAGGCGCGCGTTCCTGCAGCGCTCGCTCACGCTCGGCGGCATTGCCATTTTGAGCGGTTGCAGCCTGACCGACAGTGACAGCGTCGAGACCGCGCTGGCCAGCATCTCGCGGCTCAACGACCGGGTGCAGGGTGCGCTGTTCGATCCGAACATGCTGGCGCCGACCTACCCGGACTCGATGATCACGCGACCGTTCCCGTTCAATGCGTACTACGGGGAGAGCGAAATCCGCGAAGTCGATGGCGAGGCCTGGCGCCTCGAAGTGACCGGCCTGGTCGCCGATCGACGGACCTGGACACTGGCCGACCTGCGCTCGATGCCGCAGCAGGATCAGGTGACGCGCCATATCTGTGTTGAGGGCTGGAGCGCCATCGGTAAATGGGGCGGAGTGCCGTTCGCGCAGTTCCTCAAGCGCGTCGGCGCCGACATGACGGCGAAGTACGTGGGCTTCAAGTGCGCTGACGACTATCACACCAGCATCGACATGGCCACGGCCCTGCACCCGCAAACCATTCTGGCGCTGACCTACGACGGGCAGGTGCTGCCGCCGAAGTATGGGTACCCGGTGAAGCTGCGCATGCCCACCAAGCTGGGCTACAAAAACCCGAAGCACATCCGGGCCATCTATGTCACCAACAGCTACCCCGGGGGCTACTGGGAAGACCAGGGGTACAACTGGTTTGGAGGCAGCTGAGGGACGTCATGGCTCCTGTCGCGATGGCCCCCGACGCGATGAAGAAGTAGACGGCCAGGCTGGCAGCGGCGGCACTCTTCCGGTGCGCGGAAGGGTGAATTTGGCGCAGCACGGATTCCAGTTTGTGCCGAATTCGACGAGAGTTCTCTGCAGGTCGCGCCAGGCGGCCCGCAAAACCAAGTCAGCCGGAGCCATGAATGAGCCAAATTGTCCTCGTCGATCACAGAAACGCCAAAGCGCAGCAGAACGATCAAAGGAGAGCATGAGATGAGCCGTGCCTATTCCGACATCGCCTTCACTCCTGCGGTGCGCGCAGTGCAGACCCGCATGGGAAGCCGCTCAGCTTATGCACCGCTGGACCGCACTTTGGACAAGCGCGATGCGTTGACCGGGGAGGAAGTCGAGTTCATCCAAGAGCGTGACGGGTTCTACCAGGCGACCGTGAGCGAGTCCGGGTGGCCGTACGTGCAGTACCGGGGCGGACCCGCCGGTTTCCTCAAGGTACTGGACGCCAAGACCCTCGCTTACGCCGACTTTCGGGGCAACGTGCAATACATCAGTGTCGGCAACCTGACCGGCAACGACCGGGTCTCGATCTTCCTGATGGACTACGCCAACCAGCGTCGCCTGAAGATCCTCGGACGCGTGCGTCTTGTGGATGCAGGTGAAGATGCGGCGCTCATGGCCCGTCTGAAGATGCCGGACTATCCGGCGCGGATCGAACGCGCGCTGGTAATCACCATCGAAGGCTACGACTGGAACTGTCCGCAGCACATCACGCCCCGCTTCACCGAGGACGAGATCGAGAAAGGCGTCGCGCCGCTGCGCGAGGAGATCGAGCGCCTGAGCAAGGCGCTGGCGGCATCCAACCCGACTCTTCCTTCACAACGTCTCGGTCACGGGCCGCTCGCGTTGCGCGTCGACGGCATTCGACAGCGCACGCCCAGAGTGCGTTCCTATGAACTGCGTAGCGCGGACGGTACCGGGCTGCCACCTGTGGCTGCTGGCTCGCACATCGACGTTCCTGTGCGTTTGCGCAGTGGAGTGATCAGCACGCGTCGCTACTCCATCGCGTCGGATCCGAGCCGGCGCGACGCCTATGAGATTGCCGTTCTGCGCGAGGAGCAGGGAAGCGGTGGATCGGTTGCCGTCCATGCCGACGTGCAATTGGGCACGATTCTGTGCTGCGGTCTGCCAGGCAACGACTTTGCTCTCCACAGCGACGATCGTCCCGCCGTGTTGATCGCCGGTGGCATCGGCATCACGCCGATCAAGGCAATGGCTGAACAGCTTCGGGCTGACGGGCGCAGCGTCGACCTGCACTACGCGGTGCGGTCACTCGGTGAGGCGCCATACCTGGACTGCCTGCGGGGAATGCTGCCAGCTGGACTGCATGTGTACGCAGCGGACCGGCAGCAGCGTCTGGACGTGTCGTCCTTGATCGCCCGTTCGGCGCCCGAGTCGGTGTTCTACGTCTGCGGGCCCACCCGCCTGATCGACGCGGTACATGACGCCGCGAGCGCCGCGGGAGTTGCTGCGAACCGGGTTCGATCCGAACGCTTCGCGGCACCGGACGCCAAAGCGGCCAGTCAGCCCCTCATCGTGACGCTTGGCCGCAGTGGCCAACGCATCGCGGTCGCCGCGGACCAGACCATCCTGGAGGCAATCGAAGCCGCGGGCGTGGCGGCCCCGTCCGGGTGCCGTGCCGGCAATTGCGGCACCTGCCAGGTCAGGGTGCTGCGAGGTCAGCCTGATCACCGCGACACGGCGCTCAGCGAGACCGAGCACAACGCGGCAGGCTTGATGTGCATTTGCGTGTCCCGGGCCACGAGCCCGGAGTTAACCCTGGACCTATAGGCGCCGTGCCCGGTCTAACGGGCTTCGATCATCGGTTGAGTCGCGGGGTGCTTAGTTGAGAACTGGATTGGCGCGCAGCCTCTCCAGCGCCAGATCGAGAAAGGCGCGCGCCTTCTGGGAGGCGTGTCGGCCTTCGCGGTGCACCAGGTGGATTGGCAACGGGGCGGGCTCGAATTCTGTGAGGATCGCCTTGAGCTGGCCGTCGCGCAACTGGTCTGCCACCTGGTAGGACAGGAGGCGAGTGACCCCGAAGCCACTGACGGCCGCAGCCAACGCGGAGTCGTTGGTCGTCGTGATCATGCGCGCTTGCAGCTTGACGATACGCGGCTTGCCGTCTTCCATGAGGCGCCATTCGGCGGTCGGTGTCACCGCTCTGGCCGACACGATGCAGTGCGCGCTCAAGTCGTCAGGCGTCTGCGGAATGCCGTGCTGCTCCAGGTAGAAGGGGGCGGCGCAAATCACGCGCCGCACGCGGCCCACGGAGACGGCCTGCATCGACGAATCCGGCAACTCGCCGATGCGCACCGCCACATCCACGCCTTCGTCCATCATGTTCACGATCCGGTCAAGGAACCAGCAGGACGCACTGACCTGGGGGTAGCGACTCAAGTATTCGGTGACGATGGGCGTCACGAATTTCGCGCCGAACAGCGCCGGCGCGGTCACGGTGAGACGGCCGTGGGGCGAGCCGTGTTTGCCGCTCACAGCGTCGTCGGCCTCCGCCAGTTCGGCCAGGATCCGCCGGCAGTCGTCAGCATAGCGCTCGCCGTCCTCCGTGACCCGCACGACGCGCGTGGTGCGGGTCAGCAGGCGCACGCCGAGGTGGCTCTCGAGTTCATTGATCGCCCGCGTGACGGCTGGCGGCGACATCTCGAGCTTGCGCGCTGCGCCCGCAAACCCTCTTGTGTCCACCACGGCCACAAAGACGGTGATCAGGTGCAGGCGGTCCACGTTGTTTCCTTTGGGCGTAACGATGGCTATGATTCTGCACGGATTCCCCCGGCCCAAGAAGCACGTGACCTGGGCCGACCAGGCAGCGCAACCTCCTGCGCAACGATGACCAAGCGCCAGCCATGAAGGGAGCGCCACGACATGATCACCTTGTGCGGTTTCGGGGTCAGCAACTACTACAACAAGCTCAAGCTCGTTCTGCTGGAGAAGGAGATTCCGTTTCACGAGCGGGTCGTCTATCCGTGGCAGCGGGACACGTTTCGACAAAGCTCGCCGCTCGGCAAGATTCCATTCATCGAGACAGAGCAGGGCGGCCTGTCCGAGTCTCTGGCCATCCTCGAGTACCTTGAGGAACGCTACCCGGCCAAGCCGTTGTATCCAGCGGACCTGTTCCAGCGGGCGAAGTGCCGCGAGCTGATCCAGCACCTGGAGCTCAACTCGGAATGGGTCGCTCGTCGCCTGTACCGGGAATCGTTCTTCGGCGGTGCAGTCTCTCAAGAAACCAAGCGCGAGGCCAAGGAGCGCCTGGCCATCGGCCTGGACGCGGTGGCACGGCTGTCATCCTTTACCCCATTCATTTCCGGCTCGTCATTCAGCGCCGCGGATTGCGCCGCCTATGTTCATTTCTTCATGATCCGGCAGACCAGCCTGAAGGTCTACGGCGAAGACATGCTGGAGCGGATTGTTCCGAAATCAACCGCCTACATGCGACTCATGGACTCCCGACCCCATAGCCTGAGCACGATGGCGGACCGCGACGCGGCCCTTGCGGCGTTCGTCGCATTGAATGTGAAGTACGACGGCTGATTGGGGTTTTCTGCCTAGCCATCGCCTTCAGCCACCTGGTTTGCCGTGACGACCGAGAGCAAGGTTTCGCCCGTGGCGACGAGCTTCTCTGCTCCACCGGCCACGGCATACAGCTCACAAGCCGTGAAGACCTGTGACTTGCCGGGTTTGACGACGCTCGCGCGGGCGACGAAGCGCTCGCCGACCGCTGGCCGCAGAAAGTTGACGGAATTGTGTGATGCGAGCACACGGCCGACCATGGTCGCAGCCGCGAAGCCACATGCCGTGTCGATGAGCGCGGCGATCACCCCCGCATGGAGAAAGCCGGAGTACTGACCGACCTCAGCGCGCCAGGGCATCGCAATTTCGACTCTGCCAGGCTCTGCGCTGGTCACTTCGATGCTGCACCATTGATTGAACGCAGCCGCCTGGTTGATTGCGCGGATCTGGGCTAACGGGTCACTATGCGAATTCATGATTTCGACTCCAGAGTCATCTGTGGTGCGACTGTGCCTGTCGGCCGCCCAAACGACCGTCTTCGATGCGACAAGCGGCGACTTGCGTTGATCCCTACAGGCCCAGCTCGCCAAGCCCCGGGTGGTCATCGGGCCGTCGTCCGAGCGGCCACCGGAACTTGCGCTCCGACTCACCGATGAGCAGGTCGTTGATGCTTGCGTGGCGATAGGCCATGAAGCCGCGCGCATCAAACTCCCAGTTTTCATTGCCGTATGAGCGGTACCAGTTGCCTGCGCCGTCATGCCACTCGTAGGCAAAGCGAACTGCGATGCGGTTGCCGTCATGAGCCCACAGCTCCTTGATCAGGCGGTAGTCCAGTTCGCTTTCCCACTTCAGTTGCAGCATCTGAACGATGCTCCCGCGGCCGCGTGGAAAATCAACGCGGTTGCGCCACCGGCTGTCCGGCGTGTAGGCAAGCGAGACCTTGACCGGATCCCGGCTGTTCCATGCATCCTCGGCCATGCGGACCTTCTGGACTGCGGTTTCGCGCGTGAACGGCGGGAATGGTGGGCGAGGCGTCTCAGGGTTCGTGCTCATCGTGATGTCCTACTGGCCGGAGGTCATGGCCATCTTCTTGTCGCCCGCCACCTTCTCGGCATAGAAGCGCTTCATCTGATCCGCGATGTAGTCGAGGTGGTCTTCCACTGCAAAGTGTCCCGCCTTGAGCCGGTGCATCTCGGCCTTGGGCAGATCTTTCAGGAACGCTTCGCCACCGGCCGGTGTGAAGAAGATGTCGGTCTGGCCCCAGAAGATCAGCGTCCTGGGCTGGTTGTTGCGCAGGAAGGCCTGCCACTTCGGGTAGAGATCGACGTTGGTGCGGTAGTCGTAGAACAGGTCGAGGTTGACGCGGACCGCAGTGGGGCGCTGCATGTAGGCCGCATCGGACTCCCAGTTGTCGGGGCTGATCAGCTCAGGCTTCTCCGCACCGTGCAGGTAGATTCCCTTGATCGCGTCCTTGGTCAGGAAGCCGGCCAGCGGCTTCTCGGTTTCCGGAGAACGGTTCTTCCACAGCGCGCCGCGGAAGCCGTCCCAGGCGGCGGTGAAGCCGACCTCGTACGCGTTGCTGTTCTGGATGACCAGCCAGTCGAGCGCCTTCGGGTTGCGCCCGACGATCCGGAAGCCCACCGGGCCGCCGT
>JBBRSZ010000029.1:0-61679 GCA_038244915.1 Burkholderiales bacterium | reverse complement strand
TTCGGCCGGTCGGAGAAATCGGCGAACGACCAGATGAGATTGGGCCACTTGAACATCCAGATCTCGAAACCACGGGCAGTCCACATGGCATTGCCATAACGGATGACGACTTGCGGCGCGGCGATCAGTTTGACCACTCCGGGCCAGGGCGCCTGGAAGATGACACCCACATGGATGAACAGGGAGCCGAAATACGGCTCCCGAACCCGGGACAGCCAGATCTCGCGCTTGACAATGACGCTCCCGATGAAAGACAGGCCCTGCATCGTCTCCACCAGGAGCCGCTCGGATTCCTCCGGGCCGTATTGCCGGTCCGTCTCGCTCTGGAAGATCCGCGGGTCCAGCAGTCTGGAAAAATCCAGGTTTCGAACCTCGGCGTTCACCAGCACCAGTTCCACGGACGGGTCCAGTTCCGACAGCACCCGGTTCACTGCGCCGGGCACCAGGAGATCGTCATCGGTCATCAGCCAGCAGTACTCGCCTCGGGCGTAGCCCACCGCCTTGTCGTAGTCGCGGTCGACGCCGGAGTTGGTCGGCTCCCGGAAGTAGCGCAGTTGCGCAAAACGTGCGACGTAGGCCGACACCTGCTCTTGCGTGTCGTCAGGCGAGGCTCCATCGACGACGACCAGTTCGACCTCCGGCGTCATCTGAGCCAGCACCGAATCGAGCGTCTCGCCAATGAACTTTCCGCGATTGAAGGTCGCGATGCAGATGCTCAATTTCGGCGTGAGGCTTGCGGGCGACGCTTGCATTGGCAATTCACACCTGCACGAATGACTGGTCGCTGATCAACGGGAACTGCCTGTCGCTGTCACCCCTGAATTTCATGGACTGGTACTTGTTCTCCGCAAATTCGAGCCCATGGATGCCCTCCAGGAAATCCAGGGGGAAGCACTTCGGATCGACGAAGAAGGCGTTCACACCTTTCCGATCGACGGTCACGAAGCGGTAGCCGTGACGCTGAAAGAAACTGCGCCACGCGGCGATCGACACACCGTAGTAGAGCTGGGTCGGATGCGCCCTGCCGAAGTCGAAACCCTCCTGGTAAGGAATGGTCAGGCTCCGTTCCGGGCCATAGACCGCGTTGTATTCCACGACGAAGATCCTCGGCCGGAATCCTGCTTCCATCAGCGCCTGCGCAATGTAGAAGTCCACGCCATCGATGTCCAGGGAGAAGACATCCGGGTCGCAATGAAATGCCCGCGTCTTGAGTTCCTGCACGTTGTCGCGGCCGACGAACATGTTCACGCACTCCACCCCGATGCTGTACTCCGGAATCACCCGGCGCGCGCGCTCCACCAGCTGTGGGTTTCCTTCGACCGCCAGGCCCTCGTACTGCTCGGCGACCACCAGCCAGGAGGAATTGTTCTGCATGCCGTCGGCCGAGCCGATCTCGATGAAGTAGCGGTTGCTCTCGACCAACTGGCTGCGCAAGACGTCCAGGATGCCGTCTTCCCCGTTCTGGCTGAAGCCGGAGAATTCCCAACTTGCCGGTCGCGTCAGATCAATCACCCGCGCTTGCCGCGCCGCCGCGCCCTTGCTCATGGCGATGGCGATCTGCTGGCGGCTGCGCACGCCCCACAGGTAGCTGATGAATTGCTTGATCATGGTTGCCGTTCAATTGTTTAGCGGAATCTTCTTCGCGGTCCATTTTCCGATCTGCGGCAGCGAGCGCCATGACAGCGCGGCCTGGAGCAGGATCGACAGCACCAGCACTCCAGTCGCGGCCGACAACCTGGCCAGGGAGTTCCAGCCCGATTGGACGTCGATCCAATACCTGCCCACCAGCATTGCGGCCAGCGAAATCGCCAACGGCAGCAGGACGCACTGCAACAGCCATCTGGGCGCCAGGCCGACCAGCAGCCGGCGATGGGTCAGCCACGCGCCCGCGAACAGGTAGACCAGGTTCACCAGCAACCACGCCGCTGCGCCGCCCCTGGCCCCGTACGTCGAGGTTAGAACGATGACCATCGGAACCACCAGCACCGCCAGTCCACCCGACAGGATCAACGGCAGGCTCACGACACCGGACGCAAGTTGAAGCGCATAGGGAAAATGCATCGCGCCATTCAATGCGGTCCCCAGCACGAGCAACGCGGCGATCGGCGCAACACTGGCGGCGAGAGCCGCATTGCCGGTCCAAAGTTGGAGCAGATCTTGCGCAAACCCCGACACCATCAGAGCCACGGGGAACACCACCGCGCAAAAGACGTGGGTGCCGGTCAGGTAAGACTGCTCCAGCCCTTTGAAGTCCCCGCGGGTGATCAGCGCGGTGTAGCGCGGGTAGATGGCATTGAAGGCAGGGACGGTGAAGATCGCCAGTGCGCCGGCGACCACCCCGGCCAGGGTGTAGCGTCCGAAATCCTCGAGATTCAGCATCCTGCTCAGGAGCAGCTTGTCCAGTTGGGTCAGCAGGATCGACGCCACAGCGACACCGGTCATCCCGGCTGAGAAACGCCAGACCTTGCGCAGTGCGCCGGCGTCGAATCTTGTCTGCTCATCCCTCCCCACGGCTCGCCAGGCGGCCCAACGCATGATGGCCACATGAATCAGCGCAACGCCCACTTGCCAGAGGAAGAACGCTTCGATCGTGGGCGAAACGAGAGCAAGGATCGCGACGGCACCCAGACTGCCGAGGGTCACCATCGCCATGCTGATCACGCTTGCGATCCCCATGCACTCCATGCCCATCAAGGCGCCGTGGTAGACGGCCACCGGCCAGCGGCAGGCAATCACGACGCCCATCAGCCGAACTGCGTTCGTCAAGGTGTCTGGTGGCAGGCTGCTGGCCTGCAGCCAATGGCTCGCGACCACCGACGACACCGCCAGGATCAGCAGCGCCAGCAAGCCCGCCGTTCCCCAGTACACCTGCGCCAGGGTGTGAAGCAGGCGCCTGGCCTCATGCATCACACCGGCCGCCGAAGCGCGCGCGATTTCCCGGTTGACGGTGGGCGCCAGGCCAAGATCGAGCAGCACGAGCATTGCCTGCGCAGTGGCGAAAAATCCGACCAGGCCATAGGTCTCGAGCCCCAGGAACCGCAGGTAGAGAGGGACAACGGCCAGGCCGACGAGCGCAGCCCAGATTGAATTGGCCAGCCCCGCCAACAGGTTGCGGCCGACCCTCATCGCACCCTATTCATGGTATTCGTTGGTGTAGTACCCATGCCGCTTCACGAGCTCGTCGCGCTCCGCGGTCTTGAGGTCTTCCCGCACCATTTCCTGCACCAGTTCGTTGAAGGTGATCCTGGGCCTCCAGCCCAGCTTCGTCGCAGCCTTGCTGGCGTCGCCGAGAAGCGTATCCACTTCGGTGGGCCGGAAATAGCGAGGATCGACAGCGACGATCCAGTTGCCGTTGCCGTCGAATCCCTTCTCGTCGACGCCCTGTCCTTCCCACCGGACCTGGATGCCGAGTTCAGCTGCCGCAATGTCGACGAATTGCCGCACGCTGTATTGCACCCCGGTGGCGATGACGAAATCTTCCGGTTCGGCCTGCTGCAGCATCAGCCATTGCATCTCGACGTAGTCCTTGGCGTGGCCCCAGTCCCGCCGGGCGTCAAGGTTGCCGAGATAGAGCCGGTCCTGCAGCCCCAGTTTGATGCGCGCCAGGGCCCGGGTGATCTTGCGGGTGACGAAGTTCTCGCCGCGCACGGGCGATTCGTGATTGAACAGGATGCCGTTGCAGGCATAGATTCCGTAGGCTTCGCGGTAGTTGACCGTGATCCAGTACGCATACAGCTTGGCCACGGCGTAGGGACTGCGCGGATAGAAGGGCGTGGTTTCCTTCTGCGGCGTTTCCTGCACCAGGCCATACAGCTCCGAGCTCGATGCCTGGTAGAAGCGGGTCCGCTTCTCAAGCCCGAGGATGCGGATGGCTTCCAGCAGGCGCAACGGCCCCAGTGCGTCCGCATTGGCCGTGTATTCCGGCTGCTCGAACGACACCGCCACGTGGCTCTGGGCGGCCAGGTTGTAGATCTCGTCGGGTTGGGTCTGCTGGATCAGCCTGATCAGGTTGGATGAATCGGTGACGTCGCCGTGGTGCAGGAAGAACCGCACTCCCTCGGAGTGCGGATCGCGATAGAGATGGTCGATGCGGGCGGTATTGAAGGAGGAGGCGCGGCGCTTGACGCCATGCACGATGTAGCCCTTGTTCAACAGGAACTCGGCCAGATAGGCGCCGTCCTGGCCGGTGACGCCCGTGATGAGTGCTGTTTTCGTCATGTGGTCAGCTTTTCTTTTTGACGAGGTCGATCGGCACGACACGGCCGTAGTTGTCGTCGAAGCGAACGATGTCGTCCTCTCCAAGGTAGCTGCCGGACTGGATCTCGATCAGCTCCAGCGCGGTCTTGCCGGGATTGTGCAGGCGGTGGACCTCACCCAATGGAATGTAGGTCGACTGGTTTTCGGTCAGCAGGAAGGTCTCGCTGCCCCGTGTCACCTCCGCGGTGCCCTTCACCACGACCCAGTGCTCGGCGCGGTGGTGGTGCTTCTGCAGGCTCAAGGAGGCACCGGGTTTGACCGAAATCATCTTGACCTGGAAGCGGTCACCGGCTTCGATGCTGTCGTACCAGCCCCAGGGACGCGCGACCTTGCGGTGGGTCACAGCCTCGGGCGTCTTGCGTGCCTCGAGGTGCGAGACGACATCCTTGACCCGCTCGACCGCGGACGCGGCAGCCACCAGCAGTGCATCGGGCGTATCGATGATCACCAGGTCCTGGGTCCCCAGGGCGACGACGGGGCGATTGGGCGCGTGGATGAAGGTATTGCGCGCCTCGATCGCAACGCCGTTGCCCGCGATCCGGTTCTGATTTTCGTCAGGCGGCGTCAGTTCCGCGACCGCGTTCCAGCTGCCGACGTCGCTCCATCGTCCGTTGAAAGGCAGCACTGACACGTTTGAATGCCGCTCCATGACAGCGTAGTCGATGCTCTCGGAGCGGCAAGCGGCAAATGCCTTGTCGTCCGGGCGCAAGAAGATGCCGTCGCGCCGCGCCCCCTGCATTGCCAGCGTGCACTGGGAAAGGATGTCGCTCGCGTGCGATTCGAGGGCCTCGAGCAAGGTCGCAGCGGTGCACAGGAAGATCCCGGCGTTCCACAAGACCTGCCCTTGCAGCAACAGTTCCTGCGCGTGCCCGAGGTCCGGTTTCTCGATAAAGCGCACGACCGCGAAACTCCCGTTCGGCCGGTGCGGGCCGCGCTCGATGTATCCGTACGCCGTGCTTGGAAAGCTGGGCGCGACCCCGAACGTCACGATGCCGCCCTCGCGCGCCGCCGCAACGCCTTGCTGCACCATGGAACGGAACGCGGCCGCGTCGGGAATGTGGTGGTCGGCGGGGCAGAACAGCAGCAGTTGGTCCGGTGCGGCGGCGTGCAGCGCCGCCAGTGCCATTGCCGCCGCCGTATTGCGCGCGACCGGCTCGAGCACCACGTCCCCCTTCACGCCGGCCGCTTCCATGGCTTCGGCGATCAGGAACCGATGCTCCTCGGAGCCAACGCAGACCAGGGCGCCCGCATCATCCGACTTGTCGACCAGGCCAGCGACCCGCTCCAGCGTGAGCTGGAGCAGGCTCTTGCCGTCGACGAGGGGGACAAACTGCTTTGGAAACGACTTCCGTGACAGGGGCCACAGCCGGGTTCCGGAGCCGCCGCAAAGAATGACCGGTTGGATCCCCACGAAAACGTCCTTGTTGTCCGCCCGCCAATGGACGAGCTATGAAGCATTATCCGCAAGCTGAGCCCACGTGGCTATCTTGCGATCAGGCCGGTCTGGACCGTTGTGTGCAGCAATGCCACCCGCAGCTCGGATTTCAGCCGCCCGTTGTCCATCCGCCGCGACTCCCCCATGAAACTGAGCAGCATCAGCGGCAACTCGTCCCGCGCCGTGCTGCGCGCAACGCGCGGCGGCCGCGGCAGGCCGTAGAGGTCCGCCGCCAGGTCGAAGTACTCGCCCATCTTCAGCTGGCTGTCGTCGCTGACGTTGTAGATCCGCTGCGGCCTGCCGCGCCACAACGCGGCGACCACGGTCCGCGCCAGGTCGTCGGCGTGGATGTGGTTGGTGTACACGTCGTCGCCATGCTGCAGCACGGGTGTCCCTTTGAGCAGGCGCTCGCGCGGCGTGCCGCCGTCGCGGTCGGGCGCGTAGATGCCCGGAATGCGCAGGATGCTGGCGCGCGCATGGGCGGCGCGGCCGAAGTGCCGCACGGCCGTCTCGGCATCGATGCGGCGCTGGGCGCGAGGCGTGCCGGGATGCACGGCCCGCGTCTCGTCGATTCGTTCGCCCTGGCAATCGCCATACACGCCGCTGGTCGAGCCATAAATCAGAGACTCCGGCACAGTGCGCAATCGCAAGACCCGCAGCAAAGCCACCGTGCGCAGGTCCCGCCACCACTGCGCCTGGTCGTCGCTGCGGGGCGGCGCAAGGTGCACCACCCGGGTCGCCAGCCCCGCCAGCCGCGCCAGTGTCCCGGGGCGGTCCAGATTGCCCTGCAAGGGCGTGATGCCCTGCTGCCGCAGCACAGCAACCCGCTGCGGCGAGGAGGTCAACGCCAGCAGCCGCACCCGCTTGCCGACCAGCTTCGCCACCCGCAGCCCGACGTCGCCGCAACCCACGATCAGCACGCGCTCACGGCGAAAGCGCGCCGGCAGCGCGCCGAGGGGACTCTGGATTGAGGGCAAAATCGGTGGGTTCTTCTAGAGACTGCCCGAGGATAACCAAAACATGACGAGTGCAACGCCCTCCGCGGCAACGTTCCAGGTCAGCGTGCTGCCCAGCGGCCGTACCTTCTCCGTGAATCCGGACGAAGCGATCCTGCCGGCCGCCATCCGCCAGGGCATCGGCATGCCCTATGGCTGCAAGGACGGCGCCTGCGGCTCCTGCAAGTGCAAGAAGCTCGAGGGCCAGGTGTTCCACGGCCCGCACCAGAGCAAGGCCCTGTCGGCCGAGGAAGAAGCGGCGGGTTACATCCTCACTTGCTGCGGCGTGCCCTTGAGCGACGTGGTGCTGGAATCGCGCCAGGTCACCGACGAGTCGGCGTTCCCGATCAGGAAGATGCCGTCCCGCGTCACGGCGCTGGAGAAGAAATCGCACGACGTGATGGTGATCCGCCTGCAGCTGCCCGCCAACGACACCATGCGTTACCACGCCGGCCAGTACATCGAGTTCATCCTGCGCGACGGCGCCCGCCGCAGCTATTCGATGGCCAACGCACCGCATACGCTGGTGAAGTCGGATGCCACGCCACCGGTCGGACCCAGCATCGAGCTGCACATCCGCCACATGCCGGGCGGCAAGTTCACCGACCACGTCTTCACGGCGATGAAAGAAAAGGAGATCCTGCGGGTCGAGGGCCCTTACGGCAGCTTCTTCCTGCGCGAAGACTCCGACAAGCCCATGATCCTGCTGGCGTCCGGCACCGGTTTCGCGCCGATCAAGGCGGTCATCGAGCACATGCAGTTCAAGGGCATCACCCGGCCCGCCACGCTCTACTGGGGCGGCCGCCGCCCGGAGGACCTGTACCTGGACGACTGGGTCCAGGCCCGCCTGGCCGGGATGCCCAATCTGAAGTACGTCCCGGTGATCTCCAACGCCACGCCGGACGACAACTGGACCGGCCGCACGGGTTTTGTCCACAAGGCGGTGCTGGAAGATTTCCCGGACCTGTCCGCCCACCAGGTCTATGCCTGCGGCGCGCCGATCGTGGTCGATTCAGCGCGGGCCGAGTACAGCGCCATCGGCAAGCTGCCGCCGGAAGAGTTCTTCGCCGACTCGTTCACCACCGAGGCCGACAAGCACAAGGACTGAGCTACCGTCAGCAGCCCGCTGTGGACGGCGATCGAAGTGTGAGCTGCCCTTGAACATCCTCCGCCGTGCTTCTGGGGGCCGAAGCGGTGGCGACGGGTCTCGGGACGGCGCCCTGTCCGATGCGCCTCGATGTACTCAGTTTGCAATCACGGGATTCGTATCTACAATGAATCTACATCTGGATGGGAGTTCGTCATGAGAGTTGAACTTGCAAAATGGGGAAACAGTGCCGCTGTTCGGGTCCCCGCGGGTTTGCTCGCGGACGCTGGCTTCCAAGTTGGGCAAGCGTTGAATTTGCGCGCGGAGGGCAATCGGCTGGTCTTGGAACTGGCCGCAGACAGTCTTGAAGACATGGTGGCGAGAATCACCCCGGAAAATCGTCACGTACTCGCATTTGACGGCCCAGCGGTCGGCTCCGAGGCGTGGTAGCGGGCGGTTATGTCCCCGACAGAGGGGATGTCGTCTGGCTGGACTTTGATCCTCAAGCCGGGCGGGAACAGACTGGTCGGCGACCCTGCTTGGTGCTTTCGCCCGCCAGCTACAACAATAAATCATCACTGATGCTCTGCTGTCCTGTGACAAATCAGGTCAAAGGCTACCCCTTTGAAGTGCCGGTATTGGCTGGCGCAGGCAGCGCCCAGGTGAACGGCGTCGTGCTGTGTGATCAGGTACGGGCGCTCGACTGGAATCAGCGCAACGCAAGCAAGATCGGCTTTGTCAGCACTCCCTGCTTGCTCGATGTGAGCGCAAAGGTCAAAGCCCTTCTACCGTAGGCAGTGTTTCAGTTTTGGGGCTGCGAACCCAATTTCAGTTCGCGACGAAATTGCCGGCGGTTGGCTCTGGAGATGGCGACGTGGCCGAGGCCCGGCCCAGGACAGCGCACGAAGTGAGTGCGTCGGCTACCGCAGGAACAGCCACAGCGGCGTGCGGAAGCGGACGATGCACTGGTACAGCCAGAGGTAGACGCCGGTGAACACGGCGCAGAAAAGCAGCAGCATCGGCGTGTTGTCCCAGAACAGGGCCGCCGGGATGACCGTCAGCGACGACAGCACCCACAGGTAAAGCGAGGTCACCGGGTTGCTGTGCGCGCGGCCCTCGCCCCGGCCCGCGTGCAGCAGCCGGCGGAAGATCAGCGAGTGCAGGTGCCACGCATCCGGGCTGGCGATCGGCGCGCCCCTGAGCACCTTGCGCCGGTAGATGCTGAACACCGTCTCCATCGTCGGATACAGGAACAGCAGCAGCGCGAACCAGGGCGAGACCTCCGGGTGGCGATGGACCAGCAGCACGGCCAGTTCCGCCAGCATGAAACCCACGAAGTAGGCGCCGCCATCTCCCAGGAAGATCAGCCCCAGCGGGAAATTCAAGACGAAGAAGCCGGCCAGCGCGCCCAGGCAGCACAGCGCCGCCAGCAGGATGAACGGGTCACCGACCGAATACGCGACAGAGGCGATGGCGGCGAACATCATCATGCAGACCATCGCCGCCAGGCCGTTGAAGCCGTCGATGATGTTGACCGAGTTGGCGATGCCCGCCACCGCAAACACGGTCAGTGAGATGGAAACGACACCCCAGGCCAGCAGGCTGTCGAGGGCGACGATGTTGGTGCGGTCGACCACGACCTCCAGGACCAACGCCCCCAGCAGCGCCGAACACGCCGCCGCCAGCAGGCGCGTGCGGGGACGGATGGACAGGGTGATGTCTTCCGCCAGTCCGAATACGATGGCCGGCACGCCGCAAGCCACCAGCAGCGCCAATTGGTTTCCGACGGGGGTCCACAAACCCACGGACAGGGCGCACAGCCCGAGCGCGGCCAGGATGCCGACACCGCCCAGGCGAGGCACGGCCTTGCAATGGAATTTCTGGGGTCCGTCGAAGTCGCTGTCGGTGCCCCACATGCGTCCGTTGCTGCTCTGGCGAACGAAGAACAGGGCCACCAGGAATGAAATTGCCGCCGACGCGAGCACGTAGCCCATGGTGTCAATCTGTAGATGCGGGGGAATGATCGATTCTAGAGAGCACGTGGCAATGCGCAATCCCCCATTCGGGGGAATGCGCATTGGTCGTGCGGGTCAACTGCCCGGCCCTGGTCGCTCAGCCGTGCGAGGAGCGGAACTTCTGCAGCGCCTCATCCATGCGCGCATCCCGGCTGCCGCCGTTGCCGTCGGTGCGCACCGATGCGCTGCGCTCGTGCGTGGCGTGGTGCCTGGCCTGATGCACGCTCTTGTGATGTTTCACTGCGACGTGGCGCACGGCCTTGTGATGATGCCGCACGGCGTGCCGGGTGGCATGGGGCTGGACCTTGACCACATGGGTCCGGTCCGGGCTGACCGGCGCCATGGCCGTGTCGTTCGGTGCGGCAAACGCGGCACCGCCGAAGGCCAGTGCTGCTGCGAGGGCGAGGGTGTGGAATTTCATGACGGGCTCCCGTTGGGTGATGAAGAAGATGGACTCCTGTCCACCCTTGTTCAACGCGCCACGCCATGCAACTGACTGACGGACACAGGCCCGCCGCCATGTAAGGGATTGTCAGGTCGGTGGCGACCCGCACTGCTGAGAAAATCCTCCCATGAAACGCAGAACCCTCTTTCTTGCCGCTGTCGCGGCCGCGGCAGTCCTCGGCTCACCCTGGACAGCCGCCCAAACACGGCCGATCCACCTGATCGTGCCCTATGCCGCGGGCGGACCGATCGACGTCACTGCCCGCCTGCTGGCGGAACGGGTGAGGGAGTCACTGGGCACCGTCATCATCGAGAACCGCCCCGGCGGCGGCGGCAACATCGGCGCCGACGTGGTGGCCAAGGCTGCGCCGGACGGGCTGACCATCGGGGTCTCGGCCGTCGCCACCCACGCGATCAATCCCTGGCTGTTCAGCAAGATGCCGTATGACGCGGTGAAGGATTTCGCCCCCATCACGCAGATGGTGCGCGTGCCCAACGTGCTGGTGATGAACGCGGAGGCCGCTGCCCGCCTGAAGATCAATTCGGTGGCCGACCTGATCGCCTACGGCAGGGCCCATCCCGGCAAACTCAATTACGGCAGCGGCGGCAACGGCAGCGCCGGTCACCTGGCCGGCGAGATGTTCAAGCGCGACGCCGGCATCTTCGCCGTGCACATCCCCTACAACGGCGGCAACCCGGCCCAGCTGGCGCTGCTGTCGGGGCAGGTGGACTTCAATTTCGACAACCTGGCGACCGCCGCGCCGAACATCCGCGCGGGCAAGCTCAAGGCGCTGGCCGTGACCACGCTCAAGCGCTCGCCCAGCCTGCCCGACGTGCCGCCGGTCGCGGACACCCTCAAAGGCTTCGCGATCGACACCTGGTGGGGGCTGGTTGCGCCTGCCAACACGCCCAGGGACGTGATCGCCCGGTTGAACCGGGCTTTTGTCACGGCGTTGCAGTCGCCTGAAGCCCAAACGCGCTTCGCCGGTCTGATGGCCGAGCCGGTTCCCAACAGTCCAGACGAATTCGGCAATTTCATGAAGGCCGAACTGGCGAAGTATGAGAAAGTGGTCAAGGCGTCGGGCGCGAAAGTCGACTGAAATTTGAGCGAAGGCTCACTGCTGAGCCTCCTACGTCGCTTGTGGGACTCGTCCTACGTGAAACTTCTGCGTCAGGACGTAAGTTAGCTGATCGAAAGACAACAGCGGGGACGGAAGCCATGAAAACGAGCCACGTCATTTTGGGGACCGCGATCGCCGCCGGCAGCATGGCGTTCAGCGCGTTCGCGCAGTCGCCGGCCACCAGCCCGGTGCAGGACGGATCGCGGTCGTACCTGCCTGCCGCAGGCCGCGGCTACGTCGGCTTGAGCCTGGGCCGCTCCCGCTATTCGGCGCCCTGCGGCGCCACGTCGTTCAATTGCGACAACACCGACAACTCGGTCCAGATTTCCGCCGGCAACATGCTGGGCAACTTCTGGGGGGTCGAGCTGGCCTATCTCGACATGGGCCGGATCAGCCGCGGCGGCGGCACCACCAAGGCCCAGGGCCTGAACCTGAGCCTGGTCGGCAAGGCGCCGCTCTGGCAATCGCTGGGCGTGTTCGGCAAGGTGGGCACGACCTACGGCCGGACCGAGACTTCCGCCCTACTGGGAAGCGGCGTCAACAACGGCTCCGACCGTGGCTTCGGCCTGTCGTATGGCGCCGGCGTGAGCTACGACTTCACGCCGCAGCTGTCGGCCATCTTCGGTTGGGACAGCCACGACTTCCGCTTTGCCGGCAGCGGCCGGGACGCGGTGCGCGCCACCAGCCTGGGCCTGCAGTACAAGTATTGACAACTGTTCGCTAGACAGCGCAATAGCGCTCTTGAATCGCGGGGTCCTCCAGCAGCGCACGCGCTGTCGCCGCATGGACGACCGCGCCCTGGTCAATGACATAGGCGCGATCGGACACGCTCAGCGCCCGCTCAACGTTCTGCTCGACAAGCAAGATGGTGGTGCCTGCGCTTTTCAGCCGCAGGAACAGATCGAACATCTCATCCACCAGGACGGGCATGATCCCCTCGGAGGGCTCGTCCAGCAGGAGCATCTTCGGCTTGGCCATCAAGGCCCGTGCGATCGCCAGCATCTGCTGTTCGCCGCCTGACAGTGAGGTGGACTCCTGTTCGAGCCGCTCCTTCAGGCGCGGGAAGGTCTGCGCGACCTCGTCGATCTGAGAGTCGACATCGCCGCGGGCTGCGCTCGCGATGATCCCCAGCTGCAGGTTCTCACGCACGGTCAGCCCCGCCACGATGCGTCGGTCCTCCGGGACATAGGCCAGGCCGCGATGGAACCTGGCATGGGCCGGCTGCCCGATCAGCTCTTGCCCCTCGAACAGCACGCTGCCGCGTGTCTTGGCGACCAGCCCCATCACGGCGCGCAGGGTCGTGGTTTTGCCTGCCCCGTTGCGCCCCATCAGCGTGACGATCTCGCCGGCGCGAACGTGCAATGACAGGTCCTGCACCACGTGGCTGTGGTCATACCACGCGTTGAGCTTGTCGATCTTGAGCATGGTGGGTGGGTGTCCTTAGCCGAGCCGTCCCAGTGCCCGGAGAATCTTCTCGGGCGTCGCCGGCTGCGACCACACCTGGGCGGCCAGCGGCGACAGCGCGTCATTGATGGCGTTCATGACCGCGGCAGGGGCGCCGGCCGTGCCCGCTTCCCCTGCGCCCTTGGCCCCCAGCTGGCTGCTGCGGGTCGGGGTCTGCACGTGCGCCACCTCGATATCCGGCATTTCCGCGCTCATCGGGACCAGGTAGTCAGCCATGGTCGCGTTACGCATCAGTCCTTCGGAGTCATAGAGGCACTCCTCCAGCAGCGCGCCGCCGATGCCCTGCACGATCGCGCCGCGGATCTGCTCGTCGACCAGCGCCGGGTTGATCACCCGGCCGCAGTCCTCGACAGCCCAATGCTTGAGGAGCCGAACGAAGCCGGTCTCGGTATCGACCTCGACGTAGGAAGCCTGCACGCCATTGGTGAAGATGAACGGGTAATCCCGTTGCACATAGTGCCGCGTCACCATCAGTTCCGGCTTGAACCCGGCCGGCAGGGTGTCGGTGCGGAAGTAGGCGACTCGTCCGACCTCCGACAGCGGCATGAGCTGCTCGGAAGTCTGGGCGTCCAGGATGAACCCCCTGTGCACCCGCAGGGTGTCGGCCTGGCGCCCAAGCATGGCGGCGGCCACCTCGCGGATGTTGCGCCGCAGGTCCTGTCCTGCGAGCAGGACCGCCTCGCCGCCGATTCCCGCGCCCCGGGAGGCCCAGGTGCCACCCCCGTACGGCGTCACGTCGGTGTCGCCGGTCACCACCCGAACCAGCGTCAGGTCCACGCCCACTGCGTCGGCCGCGATCTGGCGGAAGATGCCCTCGGCGCCCTGCCCTTGTTCGCCCACGCTCACCAGCACGGTGAGCGCGCCCGAGGGCTCCATCCGGATGGTTGCGCCGTCCTGCGAACTGATGCGCGCTCCCCCGACCCCATAGAAAGCCGCGCTCGGGTTAGTCAGCTCGATCAAGGTCGCGAAGCCGATGCCGCGATAGATGCCCTGCTTGCGCAGCTCCCTCTGCTCGATGAGCAACGCCTCATAGCCCATCATGCGTTCGATCTTCGCCAGGCATTTCTCGTGGGAGAGCCCCTCCAGCCGGATGCCGCTCGCGCCTGTGGCCGGATAGGCGTCGTCCGCGATGACATTGCGCCGCCGGATGGCCAGCGGATCCATCCCGATTCTCCGCGCCGCCAGGTCGACCAGGCCCTCGGTCACCGCGCAGGCCACCGGGTGCCCGACGCCCCGGTACTGGCAGGTTGGCGTCTTGTTCTGGAACACCACATTCAGCCTGGCGCGGTACTGCCTGTGCCGGTAGGGGCCGCCGACCAGGTTGACGACCTGGTTGCCTTCGATGGCGCTGGTGCGCGGAAACATCGAATAGGGTCCGATGCCGGTCAGGTCATCGATCTCGAAGGCCAGGATGTCGCCGTCGCGCGTGACGGCGATCCGTCCCTTGATGCGGTGATGGCGCGCATGGATGTCGCTGATGAACGATTCCAGGCGGTCGGCAACGTATTTCACCGGCCGGCGGCACATCATGGACAGGGCAACAGTCGCGAAATCGTCCGGATAGGCGTGCACCTTGATCCCGAAAGAGCCGCCGACGTCCTTGCACAGCACCCTCACCTGTGTCTCCTGCAGGTCGAACTGCCGGGCGTACAGGTCCTGCATCATGTGCGGTGCCTGGCAGGAGTGATAGACGGTCAGGCGCTGCTCGGCAGCATTCCAGTCGGCGACCTGGCTGCGCGGTTCGAGCGTGACACCGGTGTGGCGCCCGAACTCGAAGGTCGCCTCCTCCACTGCATCGGCGCTGGCGAATGCGTCATCCACAGCTCCGGTGTCCAGGGTCCGGGAGAAACACAGGTTGTCGCCCAGCTCCGGATGAATCAGCGGCGTGGAGGGATCCAGCGCGGTCTCCATGTCGACCACGGCGGCAAGCCGCTCGAACTCCACAACCAGGACGTCGAGCGCGTCCTCCGCCTGCTCACGCGTCTCGGCCACGATCGCGACCACCGGCTCGCCCTGCCAGCAGGCCCGATCCAGCGCGAGCGGGTACTGCGGCGCCGACTTCATTCCTGCCAGGTGCCCGAGGGTCGCAACCCATGGCTTGCAGATCCTGGCGATGTCATGGCCGTCGGCAACCAGGATCACGCCGGTCACGGCGCGGGCCGCCGCCGCGTCGATCCGCGTGATCCGGCAATGCGCAACGGGGCTGCGCCAGTACACGACGTGGGCGAGCCGGGGCAGTTCAATGTCATCGGCAAAGCAACCCTGCCCCTGGACCAGCCGGCGGGCGCTGGGACGCTCGCTGTTGCCGCCGATATAGCGTTGGTCCTCGGTCACGTCGGGCAGCCCTGCGGGCTGCTCCCGGGTTGCCGGCGGCCGCTCCTTGGTCTCCACGCCGGCAACTGGCGCCTGGCGGATCGCGCTGGCGAGGGCCGTCATGCGCCCTCCCTGGCGGCGCCCAGCCGGGCCGCGAGCGTGTCGCACACGGCATCCACGATCGCGTGGTAGCCGGTGCAGCGGCAGTAGTTGCCGCTCATCCACACACGCACCTCCTCACGGCTGGCGTCGGGCTTCTGTTCGAGCAGTTCCTTGGCCGCCATCACCATGCCCGGGGTGCAGAAGCCGCACTGCAGCGCGTTGTGCCGGACAAACGCGTCCTGCAGGTCCCGGACATCGCCATCTTCCGACAGGCCCTCGATGGTACGCACCCTGCTGTCCTGTGCCTGGACGGCCAGCGTGAGGCAGCCGCGGACGATGCTGCCGTTCACTTCCACGGTGCACGCCCCGCAGACGCCGTGCTCGCAGCCCAGGTGCGAACCCTTCAGTCCGCAGTCCTGGCGCAGGAAGTCCACCAGGTGACGGCGCGGCAGAACCAGCTTCTCGACGGCCTGGCCGTTCACCGTGAGCCTCAGGAGGTGCGCATTGGTCATATTGATCTCCGAAGTCAGCTCAGGCCGAGAGAGCTCGCCTGCTTGCGCTGGCGGCAATGAGCAGGCGCCTGGCAAGCACCACCGCGAGCTGCCGCTTGGCGGCCGGGCCATGAGTGAGGTCGGCGGACGGGTCGAGTTCGCCCCGCAGCAGCGCTTCGGCCTTGTCGATCGCCTGCTGGTCCAGCACATGGCCGACCAGACTCTGTTCGGTGCGCGGAGCACGCACAGGCGTGTTGCCCATCCCGAGGAATGCCAGGCGAAGGGACTGCACCTGGGCGCCAGAAAATCGGGCCGCCACTGCAACGCCGGCCACCGCATAGTCGCCGTGGCGGCGTGACAGCTCGTCAAACCCGAACCAGTCGGCGGGCGTCGCCGCGGCGACGTCAGCTCCCACCACGATCTCGTCGGCCTTCAGGTCGGTCGTGTACAGGTCCTGGAAGAAGTCGCACGCTGGGACCCGGCGCTGGCCACGCGGTCCTTGCACCACCACCACACCGTCAAGAGCCACCAGGCAGCACGGCCATTCGGCGGCCGGATCCCCGAACGCGATCGAGCCGCCCCAGGTGCCGGCGTTGCGGATCGCCGTGTGCGCGATGTGCGGCGCCGCCGCACACAGCAGCGGGGCGTGTTCTGCGACCAGCGGCGACGCCGCCACCGCCGAATGGGTGGTCAACGCCCCGATGTGGAGTCGCCCCGAACGCAGTTCGACCCCGCGCAGCTCGCCGATGCCGGTGATGTCGATCAGCAGCGCCGGCGACGACAGCCGCATGTTCAGGGTCGCAAGCAGCGTCTGGCCGCCGGCCAGGATTCGGGCGTCATCCCCGTACTCCTGCAGCAGGGCGAGCGCCTCGCCGATGCTGCCGACCTTGATGTAGTCGAAGTCGGGTGACTTCATCCGGCCCGTCCAAAGACAAGAGCGCCCAGCACGACCCCGACCGCGGTGGCCAGGACGCCCATGCCAAACCACAGCAAGCGTCCGCCCTCCCCGCCCCAGGCGCGGACGCCGAAGGCGGCCGGATCGGACGCTGCAGGCGGTGCGAGCCCGGCCGGCTGCGCAACAACATCCTGCGCCTGGACGACCGGACCGCCCAGAATGCGATCGCGAAACGCCGAGAAGAATTGCTGCGCCAGCTGGCGCGCCGAGGCATCGATCAGCCGGCCCCCGATCTGCCCGAGCTTGCCGCCGACGGCGGCGTTCACGGAATAGGACAGCCGGGTGGCGCCCTCTACCTCCTCGATCAGCGTGACGCGCGACTGGCCGGACGCCATACCGGCGGCTCCGCCTGATCCCTCGAATGCGAGCACGCAGCTCTCTGGCTCGCGCACTTCCGAGAGCGTCACCCGCCCTGTGAATCGCGCCCGCACCGGCCCGATCTTGACCATCAGCTGGACGCGCCGGACCAGGGGCGATTCGTCCACGACTTCCTCGCAGCCGGGAATGCAGGCGCGCAGGACCGCGGGGTCGTTGAGCGCTGCCCACACGGCTTGACGCGGCGCCTGAATCGAGACTTCACCTAACAGTTCCATGTCGTCTGTCCGCCAAGGTTGACCGGGGGCCGAGCAATTTCAGGGATTTCCCCAAGACGCTAACTAACCAGTTGGTAAAGAATGTACCGATGCTTGCCACTTTGGTAAATAGCAAGGGCGACGGGGAAAACCCTGACGCCACCGCTTCCGGCCGGACTCCGCGCATGAGTGCCGAGCAGCGGGAGCGTCACATCGTCTCGGGCGCAATCTCCTTCTTCGCCGAGAACGGATTCGACGCACAGATGCGCGATCTGGCAAAGGCCATCGGCGTGACCCACACGCTGGTCTATCACTACTTCAGGACCAAACAGGACCTCGTCGACCGGGTCTTCAAGGAGGTCTTCGAAGGTCGCTGGAACCCGCAGTGGGAGCAGCTGCTGGACGACCGCCACTTGAGCGTGGCCGACAAGTTCACCCGGTTCTACGTCGAATACGCCCGCACGGTCCTGACGCGGGAATTCGTCAGGATCCTGCTGTTTTCGGGCCTGACCGACCACAGCATCACGGACCGCTTCTTCCCGATGCTTGGCCAGCGCCTGTTTCCGCGGCTGGTCCGCGAGACCCGGCTCCACCGCGGCAGCAACAGCCGCGCCAGGACCACGGCGCGCGAGCACGAACTGCTCATGGCTTTTCATGGCGGCATCTTCTACGGGGGCCTGCGGCGCTACGTCTACGCCCAGCCGCTTCATTCCGACATGCCCGCATTCGACGATCCGACCGTGATCCGCGATCAGGTGCGCGGCTACCTGGCTGCCAGCCGCATCCTGTTGCCCGCCGCAGCAAAGCCAGCCGCGGCTTCGAGCGCAATCCGCAAACGCAAGGCCGCAGCCACTGGCAATCAATGAGGACCAGCACCATGACGCTGACACTGAACCACTTTTCGATCCGCACCACCGACCTGGACGCAACCCGTCATTTCTACGAGAGCGTCCTGGGCCTGACGGTCGGGCCGCGGCCGGACTTTCCGTTCCCCGGCCTGTGGATGTACCGGGGCGCCCACGACGATATTTCCAACGCGGCGGTGCACATCATCGGCATGGACCCGAATGATCCCGAGGGCCTGAAAAAGTACCTCGGGGACCGCGCTGCCGCCTCCCTTCATGGCACCGGCGCGGTCGACCACGTCGCCTTCTTCGCCGACGGTCTGGCGGACATGCTCGCCCACCTCAAGAGTGTGGGAGTAACGCCGCGCGAGAGGACCGTACCCACGATCGGGCTGCACCAGCTGTTCCTGGACGATCCAAATGGCGTGGTGATCGAACTCAACTTCCCGGCATCGGAACACGCCGCAATGGCTGGATAAGACGCCCATGGCCCGGATCCTCATCGTCGGCGGCTCCCTGGCCGGCCTGTTCGCAGGCAACATGCTGCTGCGCGACGGGCATGACGTGCGGATCATGGAGCGCTCCGCCACACCGCTGGACGGCCGCGGCGCTGGCATCGTCACCCACCTGGCGCTCAATCAGGCGCTGCTCAGGGCGGGTCTGGCGGATGTCGGCGGGCTCGGCGTCGAGGTGACGCGCCGGATCGAGCTGGGACGCGACGGCCTGGTGCGGCAGTCGATGCCGACGCGCCAGGTGCTCACCTCATGGAGCCGCCTGTATGCGCTGCTCAAGGGACTGTTTCCGGCCGAACGCTACGTGCACGACGCCGCCTTCGTCGACCTGCGAGAGGGCGACGACGAAGTTCACGTGACGTTCCGCCGGGGCGGCGCCCTGGTGGTGGAGACCGCCGACATGCTGGTCGGCTGCGATGGGATCCGGTCGAACGTGCGGGCCCAGCTGTGGCCCGCCGTCCGCGCGCAATACGCCGGGTACATCGCCTGGCGCGGCATCTGCGAGGAGGCCGACCTGTCAGCGGCCACGCGGACGATGCTGTTCGACGCGTTCGCCTTCGGGCTGAGCGATGGCGAACAGATCCTGGGTTATCCGGTCGCCGGCCGGGACGACACGACGCAGCCGGGACAGCGCCGCTACAACACGGTGTGGTACCGCAATGTGCCTGAGGGCCCCGCCCTCGCCGGCCTCCTGACCGACGAGAGCGGACTCCATTTCCCGGGCGGCATCGCCCCTGGCAGCATCGACTCCCGCCACGTCGTGGCGATGCGGGAGCAGGCCCGCGCGCTGCTCGCCCCGCAGTTCGTCGAGGTGATCGAGCAGACGCAGCAACCTTTCCTGCAGCCGATCTACGACCTGGCATGCGAGGAGATCGTCCGGGGCCGCGTCGCGCTCGCCGGCGACGCCGCCTTCGTGGCCCGTCCCCATGTAGGAATGGGTGTCACAAAAGCGGCGCAGGACGCCTGTGCGCTCGCCGACTGCATCCGCGTCCACGGCGCCACGGCGACCGGGCTGCGGGCCTACGCCGCATTGCGCTTACCCGCCGGCGGCCAGGTCGTGGCGCGCGGCCGTGAGCTGGGCGAATTCATGAACACGCAAACACATCGCGTCCGACACAGCCTTGGCGCCACCGATCAGGCCGCCTGGGTGTTGCGCAACGTCGCGATCGACTCCAGCGCGATCCCCGCGCCCACCCGCGGCGAACCCGCTTCTCACCCCCACTGACAAGGAGCCTCCATGACCACGCCACCCAGCCATCAGGAACCCAACGCACAGGGCGATGCAACAGTCGACCGGGGCCGCCGCCGCCTGGTCCAGGCCATCGGGGGCGCCGCGGCGGTGCCGATGCTGTTCAACATCGCCCATGCCCAGGGCAGCGGCAACATCCGCATCGGCTTCCTGGTTCCGCTCACGGGCGCGTATTCCGCGGAGGCGCAGGACCAGGTCCGCGCCGCGCAGCTGGCCGTCAAGGATTTCAACGACGCCGGCGGGTTCAATGGGCGAAAGGCCGAGCTGGTCATTCGGGACGACAAGCTCAGCCCCGGCGAGGCGGCCACCCGCACCCTCGAGCTCATCGAAAAGGAGAAGGTCCATTTCATCGTGGGCTCGCTGTCGGCCGCCACGCAGCTGTCGATCAATGCGGTCGCCAAGGAACGCAAAATCATCTTCAATTCGATCAGCCAGTCCGACGCGATCAACGAGGTCAAGGACTGGAGCTTCTACACCTTCCACGAGGCGCTCACCCCGCACCTGACGGCCGGCGCAGTGGGGCGCTATGCCTTCCCGAGGTTCGGCAAGCGCGTGGTGTACCTCACCGCAGACTACGCCTACGGCAGCGAGATGGTCCGGGGCTTCGAACGGGTCGGCAAGCCGATGGGGGTCACCACGCTGGCGGACATCCGGCACCCGCTGGGCGCCTCGGACTATTCGGCGTTCCTGCCCCGGATCCAGGCGCTCAAGCCGGACATCCTGGTGCTGTGCAACTTCGGTCGCGACCTGCTCAACGCCGCCAAGCAGGTGACTGACTTCGGCATCAAGGCCAAGACCAAGGTCATCACCCCCATCCTGCTGCTCACCGCGCGCCAGGCCGGCGGCGCCGAGGCGTTCGAAGGAATCCTGGGTGGCACGTCGTACTACTGGGGCATGGAAGACACCATTGCCTCGGCCAAGGTCTTCAACGACAAGTTCCGCAAGGCCTACGGCGGCACCGTTCCCTCCGACTACGGCGCGCTGGGCTACGCCGGCGTGCGCAGCGTCCTGCAGGCCGTGCTGAACGCCAAGTCGACCGACTCGACGCCCGTCAGCATCGCCTTGCGGCAACTCCGGTACGACTGGTACAAGGGCGAGCAGTTCTATCGCAAGTGCGACCACCAGTCGGTGCAGTCGGTGGCGATCGTCGAGTCCAAGTCGACGGGCATGAAGGACAAATACGACGTCTTCAAGCTGCTGGCCATCGAGAAGCCCGATGAGGCGAACCTGCGCAGCTGCGAGGAACTGGGCCACAAGGTCACCGGCATCTGATGGAGGAGCTGAGCCTCTCGCTGCTGCTCTCGCAGCTGATGACCGGCATCGCCCAGGGCGCGGTCTACGCGTTGCTGGCGCTCGGGCTGTCGCTGATCTTCGGCATGCTCACCGTGGTCAATTTTGCGCACGGTGCATTCTTCATGGTCGGCGCTTTCCTGGGCGTCTATTTCTACGCGCTGACCGGAAGTTTCTGGTTCAGCCTGATCCTCACGCCTGTGGCCGTCGGCTCGTTCGGGCTGCTGGTGGAACGGTTCCTGGTGCGTCCGCTCTATGGCCGCGGGATCGACTACCCCCTGCTGCTCACGTTCGGCCTGTCCTACGTCATGGTGGAAGCCATGCGGATTGCCTTCGGCATCGAGGGATTGCCAACCTCCACGCCACAGGCGCTGCGCGGCGCCGTCAACCTCGGCTTCGGATTCTTCCCGAAGTACCGGCTGTTTCTCATCGCCATCACGGCCGTGGTGGTGGTCGCGCTGTGGCTGTTCCTGGAGCGCACCCGCTATGGGCTGATCATTCGCGCCGGCTCCCGGGACCCGGAGATCGTCCGGGTCCTGGGCGTCGACGTCGCCCGGGTCTGGCTCCTGGTATTCGGGATCGGCACCGGAATCGCGGGCCTGTCGGGTGCGCTGGCAGCGCCAACCCGGGCCGTCAATGCCGAAATGGGCATCAACGTGCTGGCCGAGGCCTTCGTCGTCACGGTCGTCGGCGGCATGGGCTCGCTTCCGGGGGCCGTGCTTGCCGGCTTGCTGGTGGGCATCGTTTCGAGCATGACGTCGCTCTGGGCGCCTGCCTATGCCGAACTGTCGATCTTCGTTCTCATGGCGGTGGTGCTGCTCGTGAGGCCCCAGGGATTCTTCGGCAAGGCCGGACTGATGAGCGGCTAAGGACACGATGATGCGCAGTTCCTATCTCTTTGCCTGCCGGCACCGGGTCCTGGTGGTGCTGGCCTTCCTGCTGTTGCTGCCGCTCGTCCTGCCCTACGAAGCCCTCGCCCTGAACATCCTGCTGTTCGGCCTGTACGCCATCGGCTTCAACCTCCTGTTCGGATACACAGGCATGCTGTCTTTCGGACATGCCGCGTTCCTGGGCGTCGGCAGCTATCTGTGCGGGATCGCGATCGTCTCGGGGGGCTGGCCCTGGTGGGCCGCGATCGCCGCCGGCGTCGCCGCCGCGAGCCTGGTCGGCCTGGCGATCGGGTTCGTGGCGCTGCGCACCAAAGGGATCTACTTCTCGATGGTGACTCTGGCGCTGGCGCAGGTCGTTTACTACGGCTTCTACAAGGCGGAGGACTGGACCGGCGGCGAGAACGGGCTGCGCGGCGTCCAGGTCGATGCGATCAACCTGTTCGGCCTGCACCTGAGCCTGATCGATCCAATCACCAAGTACTACGTGTTCCTGCTGTTCGTGATGGTCGCGTTGTGGCTGGTCTCGCGCCTGCTGAACTCGCCGTTCGGCGCCGTGATGGAGGCGATCCGCGAGAACCCGCAACGCGCTGCCGCCTGCGGCTACGACGTTGCACGCTCCAAGCTGCTCGTGTTCGTGTTTTCCGCGTCGCTCTGCGGCCTGGCCGGCGCCCTGCGCGCGATCCACCTGTCCATCGTGCCGATCGACAGCCTGCACTACCTGCAATCCGGACAGGCCGTCATGATGTGCCTCCTGGGCGGCATGGGAACGTTCTTCGGCCCCTTCGTCGGTGCCGCGGCCATCCTGTACCTGGAGGACGTGTCCACCACCTTCACCAGCCACTGGATGGCCGTTGTGGGCGTGATCTTCATGCTGTGCGTGCTGTTCCTGCCGCGCGGGATCTGGGGCAGCTCCGCGCACTGGCTCCAGAAGCGCTTCGGTGTGCCCGGGGCGGTGCCATGACCAGCCCCATCCTGGAGGTGAGCGGGATCACCCAGCGCTTCGGCAAGTTCGTTGCCCTCAACAATGTGTCGGTGGCGTTCCCGGCCGGCAAGCTCACCGCGATCATCGGCCCCAATGGCGCGGGCAAGAGCACCTTCTTCAACGTGATCAGCGGCGCCTTCGCTCCCACGGCTGGATCCATCCGGTTTGAAGGCCGGGACATCACGGGCACCAAGCAGCACCAGTTCGCGCGCATGGGGATCGCCAAGAGCTTTCAGATCACCAACATCTTCCCGCAGCTCAGCGCCCATGAAAACGTCCGGCTGGCCGCCCAGATGAAGCGTTCGCGCTTCGCGTTCTTTCGGCCGCGCGAATCGCTTGCGGAGATCTCGGCCGAGGCGGACCGGCTGCTCGAGCGCGTGGGCATTGCGGGGGCCGCCCGGGCGACCGCCGGCGACATGGCGCACGGCCAGCAGCGGGCCCTGGAGATCGCCATGGCGCTCGCCAGCAAGCCCCGCCTGCTTCTGATGGACGAGCCCACCGCCGGGATGTCGCCGGAAGAGACGCGCGTGATGATGGACCTGATCGCCGGGCTGACCAGCGAATGCACGGTGGTGCTGGTGGAGCACAAGATGAAGCTGGTGATGGGCCTGTGCGAGCGGCTGATCGTCCTGCATCACGGCGAGCTGCTCGCGCAAGGGACTCCCGACGAGATCCGCACCAATGAGGAGGTCAAGCGCGTGTATCTGGGCCGCGGTTAGCTCACCCGTGTCCGGATTTCCGTCGGGAGGAGCGACCCGTCGGCGGCGACGACTTCACTCGCCCAGGTATGCCGCCCGGACCTTCGGGTCGCTCAGCAGCTGCCTGGCCTCGCCACTCATGGTGATCAGCCCGGATTCCATCACGTAAGCACGGTTGGCGATCTGCAGGGCCCGGCTGGCGTTCTGCTCCACCAGCAGCACGGTGACGCCCTGCTCGTAGACCTCCTTGACCACCTCGAAGATCTTGTCGACCATGATCGGCGACAGGCCCATCGACGGCTCGTCCATCAGCAGCACCTTGGGCCGGCTCATGAGGGCGCGTCCCATCGCCAGCATCTGCTGCTCGCCGCCGGACATGGTGCCGGCGAGCTGGTCCTTGCGCTCCAGCAGCCGGGGGAAGATGGTGAAGACCTTCTCCATGTCCTTCGCGATCTCCGGCTTGTCGTTGCGGATGTGGGCGCCCATCTGCAGGTTCTCGGTGATGGTCATCCGGGTGAAGACGCCGCGCCCTTCCGGCACCATGGCCAGGCCCTGCCGGACCAGGTCCCAGGCGCCCTTGCCGCGAATGCTCTGCCCCAGGTACTTGATGTCGCCGTCGATGAACGGCAGGCTGCCGGTGATGGCCTTCATGGTGGTGGTCTTGCCGGCGCCGTTGGAGCCGATCAGCGACACCAGTTCGCCTTCGCGCACCTCGAAGTCCACGCCCTTGACGGCCTGGATGCCGCCATAGGCCACCTTCAGTCCGCGCACTTCCAGAAGAATCTCTGCCATTTGGTTTGCGCCCTCAGTGACCGCTGGTGCCGAGGTAAGCCTCGATCACCTTTTCGTTTTTCTGCACCTCGGCCGGTGTGCCTTCGGCGATCTGCTTGCCGTAATCGAGCACCGTCACCCGGTCGCACAGGCCCATCACCAGCTTGACGTCGTGCTCGATCAGCAGGATGGTGCGATTGTCCTTGCGGATCTGGTCGATCAGCTGGCGCAGCAGCACCTTCTCGGTGGCGTTCATGCCCGCAGCCGGCTCGTCCAGCGCGATCAGCTGCGGGTCGGTCGCCAGCGCCCGGGCGATCTCGAGCCGCCGCTGGTCGCCGTACGACAGCGTGCGGGCCTTGTAGTCGGCGAACTTGCCGATGCCGACGTACTCGAGCAGCTCCTGCGCGCGCCCTGCGATCGCCAGTTCCTCCGCCTTGAACCCCGGGGTGCGGAAGATCGCGCCCAGCAGGCCGGAACTGGTGCGGATGTGGCGGCCCACCATCACGTTCTCCAGCGCCGTCATGTCGCCGAACAACCGGATGTTCTGGAAGGTGCGCGCGATGCCGGCCTTGGCCACTTCATGCACGGCGCTCGGCTTGTACGGCTTGCCGGCCAGCTCGAAGCTGCCGCTGTCCGGCGTGTACAGGCCGGTGATGACATTGAAGAACGTGGTCTTGCCGGCGCCGTTGGGCCCGATCAGGCCGTAGACCTGGCCGCGCTCGATGGTGATGCCGACGTCCGACAGGCACTGCAGGCCGCCGAAACGCTTGGAGATGCCGGCGACGCGAAAAACTGTTTCTGCCATGTTCATCCTATTCGGTTGGGGACAGAGCTGAAGGTCTGTCCCCAAGGTCCTTCATTTCGTTGGGGACAGAGCTGAAGGTCTGTCCCCAAGCAGATTCAATTGAGAGCCGTGCTGCCGGGCGCGCCGGGGGAGGGCGCCTTGGTGTTCTGCAGGGACTTGCCGTGGGTCGGCGCCGGCCACAGGCCGCGCGGACGCATCAGCATCACCGAAATCATGGCCAGCGCGATCAGCAGCTGGCGCAGGATGGCCGAGTCGAGCCGCCCGCCCGTCATAGCCTGCAGCGGCCCGGCGACATAACGCAGCACCTCCGGCAGGGCCGAGAGCAACACGGCACCCAGGATCACGCCCGGCAGGTGGCCGATGCCTCCCAGCACCACCATCGCGACGATCATCACCGACTCCATCAGGCTGAACGACTCGGGCGAGACGAAGCCCTGGAAGGCGCCGAACATCGAGCCGGCGACGCCGCCGAAGGTGGCACCCATGCCGAACGCCAGCAGCTTCATGTTGCGGGTGTTGATGCCCATCGCCTTGGCCGCGATCTCGTCCTCGCGGATGGCCATCCAGGCCCGGCCGATGCGCGACAGCTCCAGCCGGTGGCAGATGATCACGCTGACCACCACCAGCGCCAGGAACAGGTAGTAGTACAGCGAGACCGAGGCGATCTCGAATCCAAACAGGTGGGCCGGCTTGCCCAGGTTGAGGCCGAAGAAGTGGATCGAGTCGATCTGGTTCAGGCCCTTGGGCCCGTTGGTGATGTTGACCGGCTGGTCCAGGTTGTTCAGGAACACCCGGATGATCTCGCCGAAGCCCAGCGTCACGATGGCCAGGTAGTCGCCCCGCAGCTTGAGCGTCGGCGCGCCCAGCATGATGCCGAAGAAGCCGGCCAGCGCCGCGCCGGCCGGGATCACCACCCACAGCGGCATGTGCAGGCCGTTGGGAAACAACGAAGCGACGGCCGCGAAGTTGTCGGTCAGGTGCGGCGAAGCGAGCAGGCCGAACATGTAGGCGCCGATCGCGTAGAAAGCGACGTAGCCCAGGTCGAGCAGCCCGGCGTAGCCGACCACGATGTTCAGGCCCAGCGCCAGCAGCACATAGAGCAGCGCCGTGTCGGCGATCCGGACCCACGCATTGCCCTGGGTCTGCAGCAGCAGCGGCAGGATGATCAGCAGCAGCGCCGACACCGCCATCACGACATGCTTGTTCTGCCTGTTGATGAAATTCATCATGCTGTTTTCTCCCTCAGGCCCGGTCCGCCACCCGCTCACCCAGCAGGCCGGAGGGCCGCAGCGTCAGCATGATGATCAGGACGATGAAGGCGAAGATGTCGGAGTAGTGGCTGCCCAGCACACCGCCCGTCAGCGCGCCGATGTAGCCCGAACCGATCGACTCGATCAGCCCGAGCAGGATGCCGCCGACGACCGCGCCGGCCAGGTTGCCAATGCCGCCGAACACCGCGGCGGTAAAGGCCTTCAGTCCTGGCAGGAAGCCCATGGTGTGCTGCACGGTGCCGTAGTTGGAGGCGTACATCACACCGGCGATCGCCGCCAGCACGGCGCCGATGATGAAGGTGGCGGAGATCACCGTGTCGGGCTTCACTCCCATCAGGGCGGCAACTCGCGGGTTCTCCGCGGTCGCCCGCATCGCACGGCCCAGGCGCGTGTAGTTCACCAGGTACATCAGCACCGCCAGCGAGGTGGCCGTCAGGCCCAGGATCATGATCTGGGTGGCGGTGATCACGGCGCCGCCGATCTCGAACGGCACCGGCGGCAGCAGCGTGGGATAGGGCTTGTAGTTGGGCTTCCAGATGATCATGGCCAGCGTCTGCAGCAGGATCGACATGCCGATGGCGGTGATCAGCGGCGCCAGCTTGGGGCTGTTGCGCAGCGGCCGGTAGGCCACCTTCTCGATGATGAAGTTCAGCATTGCCGCCACCACGCAGGCGATGACCAGCGCCACGATCAGCACCAGCCAGCCCGGCATCCAGGGCATCGATTCCTGGATGGTCACAATGATGGACCAGCTGGTCAACGCCCCCACCATCAGCACTTCGCCATGGGCGAAATTGATCAGGTTGATGATGCCGTAGACCATGGTGTAGCCCAGGGCCACCAGGGCATACATGCTGCCGAGAACCAGACCATTGATGATCTGCTGCAGCAGGATTTCCATATCGCTTCTCCGTTGGTTTGAAGCCATCTAGCAAAAAACCCGCCAGATGTCGATTCTGCGGGTTGATGGTGCGCGATTGTAGCGATGGGGTCCAGCGGCAAAAACGACGTTGACGCGGGGTTTACCCTCTATGGGTCACTGCTTGTCTTCGTTGAGCCGGCGCAGCTCGCGCAGCTTGTCGGCGATCCGGATCTCCAGCCCCCGCTCCACCGGCCGGTAGAACTGCGGCGGCTTCATCCCCTGCGGAAAATAGTTTTCGCCGGCCGCGAAACCGCCCTCCTCGTTGTGCGCGTAGCGGTAGTCCTTGCCGTAGTCGAGGTCCTTCATCAGCTGGGTCGGCGCATTGCGCAGGTGCATCGGCACCGGCCGGGTGCCGTCCTTCTTGATGAAAGCCTTGATCTCGTTGAAGGCGTTGTAGACGGCGTTCGACTTGGGCGCGATCGCGAGATACACCACGCATTCGGCCAGCGCCAGCTCGCCTTCCGGCGTGCCCAGCCGCTCGTAGGTTTCGGCCGCGTCCAGCGCCAGCCGCAGGGCGCGCGGGTCGGCCAGGCCGATGTCCTCGCTCGCCATGCGCACCAGCCGGCGCGCCATGTAGCGCGGGTCGGCACCGCCATCGAGCATGCGCATGAACCAGTACAGGGAGGCGTCGGGGTCGGAGCCGCGCACGGATTTGTGCAGGGCGCTGACGGTGTCGTAGAACTGCTCGCCGCCCTTGTCGTAGCGGCGCATGCGCTCGCCCAGCACCTTCAGCAGCCAGGCGTCGGTCACCTCGCCGAGCTTTTCCTGGGTGGCCGCCACCGCCAGCGTTTCCAGCGTGTTCAGCAGCCGCCGAGCGTCGCCGTCGGCATAGGCCACCAGCCGGTCCAGCGCGGCCTGCTCGATCGGCGGCACGGCGCCGATGGCCTGGGCCTTGGCGACGATCTGCGCCAGGTCGCCCGTCGTCAGCGGCTGCAGCACATAGACCGCGGCCCGCGACAGCAGCGCGGAGTTGACTTCGAACGACGGGTTCTCGGTGGTGGCCCCGATGAAGGTGAACAGGCCCGACTCCACGTGCGGCAGGAAGGCGTCCTGCTGGCTCTTGTTGAAGCGGTGCACCTCGTCGACGAACACGATGGTGCGGCGACCGCCCGAGCCCAGGATGCCCTGCGCCACCTGGGCCCGCTCGACGGCTTCCCGGATGTCCTTGACGCCGCCCAGCACGGCGCTGATGGTGATGAACTGGGCGTCGAAGGCATCGGCCATCAGGCGCGCGATGGTGGTCTTGCCGGTGCCGGGCGGTCCCCACAGGATGCAGCTGTGCGGCTGGCCCGATTCGAACGCGATCCGCAGCGGCATGCCCTCCCCCAGCAAGTGCTGCTGGCCGATCACCTCACCCAGCGTTTTCGGGCGCAGGCGTTCGGCCAGGGGCTGGTGCGCGACGGCGACGGTGTTGCTCACTGCCGGAGTTTATAGTCAGCGCGCGGGCCGTTCGGCAAAACCCCGGACCCCTTCGACGTTGCATGGCATGGCAGGATGATTCGACCGGCGTCAGCAGTTCAGGTCGGGGCGCAATGGGTCCAGCCGGGCACGTTGATGAAGTACCGCAGGCTCTTTCCCTGGCCTCGTGTCCAGAGCAAATCCTGGGCGAGCAGGTCGCTCAAGTCGCGAGTGGCAGTTGCCTTCGACGCCCCGGTGATCTTCATGTATTTCTCGGCGTTGAGCCCACCCAGAAAGCCGCCATCGCCATCATCGAGCAGGCGCTGCAGGACTTTTCGTTGACGCTGGTTCAGGTTGATCGCGGCCTGGCTTGACCAGAACCGGCTCTTCTCGATCGCGCGGTCGATGACCTCACCGGACCGCATGCAGGCCGCGCTGATCTGCGTGGCGAACCACTGAACCCAGTCGGTGACGTCGCCGGTCCCCCGCTGAGCGCGGTTCAGCGCGTCGTAATAGGCCGCTCTGGATTCAAGCAGTTGCCGCGAAAGGCTGTAAAGCCGCAACGGATTGCCTTGGTCCTGAGCGATCGCCATGTCGACGATCGCGCGCCCGATGCGGCCGTTGCCATCCTCGAAGGGGTGGATGCTCTCGAACCACATGTGCGCGATCGCGGCTCGGGCGAGTCCGTCGATCCCAGGGCGCTGCCCGGACGCCGGGGTTGTGCCGGCGAACCACTCCAGGAACCCATTCATCTCCGTGTGGACCCGACCGGACGGCGGGGCTTCGTAGTGAACCTTCTCTTTGCCAAACTGGCCGCCGACGATCTGCATCGGGTCGGCATGATCGCGGTACCGGCCTACCGCGATGCGCGTGATGCCACTCGTGCCGCCCGGGAACAGGGCGGACTGCCAGCGATGGAGGCGGTCGTGGTCCAGAGGATGCTGGAAGGCGGTCCCCGCGTCGGTGATGACTTGGACCAGGCCGTCGACATGCCGATCGTGAAGGCCGGTGTCGGCCAACCCCATATGCCGCAGGACGGAGGACCGCACGGCCGCCGGGTCGAGTTTCTCGCCTTCGATGGCGGCGGTGGCCATGACCTCATGGGCCAGCACGTCTGCGGCGACCTCGCCCTTCCTGTCGATGCCGATCGCCGCCGCTTTCCCTTCGACCTCACCCTGCAAGCGCCGGGCTGCGGCAATGGCGGGGCCGACCTTTTCATGGTCGAAGGTGAATTGCGGCCACTTGGCACGCTGCCAAATGTAGGTTGGCGGATGAGCCATGCGCCGTATTCTAATGTATACGGATCACAAAATGAGCCGTATTTGTTAGAATGCAGCTTCTACTGGCGTACCACGTCCACGCCCTGCGGCGGCTTGAACTGGAAGGCATCGGGGGAGACGCCGCCATTGACTTCCAGCTTGCTGAAGCTGATGAGCGAGCGCTGGCCGAAGCTGTCCAGGATGTCGAGCGCAGCCAGGTCGTTGCCCCTGAAGCCGACCTTCACGCTGTGCAACTGGCCGTCCTTGACCCTGGGCGTCGCCTGAACCCACTGCATCCCGTCGCGGTCGGCGATCGCCTCCAGGCTGAAATCCTTCTTCAGCGCGCCCAGGTCCGGCGACGAGGCAATCAGCGCCGCCGGCGTCGAGCCCAGCACCTGGGCCTGCTTGCGCGAAGTGACCTGGTTCAGGTCGACGTCGTACAGCCACAGTGTCTGACCGTCGGCCACGATGGTCTGCTCGAACGGTTTGCGGTAGTTGAAGCGGAAGCGGTTGGGACGGGAGAACTCGAACGTGCCGGTGGAGGTCTTGCTGCGTCCGGCCTGGCCGTCCTTGCCGGGCGCGGTCACGACCTGGCTGAAATCGGCCCGGCCGCTTTTCGCGGTCTTGACGAAGTTTTCGAGGCTTTCCATGCCGCCGGCAGACGCGAGCTGGCTGCAGGCGAGGATCGCCAGGGTGGAGATGAGTTTCTTCATGCGGGGTTGGGTGCGCCGCGAGCCCGGAAGTTCGCAACCGATGGTTATTCCGCCCGGTTCGGCACCAGGATCTCGCGCTGGCCAGCGCCGCTCATTGCGCTCACCAGGCCAGCCTTCTCCATCTCTTCGACCAGCCGTGCGGCCCGGTTGTAACCAATCTTGAGGTGCCGTTGCACCAGCGAGATGCTGGCTTTCTTGTTTTTCAGGACCACTTCGACCGCCTGGTCGTACATCGGGTCCTTCTCGCCGCCGGCGTCGCCGCCCAGCGGGTCGCCCTCTTCTCCATCGACCGTGCCACCTTCCAGCACGCCCTCGATGTAGTTCGGCTCGCCGCCCTGCTCCTTCAGGTACGCCACGACCCGGTGCACTTCCTCGTCGCTGACGAAGGCGCCGTGGACGCGGATCGGCAGCCCGGTGCCGCTGGGCATGTAGAGCATGTCGCCCATCCCCAGCAACGCCTCGGCGCCCATCTGGTCGAGGATGGTGCGGCTGTCGATCTTGCTGGAGACCTGGAACGCGATCCGGGTCGGGATGTTGGCCTTGATCAGGCCGGTGATCACGTCGACGCTGGGCCGCTGCGTCGCCAGGATCAGGTGGATGCCGGCGGCGCGCGCCTTCTGCGCCAGCCGCGCGATCAGCTCCTCGATCTTCTTGCCCACCACCATCATCAGGTCGGCCAGTTCGTCGATCACCACCACGATATGCGGCAGGCGCTCCAGCGGCTCCGGGCTGTCCGGCGTCAGGCTGAACGGGTTGTAGATGAATTGCTCTTTTGCCTTGGCTTCGTCGATCTTGTGGTTGTAGCCGGCCAGGTTGCGCACGCCCAGCTTGCTCATGAGCTTGTAGCGGCGCTCCATCTCGCCGACGCACCAGTTCAGGCCATGCGCCGCCTGCCGCATGTCGGTCACCACCGGCGCCAGCAGGTGCGGAATGCCTTCGTAGACCGACATTTCCAGCATCTTCGGGTCGATCATCAGCAGCCGCACGTCGCGCGCCTCGGCCTTGTACAGCAGCGACAGGATCATGGCGTTGATGCCGACCGACTTGCCCGAGCCGGTGGTGCCGGCCACCAGCACGTGCGGCATCCTGGCCAGGTCTGCCACGATCGGCAGGCCCCCGATGTCCTTGCCCAGGCCCATGGTCAGCATCGACTTGGCCTCGTGGTAGACCTGCGAGCCGAGGATTTCCGACAACCGGATCGACTGCCGCTTGGCGTTGGGCAGTTCCAGCGCCATATAGTTCTTGCCCGGGATGGTTTCCACCACCCGGATCGACACCAGGCTGAGCGAGCGCGCCAGGTCCTTGGCCAGGCCGACGATCTGCGAGCCCTTGACGCCGGTGGCGGGCTCGATTTCGTAGCGCGTGACCACCGGGCCGGGCTGGGCCAGCACGACGCGCACGTCGACACCGAAGTCCTTGAGCTTCTTCTCGATCAGCCGGCTGGTCATCTCCAGCGTCTCCGGCGAAACCGTTTCCTGCCGCCCCTGCGGGCCATCGAGCAGGTCGACCTGCGGCAGCTTGGAGTCCGGCAGCTCCATGAACAGGGGCTTTTGCCGTTCCTTGGCGACCCGCCCGCTCTTGGGAACGTCGATCACTTCCGGCTCGATCAGCACCGGCACGGGGTGGTGCTCGACGATCTCGATGCGCTCCTCGATCAGGGTTTCCTCACGTTCGCGGGCGGCCTGCTGACCAAACGCCAGGTCCTGCGCGATCTCGCGCTTTTCGCGCCGGGACTCGATGAAACCGACGATGGTCGCCCCGACCCGTTCCGCCACATGGCTCCAGGAAAAGCGGAACACCAGCGCCGCGCCCAGCACGACCAGCGAAATGCAAACCAGGCCGGAGCCGGTGAACCCCAGCCACTTCACGGCCAGCGGCCCGACCAGGTAGCCCAGGGCGCCGCCGGCGTGGTCCGGCAACCGGCTTTGGCCCTCGAACCGGTATAGGCGCGACCATTCGAGTGCGGTGCTCGCGCACAGCAGCACGGCCAGTCCGAACCAGAAGGCAAGCTGCGTGTGGCGCAAGCCGGCGGGCTGGTCAGGCGCCTCATCGCCGGCGCGCATCCAGCGGGCCAGCGTGGAGAGCCAGGCGCGAACGCCAGCCGCCAGGCACCACCAGACCGAGAGGCCGAACAGGAACAGGCTGCCGTCCGCCAGCCAGGCGCCGAAGCGGCCGCCCCAGTTGCGCACGGCCGCGCCGCTGCCGGAGGTGGAGAAGGCCGGATCGTCGATCGAGTAACTGGCAAGCGCCATCAGCCAGAACGCCAGCGCAACCAGGCCCAGGATGATCACGATTTCGTGGGCAAAACGGCCGACGACGCCGCGTTGCGGTCCGGTCCCTGGGGCCGGGTTGTTCAGGGTGTTGAGCGAGTAAGACATCGTGGAAGGTGCAAGCTTAACGCGTCACCATGCGCAGTCATCCCCGCGAAAGGAGTCGTCATCCCCGCGAAAGGAATCGTCATCCCCGCGAAAGGAGTCGTCATCCCCGCGCAGGCGGGGATCCAGGGCATTGAAAATCGGAAGCTCTGGATTCCCGCCTGCGCGGGAATGACGGGCAGCGCCTGCGCGGGAATGACGAGCCTTCTAACCAAGCGTCGTCAGCCGGTCCTTGATCAGCATCGAGCCGTCGACGCGGGTTTCGATGAAACCGCGGTCTTCCAGGTCCTTCATGACCCGGCTGACCATCTCGCGCGAAGCGCCGACCATCTTGGCAATGTCCTGGCGGGAGATCCGTTCGCGAATGGTGAGCAGGCCTTCCCGGTCCGGCAGCGCGAACTCCAGCAGCGAACGGGCGACGCGTCCATAGACATCCATCAAGGCCAGCGATTCGATCTTGCGGTCGGCCTGGCGCAGGCGCTGCACGAGGCCCTTCATGATTGCGTAGGCCATCGAGCTGTTTTCCGGCAGGCAGCGCGCGAATTCGGCGCGGCCCAGGGTCAGCATGTCGGTCTGCACCTCGGCGCGCACAGTGGCCGAATGCGGCTCGTTGTCGATCAGGCTCATCTCGCCGATGTAGTCGCCCGGTTGCAGCGTGGCCAGGATGACCTCGCGCCCACGCTTGTCGGCGGTGACCACCCGCACCCGGCCGGTAAGGATGATGAACAGCGTGTTGGACTTCTCGCCTTGTTCGACGATGACTTCTCCACGCTTGAACCGCCGCTTTGTCACGGCGTCCGCGACCGCTTCCGCCTGGTTGGCGGTCAACAATGCGAACAACGGCACCCTGCGGATCAGCTCCAGATTCGAGAGCATCGACATGTCTGAAATCCCTCCCGGCGCGAGCCTTGCGATGGGTTCTTACAATCACACGGATTGAATTTGCAAGCCATCATCGCAGCGACAGCCATTGAAACTGGCCTTCTCTGCCCGAATGTACACCGAGCTGTCGCGTTTTCCACACAGGTTTTCCATCATGCCCACCAGCCAACACGCCAAAGTCCTGATCCTCGGTTCAGGTCCCGCCGGCTACACCGCCGCTGTCTATGCGGCCCGCGCCAACCTCAACCCGCTGCTGATCACCGGCATGGCGCAAGGGGGCCAGCTCATGACGACCACCGACGTCGACAACTGGCCGGCCGACGTCCACGGCGTGCAGGGCCCTGACCTGATGCAGCGATTCCTCGAACACGCCGAGCGCTTCAAGACCCAGATCGTGTTCGACCATGTCAGCGAAGTCGATTTCAGCAAGCGGCCGTTCACCCTCAAGGGCGACGGCGGCACCTACACCTGCGACTCGCTGATCATCGCCACCGGCGCCTCCGCCAAGTACCTGGGCCTGCCGTCCGAGCAGGCTTTCATGGGCCGGGGCGTGTCCGGCTGCGCCACCTGCGACGGCTTCTTCTATCGCGGCGAGGAAACCGCGGTGATCGGCGGCGGCAACACCGCCGTCGAGGAGGCGTTGTACCTCTCCAACATCGCCAGCAAGGTGACGCTGGTGCACCGGCGCGACAAGTTCAAGGCCGAGCCGATCCTGATCGACAAGCTGATGGAGAAGGTCAAGGCCGGCAAGATCGAGCTGAAGCTATTCAACACGCTGGACGAAGTGCTAGGCGACGCCAGCGGCGTGACCGGCATCCGGCTGAAGAACACCCAGAGCGGCGCCACCGAAGACGTCAAGCTCAAGGGCTGCTTCATCGCCATCGGCCATTCCCCCAACACCGAGATCTTCAAGGGCCAGCTCGAGATGAAGGATGGCTACATCCTCACCAGGTCCGGGCTGCAGGGAATGGCGACCATGACCAGCGTGCCCGGCGTGTTCGCCGCCGGCGACGTCCAGGACCACGTCTACCGCCAGGCCATCACCAGCGCCGGCACCGGCTGCATGGCGGCGCTGGACGCCCAGCGCTTCCTCGAGCAGGCTGAATGATCCGGCTCAGCCAAAACAGCTATAATCCAAGGCTTTGCTGAATTCGGCCCGGGAGGGTCGTCGGTGAACAGGGTTACCGCCACCCTTCTGGCGAGGTCAGGCTGGTGCGAGGTTGGAACGCAGGCGTTCCGGCCGACAGTGCCGGCCGTGCAAACTGAATGGAGTGCTTATGGCACGCGTCTGCGAAATCACGGGCAAGGGCCCGATGGTCGGAAACAACGTTTCCCACGCCAACAACAAAACCAAGCGCCGGTTCCTGCCGAACCTGCAATACCGCCGTTTCTGGATCGAGACTGAAAACCGCTGGATTCGCCTGCGTGTTTCCAGCGCTGCTTTGCGCCTGATCGACAAGAACGGCATCGACGCCGTGCTCGCGGACCTGCGCGCCCGCGGTCAAGCTTAATTTTTAGCGACTAAGGAACGATCATGGCAAGCAAAGGCGGACGCGAAAAGATCAAGCTGGAATCCACTGCGGGAACCGGCCACTTCTACACCACCAGCAAGAACAAGAAGACGATGCCCGAGAAAATGGCGATCATGAAATTCGATCCCAAGGCTCGCAAGCACGTCGAGTACAAGGAAACCAAGTTGAAGTAACAAGGCCTTCGGCCGGTTACTTCAATCCCCGCGCAGGCGGGGATCCAGAGAGCCCCGCGCAGGCGGGGCTTTTTTACGTCTGCCGAAATGGCCGTTGTCCGACACGGTCCTGCTGTCCTCGGGCTGACCATTGCTCCCAAGGCACTCCCGCCTTTGCACCGGAGCATCACATGAGCGTTTTCAGCAAGATTTTCGACAAGATTTTCCATCGCGGCACGGCCGCTTCCACGACTGTCGACACCACGGCGGCAGCCCCGTCTTACCCGGGCGCCGGCGATGCCGCTGCAGCAGGAGCGGCGGCCCAGCAACAGCCGGTGGACGTCGAGGCCGTCCTGAACGGCCTGGCGGCCAAGAACCCGCAGAAGCTCAACTGGCGCACTTCCATTGTCGACCTGATGAAGCTGCTGGACCTGGACAGCAGCCTGCAGGAGCGCAAGGACCTCGCAACGGAACTGGGCTATACCGGCGCCAAGGACGGCTCGGCCGAGATGAACATCTGGCTGCACAAGCAGGTCATGAACAAGCTGGCCGCCAACGGCGGCAAAGTGCCGGCCGACCTCAAGGATTGATTCCCGAGTCAGCCGCCAAACGCGAAAAACCCAGGGTCAGCCTGCGGCGGACGTAAAAAAAGGCCCCTGGGGGCCTTTTTTTGTGACGTCGGCTGACGCAGGCGCATCCCTTACCCGTGGGCGGCGCGCAGCTTCATCGAAAATTGCTTGAGCTGGGCAATCCCGCTTTCCTCGGCGCGGTGGCACCAGGACTGCAGATTGGCAGCGAGCTGCTCGCGCGACAGGTTGGTGGTCAGCCAGAGCTGGCGCAGCTCTTCGCGCATCGTGACCATCTTGTCCAGCACCGGGTGAGCGGCGCGGGCCTCGGCCAGCTGCGGCCGGGCTGCCGCCGGCACCTTGTCGTCGTCACGGTGCAGCCAGCGCTTGGCGGCCTTCAGCTGCGACCCGTCGGCCTGGCGGGTCTTGAGCTGCTCGATCTCCGCCTTGCAGACGCGCCGCATCTCGCCCGCGTAGCGTGCCATCACTTCGTAGCGGTTGGCGATCAGCGCCTCCAGCGTCTTTTCATCGGCGACCGGCTTGATCTCGCCCAGTTGCAGCTTCGGCGGCACCTTCTTGACCTTGGCCCAGCCGATGGCGCTCATCATCTGGATGTAGACCCAGCCGATGTCGAACTCATACTTCTTGACCGAGAACTTGGCCGCGGTCGGATAGGTGTGGTGGTTGTTGTGCAGCTCTTCGCCGCCGATCAGCAGGCCCCAGGGCGAAATGTTGCGACTGGCGTCCGGCGCCTCGAAATTGCGGTAGCCCCAGTAGTGGCCGATGCCGTTGATGATGCCGGCGGCGGTGATCGGGATCCAGATCATCTGCACGGCCCACACGGCCAGCCCGGCCATGCCGAACAGCGCCACGTTGATGATCAGCATCAGGCCGACGCCCTGCCAGCTGTAGCGGGTGTACAGGTTGCGCTCGATCCAGTCGTCCGGCGTGCCGGTGCCGTAGCGCTCCATCGTGTCCATGTTCTTGGATTCCCGGCGGTACAGCTCGGCCCCGCGCCAGAACACCTCGTCGATGCCCTTGACCTGCGGGCTGTGCGGATCGTCCACGGTCTCGCACTTGGCGTGGTGCTTGCGATGGATCGCAACCCATTCCTTGGTGACCATGCCGGTGCTCAGCCACAGCCAGAAGCGGAAGAAATGGGACGGGATCGGGCCCAGCTCCATGGCCTTGTGGGTCTGGGTGCGGTGCAGGAAGATGGTGACACTGGCGATCGTGATGTGGGTCGTCACCAGCGTGTACAGAACGATCTGCCACCAGGACAGGTTCCACAGGCCGTTTCCAAGCCAGTCAATCGCCGCGTTCAACACGGCCCAATCGGGAAGCAACATAGGGGAGCGTCTCTCTCAAAAAAAGAAGGCCATCAGGTGTGGCCCTTCACGTAGGACCCATTTTAAGGCGCGGGGTTCCAAATCAAGCTGTAGATATGCACAGCGATCCTGATTTGGGTCAAGGAATCCGGTTTTGTTTTCAATCGCTGTTCTTCTGCCAGGCGGCGGCGAAGAAACCGTCGGTCGCGTGCCGGTGCGGCCACAGCCTCAGGTACTCCTGGCCGCTGACCGGCCCGCTGCTCAGGCTGGCCGCCGCGTCCACTTTCAGATTGGACAGGATCTCGCCCACCGGCAGTGGAGTGAACTCCTTATTTGCCTCGGTGAAGGCGGCGGCAATGGCCTCGTTCTCCTGCGGCAGGATGCTGCAAGTGGCGTACACCAGCCGGCCGCCCGGCTTGAGCAGCCGCGCCGCGCTTTGCAGGATGGCGGCCTGCTTGACCGTCATTTCCGCCACCGACTGGGGCGACTGACGCCATTTCAGGTCGGGATTGCGCCGCAGCGTCCCCAGCCCGGAACAGGGCGCGTCCACCAGGACCCGGTCGATCTTGCCGGCCAGCCGCTTGATCCGCTCGTCGCGCTCATGGGCGATCGCTGCCGGATGGACGTTCGACAGGCCGCTGCGGGCCAGCCGCGGCTTGAGCGCGTCGAGCCGGTGCGCCGCAGTGTCGAACGCGTAGAGCCGGCCGGTGTTGCGCATGGTGGCGCCGATCGCCAGCGTCTTGCCGCCGGCGCCGGCACAGAAGTCCACCACCATCTCGCCGCGCTTGGCGTCCAGCAGCAGGGCCAGCAGCTGCGAGCCCTCATCCTGCACTTCGATGGCGCCACGGACAAAGGCGTCCACCTTGGCCAGCTGCGGCTTGTCGTCCAGCCGCAGGCCCCAGGGCGAATACGGCGTGATGGTCGACTTGATGCCGGCCTTCTTCAGCTCCTGCTGGACCTCCGGCCGCTTGTCGTTGAGCGTGTTGACGCGCAGGTCCAGCGGCGCCGGCTGGTTCAGCGCCTCCACCAGCGGCCAGAAGTCGTCGCGCAGTTGCTCCTTGAGCGGCTGCACCAGCCATTCCGGCAGGTTGTGGCGGTGCCGCTCCATCAGGTCGGCGGTCTTGACGGTGTCGATCTGGTCCAGCCAGTTCTTTTCCTGGTCGGACAGCGCGCTCTTGAGGAAGTCGCGCGGGCCGTAAAAGCCCAGGATGGCGAGGCGCCGCTCTTTCGGCCCGCTGCCCGAGGGGGCGAAGTGGTCGAACAGCAGCTTCTTGCGCAGCACGGCGTAGACGGTTTCCGCCAGCGTGGCGCGCTCGCGCGGTCCGAGCGAGCGGTGGTCGCGGAAGTAGCGCGAGACGATCGAGTCTGCGGGGTGGTCGAATTTGAGGGTGAGCGCGACGAGTTCGGCACAGGCGTCGAGCAGGGCTTTAGGATGCATGCCCCATTGTCCCATCCACCTCATACCTTATGACTGACAAGGACCTGCCGCCGCTGGTCGAGACGCCGCCGGGCCGCTACCGGCACTACAAGGGCATGCTGTACGACGTCCTGGGCACCGTGCGCCACAGCGAAACCCTGGAACCGATGACCCTGTACCGCGCCCTGTACGGCGAGCACGGCCTGTGGGTGCGGCCGGCTGCGATGTTCAACGAGGACGTGGTGATCGACGGCGTGCGCCAGCCCCGCTTTACCCTGCTACAGCCTTCGTAGCATGCCGGCGATCGCCCGGGGATAGATCAGGTGTTCCTGGGTCAGCACCCGCGCCGCCAGCGCCTGGGCCGTGTCGCCGGCCAGCACCGGAACCACCGCCTGCTCCAGGATCGGGCCGTGGTCCAGTTCCGAGGTCACCAGATGCACCGTGGCGCCAGCCACATTGCAGCCGGCGGCAATGGCCCGCTCGTGCGTGTGCAGCCCCGGAAATGCCGGCAACAACGACGGATGGATGTTGACCAGCCGCCCGGCGTAACGCTCGACGAAGGCCGGCGTCAGGATCCGCATGAAGCCGGCCAGCGCCACCACCGTCGGCTGGTGCCGATCGATCGCCTCGGCCAGCGCCGCGTCGAAGGCCTCGCGCGAGGGGAAGCCCTTGTGATCCACCACTTCGGCGGCGATGTGCTGCTCGCGCGCCAGTGCCAGGCCACCGGCGTCGGGACGGTTGCTGATGACTGCCGCCACCTGCGCCCCGAGGGTCTGGCGCCAGTTGGCACGCTGAGCCTCGCGCACAATGGCCGCCATGTTGGAGCCGCCGCCGGAAATCAGGATCACGATGTTCTTCACCTGCCAATTATCTCAGCCATGAATCCACCGCTTCTTTCCGCCATCGAGGCCCGCGTGCTCGGCACGCTGATGGAGAAGGCCCGCACCGTCCCGGACAGCTATCCGCTGACGCTCAACTCGCTGGTGCTGGGCTGCAACCAGAAGTCCAGCCGCGACCCGCTGATGAACGTCGGCGACGCCCAGGCGCAGGAGGCGCTCGACAGCCTGAAGCGGCATTCGCTGGTGTTCGAGTCCAGCGGCGGCCGCGTCACCCGCTGGGAGCACAACTTCCAGCGCGCGATCGGCGTGCCGGAGCAATCTGCCGTGCTGCTGGGCTTGCTGATGTTGCGCGGGCCGCAGACCGCCGGCGAGTTGCGCATCAACAGCGAACGCTGGTATCGCTTCGCCGACATCTCTTCGGTCGACGCCTTCCTGGACGAACTGGAGCTGCGGCCCCAGGAGAAAGGCGGACCGCTGGTGGTCAAGCTGCCGCGCGCCGCCGGCATGCGCGAGCAGCGCTGGGCCCAGTTGCTGTGCGGCCCGGTCGAAGCCGCCGCCGGGCAGGATGATGTTCGCCAGGCGGACGCGCCGGCGAGCGCCGGCCTGGAAGCCCGCATCGGCGTGCTGGAAGGCGAGGTGGCGCAGTTGCGCTCGGCGCTGCAGAATCTCTGCGACCAGCTCGGCGTGTCGCCACTCCGACAGCCTGAAAAGCACGACCGTGCCGATAATTGACGGATCTGTCCTTCGACAGGCTCAGGACAATCGGAGATCACTATGGATTTGGCATTCACCCCTGAAGAACAGAAATTCCGCGAAGAGATTCGCGGCTGGGTTCGCGAGAACCTGCCCAAGGACATCTCGGACAAGGTGCACAACGCGCTGCGCCTGACCCGTGACGACATGCAGCGCTGGGCGAAGATCCTCGGCAAGAAAGGCTGGCTGGGCTACGGCTGGCCCACGCAGTTCGGCGGGCCGGGCTGGAACGCGATCCAGAAGCACCTGTTCGAGGAAGAGACCGCGCTGGCCGGCGCGCCGCGCATCGTTCCCTTCGGGCCGGTGATGGTGGCGCCGGTGATCATGGCCTTCGGCAACCCGGAGCAGCAGCAGCGCTTTCTGCCCGGCATCGCCAGCGGCGAGGTCTGGTGGAGCCAGGGCTACAGCGAGCCGGGCGCAGGCTCGGACCTGGCGTCGCTGAAAACCCGCGCCGAACGCAAGGGCGACAAGTACATCGTCAACGGCCAGAAGACCTGGACCACGCTGGCGCAGCACGGCGAGTGGATCTTCTGCCTGGTGCGCACCAGCACCGAAGGCAAGCCGCAGACCGGCATCTCCTTCCTGCTGATCGACATGAAGTCTCCCGGGGTCAGCGTGCGGCCGATCGTCATGCTCGATGGCGAGCCCGAGGTGAACGAGGTCTTTTTCGACAACGTCGAGGTGCCGGCCGAGAACCTGATCGGCGAGGAGAACAAGGGCTGGACTTACGCCAAGCACCTGCTGTCGCATGAGCGCACCAACATTGCCGACGTCAATCGCGCCAAGCGCGAACTTGAACGGCTCAAGCGCATCGCCAAGGCCGAGAACGTGTACGACGACCAGCGCTTGCGCGACGAGATCGCCAAACTGGAAGTGGACGTGGTGGCGCTGGAGATGCTGGTGTTGCGGGTGCTGTCGGCCGAGAAGTCGGGCAAGAACTCGCTGGACATTGCGGGCCTGCTCAAGATCAAGGGCAGCGAAATCCAGCAGCGTTACAGCGAGCTGATGATGCTGGCCGCCGGCCCCTACGCGATTCCCTTCCTGCCCGAGGCGATGGACGCCGGCTGGCAGGGCGAGTTCGTCGGCGCCGCCTACCTGGCGCCGCTGGCCTCCACCTACTTCAACCTGCGCAAGACCACCATCTATGGCGGATCGAACGAAGTGCAGAGAAACATCGTGGCGCAAACCGTCTTGGGCTAGCCCAAGACAGCTCGCGCAACCGCGGTCACCACTGCCCCCCAAGGCCCCTCCGGGAGGGGCTCCAGCCAGATGAATGCAGGAGATCGATATGGACTTTGACTTTTCCGACGACCAGGAACAACTGCGCGACGCGGTTCGCAAGTGGGTCGATAAGGGCTACGACTTCGAGCGCCGCCGCAAGGCGGTGAACGCAGGTGGCTTCGACCGCCGCGCCTACGGCGAGCTGGCGGACCTGGGCCTGGCCGGCCTGTACATCGCAGAAGACCAGGGCGGCATGGGCATGGGCCCGATCGAGGGCATGGTGGTGATGGAAGAACTGGGACGCGGCATCGTGCTGGAGCCACTGGCCCAGACGCTGATCGCCAGCGGCCTGCTCTCCGGCTACGCGCCCGATGCGCTCAAGTCTGCCTGGCTGCCGAAGATCGCAAGCGGCGAGGCACTGGTGGTGCTGGCTTACGTGGAGCGCAAGGCCCGTTACCGGCTGGACGTCTGCGAAACCGCCGCGACCCAGGCCGGCGCGCAATGGACGATCAGCGGCGCGAAAAGCATCGTGGCTGCGGGCGACCATGCCGACGCGTTCCTGGTGCCAGCGAACATCAAGGGCCAGATGGCCATGTTCCTGGTGGAGCGCTCTGCCGCCGGCGTCACCACCCGTGGCTACGGCACCCAGGACGGTAGCCGCGCGGCGGAAGTGACGTTCCAGGACAGCCCGGCGACGCTGGTGACCGTCGACGGCCTGGCCGCGCTGGAACACGGTGTCGACATCGGCATCGCCGCCACCTGCGCCGAGGGCGTGGGAGTGATCGACAAGACCATGCAGCTCACGGTGGAGTACATGAACACGCGCAAGCAATTCGGCGTGACGCTGGCCACGTTCCAGGCACTGCGGCACCGGGTTGCCGACATGAAGATGCAGCAGGAACTGGCGCGCTCGATGAGCTATTACGCCTCGCTCAAGCTCAATGCCCCGGCGCCGGAACGGCGTCGCGCCATGGCCCGAGCCAAGTACCAGCTGGGGGTGGCGATGCGCTTCGTCGGCCAGAACTCCGTGCAGCTGCATGGCGGCATCGCCGTCACCGACGAATACATCGGCAGCCATTACTTCAAGAAGCTGACCCAGCTCGAACTGAGCTTCGGGGACACATTGCACCAGCTCGGCGAGGTGTCCCGCCAGATGCAGGACACGGCGGGCGTCTTCGCATGATCGGCCGCCGCCACTTCATCGGCTGCTGCGTCGCCGTCGCGGTGCTGGCCACCGGCTGCGCCAGCGCCCCTTCCCTGCAGGAAGCCCCGCCCATCGTCTTCATGCACGGCAACGGCGACACCGCGGCGCTGTGGCAGAGCACGGTCTGGCGGTTCGAATCCAACGGATGGCCGCGCGAGCGCCTGCACGCGGTCGACGTGCCCTACCCGCTGGCCCGCGACGACGACAGCAAGGCCCAGGCCGGGCGCACGTCGGCCGCGGACAACATGGCGTACCTGAAGGCCGAGGTCGAGAATCTGCTGCAGGCCACCGGCGCCAGCAAGGTGGTCCTGATCGGCAACTCGCGTGGCGGCAACGCGATCCGCAGCTACATCCTGAACGGCGGCGGCGATCGCACCGTGAGCCACGCCATCCTCGGAGGCACGCCGAACCATGGCGTGCAGGCCATTGCCGGCTTCAACGAAAACAATGAATTTGCCGGCACCGGACCCTACCTGATGGGCCTGAACGCGCCGAAGAATGCGGCCGGCGACGAAGTCACCGGGCCGGTCAAGTGGCTGACCATCCGCTCCGACAGCAACGACAAGTTCGCGCAGCCCGACGGCCTGTGGATCGGCCGCAAGGGCGTGGCCACCAATGTCACCTACGCCGGTCCGGAACTCAAGGGCGCGACCAACGTGGTGATTCCGCGCATCGACCACCGGGAGACCGCCTACTCGCCCGCGGCATTTGCGGCCGCCTACCAATTCATCACCGGTCGCGCCCCCACCACCACCACGCCGGCGCCGGAAGCAGCCGTCGCCCTGAGCGGCAAGGTCAGCGGCATGGGCGTGTCGTCCACCGACCCGAAGTCCGGCAACTTCAGCAACAACCTGCCCCTGCCCGGCGCCCGGCTGGAGATCTACGCAACCGACCCGGCCACCGGCGAACGGCGCGGTGCGGCCGCGTATTCGAAGACGATCGGCGCCGACGGCCTCTGGGGCCCATTCGCCGCCCAGCCCGGCACGCCCTACGAATTCGTCGTCGCCGCTCCCGGCTACGCCACCACCCACATCTACCGCAGCCCGTTCCCGCGCTCCAGCAGCATCGTCAACCTGAAGCCGGAGCGGATCGCCGACGCGGATCGCGAGGCCGGGGCCATCGTCACGATGACGCGGCCGCGCGGCTACCTGGACCCGGCGCGCGACCGGATGGCGTTCGACGGCCAGACGCCGCCGCCCGGGGCGCTGCCCGGCGCCGGCGTGGCAAGTTCGAAGGTCAAGCTGGCGTCGGCGCAGCCGCGGCCGGTGGTGGCGGAGTTCAACGGCGAGCGGGTGGTCGGCCGTTCATGGCCCGCCGCGCAAGGACACCTGTCCCTGCTGGAACTCACTGACTAGGCGTAGAGCCGCGACGACTTGGGTAGGTGCGCCATCAGGAACTCCATCTGGTCGGCCAGGATGCGCCGGTTCCGCAGGATGAAGTCTTCCCACAGGCTGGGAACATAGGGCGCATAGAGCAGCGGCATGTGCGCCTGTTCCGGCGTGCGGTTGCTCTTGCGGTGGTTGCAGGCCCGGCAGGCCGTGACCACGTTCATCCAGTGGTCCTTGCCGTTCTGGGCAAACGGGATGATGTGCTCGCGCGTCAGTTCTTCCTCGTGGTGGTCCTGGCCGCAGTAGGCGCAGACGTCGCGGTCGCGGGCGAACAGCTTGCTGTTGGTCAGGCCCGGCTTGAGGTCGAAAGGATTGATGTTGGGCACGCCCTTGGTGCCGATGATGCTGCTCACGGTGATCACCGACTGCTCGCCGGTCATGGCGTTGTGGCCCCCGCGAAAGCGCGCCACCTGGGCACCGACTTCCCAGCGCACTTCCTCCGCGGCGTAATGCAGCACGGCTTGCTCCAGCGAAATCCACGACTGGGGCAGACCTTGGGCGGACAGCTTCAGGACCTTCAAACCACGCCTCCTTCAACAATGGGCAACCACTGAACGGAACAGCAAACGTAAGCCACAATATACCTTGTTTGGTGACGATCCGCCCCGCGGGCGCTTGAGGGGCGTGCGCCACCTGCTATCAAAACGATACCAACGCGCATGCAGATCTTCAGAGGCTTCAAACATCCCGGCATTGCGCCCGCCTGCGCGCTGACGATCGGCAATTTCGACGGCGTGCACCGCGGCCACCAGGCCATGCTGGCGCTCTTGAACAACGAGGCGCGGCACCGGGGCGTGCCCAGTTGCGTGATGACCTTCGAGCCGCATCCCCGGGATTATTTCGCCGCCCTGCAGCGCAAGCCCGAACTGGCGCCGGCCCGGGTCGCCACGCTGCGCGACAAGCTGACCGAACTGGCCCGCTGCGGCGTGGAGCAATGCGTTGTCATCCCGTTTGACGCCCGCTTCTCGTCACTGATTCCCGAGGCCTTCATCGACGACGTGCTCTTGCGCGGCCTTGGGGTCAAGTACGTGCTGGTGGGGGACGACTTCCGGTTCGGCCAGCGCCGGGCCGGCGACTACGCGATGCTGGACGCGGCCGGCGGCCGCAAGGGCTTCGACGTCGCCCGCATGAACAGCTACGAGGTCCATGGCACGCGGGTGTCCAGTTCCGCCGTCCGCGAGGCGCTGGGCCAGGGCCGGATGGAGCAAGTTGCCGCCCTGCTGGGGCGGCCCTACAGCATCAGCGGCCACGTGGTCCACGGACGCAAGCTCGGCCGCGAACTGGGGTTCAAGACCCTGAACCTGCGCTTTTCGCACTGGAAACCGGCCGCCTGCGGCATCTTCGTGGTGCGGGTGCATGGCCTGGGCGAATCGCCGCTGCCCGGCGTCGCCAACCTGGGCATCCGGCCCTCGGTGGACGCCGACGACGTCAACGGCGGGCGGGTGCTGCTGGAGACCCATTGCCTGGAATGGCCCGCCAGCCTCGGGCTGGAGGGTGCGTACGGTAAAATCATCCGGGTGGAACTGCTGCACAAACTGCACGACGAGCTCAAGTACGACGGTCTCGATGCCCTGAAGACGGGAATCGCGAAGGACCGCGACGACGCCCGGGCTTTTTTTGCGTCCACCCACGCCGAAACCCATCGCCAGACCACGCGCGATCGAATTTGACGGATTGTCATTGCGGACCCGTTCCGCAATCCCTCTTTCCCCGTCCAACCTCCTGGATTCCGGCCCAAGGCCGGAATGACAATTCGAAGGCTTCCCCATGACCGACAAGACCGACTACCGAGCCACGCTCAACCTGCCCGACACGCCGTTCCCGATGCGCGGCGACCTGCCCAAGCGCGAGCCGCAATGGGTCAAGGAGTGGGAAGACCAGGGCCTGTACCAGAAGCTGCGCGCCGCCCGCTGCGGCCACGAGAAGTTCGTGCTGCACGACGGCCCGCCCTATGCCAACGGCCAGATCCACATGGGCCACGCCGTCAACAAGATCCTCAAGGACATGATCGTCAAGGCGCGCCAGCTCAAGGGCCTGGACGCCGCCTACATCCCGGGCTGGGACTGCCACGGCCTGCCGATCGAGAACGCGATCGAAAAGAAGTATGGCCGCAACCTGCCGCGCGACGAGATGCAGGCCAAAAGCCGCGCCTTCGCCACCGAGCAGATCGGCATCCAGATGGCGGACTTCAAGCGCCTGGGCGTGCTGGGCGACTGGGACCATCCGTACCGCACCATGGACTTCGTCAACGAGGCGGCCGAGATCCGCGCCTTCAAGCGGGTGGTGGAACGCGGCTTCGTCTATCGCGGATTGAAGCCGGTGTACTGGTGTTTCGACTGCGGCTCCTCGCTGGCCGAGTTCGAGATCGAATATGCGGACAAGAAATCGCAGACGCTGGACGTGGGCTTTGCGGCCGACCAGCCGCAGCAGGTGCTGGCGGCGTTCGGCATGGGCTCGACGGGCTCAGGGCGAACGGATCTGACTGGCAAGCCGGTCTTCATCGTCATCTGGACCACCACCGCCTGGACCATCCCGGCCAACCAGGCGCTGAACCTGAACCCGGAACTGGACTACTCGCTGGTGGAGACCGGGCGCGGCCTGCTGGTCCTGGCCTCGGTGCTGGTGGAAGACTGCTTGCAGCGTTACGGCCTGACCGGCACCATCCTGGCCACGGCCAAGGGCGCGGCCCTGGGCGGGCTGAATTTCCGCCATCCGCTGTACGACGTCGACGCCGGCTACCGCCGCCTGTCGCCGGTCTACCTGGCCGACTATGCGACGGCCGACGACGGCACCGGCATCGTCCACTCGTCGCCCGCCTACGGCGTCGAAGACTTCAACTCCTGCATCGCCCACGGCGTGGCGTACGACGACATCCTGAACCCGGTGCAGGGCAATGGCGCGTACGCGCCGGACTTCCCGCTGTTCGGCGGCCTGAACATCTGGAAAGCGGTGCCCGTCATCATCGAGTCGCTCAAAGACGCCGGCCGGCTGTTCGCGACGGCAACGATCACCCACAGCTATCCGCATTGCTGGCGCCACAAGACGCCGGTGATCTACCGCGCCGCCGCCCAGTGGTTCATCCGGATGGACGAGGGCGAGGGCGTGTTCACCAGCGACAAGGCGCCGGCGACACTGCGCCAGATGGCGCTGGCCGCGATCGAGGAGACCAGCTTCTACCCGGAGAACGGCAAGGCGCGGCTGCGCGACATGATCGCCGGCCGACCCGACTGGTGCATCAGCCGCCAGCGCAGCTGGGGCGTGCCCCTGCCCTTCTTCCTGCACAGGGACTCGGGCGAGCTGCATCCGAAAACGATGGAGATCCTGGACCTGGCCGCCGATCTGGTGGAGCAAGGCGGCATCGAGGCCTGGAGCAAGGTGACGACCGAGGAGGTCTTCGCCAAAGTCGGCGCCGCGGCCGAAGCGGCGCAATACACCAAGAGCGCCGACATCCTGGAGGTGTGGTTCGACTCCGGCACCACCCACACCACCGTGCTGAAGGTCTCGCATCCGGGCTCGGGCCACGAGAGCGGTCCCGAGGCCGACCTTTATCTCGAAGGCCACGACCAGCACCGCGGCTGGTTCCATTCCTCGCTGCTGACCGCCTGCGCGATGTACGGCCGCGCGCCGTACCGCGGCCTGCTGACGCACGGCTTCACCGTCGACAGCCAGGGCCGCAAGATGAGCAAGTCGCAGGGCAACGGCGTCGACCCGCAGGTGACGGCGCAAAAGCTCGGCGCCGAGATCATCCGGCTGTGGGTGGCGGCGTCGGACTATTCCGGCGACATCGCCGGCGACGACAAGATCCTGGCCCGGGTGGTGGACTCGTACCGGCGCATCCGCAACACGCTGCGCTTCCTGCTGGCCAACGTCAGCGACTTCGACCCCGCGACGGACGCGGTGCCGCTGGCCGAGATGCTGGAGATCGACCGCTACGCCTTGTCGCGCGCCGCGCAGTTCCAGCAGGAAGTGCTGGCCCACTACGAGGTGTACGAGTTCCATCCGGTCGTCGCCAAGCTGCAGGTTTACTGCTCGGAAGACCTGGGCGCGTTCTACCTGGACGTGCTGAAGGACCGGCTCTACACCACCGCGCCCAAGTCGCTGGCCCGCCGCAGCGCGCAGACGGCGCTGTGGAACATCACCCACGCCATGCTGCGCTGGATGGCGCCGTTCCTGAGCTTTACCGCCGAAGAGGCGTGGAAGATCTTCGGCAACTCGGAATCGATCTTCTTCGAAACCTATGCCGAGCTCGGCGGGCCGGATGCGGAACTGCTGGAGAAGTGGACCCGCATCCGGGTTGCCCGTGAGCTGGTGAACAAGGAAATCGAGAGCCTTCGCACCGAAGGCAAGGTCGGCTCCTCGCTGCAGGCCAATGTCGAACTGACGGTGCCGATGGCCAGTCACGGCGAGCTGTGGGAGTCGCTGGCCAGCCTGGGCGACGACCTCAAGTTCGTCTTCATCACGTCGGCGATGCGCATCGTCGCTGGGGACACGATGGCGGTGAAGGTGACCGCGTCGGAAGACAGCAAGTGCGAGCGCTGCTGGCACTGGCGCGCCGATGTCGGCGCCGATGACGCGCATCCGACGCTGTGCGGCCGTTGCGTCAGCAACCTGTTCGGCGCCGGCGAACAGCGGCTGTTCGCCTGATGGCCCGCCCGTCCGCTTCGACCGGCAGCATGCTGCCGTGGCTGGGCCTGGCGCTGATCATCCTGATCGCCGACCAGTTCACCAAGGTCCTGATCCTGGGCGCCTACCGGCTGGGCGACTCCACGACCATCACGAGCTTCTTCAACATCGTGCGCGCGCACAACACCGGAGCCGCGTTCTCGTTCCTGGCGGCGAGTTCGGGCTGGCAGCGCTGGCTGTTCACCGCCATCGGGATCGGCGCCACCGTGTTCATCGTCTGGATGCTGCGCTCGCACGCGGGGCAGAAGCTGTTCAGCTTTTCGCTGGCGTGCATCCTGGGCGGCGCCGTCGGCAACGTGGTCGACCGGCTGCTGCACGGCTACGTGGTCGACTTCCTGCAGTTCCACTGGCACGGCTGGTACTTTCCGGCCTTCAACGTGGCCGACAGCGCGATCACCATCGGCGCCGCCGGCCTGATCCTGGACGAACTGCTGCGGGTGCGTCGCGCGCGCTGAGGACGCGGGCTGGCCCCGATGTTGCTGCGCCGCGTCAAGCGTATAGTGAAACTTGAGCAATGAAGCATTTGTTGAATCTTCTGGCGGCCATCGCGCTGCTTGTCTGGGGTACCCAACTCGTTCGAACCGGCATCCTGCGGGTGTTCGGTGCCAACCTGCGCCGGATCCTGGCCCACAGCCTGAGCAACCGCTACACGGCCGCCCTGTCCGGCCTGGGCGTCACCGCGCTGGTCCAGTCCAGCACTGCCACGGCCCTGATCGTTTCCGCGTTCGTGGCCCAGGGCCTGGTCGGCCTGCCGCTGGCGCTGGCGATGATGCTGGGCGCCGACATCGGCACCAGCCTGATGGCAGTGGTGTTCTCGTTCGACCTGTCGTGGCTGTCGCCGCTGTTCATCTTCGTCGGCGTGGTGCTGTTCATCTCGCGACAGTCCAGCCCCGCCGGCCGCTTCGGCCGGGTGTTGATCGGCCTGGGCCTGATGCTGCTGGCGCTGCGGCTGGTGAGCGAAGCGACCAGCGTGCTGACCAAGGCGCCGGCCATCAAGGCGCTGCTGTCCTCGCTGTCCAGCGACCTGATGCTGGAGATCTTCGTCGGCGCCCTGCTGTCCGTGGTTTCTTATTCCAGCCTGGCGATCGTGCTGCTCACGGCGACGCTGGCCACCACCGGCGTGATCCCGCTGGATGTGGCGCTGGGCCTGGTGCTGGGCGCCAACCTGGGCAGCGGCCTGCTGGCCGTGCTCACCACCAACCGGGCCTCGATCGAGGCGCGCCAGGTGCCGCTGGGCAACCTGGTGTTCAAGATCCTGGGCGTGCTGATCGCGATGCCGTTGATCGGGTTGTGGCTGAAATACGCCCGTCCCTACCTGGGGGAGACGACCCGGGTGGTCGTGCTGTTCCACCTTTGCTTCAACATCATGGTGGCGTTGATCTTCATCGGCCTGACGACGCCGGTGGCGCGGATGGTGGCCCGCTGGCTGCCCAAGCCGGAAAAGCCGCTGGTGGCCGGCCGTCCGCATCACCTCGATCCTTCGGCGCTGGCCACGCCGTCGCTGGCCATCTCCTGCGCCGCCCGTGAAGCGCTGCACCAGGCCGACCTGGTCGAGACCATGATGGTCGGCATGCTCACCGTGATCAAGAACAACGACCTGCGGCTGGCCGAGGAACTGCGCCGGCTGGACGACTCGGTCGACGAGCTCTACTCCGCCATCAAGTACTACCTGACCAAGATCTCGCGCGAGGCGCTGTCCGAGGCCGAGAGCCGGCGCTGGACCGACATCATCAGCTTCACCATCAACATGGAGCAGGTCGGCGACATCATCGAGCGCATCCTGCTGGACATCGAGGACAAGAAGATCCGCAAGGGCCGCAGCTTCTCGGAGGCCGGCATGGCGGAGATCTGCGAACTGCACGCGCGGCTGACGGACAACCTGCGGCTGGGAATGAGCGTGTTCCTCAACGGCAACGTGCGCGATGCGCAGAAGCTGCTGGAAGAGAAGGCGCGCTTTCGCGACCTGGAGCGCGCCTATGCGCAGACCCACCTGGTGCGCCTGGGCGACAACACCCAGCAGAGCATCGAGACCAGTTCGCTGCACATCGACCTGATCAGCGACCTCAAGCGGATCAATTCGCACATCTGCTCGATCGCCTATCCGATCCTGGATTCGGCCGGCGCGCTGGCGCCCAGCCGGCTGCGCCAGCTGCCGCTGGCCGAAGGTCCTTGACCTCTAGGCGTACGATTCGGGGCGACTTTCCGCCTTGCCGCGCTCGGTCATGCAGTACTCGACCAGCGCGTCGATTTCGGTGGACTTGTCGAACACGGCGTCGGCGCCGAGCTGGGCGCAGCGCCAGCGCACGTCGTTGGTCGCATGGTTGCTCAGCACGATCATCTTCTGGTCCGGCCGGCGGTCGCGGCAGGCCTCCAGGATGTTCAGCCCGCTGCCTTCGCGCAGGAACAGGTCGACGATCGCCAGGTCCCAGTAGCCGTCGTTCTGCGCCAGCCAGCGCTTGCCTTCCTGCTCGGTTTCCGCCACGCCCACCGGATCGACCAGGGCGAGCTCCTGCAGGGTCTCGATCAGGTTGTCCCGGATCATGGGGCTGTCCTCGACGATGTAAGCCCTGAACTTCATGGCTCTCTCCAGTGGTTGTCGGGGCCGCCGCTGTTGTTTCGACGCTCGCCCGGATTTGTAAAATTGATCCACTGTAAAGGTCAGGTTCAGCAAAGCGCTGCCAGCACCCTAGCCAACCCCCTGTAGGAGATGGCGCTCACACCTCAGGTCAGCAGCGGTTACAGCGTCAGGATGGTGCAGCCGGTGGTCTTGCGCGCTTCCAGGTCGCGGTGGGCCTGCTGCACCTGGTCGAGCGGATAACGCTGGTCGATCCGGATCGACACCTTGCCGCTGGTGACCGCCTCGAACAGGTCGTCGGCCATCGCCTGGGTGCCCTCGCGGGTGGCGATGTGGCTGAACAGGGTCTGGCGGGTGACGTAGATCGAGCCCTTGGCGCCCAGGATGCCGGGGGCAAAGGGCGCCGGCGGGCCCGAGGCGTTGCCGAAGCTGGCCATCAGGCCGAACGGCTGCAGGCAGTCGAGCGACTTGTCCCAGGTGTCCTTGCCGACCGAGTCATAGACCACCTTCACGCCCTTGCCGCCGGTGATCTCCTTGACCCGGGGCAGGAAGTCTTCCTTGCTGTAGTTGATGACGTGGGCCGCGCCAAATTCCTTGGCCAGCGCGCACTTCTCATCCGAGCCGGCGGTGCCGATCAACTGCAGTCCGAGCGCCCTGGCCCACTGGCAGGCGATCAGGCCGACGCCGCCGGCAGCGGCGTGGAACAGCACGAAGTCGCCCTGGTTCAGCCCGCCCTGGGGCAGCGTCCTCTTGAGCAGGTACTGCGCCGTCAGGCCCTTGAGCATCATCGCCGCGCCGGTGTCGAAATCGATCGCGTCGGGCAGCTTGCACACGCACTTGGCCGGCATCACCCGCACTTCGCAGTAGCTGCCCGGCGGCTGGCTGGCGTAGGCGGCGCGGTCGCCCACCTTCAGGTGCGTCACGCCGGGGCCGACGGCCTCGACGATGCCCGATGCTTCCATGCCCAGGGTAAGGGGCATGGGTAGCTGGTACACGCCGCTGCGCTGGTAGACGTCGATGAAGTTCAGGCCGACCGCCTTGTGGCGGATCCGGATCTCGCCGGCGCCCGGTTCGCCGACGCTGACGTCGACGATCTTCATTTCCTCGGGGCCGCCCTGTTTGTCGATGCGCACTGCTCTGCTCATGCTGATCTCCTCGTTGTTGAAAATCTGCGCCATGCTGCCATGAATCGCACGGCCCTGCCCGCCGCGAAGTCAATGCCGCCGACGCTACAGTCGGGGACCTTATGACCCAGCGCCTGACCCCGTCCACCGCCCTGCTGCTCACCGTCCCGCCCCTGCTGTGGGCCGGCAACGCCATCGTCGGCCGGCTTGTCAACGGCATGGTGCCGCCGATCACGCTGAACTTCCTGCGCTGGGCGCTGGCATTCCTGCTGCTGCTGCCGCTGGCCGCCGCGGTGTTGCGCCGGGACAGCCGGCTGTGGAGCCACTGGCGCCGCTATGCGGTGCTCGGCCTGCTGGGGGTGGGCTGCTACAACGCGCTGCAGTACCTGGCGCTCAAGACCTCGACGCCGCTGAACGTCACGCTGGTGGCGGCCAGCGCGCCGGTGTTCATGCTGGGGATCGGCGCCCTGTTCTTCGGCCAGCGCGTGACCGGGCGCCAGGTGGCCGGGGCCGTGCTGTCGATCGCCGGCGTGCTGGTGGTGTTGGCGCGCGGCGACTGGCAGCAGTTGCTGGCGGTGCGGCTGGTGCCCGGCGACGTCTACGTGCTGCTGGCCACCGCCGCCTGGGCCGTCTACAGCTGGCTGCTGGTGCGGCCCGATGATCCGCCCGCCATCCGGTCCGATTGGGCGGCCTTCCTGCTGGCGCAGATCGTGTTCGGCCTGGCGTGGTCGGGCCTGTTCGCCGCCGGCGAATGGGCGCTGACCGACGCGCAGATCCACTGGGGCTGGCCGCTGGCGGCAGCCCTGGCCTACGTGGCGGTGGGACCGGCGATCATTGCCTACCGCTGCTGGGGCATGGGCGTGCAGCGCGCCGGTCCCAGTGTCGCCGGTTTCTTTTCCAACCTCACGCCGCTGTTCGCGGCCCTGATGTCGGCCGCCTTCCTGCACGAGCTGCCGCACCTGTACCACGGTCTCGCCTTCGCCCTGATCGTCGGCGGCATCGTGGTGTCGTCGCGCCGTTAACTCAGGGCGGCGGCTCGCGCGCCAGGCTCTCCTCCATCAGGTCGATCTCGCGCACCAGTTGGCGGTGCAGGGTGTCGTCGATCGCATGGGTGCGGCGCAGCCGGTACAGCTCGTCGCGCTCTGCCCGCAGCGCCTCCAGCCGCAGTTGCCGCTGCAGCTCGGCCTGCAGCGCCAGCCGCTGCGAATCCTCGGCCGCGGCATGGCCGTAGTCGAGCCGGCGGCGGTAGACGTTGAGCACCTGCTGGGCCGCTTCGGGCCGGACTTCGGCGGTCAGCGCATCGGCCGGCGGCTGCGCCAGCAGCTTCTCGACCCGCCGGGTCGCCGCCTCGGCGGCCGCGATCCGGGCGCTGCTTTCGATGTCGCCGCGCTGCGGCTGCGGCAGTTCATGCAGGCCCCGGGTGAGCAGCGGCAGGCCGACGCTGGCGATCAGCAGCGACAGCAGAATCACGCCCATCGCCAGGAAGATCATCAGCTCGCGCGCGGGGAACGGCCTGCCGTCCGCCAGCAGCAGCGGCAGCGTGAGGATGCCCGCCAGCGTGACCGCCCCGCGCACGCCGGCGACGGCGGTGACGGCGAGCAGCCGCAGCTGAGGCGCACGGGTCGGCCGGCCGCGCAGCCCGGCGCGAAACACCGTCGCCCACATCGACAGCCAGACCCAGAAAAAGCGCAGCGCGGCCAGCGCCAGCGTGATGGCCAGCAGCACACCGAGCAGGCCCCAGGCGCTGCCGGCGCCATTGGCCGCCGCGACGGCCGGCAGTCGCGCCAGCATCGGCGGCAGCTGGGCGCCGAGCACGACGAAGATGATGCCGTTCAAGCTGTTCTGCACCGTGTTCCAGACCGCATTGCGCTGCATCCGGGTCGCCCCGAGGCGTGCAGCTGTTCGGCCACCAGGTAAGCCGCGAACGGAATCAGCAGGCTGATCAGGATCTGGGTCGGCGGCTCTTCGCCGGCGCGCCGCACCAGCAGCCGGTTGAGGCCGGCGATGGCCCAGGTGACGGCCACTCCCGCCAGCACGCCGCCGCCGGCCACCAGCACGAAGCTGGCCGACGCGTCGGCCAGTGAAAGGTCCCGGTCAGCGCCGCCGTCACGGCAAAGCTGAAACACACCAGGCCGCTGGCGTCGTTGAGCAGCGCCTCGCCTTCCAGGATGTGCATCAGGCGCGACGGGATCGGCGCGTTGGCGGTCATCGCCGACACCGCCACCGGATCGGTCGGCGACAGGATGGCGGCCAGGGCGAAGGCCACCGCCAGCGGCACCGCGGGAATCATCCAGTGGATCAGCGGACCCAGGCCGACCACGGTGAACACCACCAGCCCGATCGCGAGCGCGAGGATCGGCCGCCAGTCGTGGAAGAAGGCTCCCTTGGGAATGCGCCAGCCGTCCAGGAACAGCAGCGGCGGGATGAACAGCAGCAGGAACAGCTGCGGATCGAATCCGACCTCGTAGCCGAAGCCGCCGGCCAGCAGCGCTCCGAGCGCGATCTGCAGCAGCGGCAGCGGGATCTTCAGCGGCAGCAGGCGCGCGGCGAAGGCGCTGGCGACCACCGCCGCGACCAGCACCAGCACCATGGTGACGATCGTCATGCGGCGGCCTGTGGGATCGCGGCGCCGGTCAGCGGGCGCTCAATAGGTGCCCGGGTAGGCGCCGCCGTCCATCAGGATGTTCTGGCCGGTGATGTAGGCGCCGTACTGGCTGCACAGGAAGGCGCAGGTGGCGCCAAATTCGTCCGGCGTGCCCAGCCGCCGGGCGGGAACCGCGGCGCGCCGGCCTTCCAGGATCTCGTCGACCGCCTTGCCGGTCTTTTGCGATTGGCCTTGCGCCATGGTGCGGATGCGGTCGGTGTCGAACACGCCGGGCAGCAGGTTGTTGATCGTCACGTTGGCCGAGGCCAGCTTGGTGGTGCGGGCGACGCCGGCAACGAAACCGGTCAGGCCGCTGCGCGCGCCGTTGGACAGGCCCAGCACGTCGATCGGGGCCTTCACCGAGCTCGATGTGATGTTGATGATGCGCCCGAAGCCGCGCGCCGCCATGCCGTCGACGGTGGCCTTGATCAGTTCGATCGGCGTGAGCATGTTGGCGTCCAGCGCCTTGACCCAGGCCTCTCGGTCCCAGTCGCGGAAGTCGCCGGGCGGCGGGCCGCCGGCATTGGTCACCACGATGTCGTATTCGCGATGTTTCTCGAACGCCGCGGCCCGGCCTTCGGGCGTCGTGATGTCGGCGACGACGTGCTGCACCGCCGTGTCCTTCGGCCGGGCCGGATCGTCGATCAGCCGCTGCACCGCCGCTTCCAGCGCCTCGGCGCCGCGCGCCACCATCACCACATGGACGCCCTCGCGCACCAGCGCCTGCGCGCAGCCGAAGCCCAGTCCCTTGCTGGCGCCGCAGACCAGTGCCCATTTGCCGGCAATTCCCAGATCCATAACAATGCCCCTGTACGTTTGAAAGAACAGAACATGATACGTGCGACATTGCGGCGCCGCGGCCCCGGCCTGGCATTGGGGTTGGCGATCGCCGCGTTCTGCGGCCTGGGGGCGGCCCAGCAGGGCGAGCCGGCGATGCTCAAGCGTCCGGCGCAACTGCGCGACGCGCCCGGCGACGGCGGCAGCAGCCTGGCTGCGTTGCCGGCGCAGGAACCGGTCACCCGCCTGGGCGACCGGCAGGGCGCCTGGATCCGGGTGCAGACCCGTGGCGGCATCGCCGGCTGGGTCCACATGTTCGACGTCGGCCCGGCCGGCCTGGGCGCGGGGGCCGGCACCGGCGCGCAGTCCGGCGCCAACCCGGTGACCAGCGGCCTGCGCGGCTTGAGCAACCTGCTGGGCGGCGGATCGACGCCGCCACGGGTCGCGACCTCCACCATCGGCATCCGCGGCCTCGAGGCCGAAGACCTGGCACGCGCCCAGCCGAACCTCAATGCCGTCGCCCAGATGGAGCAGCTGCGCCAGGGCGAGAGCGGCGCGCGCCAGTTCGCGGCCGACGCCGCGCTGGTCGCCGCCAACGTTCCGGCGCTGCCAGTGCCGGCCCGCTCGCAGGGCGGCAACACCAATCGCCAGCAGCCATGAAGAACATCCTTTGCCGCATCGCGATCGCGGTCGCACTGGCCGCCAGCCTGCCGGTCGCCGCCAGCGCCCAGGGCCTGGGCATCTTCAATTCCATCATTCGCCAGCAGCAGCAGGCCCCCGGCGCTCCAGTCAACCTGGGCAACATGCTGGCGCCGGCAAGCGGCAACCGCGCCGGCGGCGACCTGGTCCAGCTGCTGTCTCAATCACTGGACCAGATCGACGAGCCCCGCGAGATCGAGATCGGCCGGCAACTGGCGGCGGTGCTGCTTGGCAGCAAGCCGCTGCATCCCGACATGGCGCTGCAGCGCTATGTGAACCAGCTGGGTCGCTGGATCAGCCTGCAGTCGGCGCGCCCGCAGCTGCCCTGGACCTTCGGCGTGCTGGACGACCCCGGCGTCAACGCCTTCGCCGCGCCCGGCGGCTATGTGTTCGTGACCAAGGGGCTGATCGACCGCGTCGACGAGGCCGAACTTGCCGGCATCCTGGCCCACGAGATCACCCATGTCACCGACAAGCACCACCTGCAGGCCCTGCGCAGCAAGGCGCAGGCCGGGCTGGCGACACAGCTGCTGGGTTCGCAGTTGAACAGCAATGTCGGCGGCGCCATTTCGGCGCAGCTGCTGGCGCTGGGCCGCGACCTCTACTCGAGCGGTCTGGACCAGGGCGACGAATTCGACGCCGACCGCAACGGCGTGGCGCTGGCGGCCCGCGCCGGCTTCGACCCCTACGGCCTGCCGTCGGTGCTGCAGCAACTGCGCACCGCGGCGCCGGACAACCCGCTGTTCTCGCTGGCGCTGCGCACCCACCCGGCGCCGCAACTGCGGCTGGACCAGCTGGAGCTGGCGATGGGCGACCGGCTGGACGCCTTTGCCGGCAAGCCGGCAGTGCCGCTGTCGCAGCGGCTGGCCAGCCGCCGGCGCTAGGGCCTCAGCGCGAGCCGCGGCTGAACACGAAGATCCCGGCGATCACCAGCACCGTGCCGGCCGCGATCCAGGCGGTGAACGGCTCGCCCAGCACCAGCACGCCCATCATGATGGTGGCCAGCGGGCCGACCATCCCGCTCTGGGCCGACAGCGCCGGGCCGATCCGCTCGATCGCCATCATCACCAGCAGCACCGGCACCGCCGTGCACAGCGTCGCGTTCAGCACGGACAGCCAGATCACCGGCGACGCAACCTCGAAGGCGGCGCCGATCGGGCGCAGCAGCACGTACTGCAGCAGGCAGAACAGGCAGGCCACGGAAGTCGCCAGGCCCACCAGCCGCAGCGAGCCCAGCCGCTTGACCAGCTGGCCGCTGTAGACCAGGTAGACGGCATAGCTGGCGGCGCTGGCGAAGATCAGCGCCGCGCCGATCGCCGTCTGCTGGCCGGCCAGCTGCACTTCATGGGCGAACACCAGCACCACGCCGCAATAGCTCAGGGCCATCCCCGCCAGCTGCATGCGCGCGAAGCGTTTGCCGTACACCAGCCAGGCCAGCAACATGACGAAGGTCGGGTTGAGGTACAGGATCAGCCGCTCGAGCGAGGCCGTGATGTATTTCAGGCCGGCAAAGTCCAGGAAGCTGGACAGGTAGTAGCCGCAAAAGCCCAGGCCGACCACGCCCAGCCAGTCGCGCGGCGACAGCGGCGCCTTGCCGCGGCTGGCCCACCAGGCCATGGCGGCGAAGATCGGCAGCGCGAACAGCATGCGCAGCATGATCAGCGTCACCGCGTCGACGCCGTAGCGGTACGACAGCTTGACGATGATGGCCTTGCCGCTGAAGGTGATGGCGCCGGTGACGGCCAGCGCCAGGCCCGCCGCCATGCCTGTGCCTGCGGCATGGTCCGGGGCCGCTGGCTCTAGCTGAGGTTTCGGATTCAAGCTGTAGCGAGTTTGGCATGGGCGGCAGCGGTGCAGCGCGGCCTACTCGCTGAACACCTTGTTGTGCAGCCGGCGCAGCGACAGCCAGACAGCCAGCGCCACCACGGGGATCGCGCAGGCCGCCGTGCCTTCGGCGCTCCACGGCCAGCCGATGCCGTGCGCGGCCTTCGCCAGGTAGCTCACCAGGCCGACGATGTAATAGGTGATGGCGGCGACCGACAGGCCTTCCACCGTCGACTGCAGCTTGAGCTGCAGGCCCTGACGCCGGTTCATCGTGTCCAGCAGCGCCTGGCTGCCCTGCTGCTGCTCGATCTCCACCCGCGTGCGCAGCAGGTTGCTCATGCGCGAGACGCGCTGCGACAGCGCATCCTGCCGGCGCGTGGCCCAGGCGCAGGTGCTGCGCGCCGGCGACAGCCGGCGCTCCATGAATTCGCCGATGGTCTGCAGGCCGTCGAGCCGGGTTTCGCCGATGTCGGCGATGCGGCGGTCGATCAGTTCGAAGTAGGCCGCGCTGGCGGAAAAGCGCGAATGGGTGGCGGCATACTGGCTTTCCACCTTGCCGGCCAGCCGCGTCAGCCGATCCAGCAGCATCGGCTCCTGGTCGCGCGCCGCCAGCCGGATCGACTCGGCCAGTTCGGCCAGCTCACGCTCGGCGTAGCCCAGCACCGAAGATGCTTCGCGCGCCGCCGGCAGCCCCAGCAGCGCCGCCATCCGGTAGGTGTCGATCTCCAGCAGTTGCTGCACCAGCCGGCCAAGCCGGCGCCGACCGACCTGGCCGGCCAGCAGCACCATGCGCGAGAAGCCGTCTGGATGCAGCGCGAAATCGGTGAACACCTCGCCCTGCCCCTGCACCACAGCCGAGGCCACCAGCGTCTCCTCGTTCAGCACATGCCGCACCAGTGTGGCGGCGGCGACGGTCTGGCTCGCAAGCACCCACAGGTGCACGCCGGCCAGCACCTGGCCGGGCAGCCGCGCCAGCCAGTCCTGCGGCACGGAACGGATGGTCGCAATCGGGCTGCTCTGGCCGAAGCCGGCGGCGTCGAACGGCCGCATGAAGGTCCAGGTGACGAATTCCGTGTGCATCTCCCACCGCAGGCCCAGACTGCCGACGTCGATGCGCAAGTGGGTCGACTCGGCGTCCGGGCCGGGCAGATGGTGGTCGCGCAGCAGCGCCGCCAGGTGCTCGCGGCTGGCCAGGCGCTGGTCGGCGTCGCAGGACATCACGATGTGGGAAATCGCCAGTGGCGCGCTCAGCTCCTGCGGCGGCCGGGCGTGGATCTCGTTGTGCAGCGCGGTGCGCTGCGGATGTGCCGGTGGCAGGCTGCTGGGATGGTGCATGCGGTTCCTCTGGCGCGATTGTGACCGAGCGTCCCCGCAACGGACAACGGCGCCCGCAGGCGCCGTTGTCTCGAGCGAACGCGCCGGATTACTCCTCGACGAAGGCTTCCTCGCGCTTGTTCTTCACCGCCGGCAGCAGCACGATCACCAGCAGCAGCACCGCGGCGGCCAGCAGGCCGGCCGACAGGCCGCGGGTGACGAACACAGACCAATCGCCGCGCGACAGCAGCAGCGCGCGCCGCAGGTTTTCTTCCATCATCGGCCCGAGGATGAAGCCGAGCAGCAGGGGCGCCGGCTCCATGCCCAGCTTCACGAACAGGTAGCCGATGAAGCCGAAGGCGCCGACCATCCAGACGTCGAAGGTGTTGTTGTTGGTCGAGTACACGCCCACCGCGCAGAACAGCACGATGGCCGGGAACAGGAACTTGTAGGGCACCGTCAGCAGCTTGATCCACATGCCGATCAGCGGCAGGTTCAGGATCACCAGCATCAGGTTGCCGATCCACATGGAAGCAATCAGGCCCCAGAACAGCTGCGGGTTGCTGGTCATCACCTGCGGGCCCGGCTGGATGTTGTGGATGGTCATCGCGCCCACCATCAGCGCCATCACCGCGTTGGGCGGAATGCCCAGCGTCAGCAGCGGGATGAAGGAGGTCTGGGCGCCGGCGTTGTTGGCCGACTCGGGGCCGGCGACGCCGCGGATATTGCCCTTGCCGAATGCGATCTCGCCGGGCTTGAGCTTGACCTTCTTCTCCAGCGCATAGGCGGCGAAGGCCGCCAGCAGCGCGCCGCCACCGGGCAGGATGCCCAGCGCCGAGCCCAGGAAGGTGCCGCGCAGCACGGCCGGCATCATGTGCTTGAAGTCGTCCTTGGTCGGCCACAGACCCTTGACCTTGGACGTGAACACCTCCCGCTCGTCGCTGGGCTGCGACAGGTTGGAGATGATTTCGCCGTAGCCGAACACGCCCATGGCGATGGTCACGAAGCCGATGCCGTCGGTCAACTCGGGGATGTCGAAGCTGTAACGCGCGACACCGGAGTTCACGTCGGTGCCCACCAGCCCGAGCAGCAGGCCCAGAACGATCATGCCGATCGCCTTGAGCAGCGAGCCCGAGGCCAGCACCACGGCGCCGATCAGGCCCAGGATCATCAGCGAGAAGTATTCGGCCGGGCCGAACTTGAACGCCAGCTCCGTCAACGGCGGCGCGAAAGCCGCCAGGATCAGCGTGCCGACCGAGCCGGCGAAGAACGAACCCAGACCGGCGGCAGCCAGCGCCGGTCCCGCCCGTCCCTGCCTTGCCATCTGGTAGCCGTCGATGCAGGTCACCACCGAGGACGATTCGCCCGGCAGGTTGACCAGGATCGCGGTGGTGGAGCCGCCGTACTGGGCGCCGTAATAGATGCCGGCCAGCATGATCAAGGCCGACACCGGCGGCAGCGCATAGGTGGCCGGCAGCAGCATCGCGATGGTCGCGACCGGGCCGATGCCGGGCAGCACGCCGATC
>JBBRSZ010000028.1:0-63625 GCA_038244915.1 Burkholderiales bacterium | reverse complement strand
TCAAGCGCGCCACCGACGTGATGATCGCCGGCAAGGTCGCCTGCGTGGCCGGCTACGGCGACGTCGGCAAGGGCTCGGCCCAGGCCCTGCGCGCGCTGTCGGCGCAAGTGTGGGTGACCGAGGTCGACCCGATCAACGCACTGCAGGCCGCGATGGAAGGCTACAAGGTCGTGACCATGGAATACGCCGCCGACAAGGCCGACATCTTCGTGTCGGCCACCGGCAACAAGAGCGTGATCACGCGCAAGCACATGGAAGCGATGAAGGACCAGGCGATCGTCTGCAATATCGGCCACTTCGACAACGAAATCGACGTCTCCGCCGTCGCCGACTGCGCCTGGGAAGAGATCAAGCCCCAGGTGGACCACATCACCTTCCCGGACGGCAAGAAGATCATCCTGCTGGCCAAGGGCCGGCTGGTGAACCTGGGCTGCGGCACCGGCCACCCCAGCTTCGTGATGTCCTCGTCGTTCGCCAACCAGACCATCGCCCAGATCGAGCTGTTCACCAAGCAGGACCAGTACCAAGCCGGCAAGGTCTATGTGCTGCCCAAGCATCTGGACGAAAAGGTCGCCCGCCTGCACCTGCAGAAGGTCGGCGCCATGCTGACCGAGCTGACCGACGAACAGGCCGCCTACATCGGCGTGAGCAAGAACGGCCCGTACAAGGCTGATAGCTATCGCTACTAAGACGTCATCCCCGCGAGCCTGCCGCCGCGAAGGCGGGGGGCGTGGACCCAGGGCGTCCTGGATTCCCGCCTGCGCGGGAATGACGCAGGCACACCATGCGGGTTGACCAACTCCTCGTCGAGCGCGGTCTCGCGAGCTCGCGCTCGCAGGCCCAGCGCCTGATCGCCGCCGGCGTGCAGTGGCGGCTGGCGCCGGCCGGCTGGAAGGCCGTGGCCAAGAACGGCGACGAGCTGCCGCCGGACGCGGAGATCGAGCTGCTCGACGCGGCCGAGGCGCGCTACGTCTCGCGCGGCGGCCTCAAGCTGGAAGCGGCGCTCAAGGCCAGCGGCATCGAGGTGCGGGGCAAGCACTGCCTGGACGTCGGACAGTCCACCGGCGGCTTCACCGACTGCCTGCTGCGGCAAGGCGCCGCGCAGGTGGTGGGCATCGACGTCGGCCAGGGCCAGCTGCACGCCAGCATCCGCGCCGACGAGCGCGTGGTCTGCGTCGAGCAGGTCAACGCCCGCAACCTGGATGCGCAGGCATGGATCACGGGCGACGAACGGCCGGAGAATGCGCCGGCGCAGTTCGACCTGGTGGTCGCCGACGTGTCGTTCATTTCGCTGACGCTGGTGCTGCCCGCCATCGTGCCGCTGGCGAAGCCGGGCGCGGACTTCCTGCTGCTGGTCAAGCCGCAGTTCGAGCTGCAGCCGGCGCAGATCGGCAAGCACGGCCTGGTCAAGGACCCGGCGTCCTATGCGGTGGTGGAGCAGCGCATCCGCGATTGCTGCGCCGCGCTCGGCCTGCAGGTGCAAGCCTGGTTCGACAGCGCGATCATCGGCGGCGACGGCAACCGCGAATTCTTCGTTCACGCGAAGCGACCTGGAGGAAATGCCGGATGACGAACTTGAGCGCCGCCGGGCCGCCCCAAGGCGTGAAGGCCCCCTCGGGGGGCAGCGCTGGACACGAAGTGACAAGCGTGGGGGCCACATATCCCATCAGCTTCGAGTTCTTCCCGCCCAAGACGCCGGAGGGCGCGGACAAGCTGCGCGCCGCGCGCAGGCAGCTGTACGCGCTCAAGCCCGAGTTCTGCTCGGTGACCTACGGCGCCGGCGGGTCGACCCAGGACGGCACCTTCGGCACCGTCGCGGAAATCCTGGAAGAGGGCGTCGGCGCGGCATCGCATTTCTCCTGCATCGGCGCCACCAAGGCCACGGTGCTCGAGCAGCTGGCGCGGCTCAAGGCCATGGGCGTGAAGCAGCTGGTGGCGCTGCGGGGCGACCTGCCCAGCGGCTACGGCACCGGCGGCGAATTCCACTACGCCAGCGACCTGGTGGCCTTCATCCGCGCCGAAACCGGCACGGACTTTCGCATCGAGGTGGCCTGCTACCCGGAAGTGCATCCGCAGGCCCGTTCGCCCGAAGCCGACCTGCAGGCCTTCGCCGCCAAGGTGCGGGCCGGCGCCGATTCGGCGATCACGCAATATTTCTACAACAGCGACGCCTACTTCCGCTTCGTCGACGATGCGCGCCGTCTCGGCGTGGACGTGCCGGTGGTGCCGGGCATCATGCCGATCACCAGCTCGACCCAGCTGATGCGCTTTTCCGACGCCTGCGGCGCCGAGATCCCGCGCTGGATCCGGCTGCGGTTGCAGGCCTATGGCGACGACTCGGCGTCGATCCGCGCCTTCGGCCTGGACGTGGTGACCGACCTGTGCGAGCAGTTGCGTTCGGCGGGCGCGCCGGGGCTGCACTTCTACACGATGAACCAGTCGGCGGCGACGGTCGAAATCTGCCGGAGGCTGGCGCCATGAAACGACTTCTTTCGATCGTGCTGCTGGCCGGCGCCGTCTCCTCTGCAATCGCGCAGGAAGAGCCCGCCGTCGCCGATGTCAACGATGCGGTCGCGCAGGCCAGCGCCGCAGCGACCGTCCTGGCCGACGAGGGCACTCCCCTGGCGCGGCTGGAAACCGGCATCGCCTCGTGGTACGGCCGACAGTTTCAGGGCCGCAAGACCGCCAGCGGCGAGCGCTTCGACATGGACGCCCTGACTGCCGCCCATCCGAAATTGCCGTTCGGCAGCTGGGTGCGCGTGCGCAACCTGCTCAATGGCCGCAGCGTGGACGTGCGCATCAACGACCGCGGCCCGTACATCAAGCGCCGCATCATCGACCTCAGCCGCGCCGCGGCCCGCGCGCTAGGTGTGTCCGGAACCTACCAGGTCGAGCTTTCGCTGCTGGACCCGCGTCACTGAGCAGGGCTTGCGTCAGCGCTCGTCATAGCTGACGACCAGCGTCGGCGTGAGGGCACGGGCCTGGCAGGTCAGCACGAAGCCCTGCTCGATCTCGCGCGGCTCCAGCGTGAAGTTGCGCTCCATCTCGACGCGCCCCTCCAGCACCCGCGCGCGGCAGGTGCAGCAGACGCCGCCCTTGCAGGAGTAAGGCAGGTCCAGCCCGGCAGCGAGCGCGACATCCAGCACCCGGTCCTGCGGCCCCATCGCAAGCGAATGGGTCTTGCCATCGAGCACGATCTCCAGCCGCGTGGTGCCCGTCGCCGTTGACACGGCCGGCGCCGCGATCGCGCCGAAGTCGATCGGCCGGGCTGCCGGCGCCGCCAGCGCGCCATCCGAATAGAAGCGTTCGGCGTGCACCCGCTCAGGCGCCAGGCCCGCTGCCAGCAACGCGCGCTGCGCCGCGTCGATCATGCCCTCGGGTCCGCACAGGAAGGCCTCGTCGATGCTGTCTGCCGGCAGCAAGGTGCGCAGCAGCTCGCCGACCTTTTCCTCGTCGATGCGTCCGTTGAGAAGCGCCGTTTCCTGGGACTGCCGCGACAGCAGGTGGATCAGCGTGAGCCGGGCCGGGTAGCGGTCCTTCAGGTCCTGCAGCGCCTCGTTGAACATGATGGTGTTGACCCGCTGGTTGCCGTAGACCAGCGTGAAACTGGAGGCGGGCTCCTGCGCCAGTGTGGTCGCCATGATGGACAGCAGCGGCGTGATGCCCGAGCCGGCGACGAAGCCGACCCGGCGGCGCGCGCCGGCGACGCGGGGCGTGAAGCGGCCTTCCGGCGGCATGACGTCGACGGTCTCGCCCGGTTGCAATGCCTGGACCGCCCAGCGCGAGAACACTCCGCCCTCCACCGGCTTGATGCCGACGTCGATCTCGCCGTCCTGCGCATAGCGCTGGTGCGGGCTGCAGATCGAATAGCTGCGGCGCTCCTGGCGGCCCGCCAGCGTGGTGCGCAGGGTCAGGAACTGGCCGGGCTTGAAGTCGAACGCGGCGCGCAGCGCGGGCGGCACCTCGAAGGTGATGGCGACAGAATCGGCGGCCTCGGGGTTGACGCGCTTGATGCGCAGGGGGTGGAAGTGGACGGCCATTGTTGCAGCGACTCTTGTCTTAGTACGGCTTGAAGTAGTCGAAGGGCTCGAGGCACTCCAGGCACTTGTAGAGCGCCTTGCAGGCCGTGGAGCTGAAGTGCGACGTTTCAGTGGTGTTGCCGGAGCCGCAATGCGGGCAGGCGATGGCGGCAACGCGTCGTGCTTGCTGGAAGCGCACCACCTGCCCGGACGATTGCGTGCTGTGCGGCGGCGCGATTCCGTAGGCGCGCAGCTTTTCCTTGGCCGCGTCCGTCATCCAGTCGGTGGTCCAGGCCGGCGCCAGCCGCGTCACCACATCCACCCGCAGGCCGGCCGCCGCCATCGCGCTGCGCACGTCGTCCTCGATCTGGCCCATCGCCGGGCAGCCGCTGTAGGTCGGGGTGATCACCACCTCGATCGCGCCGTCGCGCTGGTGGATCTCGCGCAGGATGCCCAGCTCGCGGATCGAGACCACGGGGATTTCCGGATCGGGAACCTGCTCGAGCAGCGCCCAGGCGCGTTCGACCGCGGTCACCACCACCCCCCGCCTGTCGGGGGGTGTCCCATTGCACGCCCCTGGGCGCATGGTGAATGCTTTGCATTCACCATGAAGCGCCCGGGTGCTGGCGTGCCAGGCCTTGCATCTCGCCCAGCACGTAGCTCAGGTGCTCGGAGTGCTGGCCGTGCTTGCCGCGCGGAACGAAGCCCTTGCCGGCGGGCCGGCGCAGCGTGGCCTGCGCCAGTGCCTCGTCGACGGCGCTGTCCCAGCCCGCGCGCAGCAGGCGCGGATCGCAGCCCGTCCCATCCGCGATGGCCGTGGCCTCGTCCGCGGACACGGTCCAGAACTCCTCGGTGTAGGGCAACAGATGGTCCAGCGCCGCCTGCACGCGCGCATTCGATTCATCGGTCCCGTCGCCCAGCCGCAGCAGCCAGTCGCGCGAGTGGCGCAGGTGGTAGCGCACTTCCTTCAGCGACCTGGCAGCGATCGCGGCGAGTTGCGGATCTTGCGAGGCCTGCAAGGCTTCCCACTGCCGCTGCGCGAAGGCGCTGTAGAGGAAATTGCGCACGATGGTGGTCGCGTAGTCCCGGTCCGCCGCGGCGGTGCCGGCCAGCGGGCCGTGGTGCGGCAGCTCCAGCAGCGTGAGGTTGCGAAAGTCTTGCTCGTCGCGCAAGTAGGCCAGGCTGTCTTCGGTGGCGCCGTTGCCTTGCACCTGCGCGGCATGCTGGTACAGCATCCGGGCCTGGCCGATCAGGTCCAGGCTGATGTTGGCCATCGCGATGTCTTCTTCCAGCACCGGGCCGTGGGCGCACCATTCGGCGTTGCGCTGTCCCAGCACCACTGCGTTGTCGGCCAGGTGCAGCAGGTAGCCCAGGGGAGCGGTGGTCGCCGCCATCACATGTGGCCGACGTCGTCGGGGATGTCGTAGAAGGTCGGGTGGCGGTAGATCTTGTCGCCAGCCGGGTCGAAGAATTCCCCCTTCTCATGAGGCAGGCTGGCTGTGATCTGCGCCGATGGCACGACCCAGATGCTCACGCCTTCCTGCCGGCGCGTATACACATCGCGCGCCATCTGCAGCGCCTGCTGGGCGTCCACGGCATGCAGGCTGCCGCAATGCTTGTGCTCCAGGCCCTGCTTGCTGCGGACAAACACTTCCCAGAGAGGCCACTCGTTGTGCGGATTGCTCATGCTGCTTCCTTGAGTGCGCGCGCCTGCTGCTTGCGCGCATAGGCCAGCGCCGCGTCGCGCACCCACTGGCCGTCCTGGTGGGCCTTGACGCGGGTGGCGAGGCGCTCCTTGTTGCAGGGGCCGTTGCCGTTGACCACCGCCCAGAAGTCGTCCCAGTCGATCGCGCCGTGGTCGAAATGCTGGCGCTGCTCGTTCCACTTCAGGTCGGGGTCTGGCAGGGTGACGCCGAGGATCTTCGCCTGGGGGACTGTTGCATCGACGAACTTCTGCCGCAGGTCGTCGTTGCTGATGCGCTTGATGCCCCAGCGCATGCCCTGCGCGCTGTTGGGACTGTCGGCGTCCGGCGGGCCGAACATCGCCAGCACGGGCCAGTACCAGCGGTTCACGGCGTCCTGCACCATCTCGCGCTGGGCCGGCGTGCCCTTCATCATGGTCATGAGGTTCTCGAAGCCCTGGCGCTGGTGGAAGCTTTCTTCCTTGCAGATCCGGATCATCGCGCGCGCATAGGGACCGTAGGAACAGCGGCAGATCGGCACCTGGTTCATGATCGCCGCGCCGTCGACCAGCCAGCCGATCACGCCGACGTCGGCCCAGGTGAGGGTGGGGTAATTGAAGATCGAGCTGTACTTGGCCTTGCCCGTGTGCAGTGCTTCGAGCAGCGCGTCGCGGCTCACGCCCAGCGTCTCGGCCGCCGAATACAGGTACAGCCCGTGGCCGCCTTCGTCCTGCACCTTGGCCAGCAGGATGGCCTTGCGCTTGAGGGAGGGCGCGCGCGAGATCCAGTTGCCTTCGGGCTGCATGCCGATGATCTCGCTGTGGGCGTGCTGGCTGATCTGCCGCACCAGCGTCCTGCGATAGGCCTCGGGCATCCAGTCCTGCGGCTCGATCTTGCCGTCGGCGTCGATCTTCGCGTCGAAGTCCTGCTGCAACGCATCGATCGCGCGATCGGGCACGGCCTTGAGCACGGCTGGCTGCGGATCGGGCTGATCCATTGCTTGTGTGTACATCGGATGGATTATATGGATTCGCCGACCAACCGGTCGGCGAATCCCTGTGGCGTGCCGGCATAGCTTTTGTCCAGCCGTTTCCTGCGTTTTCTGGAAAAAACATGCAACCAAACATGATCAAGGCAGTGGTGTTGGGCGCTGCTTTGTTTGCCGGCCTGGCGCAGGTCCCGAGCTCGGGTCAACTGCTCGGCACGGCCGAGCGGCCCGCACAACGTCGGCTTCAACGTCCTCTCCTTCGGTGGCCCGTTGACGGCCGGAGCCTTCTACGAGCGCAACCAGATCAGCAACCCGCTGCCGGCGCCGCTCGCCAGTGCCGACCGCAAGACCGACTGGACGGTGGGCGCCGCCTGCGACTTCACCGTCGTCAAGGCGTACCTCACGCACGGCCGGGCCAAGTCCGCCAAGCTGGCGCCGAGCGCGAAGACCACATCGCTGGGCGCGTCGGTGCCGGTAGGCGGCGGTTCCATCCTCGCCGGCATCGCACGCACCTCAGTGACGCCGGGCCGACGTGCAGCGCACCACTACGACGCTGGGCTATGACTAGGATGCGCTTTGTCAGTTTCCGCTGACAACGCGGCAGGACATTTGCTTACAGGGCAGACGCTGTGGCCGATAGACTCGGCCGCATGAAAAACAGTCTCATCCATTCGAAAGCTGACATGTGGCGCTGGTCACTTGCGGCCATGGTGCTCGCCGTGCAGGCCTGCGGCGGCGGCGGTAGCGGCGGCCCAGCGACCGGGTTGACCGACACGGCCAGTGCCAGCGGGGCGCCTGCAACTGCTGTCCCGGTCGCCCCCACCCCGGCTCCGGCTCCGGCGCCTGCTCCTGTTGTGGTTGCGCCAAGCCCGGCACCCGCGCTGGTCGTCGCCGCAGCACCGGCACCAGCACCAGCACCAGCACCAGTTCCGGCGCCTGCCCCGGCTCCCACACCGGCGCCGGTGGCGCTAGCGCCAGCCCCTTCGACGTCCACATCGCTGGTCCAGCTTTCCGCAGCAACCACCTGTTCGATCCCCGGGATGCGCGAAGCCATCCTCAAGCAGATCAATCTCTCGCGGACCAGCGGCCAGGTTTGCGGCACGCAACTTATGCCGCCGGTCGCCGCCCTGAAGTGGAACGACCTGCTGTTTTCCGCTGCGGCCAAGCATTCGAAGGACATGGCGACCCGTAACTATTTCTCGCACACGTCGCCGGAGGGAGTCGAGTTCACCCAGCGGCTGGCCGCCGAGGGCTACAGCTTCTATGCCGCGGCCGAGAATATTGCGGCAGGCATGAACACGGTGGCTGGCGTGATGACCACCTGGCTGGCCAGCGACGGCCATTGCCGCAACATCATGCAACCCGTCTTGAACGATGTGGCGGTGGCGTGCGTCACCCAGGATGGCAGCACCTATGGAAGCTACTGGACGATGGACCTTGGCGCGCACTAGCGCTGGCTCAGCCTTCCCGCTGCGGCCCAAGCCTTGTCATGATCGCGGCATGCGGGACTTCAGGCAGGATGTTGGGCGTTGTTGGACGGTGGCGCTGACTTTGGTCGCCGCCGCCGGCTGCGCACAGCGGCCTGCGCCCGCACCCCTCATGCCGTCACCATCGCCCGTGGCGGCACGCCCGACCCGGATGCCGGTGGCGGCCGGCACGGAAATCACCAGCGACTGCGGCATTTCCCGGCTGCGCGACACGGTGCTGAAACAGGTCAACGCAGCCCGGGCGATTGCCCGCTCGTGTGGCGCCAGGCCGATGGCGGCGGTCCGTGAACTGGCCTGGAATCGCTCGCTGGCCGAAGCCGCCGAACAGCACTCGGTGGACATGGCGGCGCGCCGCTTCTTCGACCACATCAATCCGGACGGCCAGCGGGTTTCGCAACGTATCACGGCGCAGGGCTACAAGTGGCGCATGGTCGGCGAAAATCTGGCCGGCGGCGACACCACGGTCGCCGGGGTCATCGCCGGCTGGTTGGGCAGCCCGGAGCATTGCCAGAACATGATGAGCCCATCGTATGCGGAAGTGGGCGTGGCCTGCGTCCGCCACCCGGGTTCGAAGTGGGGCAACTACTGGACGATGGTGCTCGCCACCCGGCGCTGAGTCTCAGCCGCCGGCTTCGACAGCCTGGCCCTGGCCGCGCCCGCGTCCCAGCACCTGGAGCATCTGCGGCAACGCCAGCTGCAGCGCCGCCTTCAGCGTGTGCGGCGGGTTGATCACGAAGATGCCGCTGGCCGTCAGGCCCTGGCCGCGTTCCGGCTCGCCGGGGACGTTGCGTTCCTCGGCCTGACCGATGTTGAGCGTGGCGTGCAGCCAGGGACGGCCGGCCTGGGTGGCCAGCGTCTTCAGGCGGCGCGGCACTTCGTGCGCCTCGGGGCGGGGAATGACCGGGTACCAGACGGCATAGGTACCGGTGACAAAGCGTTTGAGGCTGTCCTGGATCGAGGCCGTCACCTTCTGGTAGTCGGTCTTGATCTCGTAGCTGGGGTCGATCAGCACCAGCGCCCGGCGGGCCGGCGGCGGCAGGAAGGCCTTGAGGCCTTCGAAACCGTCTTCCCGTGCCACTGCAACCTGCCTGCCTGCCTGCAGCTGCGCCACGTTGGCGACCAGCGACTTGATGTCGGTCGGATGCATCTCGAACAGCTTGAGCTTGTCGCGGGCCTCTTCCCGCAGCAGGCGCTGGATGATGAACGGCGAGCCGGGATAGATCTTGAGTTGGCTGGAACTGTTGAAGCCGGCCACCAGCTCCAGGTAATCCTGCAGTGCTGGCGCGATGTCCGGGATCGTCGGCTTGGCCTTGCCGCCGGGCCTGAGGGCGGCAAACAGCTTGATCACGCCGTCCGCAGCCTCGCCCGAGGTGCCGGCATAATCGCCGTCGAGCCGGTACAAGCCGGCGCCCGCATGGGTGTCCACCACCGTCAGGGCCGTGTCCTTCTGGGTCAGGTGCCGCAGCGTGGCAATCAGGACGGTGTGCTTGAGCAAATCGGCGTGGTTGCCGGCATGGAAGGCGTGGCGGTAGCTGAACATGCTTCAATGGTACCCGTCCGCCAGCGGCAGAGGCCCCGGCCTTGCGCCAAGTCCTTGATTCTTCGTATAATCTTGGGCTCCGTAGCGTCTTGTGGCCCCGCGCCGGAGGATCGGAATGAAAGCGTTGCGAATCGCGTTCATGCTGATCAACCCACCTAAGAGATTCCCGTCAGAGGAACGCCGACCGTGGAAAAGGGCCAACGTTCGCGGGCTCACGTGGGGCCCGCCAAACCGCTTCGAAAGAAAACTCATGAAAACGTTCAGCGCAAAACCCGCTGACGTGGTGCACGAGTGGTTTGTGATTGACGCGACCGACAAGGTCCTCGGACGAGTAGCCAGCGAAGTTGCTCTCCGTTTGCGCGGCAAACACAAGGCCATTTACACGCCTCACGTCGACACCGGTGACTTCATCGTCATCATCAACGCTTCGCAGATCCGGGTCACCGGCACGAAGAACCAGGACAAGGTGTACTACCGCCACTCCGGTTATCCGGGCGGCATCACGGCCACCAATTTCCGCGACATGCAAGCCAAGCATCCCGGCCGCGCGCTGGAAAAAGCCGTCAAGGGCATGCTGCCCAAAGGCCCGCTCGGTTACGCCATGATCAAAAAACTGAAGGTGTACGGCGGTGCAGAGCATCCCCACACCGCCCAGCAGCCCAAAGTGCTGGAACTTCCTGACGCGCAGATCGGAGCCAGAACATGATCGGTGATTGGAACAACGGCACCGGCCGCCGCAAGTCCAGCGTGGCCCGCGTGTTCATGAAAAAGGGCACCGGCAAGATCACGATCAACGACAAGGACATCGAGGCCTTCTTCGGCCGCCAGACGTCCATCATGATCGTCAAGCAGCCCCTGTTCCTGACCAACCACGTCGAAACCTTCGACATCAAGGTCAACGTGCATGGCGGCGGCGAATCGGGACAAGCCGGCGCAACCCGCCATGGCATCACCCGCGCACTGATCGACTACGACGCGGCCCTCAAGCCCGCGCTGTCGCAAGCCGGCTTCGTGACGCGTGACGCGCGCGAAGTGGAACGCAAGAAGGTCGGCCTGCACTCCGCTCGCCGCCGCAAGCAGTTCAGCAAGCGTTAACCCGTTTTTGCTACCGGATACAAAGCCGCACAAGTTCGCTTGTGCGGCTTTGTGCTTTTGAGATGTTTTGAGGCAGGATTCAAGCTCATGCGTTTCAAGCTCTTGCGCCGACGGCTGACGATCAGCGCCCCCCGGATGTCCATCCGCAGCCACCGGCCGTGGATCCGCTGGGCCGGAATCGCGATCATGACGGGCTTCTACGCCGCCATCGCCCTGTGGACCTTCGAACTGGGCAAGACTTTCGCCGGTGTCGACACCGGCGCCAAGGAAGAACTGGTGCGCCTGCAGGCCGACTACGCCAAGCTGCGCGATGAACGCGACAAGGCGCAATCCGTCATGAACACGTCGGCCAGCATGATCGCCACTGAAACCTCCACCAAGGAGCGGTTGGCGGCCCAGATCAAGGTGCTGGAAGCCGAGAACCGGGCGTTGCGCGACGACCTGGGTTTCTTCCAGAAGCTGATCCCGGCCACCGGCGCCGAAGGCGTGGCAATCCGCGCCCTGCAGGCCGAAGTGCTGGCTGGCACCCAGCTGCGATGGCAGGTGATGGTGAGCCAGCCCCAGAAGAATGCGCCTGAATTCCACGGCAAGCTGCAGATGAGCCTGTCGGGCACGCTCGACGGCAAGCCCTGGATGATGGACTTGCCCGGTGGTGCGCAGGCGCTGCAATTCCGCCAGTACCGGCGAATCGAGGGCCTGGTCGATCTTCCCCCGCAAGCCGTGGTAAAAAACGTCTCGGCCCGGGTCGTCGAAGGAACGACAACCCGCGCAGTCCAGAGCATCAAGCTGTAAATCCGTCGAGGAGCAAGACCATGTTTGGGAAAAACGCGCAACCGCCGATCAAGAGCCTGATCGCGCAAGGCAGCCGGATCGAAGGCAACCTGCGCTTCACCGAGGGTCTGCGCGTCGATGGCGAGGTGTTCGGCGACCTGCGCGCCAACCCGGACCAGCCCAGCATCCTGGTGATCTCTGAAGAAGCGGTGGTGCAAGGTGCGGTCGACGCCGACCACGTCATCATCAACGGCAGCGTCAAGGGCCCTGTCAATGCCCGCGAACTGCTGGAACTGCAGCCGCGCGCCCGGATCGAGGGCGACGTCACGTACAAGGCGCTTGAAATGCACCAGGGCGCCGTCATCTCCGGAGTTCTCAAGCCCTTGCTCGATGGCGAGGAAAAGCCCTTACTCAAGCTGGCGGCAAAGCAGCAGCTGGCCTGATACCCGAGCAAATTAGGGTACTATTCCCGTTCAAGAGTTACCCGGAGCCCCTTATGAGCGCAGTTGCCGAAAACGTCCAGGCCGAGATGCCCGCCCCGCTGGTCTTTACCGACAGCGCGGCCGCCAAGGTCGCCGACCTGATCGCCGAGGAAGGCAATCCGGAGTTGAAGCTGCGCGTATTCGTCCAGGGCGGCGGCTGCTCCGGCTTCCAGTACGGCTTCACGTTCGACGAAATCACCAACGACGACGACACGGTGATGTCCAAGAACGGCGTCTCGCTGCTGATCGACGCGATGAGCTACCAGTACCTGGTGGGCGCCGAGATCGATTACAAGGAAGACCTGCAGGGAGCCCAGTTCGTGATCAAGAACCCCAACGCCACCAGCACTTGCGGCTGCGGCTCCAGCTTCTCCAGCTAAGCCGGATACACGCATCCCAGCACACGGGCGCCTCTGGCGCCCGTTGTGCTTTGGAGCTGCAGTTTTTCCCGCCGCACGGCCTTGCGGGCCAGCCAGGCGAAGGCGGTCGCTTCGACCTGCAACGGCGGCAGGCCCGCCCTGTCGCTGGATTCGACGCTGGCGGCGGGCAGCAGCGCCTGCAGCCGCTGCATCAGGTGCGCGTTGAGCGCCCCGCCGCCGCAGACGATCAATCGCTGCAGCTGCGGCTCATGCCGCAACACTTCGCCGGCACAGGCCCTGGCCGTGAGTTCGGTGAGCGTGGCCTGCACGTCCTGCGGCGCTGCGGTCTCGAAGCCGTGCAGCTGGCGGTCCAGCCAGGCGCGGTTGAACAGGTCGCGGCCAGTGCTCTTGGGCGGCAGCCGGCTGAAATAAGGCTCCGAGCGAAGGCGCTCGAGCAATGCCGGCAAGACCTTGCCGCCGGCCGCCCAGCTCCCCTCGCTGTCATAGTCCAGGCCCCTGTGCTGCTGGCACCAGCCGTCGATCAGGGCGTTGCCGGGCCCGCAATCGAACCCCAGCATCGAGCCGTCGGCCCGCAGCAAGGTGATATTGGAAATGCCGCCGATGTTGAGCACGCCGATGGCCTGTCCCGGCTGTCCGAACAGCGACTGATGGAAGAACGGTGCGAGCGGGGCGCCCTGGCCGCCGGCCGCGACGTCACGGCTGCGGAAATCCGCCACCACGTCGATTCCAGTCAGTTCGGCCAGCAGGGCCGGCTGGTTCAACTGCAGCGTGTAGCCGGTGCCGTCGAACTCCTGTGGCCGGTGCCGCACGGTCTGGCCGTGGGCGCCGATCGCGACGATACCGGAGCTGGCCGCACGGGCGCTGGCAAGCAGGTCGTGCACCACTTGCGCGTAGACCCGCACCAGCGCGTTGCCGGCCAGCGCGGCGCGATGGAGTTCGTCGCCGCCGCTGCTGTTCAGGGCCAGCAACTCGTGGCGCAGGGCCGATGGGAAGGGACGGGCCGCGTGCGCGACCACGTTGGGCGCGGCGGACGAGAAATCGGCCAGCACGCCGTCCACGCCATCGAGTGACGTGCCGGACATGAGGCCGATGTAGCAGTCGGACATGCGCCGATGTTAGCCCGGCGCCGGGCCGTGTTTACTGGGCGCTGGCGACGGTCGACGACGAGGCCGCGGCGAGCTCGTTGCGCATCATGTGCGACAGCCGCTCGAAGGCCGGACGGGCGGCGGCGGAGACCGGCGCGGCGCCGCTGTCGCGCGCGGCCAGCAGCGGATCCTGGTGGATGCCGTTGACGCGGAACTCGAAGTGCAGGTGCGGGCCCGTGGCCCAGCCGGTGGCGCCGACGGCGCCGATGTGGTCGCCTTGCTCCACCTTCTGGCCAACGCGCACGTTGATGCGGCTCAGGTGGGCGTAGACCGTCTCGGTGCCGTTGCCGTGTTGCACGATGATCACGTTGCCGAAGCCGTTCTGGACGCCGGCGAATTCGACGACGCCGTCGCCGACCGTGCGCACCGCGGTGCCGGTAGGCGCTCCGTAGTCGACGCCCAGGTGGGCTTTCCACTGCTGCAGGATCGGATGGAAGCGCATGGCGAAGCCGCTGGTGACGCGCGAGAACTCCATCGGCGAGGCCAGGAACGAGTGGCGCAGGCTGCGGCCGTCCAGCGTGTAGTAGGCGCCCTTCTGGCCGGGCTGCTCGAACCACATGGCCTGGTGGCTGGTGCCCGCGTTGACGAATTCGGCCGACAGGATACGGCCGGTACGCAGCGGCTCGCCATCGGCTTCGAGGGCTTCGTAGACGATGTTGAAGCGGTCGTTCTTGCGCAGCGCGCGGTGGAAGTCGATCTCGGCGGAGAAGATGTCCGCCAGCTGGGTGGCGATGCCTTCGGGGATCCTGGCCTCGTCGGCGGCGGCGAACAGCGAGGTGCGGATCGCGCCGCTGGCCAGCCGGGCGGAGGCGATGAGCGGGGCGCTTTCGACGCGGGAGGCGAACTGGCCGGATGGCGTGCGCTCGATCACCAGGCGCTGGAATTTTCCGCTGTCATCCGGCGCCCAGCGCACGGTCAGCTTGTCCAGCTTGTGGGTGTCGGTTGCTTCCACCGTCACCGTGCGGCCGGCGCGGCCCAGGACCACGTTGCGGTAGTTCTGCTCGTTGCGCAGGAAGGTGGCGGCGGCCAGGTCGTCGACTCCCAGCCGCGCCAGCAGTGCTTCCACGGTGTCGGTGGAGCGGCTCACCTCGGAGCGGAACAGCTTCAGGCTCCGCAGGTCCAGGTCGTAGCCCTGGGCAGCGAGCGGCAGTGGCTCGACGCTTTCGAGGACCTGGCGCACCGGCAGGGCCGACGGATCCGGACCCAGCGAGGCGACGGCGAAGGCGCCGCCACCGCCGCACAGCAGCAACGCTGCCAGGACGCCGGTCACATGTTTGGGATGATGCTCGAGCGCGTGGGCCGCGCGGGCCAGCAGCTTTTGGCCGGCGGCAATGAAACCGTTGTTCAAATCGAAGAATCCTTTGACAGACTGGCCAGACAAGTCCTACACGAGGGCGAGATGGCTTCTGACGCTTACAACCACCGCGGCCCATTCGTGAAACTGCCGCCTTTAGAATCCGCAGCAGCCAGTCGGGTGCCGGAGTATGCCATCCCCGGATGCTCAAAAACCTGAAAACCCCTTATGAATCAAGCTCCTGTTACAAAAAACCATCCCGTGACCGATGCCGTCCGGGAGGCCCTGGCGGTGTCCCTCCGGGGTACTGATGAGTTGCTACCCGTGGAGGACTGGACCTACAAGCTGGCGAGGTCGGCGGCGACAGGCGTGCCGTTGCGGGTCAAATTTGGGCTTGACCCAACCGCGCCGGACATCCACCTCGGCCATACGGTCGTGTTCAACAAGATGCGCCAGTTGCAAAAGCTTGGTCACACCGTCATTCCGCTGATCGGCGACTTCACCACGACCATCGGAGACCCTTCCGGTCGCAACAGCACGCGCCCGCCGCTCACGCGGGAACAGATCGAGGCGAACGCCAAGACCTACTTTGACCAGCTGCGGATGGTGTTGGACGTCGAAACCGCAGAGGTTCGCTACAACAGCGAGTGGAGCGACCCGCTGGGCGCCCGCGGAATGATCCAGCTGGCGGCCAAGTACACCGTGGCCCGGATGATGGAACGCAACGACTTCCACGACCGCTTCAAGTCCGGCGCCTCGATCAGCGTCCATGAGTTCCTGTACCCGCTGATGCAGGGCTACGACTCGGTGGCGCTCAAGAGCGACCTCGAGCTGGGCGGCACCGACCAGAAGTTCAACCTGCTGATGGGCCGCCACCTGCAGCAGGAGTACGGGCAGGAGCCGCAATGCATCCTGACCATGCCGTTGCTCGAGGGCCTGGACGGCGTCGAGAAGATGTCCAAGAGCAAGAACAACTACATCGGCATCGGCGAGGACGCCAACACCATGTTCGCCAAGGTGCTGTCGATCTCCGACGACCTGATGTGGCGCTGGTTTACTTTGCTGAGCTTTCGCAGCGAGGCCGAAATCGCTGCCTTGAAGCGTGAAGTGGAGGGCGGGCGCAATCCCAAGGACGCCAAGGTGATGCTGGCCAAGGAAATCACCGCCCGCTTCCACAGCGCCCAGGCCGCCGACACGGCCGAACAGGACTTCAGCAACCGCAGCAAGGGCGGCGTGCCGGACGAGATTCCCGAGGTCAGTCTCAGCGGCGGGCCGCTCGGGATCTGTGCCGTGCTCAAGCAGGCCGGCCTGGCGCCTTCCACGTCCGAGGCGGGTCGACTGATCGAAGGCGGCGGTGTGCGGGTCGATTCGTCGGTGGTGAGCGACAAGGGTCTGAAGCTCGAGCCCGGAACCTACGTGGTCCAGGTCGGCAAGCGCAAGTTCGCGCGCGTCACCCTGTCCTGAGGCATGGATGCCGGATCGGGTCCGGGATGAGGCTGCGTCACTTGGCGCCTGCCTGTTCCAGCATCGTCACCATTTCTCGATAGCCCCGGGAGCGGGCCAGCGCCAGCGGCGTCCGGCCTTGCCGGTCCGCCAGTTGCAGGTTGGCTTTGGCCCCGATCAGCGCCTGCAGCGTCAGCTGGTGGCGCGGCCCGCCGTCACCCAGCACGATCGATTCGATCACCGCGGTCCAGTGCAGGTTGTTGACATGGTCGGGCGGGGCGCCCGCCGCGATCAGCTGCCGCACCACGCCGTCGTGGCCCAGGTGCGCCGCCGCGATAAGGGCCGTGCCGTCGTAGCGGCTGGTCACCAGCCTGGCGCTGGCACCCAGCGAGAGCAGCACACGCAGCGTCTCTTCATCGTCGGCCACCGAGGCGATCGTCACTGCGTCGTAGCGATCGGCGTCGAGCAACTGCAGGTCCGCCCCCAGCCGGGCCAGCGTGCGGATCGTGTCCCGCTGCCCGGCGAATGCGGCCACGAGCACCGGGGTGCGGCCGTTGCCGTCGCGTGCGTTGAGGTTCGCGCCGGCGGCAGCCAGGGCCTGGAGCTGGTCAATCCTGCCGCCGTGGGCGGCGGCGTGCAGCCCCGAAAACGCGGCGATGTCGGCGGCCGATGGCGCGGTCTGGGCGATCGCGGTCCCGGCCATGAGGCCGAGGCAGAGATGGAACAGCAGCCAGCAGAGGCGATTGGATTGCATGGCGAGGTCCGCTTACTTCAGCAGCTCCTTGACCTTGTCGATCCCGGCGACGGCGCACTGCTCGTCGAGGTGGCCACCGGGCGCGCCACCGACGCCGACGGCGCCGATCACGTCGTTGCCCACCCGCACCGGCACGCCGCCGCCCAGCAGCAGGAAGCCCGGGATGTCGGTCAGGTTGGCGGCCGCGGGGTTCTTCTGCGCGCCTTCCATCATGGCCAGGGTGTTGCTGCGGGCCGAAGCCGAGGTGTAGGCCTTCTGCCGGCTGGCGGCCAGGGTGTGGGGGCCGGCATTGTCGGCGCGCTGGACGGCGCGGATCCCACCCGCCCGATCCACCACCGTGGCGGTGACGGCGTAACCGGCGCTGGTGCAGCTGGCGACGGTGGCCGCCGCGATCTGGTTGGCCAGCTCGAGCGACATGTTCCTTTCGGTGCGGACGGCCTGCGCCTGCGCGCTGGCGGCCAGCAGCGAGGCGATGACGATGGGGGCGAGGCGGGTGAGCTGGTGCATGGTGTCTCCGGATGTCGGCAACGGTTCGATCAACCGTGGACGGACTTTAGGAAAACGCAGCTGCCGTGCCCATTCGTACGGCTACGCTCGCCCCTGCGTAGAACTACGCAGTGCCGGGCTGTTCCGCCAGTGCCGCGTAGTTGCGGATCAACTGCGCCAGCGACTGGGTCTCCAGCTTGGCGAACAGGTTGGCCCGGTGCGTTTCCACGGTGCGCGGAGACAGCTGCAGCGAGCGGCCAATCTCCTTGTTGGTGAGCCCGGCGACGATCAGGCCGAGCACCTCGCGCTCGCGCCCGGACAGTTGCGCGTACCGTTCGCGCGCCAGCCGGTCGGCCTGGTTGCGCTCGCGCGACCCGACGTGGCGCCGCACGCCGGCCTGCAACGCTTCCAGCAGCGCTTCGTCGTCCACCGGCTTTTCGAGGAATTCCGCGGCGCCGGCCTTGAAGGCGCGGCGGCACATCTCCACCGTGCCATGGCCGGTCAGCATGACCACCGGCTGGTCGACGCCCTGGGCCACCAGCGCCTCCAGCAGCGCCAGCCCGTTCATGCCGGGCATCCGGACGTCCAGCACGATGACGCCGATCGCCTGCCGGTCGAAGCCGTCCAGGAAGGCCTGCGACTCGCCCCAGGGCTGGACCCGCAGGCCCACCGTGCCGATCAACAGCGCCAGGCTGCTGCGCACCGCCGCGTCATCGTCCACCAGGTGCACCACCGGCGACAGCGTGCCGCTCATGCCGGCGCCTTCGGCAGCGACAGCCGGAACACGGCGCCCCGCGGTGCGTTGGCGCTGGCGTCCAGCCGTCCGCCCATCGCGAGCGCCAGCGATTCGCACAGGCTCAAGCCCAGCCCCAGCCCCTTCTCGCGGGTGCTGAAGAAAGGTTCGAACAGCCGCGACAGGTGCTCGGGCGCGATGCCAGGCCCGCTGTCGGCCACCTCCACCTGTGCCCGGCCGCCCGCGGTCGACAGCGTCAGCGCCAGTTGCCGTTCGGCGGCAGGCACCTGCTCCAGCGCCTGCAGCGCGTTCATCAGCAGGTTATGCAGGATCTGCTCCAGCGCCACCGGCTCGGCCAGCGCCGCCAGCGCCTCGGCTGGCGCGTGCAGCATCGGTGCGACCTGCCGCTTCGCCAGCTCCGGCTCGAGCAGGTAGAGCGCGTTCTTCACTGCGTCCTGCAGTACCACCGGCCGCGCAGTCGAGCCCGCATCCGCCGGTTCGATCACGCGGCGCAGTCGCCCGACCACGTCGGAGGCGCGGCGCGCCTGCTGGGCCGCCTGCGCCATCGCTTCGCGCGCCGTCGCCAAGTCCGGTGGCTCGTCGGCCAGCAGCCGGCCGGCGGCCTGGGTGTTGGCCAGCACCGCAGTCAGCGGCTGGTTGAGTTCGTGCGCCATGCCGGCCGCCAGTTCACCCAGCGCGTTCAGCCGCGAGACCTGTCCCAGCCGCACCAGCTCTTCTGCCCGCTGCCGCGCCAGGCGCTGGCCCTGCCAGGCGCGCAAGCTGGCCAGCAGCCCGATGACGGTCAGCGACCACGCCAGTATCGGCAGCCACGGCAGTTCGCCGGGCCCCACATCGCGCGAGGCGACGACGTTGAATGGCTGGCTTCCGGAGGCCAGGTGCTTGTCGAAATCGAAGCGCCAGCCCCAGCCGCCGGTTCGGCCCGGTTGCAGCACGAAGCTTTGCCCGTCCTGCTCCAGCGCCACCCGCACCGGGCTGCTTGCGGGCTGCATCGGCCACTCGGACCAGGGCACGACGGCCCGCAGGTCCATCAGCAAGGCGAAGCTCGCCGGCTCGGCGGCCAGCACCAGCTCGTAACGGCCGGCACTGAAATCGAGCTGCGACAGCGCCGCGTGCCGGACCGCCCGTGAAACGACTTCGGCCGCTTGCTGGTGCGGATCTGGCCACTGGGCGCCGCGCTCGCGCCGTTGCACCCGCAGGATCTGGGAATACAGGGCTGGTAGCCGCTGCTCCGCAGGATCGGCCTGGTCCGGCGGCTGCAGCAAGGCCAGCGTCGCTAGTACCGCGTCGTGCTGCACCACGCGCTGGCTGAGAAGCCGGTGGGCGATCCGCATGTCGGTGTCGAACGCGTCGCGCAAGCGTGCCAGCTCGAACCGGGCGATGGCCGCGCTGCCGAGGCCGCAGGCCAGCACCCCGGCCACGATCCAGCTTCCATGGCGACGCAACCACAACATCGGCCGATTGTGCCTGCGCCACAATCGCGCCATGGACTTGAGATCGTTGGCGAAAGCCGCTTCCCCGACGCTGCTGCTGCGCGTGTCGATCATCGTGGCGATCGTCACGATCGCGATGAAGACGCTGGCCTGGTGGATCACCGACTCGGTCGGCCTGCTGTCGGATGCGATGGAGTCGGTGGTCAACCTGGCCAGTGCCATCTTCGCCCTGGTGATGGTGACGATCGCCCGCCGTCCCGCCGACGCCGACCATCCTTACGGCCACCACAAGGCGGAATACTTTTCCTCCGGTTTCGAAGGGCTGATGATCCTGGTCGCGGCGCTGGGCATCGCCTGGGCGGCGGTCCAGCGGCTGTTCCATCCGCAGCCGCTGGGCCTGCTGGGCTGGGGGCTGGCGCTGTCGGTGCTCAGTTCCGCCCTCAACGGCGCGCTGGCCTGGGCGATGCTTCACTCGGCGCGCCAGCACCGCTCGATCGCGCTGGAAGGGGATGCCCGGCACCTGATCACCGACGTCTGGACCTCCGCCGGCGTGGTGCTGGGGGTGGGGCTGGTGGCGCTGACCGGATGGGACTGGCTGGACCCCGCGGTCGCCATCGGGGTCGCTCTGAACATCATGCGCGAGGGCGCGCACCTGATGTGGAAGTCGTCGCAGGGCCTGATGGACGAAGCGCTGGAACCGGAGGTGCTGGAGGTGGTCGAGAAGACCCTGGCGGAGTTCCGCCACACGACCATCCGGTTCGACCACCTCTCCAGCCGGCGCTCGGGCCGGCGTCGTTTCATCGACCTGCACATGCACATGCCGTCGGACTGGACGCTGCGCCGTGCCGCGGCCGTGCGGGGCTCGGTGGAGCAGGCGCTGATGAGCGCGGTGCCCGGCCTGCGGGCGACCATCCAGCTGCTGCCCAACGACGTCGAATCGCACGCCCAGGACGAGGACGACCTGATTTGATCAGCCTGATCCAGCGCGTCAGCCAGGCCCGCGTCGATGTCGGAGGCGTGACCATCGGCCAGATCGGCCGCGGCTTGCTGGTGCTGGTCTGCGCCGAGCGCGGCGACAGCCAGGCCCAGGCCGACAAGCTGCTGGCCAAGCTGCTCAAGCTGCGCATCTTCAGCGACGAGGCCGGCAAGATGAACCGCAGCGTGCAGGACGTGGCCGGCGGCCTGCTGCTGGTGAGCCAGTTCACCCTGGCCGCTGACACCTCGGGCGGCAATCGTCCCAGCTTCACCGCCGCCGCTGAGCCCGACGACGGCCGCCGCCTGTACGACTATTTCGTGGCGCAGGCCCGGTTGGCCCACCCCGACGTGGCCACCGGCGAATTCGCCGCCGACATGCAGGTGCACCTGGTCAACGACGGACCGGTGACGATTCCGCTGGCGGTCCGGCCGCAGCGGCCTTAGGAAAATGACGCAACCCTGGCAGCTTGAATCTGCGCGGGCGTTGTCCATCGTTGTTCTTCTGGCTCGGTGGTTTTCCGCCTTGAAAGGACAGTGCCATGCTCGGATTCAGGACGTACAGCCACCCCAGCCAGCCCCAGTCGCTCACGACCTGTACCCTGGGCCCGGGCAGCAGGGCGGACCGGCGCGACGGGCAGCCCGGCAAGTCACGGGATTGGCACAGCGGCAACTACGCGTACCCGTCGTTCTACAAGGTTCGCTACTGGCACGAGCTCTTCATCCGAACCAGGACCGGCTCGATCCACCGGCTCCGGCGCGATGAGGATCAATAAGGGTTGGCGAACCCGAGCGCGGCCAGCAGCAGGATCTCCAGCGTCTCCATCTCCAGCGCATCGCCTTCGTCGGTTTCGTGGTCGTAGCCTTGGGCGTGCAACGCACCGTGCACCAGCAGGTGGGCGTAGTGCGCCCGCAGCGTCTTGCCCTGTTCGGCCGCTTCCCGCTCGATGACCGGTCCGCACAGGACCAGGTCGGCCATCACGACCGGCTGCCGCGCGTAGTCGAAGGTGAGCACGTTGGTCGCGTAGTCCTTGCCACGGTACTGGCGGTTGAGCGCCCGGCCTTCGTCCTCGCCGACCACGCGCACCGCGATTTCTCCGGGGGCGGCCAGCGCGTGAGCGATCCAGCGCGCGACGGCCGGCCGCCGCAGCACAGCGCGATGGGCCGCCATCCCCGCGAAGGCCGAAAACTGCAGTTCCAGGTCCAGCGGCGGCAACTTACTTCGCGGCATCACGCTTGCGGGCTGCGTCATAGGCATCGACGATGCGCGCCACCAGCGGGTGCCGCACCACGTCCTTGCTGGTGAAGCGGGTGTGGGCGATTCCCTTGACCCGCTTGAGGATGTACTCGGCCTCCACCAGCCCCGACAGCTGGCCCTTGGGCAGGTCGATCTGGCTGACGTCGCCGGTCACCACGGCCTTGGCGCCGAAGCCGATGCGGGTGAGGAACATCTTCATCTGCTCGGGCGTCGTGTTCTGCGCCTCGTCCAGGATCACGAAGGCGTTGTTCAGCGTGCGGCCGCGCATGAAGGCCAGCGGCGCGATCTCAAGCGCCGAGCGCTCGAACGCCTTCACGACCTTCTCGAATCCCATCAGCTCGTACAACGCGTCGTACAGAGGCCGCAGGTACGGATCGACTTTCTGGCTCAGGTCCCCTGGCAGGAAGCCGAGCTTCTCGCCCGCTTCCACCGCCGGCCGCGTCAGCACGATGCGCTGGACCGCGCTGCGCTCCAGCGCGTCGACGGCGCAGGCCACGGCCAGGTAGGTCTTGCCGGTGCCGGCCGGGCCGATGCCGAAGGTGATGTCGTGGGTGGCGATGTTCTCCAGGTACAGGCTCTGGGTCGGCGTGCGGGCCTTCAGGTCGCTGCGCCGGGTGTGCAGGATCCTGGCGCCGTCTTCGTCTTCCTCCATCGCGCCGTCGCCGGCCAGCATCAACTGCACCTTGTCCGGCGCGATCGGCCGGGCCGCGATTTCGTACAGGGCCTGCAGCACTTCCATCGCCCGTTGCGCCTTGGCCTTGGGGCCGTCCACCTTGAACTGCTCGTGCCGGTGGGCGATGCCGACCTGCAGGGCGATCTCGATGGTGCGCAGGTGTTCGTCCATCGGACCGCAAAGGTGGGCGAGCCGGGAGTTGTTCGGCGGGGAAAAAGTGTGTCTGAGAATCAAGCTGATAATTCCGGTGGAGGATCCCAATGATAGGCAGATTGACCGGAACGCTCAGTGACAAGAACCCGCCGCAGCTGCTGGTGGACTGCAACGGTGTCGGCTACGAAGTCGACGTCCCCATGAGCACCTTCTACAACCTGCCCTCGGTGGGTGAGAAGGTGTCGCTGCTGACCCACTTCGTGGTGCGCGAAGACGCGCAGATCCTGTACGGCTTCGGTACCGCCAGCGAGCGTGACGCCTTCCGTCAGTTGATCAAGATTTCCGGCGTCGGCCCGCGCACGGCGCTGTCGGTGCTCAGTGGCATGAGCGTGGCCGACATCGCCCTGGCCGTGACGGCGCAGGACGCCGGCCGGCTGGTCAAGGTGCCCGGCATCGGCAAGAAGACCGCCGAGCGGCTGCTGCTGGAGCTCAAGGGCAAGCTGGGCGCCGACATCGGCGCCGGCAGCCTTGGCGCCACCACCGATGCCCAGGCCGACATCCTGCAGGCGCTCGTCGCGCTGGGCTACAGCGACAAGGAAGCCTCGGCCTCGGTCAAGATCCTGCCCAGGGACGTTGGCGTGAGCGACGGCATCAAGCTGGCGCTGAAGGCGCTGGCGAAATAAGACATGAGCGCAGCGCATAACCGCTTCAAGCAAGCGAAAGCCCCCTCGGGGGGCAGCGCAGCCGCCGTGGCGGCAAGCGTGGGGGCCACATGACCATCACGACCGACGACTTCGAGCTGCCGCCGTCCAAGCGGGTGATCTCCACCGAGCCGGCCTCGCCGCAGGAAGAGGCGATCGAGCGGGCGCTGCGGCCCAAGCTGTTCGACGACTACGTCGGCCAGGCCAAGACCCGCGAGCAGCTGGAGATCTTCATCGGCGCGGCCCGCAAGCGCGGCGAGGCGCTGGACCACGTGCTGCTGTTCGGCCCGCCGGGTCTGGGCAAGACGACCCTCTCCCACATCATCGCCCACGAGCTGGGCGTGAACCTGCGCCAGACGTCCGGCCCGGTGCTGGAAAAGCCCAAGGACCTGGCGGCGTTGCTGACCAATCTCGAGAAGAACGACGTCCTGTTCATCGACGAGATCCACCGCCTGTCACCGGTGGTCGAGGAAATCCTGTACCCGGCGCTGGAGGATTACCAGATCGACATCATGATCGGCGAGGGCCCGGCGGCGCGCTCGATCAAGCTGGACCTGCAGCCGTTCACGCTGGTCGGCGCGACCACCCGGGCCGGCATGCTGACCAACCCGCTGCGCGATCGCTTCGGCATCGTCGCCCGGCTGGAGTTCTACACGCCGGAAGAACTGGCGCGCATCGTCAAGCGCAGCGCTGGCCTGCTGAACGCGCCAATGGACGAACAGGGCGGCACCGAGATCGCCCGGCGTTCGCGCGGCACACCGCGCATCGCCAACCGGCTGCTGCGCCGCGTGCGCGACTACGCGGATGTCAAAGGCACGGGCACGATCACGCTTGCCATCGCCAACTTGGCGCTGAAGATGCTTGACGTCGATCCGCAGGGCTTTGACATCATGGACAGGAAGCTGCTCGAAGCCGTGATCCACCGGTTCGACGGCGGGCCGGTGGGCCTGGACAACATCGCCGCCAGCATCGGCGAGGAGCGCGACACCATCGAGGACGTGATCGAACCCTACCTGATCCAGCAGGGCTTCCTGCAGCGCACGCCGCGCGGGCGCATCGCCACGCTGGCCGCGTACCGCCACCTGGGCGTGACGCCGCCACAGGCCGGCACCGGCCTGTTCGACAACAGCTAGTGCCTCGCAAGCCCGGATCGACCATGCCCGCCACGGAGTTTTCATGCTGAAAGGCCGCTGGGTCTGGCTGGCTGGTGGCGTCGCCGTGGCCGTCGCGGTGGTTGCGACCGGTGTCGCGCTGCGCGCCCCCGAGGTCGACGCCTTCACCGTGCAGATGGCGCCACTGGTGCGCACGCTGCAGTTCTCGGCACGGGTGGCGACGCTGTCGCGCGTGAGCATCGGCGCCACGCTGACGGGTCGGGTCGCCCGGGTAAGCGTGGACGAAGGCGCGCAGGTGCGCCGCGGCGACGTCCTGGTGCAGCTGGAAACCGCCGAACTGCAGGCCGCCGTGGGCCAGGCGCGCGCCGGCGAACGCCAGGCCGAAGCCAGGCTGGGCGGCCTGCGCAGCACCGGCCGCACGTCGGCCAATGCCGGCGTGCTGCAGGCCCAGGCCACCGTGCGGGCAGCCGAGGCCGACCTCGCCCGCACGCAGCAACTGGTGACCCAGGGCTTCCTCAGCGAGGCGCGGCTGGACGAGGGGCGTCGCGCCGTGGAGGTGGCGCGCGCCCAGCAGGGCGGCGCGCTGGCCCAACTGCGCGCCAACGACGACACCGGCACCGACGTCGCGCAGGCGCAGGCGCAACTGGAGCAGGCCCGCGCGGCCACTGCCGCGGCGCAGCAGCGGCTGGCGCAAGCGGCGGTGCTGGCGCCCACCGATGCGCGGGTGCTGACCCGCAGCGTCGAACCGGGCCAGATCGTGCAGCCCGGCGCCGCGCTCATGAGCCTGGCACTGGCCGGGCCGACCCAGCTGGTGGCGCAGGTCGACGAACGCTTCCTCGACCAGCTGCAACCCGGCCAGCGGGCCATGGTGGTGGCCGATGCCTTCGCCGGGCAGCCGTTCGCGGCGCAGGTGCTGTCGATCGCACCCGCGGTGGATGCGCAGCGCGGCGCGATCGAGGTCAAGCTGGCGCTGGCCGGCACTGCGCCCGCTTTCCTGCGCGAGGACATGACGCTGTCGGTGGAGGTCGATACCGGCCGTCGCGCCCAGGCGCTGGTCCTGCCGCTGGGCGCCTTGCAGGACAGCGCCGGCGCCGCTGCCGGCAGTGTGCTGGTGGCGCAGGACGGGCGGGCGCGGGCGCGCCAGGTCCGCCTGGGCCTGCGCACGCTCGACGCGGTGGAGGTGCTGGAGGGCCTGCGTCCGGGCGAGACGGTGCTGCTGGGAGGCAAGCTGCAGGATGGCGACCGGGTGCGAACCCGGGCCCTGGCCTGGAAGCCCGGCGCCGGCGGCCTGCCCGCCGCCGCCCGCGAGGACGCGGGATCGGCCCTGACCAACGCCGTGGCGCGCTGAGGGGCGACATGTTCTCCTGGCCCGGCTTCGAGACCCGCGTCGCCTGGCGCTTCCTGCGCGAGGGCCGGATGCAGACCTTGCTGATCATCGTCGGCGTGGCCGCGGGCGTTGCCGTCATCGCTTACATCTCGGCGCTCATCGGCGGCCTGCAGTCCAGCACGGTGGCGAAGACGCTGGGGTCCCAGGCCCACATCACCTTGCGCGCGCTGGACGACATGGTCACGCCGGCGCGGCCGCCCGAGCCTGGCGCCACGATGCTGACCCAGACCCAGCCGCGGGCGCAGCGGCTGCGCTCGGTCGCCAACTGGCAGCCGCTGGTGCCGCTGCTCGAGCAGTGGCCCGGCGTCGCCACCGTCTCGCCGATGGTGTCGGGCGCCGGCCTGGCGCTGCGCGGCGAGGCCACGCAGGCAATCGCGCTGATGGGCGTCGAGCTTGATCGCTACGACCGCATCGTCGGCCTGCGCGGCAAGGTGGTGAGCGGCGTCGCGCGGCTCGGCCCGGGCGAGGCGATCGTCGGCCGCGAACTGGCCGCCGACCTCGGCGTGCGCGCCGGCGACCGCCTGACCGTCAACACCGGCAACGTGAGCGACTCGGTCAGCGTCACGGCGCTGGTCGACCTGGGCGTGAAAGACCTGAACCGCCGCACGGTGATCGTGCCGCTGCGCGCCGCGCAGAACCTGCTGGGCCTGCCGGGCGGCGCCACCGAGCTCGACCTGCAGGTGCGCGACGTGTGGGCCGCCGAGGCAATTGCGCGGCAGCTTGCCGCGCAGTTTCCGTTCAAGGTCGAAAGCTGGCAGGAGAGCAATGCGCAGCTGGTCTCGGCCCTGAACGCCCAGTCGGTCAGCACCGCGGTGATCCGCGGCGTGGTGCTGGTGGTCGTCGTGCTGGGCATCGCCAGCGTGCTGGTGGTGTCGGTGGTGCAGAAACGGCGCGAGATCGGCATCCTGCGCGCGATGGGCGCGACGCGGGGCCAGATCCTGCGCGTGTTCCTGGTGCAGGGCGCGGTGGTCGGCGCCTTCGGCTCGGTGCTGGGCGTGCTGCTGGCGGTGCTGCTGATCTGGCTGTTCACCCACTTCGTACGCGGCTCCGACGGCCTGCCGCTGTTCGCGATCACGCTGCCGGTGAAGACCGCGCTGCAGGTGGCGCTGCTGGCGACCCTGTGCGGCGTGCTGGCCGCGATCGCGCCGGCGCGGCGGGCCGCGGCGCTGGACCCGGCGCAGGCAATCAGGATCTGACCGTGGAACCGCTGATCGAGTTGTCCGCCGTCCGCAAGAGCTACAACATCGGCCTGCCGAGCGAAGCCGAGGTCCTGCATGGCGTCGACCTGCGCGTCGGCCGCGGCGAATTCGTCGCGCTGATGGGACCTTCCGGATCGGGCAAAAGCACGCTGCTGAACATCGTCGGGCTGCTCGAACGGATGACGTCCGGCAGCTACCTGCTGCAGGGCGAGGCGGTGCAGGACCTGGACGACGCCGGTCTGACCCTGCGCCGGCGCACCACGCTGGGCTTCGTGTTCCAGTTCCATCACCTGCTGCCGGCGTTCTCGGCGTTGGAGAACGTCACCTTGCCGGCGCTGCTCAGCGAGGGCCGGATCAGCCAGCTGCAGCGCGAGCGCGCGCGCGATCTGCTGGCCGCGGTGGGGCTGGCCGCGGCGATGGACAAGCGGCCGTCGGAACTCTCCGGCGGCATGCAGCAGCGGGTGGCGATCGCGCGGGCGCTGGTGCTGGACCCGCCGCTGGTGCTGGCCGACGAGCCGACCGGCAACCTCGACACCGCGTCCTCGGACGAGGTCTTCGTGCTGTTGCGTCGCATGCACGCAGAGCGCGGCACCTCGTTCGTGATCGTCACCCACGATCTGCGGCTGGCGACGCGCTGCGACCGGCTGGTGGAACTGGTCGACGGCCGCATCGCCGGCGACCGGCCGGTCGCATCGGCACTTAGGCGTGACGCCGCCCAAGAGAGCGCGGGCAAGCTGTTCGCTGACTGAGCGGACGGCGGTTAGCGGCTAGCGGCTAGCGGGAGGCTTTGTTCTTCCTGCGCTGCGCTTTCTCGATCGGCTCGAGTTCGGCGATCATCGCCTTCAGCCGGTTCCTGAACCGGGAATCGATGGAGTCGTAGGCTCCCGCAGGGCCGTTGAAGGTGGTGTGGCCGGTGGCCGGTGAATCGTCGTCGCCGTAGCGCGCGGGATCTGTGAACGCATGGATGAACCACACGTGCAGCAACTCGTGGAACAGCGTTTCCACCATCATCGAGCGTCCGCTGACCAGGCTGGTGAAGATGCCGCTGACGTGGCTGCCCATGTCGTTGTCGGCGCCGGGATAGCCGTCCCATCCGACGTACACCGTGTAGACGGGCGCATAGCGGCGTCCTGGCGAGAACAGTCCGGCTTCGCCTTCCTGCTGGCCTTCCACCTCCACCTCGTCTTCCTCCTGCGCGATGGTGGTCTTGTCGCGGAAGTCAATGACGACGCGAGACACCAGCCGGGCCTTTTTCGACAGCACCCGGTAGAGGTCGTCCACCAGCCCGGCGCCGCTGCGGGTGCCCAGGAAGGTGGCGATGACCTGGTCCGCCTCGGTCCTGGCGGCTGGCTTCGTGATCCTGACCCTGCGCACCAGTTCGTCCCACCGCTTCTTCGTGGCAGCCGGCGGGGTGGCGAGGGCGCCTGACGGTGGCTGCTCCTCAGCTGGCGCGGCCGGCGGCTGCGGCGCGCCGCCCGGCGCCGCCTGCGCCAGCAGGAAGGGCTCGGAAGACGTCGCCTCGTCGCGGGCGGCGTCGACCTGTGCGGCCTTTTCGTCGGCGAACGGTTTCACTTCGACCTCGCTTTGATCGTGGACAGCAGGTGGGTGTCCGGACTGAGGCGCAAGCCCAGCTCAGCCTGTACCTTGTTGGAGAACGTCATGTAGTACTTGCCTTCCCTGGCGCCGGTCAGTTCCTTGCGCAGCATGCCGGCGATATGGCCGTGCTCGTGCAGGAACACTTCGAACACGTGGAAGCCCGGATAGAGCGTCTCCGGGTCGATCGTCATGCGGTAGCCGTTCGGCGCGGGCTCGGTGCTGCCGCCGCCCGCTGCGGGGTCCAGCGGCTGAACCAGGTAATCCACCGTGCGATGGTGCTTCTCGAGGTTGGCGATGTGGTCGCTGAAGGTCTTCGATGCGCTGGCGAGCTTTTCCATCTCGTCGCATTCATAACGGCTGCGAACCTCCAGCTTGCTATAGGGCGGCGTGACCCTGGGGTCGAGGCCCTCGGCCTGTTGCGTCGGCGCCGGCGCAACACGCACAGCCGGCTTGTTGGCGAAGGGCGCGGTACTGGTGGCGGCGCGCGCGGGGCCGCTCACGGCATCCTGTTTTTCCGCTGCGAACGGTGGGCTGCCGGCCATGGTTGCGACTCAGGTGCCGTCGACATCGACGTTCACTTCGGCCCCTTCGAAGGGCGTCGGATCGTCCAGCTGGTTGTTGGCGATGCGCTTGGCAAAGCGGTCCGCCTCCAGGCTTTCCTGGCGGGCCCGCGCCTTCTGCAGGTCGACCTCGGCGCGCCGGTTTTCCAGATCGAGATCGCGATGGCCGGCGATGAAGGGTTCGCAGGCGTCGCATTGCCCGAGGGCGGGCTCCACCGTCATGCCAGGCGTCGGCAGCGTGATCTCTTCCGAGAGTGCCTGGGCCCGGGCCTTGTCGGCGAGGTCGTCGGCCAGCTTCTTCCAGTCCAGCCCGCCTTCCTTCGTGACCCATTCGAGATCGACCACCGGCAGCGCGCCCAGGTTGCCCTGGAAGCCGGCGAAGCGGGGCGAGATCACTTCTTCCGGGATGCCGTGGCGCCGGACTTCCGCCAGGATGTCGTGGTCGGCCAACTGGCCCCACAAGCCTTGCATGTAGATGATCAGGTTGTCGCGGAGATGGCAGGCGAGGCGCTCGTATTCCACCTGCGCCTGCGCCAGTTCCTCCATCTGGTCACGCCAGTGCTCGGCCGCCGCGGCGCCGTCGGCGGCGGAGTCGGTGCTGGCCGTGGAGCCGGGCAGGCCGGCGGCGGGCGCCATGGCAACCGTCGCATCGACCAGCGCCTTGAGTTGCGTCGCGGCGTCCTTCAGGCCCTCGTCGTCCGGAACGGTGTCCGCCAGTCCGATCGCCTCCAGCGTGGCCAGCAGCGCCAGCACGCCGGCGACCGCGCCGGCGCCGATCGCTCCGCCGGCCACGCCGCCGGCCACCGCGCCGATGGCCGCGCCCGGCACCGCCGAGACGCCGAAGCCCCAGACCGCGATCGCGGCGCCGGCGACGCCGCCAGCCACCGCACCGACACCAGCGCCCACCAGCCCGCCCGCGCCCACCGCAGCGGCCGCCGCTCCCACGAACAGCGCGTCTACCTTGCCGAAGGTCGCCGCAGGCGCCCCAAGCTTGGCGAAAAAAGTGAGCAGCACGTTGAATTCAGCCAACCCGCGCGCGCTGGCCGCCACGCCTTGCGTCCCGGGCCAGGCGGTGTCGAGGAACGAAAAGGCATCGGCAATCTGCGGTGCGGCCAGCTTGGCCACTTCGCGGTACAGCCATGTGCCCGCGCCACCGCGGCGGGCGTTTCCGCCGAGGCTGAACGCGAGCATTTGCGGCTGGCCCGAGAACATCGCCCCTGGCAGTCCGCCCAAGGCGTTGCCAGCCGCCTGCACGGCATTGCCGACCGTTTGCAGGCCTTCGTCGATCGCCTCTCCGGCCGCCGCGATGCCGCCTTCGACGCCGTTGGCCACCTCGGTCGCGAGTTTGCCCAGGCCATCGGCGATCGCCTGGCCGCCGGCGGCGATGCCGGCCAGCAAGTCGTCGCCGGCGGCCGAACTGCCGATCGACAGCATCTCGGCGTCGCGCAGCACGTGCCAGCGCTGCAGGACGTCATTGACGGCGCCAGCGAAGGGCGAAGCAAAGTCCTCGTTCTTGCCGCCGCCACCCTTGCCGGGCGCGGGTGCGGTGGTGGCCGGCGGATACAGCATGCCGAGCTTGCGCCAGGTCAGCAGCCATTTCGCGGCGGCGAAGCCGGCGTAATAGGTTTCGCAGGGCAGCACCTTGCGCAGATAGCACTCGTGGCACAGCACCCACTCTTCGGTGATGTCGGGCACCGGAAGCGGAATCAGCAGATACAGCGAGGCGCCGTTGAACCGGGTCTGCACCGTGAAGCGCTCCAGCACTTCGAAGTAGTGATAGGTCAGGGTGTGGCAGCGGTTGGTGTTGGCGATGGTCTGCTTGCGCGTCACCTCCTCGCCGACCTCGTGCGCGAGCTCCACGGAATTCGTGCGCGTGGCCGACAGGCTTTGCGCCGCCTTGAGGATGGAGCTGTGGATGTATTCCGTCCCGCTCTCGGTGCTCTGGCTGAGCTGGTCGGCGAAGTTGCCGGCCAGCCCGAGATTGCCGCCTAGATTGGCGGTGACGGTCTCGATCGGGATCGACACGTCGCCATTGGCACCGGCGCTGGGATTGACCGAGACGTTGGTCTGGTCGCCGAACAGCATCTTGGTGGCGAGCATCCACTTCTCCTCGCCGGTGATCTCGTTGGACAGCTGGCGGGCGACCGATTCCACCTCGCTCTTGCGCTCGGTGCGCCGGTCCCATGTCTTGATGACGATCTCCAGTTGCTCGCCGGGCGTGAGCGGCAGGCTGCGCACCAGCCGGCCGCGCAGGTAGCCCTGGCTGTGCCAGCACTGGCGGAAGTCCAGGCCGATCGCCCACACCGCCTGCGACTGCGCTTGCGTCGCCAGCTGCGCGAAATCGCGCACCGCCTTGACGATGGGATCGAGCATCCCGTTCAGGTCGGGTTTGAGGCCGAACTGCGCCGGCAGGCTGCCCATGCTGCGCATGACCGGCCCGGCGATGACGGTGGCGGGAAACAGGGACTTCATCGCCTGCAGCCGCTGCGCGCGGTCGAGCGTGCCGCCGCGCAGCTCCACCTCGCCCAGGCCGCTGACGATGACGGGGCGCTTGCCGGCGTGGCCCCCGGTGTCGGGACGGATGGGCACCGGGTCGGGCACGACGACCGGGAACCTCACCCGCAGGTCGCGAAGATTGTCGACGGCCCGCCGGGCCAGCTGGGCGATGCGGCGCCGGTCGCGGAACTTGTAGTCGGTGGGCAGCGTCGCGACCGGCGGCGACCCGGAGCCGCCGGTTGGGCTGTCGTCGTCCCTGGGCTTGGGTTTGAGCAGCACGAACCGGTTGAAGCGGGTGCATTCCTCGTAGAGGACCGCGTTCAGTTTCTCGCACTGGCTCAGTGGCACCGGTTGGTTGCTCATGATTTTCTCCTCACGAGCCAGTCTAGGCAGGACCTTGCGATTTGCAACCGCCCGGGGCCGCCAGATGGAGGAGGCGGCGCGCCGCGCTCAGGCCAGCCCGGCGAGCTGCGGCTGGTCGGCGCGCCGGGGCCCCGCCGACTCCGGCCGCGCATTGCGCGCGATCAGGATCTGCGCGACGTAGTAGGTAGCCAGCACCAGGAACTGCGCCATCGGAAACTGCACGGCGAATTTGTTGGTGGCCAGCAGCGAGTCGCTCAGCATGAAGAAGCAGGCGCCGATCGCGGCGGCCACCGATGCCTTGTCGCGCAGCCAGCCGGCGCGCCCGATCGCCTGCGCCGCCATCAGCGCGATCACGATCACATAAGCCGCAACGGCGACGCGCAGCACGGGGTCGAGGCTGGGGAACAGGAAGCCGTACATCGCGCCGCCGGCGCCCAGTGTCGCCAGCAAGGCGCGCGAGCTTGGCAGCCAGGCGACACCCTGCTTGAACATGACGATGTAGAACACGTGGGCGATCAGGAACGACACCAGCCCGGGGATGAACAAGCCGGGCAGCATGAGGAAGCAGTCGCCGACCAGCGAGAAGGCCAGGCCGGCCAGCAGCAACAGGTCGAAGCGTGCCGGCGCCTTCATCGCACGATTGCGCTGCACGACGTAGGCGATCGCGAACAGCAGCGCCAGCGGCTTGAAGACGCGGTGCAGCAGCACCAGGTTCTCGGCGCCGGTAACGGTTGCCAGGGCAGCGGCTTCGATCAGCAGCACCTCCAGCATGGTGATGCGGCCCTGCATCAGCGCGCCGACCGACCAGAGTCCGGCGGCCAGCGCCGCCAGCCAGACAGTCGATTGCGCCAGCGCCATCCGGTCGGCGTGCCAGAGGAAGAACGCGACGCAGTTGAGCAGCAGCAGGAACTGGATCGCACCGAACCACGCGACGCGCGAACTGAGAGGGGGCTGGTAGCGCTGCACCTGCGCCAGTTCGAACGGCGGCTTGGGAAAGCGCGCCGCGACGTCGGCCGGCCGCCAGCCCGGCGGCTTGAACCACACGCGCAGCTTGTCGATCCAGTTGCGCGCGTGCCAGCTGTCTTTCGCCAGCGCCCAGTAGACCTCGGCGTTCGACCACAGCGGGTCCCAGCTGTTCAGGGGGCTGCGCGTGCCATAAACGCATTTCTCGCCTTCCTCCCGGAAGCTGCCGAACAGCCGGTCCCAGACGATCAGCACGCCGCCGTAGTTGCGATCGAGATAGCCGTCGTTCACCGCGTGGTGCACCCGGTGGTTGGACGGCGAGCAGAACCAGCGGTCGAACCATCCGAGCTTGCCGACATGCTCGGTGTGGACCCAGAACTGGTACAACAGGTCGATCAGGGCGACGGTGCCGAACACGATCGGTGGCACGCCCGCGATCGCCATTGGCAAGTAGAAGACCCAGCCCACCAGCGCGCCGGAACTGGTCTGCCGCAGGGCGGTGGAGAGGTTGTAGTCCTGGCTCTGGTGGTGCACCACGTGGGCGGCCCAGAACAGCGCGCATTCGTGGCCGGCCCGATGCAGCCAGTAGTAGCAGAAGTCGTAGAACACCAGCGCCAGCAGCCAGCCATACCAGCTGGTCCAGAACCCCCGCGCTTCGTCCAGCGGCACCAGCGAGACGGTGGTGTAGACCGCACCGTAGATGCCCACCCGCAGCAGCCGGGTGAACACCTTGGTGGTCTCGCTCAGCATGCCCAGGCTGATGCTGTTGACCGCATCGGGGAGGCGGTAGGTGTTGCGCTTCTTCTTCCAGCCCCAGGCGAATTCCAGCGCGATGAGCAGCAGGAACACCGGAGTGGCGAGGACGATGATCTGGGATGGGCTCAACATGTGGCCCCCACGCCCGGCAAAGCCGGTCTGCCCCCCGAGGGGGCGTTCGCTTGCTTGAAGCGGTTCTGCGCTGCGCTCATCCGCCCATTGTCGCGAAGCTCAGGTCAGCGCGCCTCTGGCATCAACCCTGATGATCCGCTCGACCTTGCCGGCGCGCAGGCCGCCGGTGACCCCGATCATGGTGTCGTGCAGGTTGACGGTGGGGTCACAGTGGCCGGGGATCAGCCACAGCGTCCGGCCCAGCGCCGGCAGTTCGGCGCCGGGGCGGGTGACGCGCAGGACACCATGCTCGTCACCGCCGTTGAAATACTCCAACTGCGCCTCGGCGCCGAAGCTGTGGACCGCGGGCATGCCGGAATCGATCGCATGGCTCTTGTGGCCGGCATCGCACACCGCGTGCTCGCTATTGGCGCTGATCACCTGGGTCTTGACGAACAGGGCATGCTCGAACTGGGGCTGAGCCGGATCGCGTTCGTTCTTCGCGTAGTCGTTGTCCATGAACAGGAAGGAGCCCGCCTGCAGCTCGCCGAACACGCCGCTGGCGGCCTCCAGCACGAAGCTGCCGGTGCCGGCGCCGGTCACCAGCTCCACCGCGATCCCTTCGGCCTCGATCAGCTTGCGGCTGCTCTCCACGTCCTGCACCACCGAGGCGACGGCGTCGCGCCGCTCCTGCGGGCTGCGCAGGTGCTGGGCCTTGCCGTTGTAGGCCTGCAGCCCGGCGAACCGCAGCGCCGGGTGCTTGCGGATCTCGTGCGCAAGCGCCACCGCCGCTTGACCCGGGCGCACGCCGCAGCGGCCCTGGCCGACATCGATCTCGACGAAGACGTCGATCACCGCCGGGATGCCGGTGCTGGCGCGCCGCTCGTTCATCGCCTGCGCCAGCCGCGCCACGCCCTCGGCGCTGTCCACGGCGATGGCCAGCTGCCCGTGCTCGGCCGCCAGCTGGTGCGACAGCGCCGCCACCCGCGCCAGCTTGTGCGGCGCGATCACTTCGTTGCTGATGTAGACGTTGTTGACGCCGCCGGCCACCATGGCCTCGGCTTCCGATGTCTTCTGCACACAGACACCGGCGGCGCCTGCCTGCATCTGCAGCTTGGCCAGCGCCGAACTCTTGTGCATCTTGGCATGGGGCCGCCAGCGGATGTCGTGCTTCTTGGCGAACTCGGCCATCCGGGCCAGGTTGCGTTTCATCGCGTCGAGATCGAGAACCAGGGCCGGCGTGTCGATGGCTTCGACACTTTGGCCGATCAGCAGCCGCAGGGCTTCAGAAAGAGGTGTTTTCGTCGGTAGGTTCATCGTCCAGGTGCTGGGTGTCGGACCAGCCGACGAGGGTAAAGCCCTGGGGCGTCCACAACAGGCGGTTGATGGCCCCGTTGGGCAGCTGCCAGGTGCGGGGCGAATTCACTTCCTGGCCGGTCGCGATCCGGTAGAGCGTGTCGAGCACGCCGCCGTGGGCCACCACCACGATCTGCTCGCCGGGGTGGCGCGCCGCCAGGTCCATCATGGTCTGTGTCACCCGCTCGCGCAGCTGCAGCAGCGATTCGCCGCCCTCGGGCGGCGCCCACTCCGGCAGCCGCTTGCGCCAGTTGGTCGCGTGGTCCGGCCATGTTTCCCTGATTTCGTCGAAGGTCTTGCCTTCGAAGATGCCGAAGCTGCGCTCACGCAGGCCTTCGTTGGGGATGACTGGGATGCCGGCCGCCTGGGCGATCGGCTGGGCGGTCTGGTGCGCGCGGCCCAGGTCGCTGGAATAGACGGCGGTGATCTTTTCGCCCTTGAGGGCCGCGCCGACCCGGCTGGCCTGCCAGCGGCCGGTGTCGTTGAGGTCGATGTCTTTCTGGCCCTGGATGCGGGAATCCACATTCCACGAGGTTTCCCCGTGGCGGACGGCAATGATGCGGGTGGCTTCCATGCCCATCCATTTTATTGGCCGGCCGGGCCAGGCCGGGGGAAATCGGTAGCGAACTGTGTCGCCGACGCAAATTCGCCTAGGAGCCGATCTTGATGTTCACCAGCCGGACACCCGCCGGGGCCTTCGGGAAGCCCTGCAGGGCGGCGTCGAACATCGCCGGGAACACCGCGGCGTTGTCGCCCCAGGGACCGTCGTTGACGCCATGGGTCTCGTAAACCACCCGGTTGGAGGGCAATTCGCGCATCACGACGCCCACTTCCCGGTGGAACCAGGGCGTTTCCATCCGCGGGAACGCGCCGCCCAATCCGTGGCCCCAGCGGCCCAAGCCGTGGAAACCGTCCCAGCCGTCCCAGGGGTCGGCCCAGGGCGACTGGGCCCGCTGCACCCGGGCCGTCACCTGCACGCTGTACTGGGGCGCCGCGTCGTCGCGGCGCAGGCCGGCCTTGAACAGGGCCGGGTCGGCCATCGCCTCCACCTGCGGCTGGAACTGGAAGGCCTGCTGGGACGGCAAGCGCTCGAAGCGGTAAGTCGGCTGGGCCGGGACGGCGGCCAGGCTGGAAAAGGACTGGACGCTGTTGTCCAGCACGAAACTGGTGGCACAGCCTGACAGCGCGGCCGCCGCCAGAACCATGATCGCGACCCGACGCAGCGGCTTGGACATACTGTTCCTCAGAGCTTGATGACTTGCAGGCCGGGCAGGGCGCTGGCGACGGGGATGTCCTCGGGGTCGAACGCCTTGTCGCCATCGTCGCTGGGCACGCCGGTGATCTTCAGACCCTTGAAGTCGTACTGCGTTCCGTCGGCCAGGTGCGAAGGAACGACATTTTGTAACGCGGCGAACATGGTCTCCACCCGGCCGGGGTGCTTCCTGTCCCACTCGCGCAGCATGGCCCCGACCTGCTTGCGCTGCAGGTTCTCCTGGCTGCCGCACAGCGTGCAGGGAATGATGGGGAACTGCCGGTGCTCGGCCCAGCGCACCAGGTCCTTTTCGGCGACGTAGGCCAGCGGCCGGATCACGATGTGGCGGCCGTCGTCGCTCACCAGCTTGGGCGGCATGCCCTTGAGCTTCCCGCCGAAGAACATGTTGAGGAAGAAGGTCTGCAGGATGTCGTCCCGGTGATGGCCCAAGGCGATCTTGGTGGCGCCCAGTTCGTCCGCCACCCGGTACAGGATGCCCCGGCGCAGCCGCGAACACAGGCTGCACATGGTCTTGCCTGCCGGAATCTTGTCCTTGACGATCGAATACGTGTCCTGGTTCTCGATGTGGAACGGCACGCCCGTCTTGGCCAGGTAGTCGGGCAGCACGTGCGCCGGAAAGCCTGGTTGCTTCTGGTCGAGGTTGACCGCGATCAGCTCGAAGTCCACCGGGGCCCGCTGCTTCATCTTCTGCAGGATGTCGAGCATGGCGTAGCTGTCCTTGCCCCCCGACAGGCAGACCATGACCCGGTCGCCCTCCTCCACCATGTTGTAGTCGGTGATGGCTTGCCCCATCAGGCGGCACAGCCGCTTTTCCAGCTTGTGGGTTTCCCGCTCGATTTTGGGCTCGCGCAGCAGCGAGGCGGGTTGGTCGGCTATCCAGAGGGCGCTCATGGCAGGCATTTTCCCACCGTGGTTACCAGCTGCCGGCTTCGGCCCGGATTGCCACTTCGCAGTCGTCGAAGATCTCGAGTTTGGCGATCTTGACCCGCACCCCCACCACGCCAGGCAGCTGCAGCAGCCGCAGGGCCAGCTTGCCGATCAGGCTTTCCAGCAGGTTGACGTGTTGCGCCGTGCATTCGTCGATGATGATCTTGCGCACCTTGCGGTAATCCAGCACGTGGGTGATGTCGTCGTCGCTGGGCAGCAGCGGCTGCGGGCCGAGGTTCAGCTCGGCGTCCACCAGGATCGGCTGCGGCGAGGTCTTCTCGTGATCCAGGATGCCCAGGTTGGCGTCGAAGCGCAGGCCGGTGAGGGTGAGGATCTGGGTGCCGGTCTTTGTCATGGGGATGGTGTGACCCGCGAGGTCACATGAGGGAGAAATCCCGCTCGAACTTCATCAGGTGCTGGCCGCCGTCGACCAGCAATGTGGTGCCGGTGATCGACTGGTTCTCCAGCGCGAACTTCACCGCGGCGGCCACGTCCGCCGGCGTGGAGGACCGGCCCAGCGGCGAGAGCTTGTGCAGTTGCCGGAATTTTTCTTCCGGCAGCAGGTGGCTGGTCAGCGTCAGCCCCGGCGCCACGCCAACCACGCGCAGCCGCGGCGCCAGCGCCATCGCCAGCATGGTGGTGGCGGCTTCCAGCGCCGCTTTCGACAGCGTGTAGCTCAGGAAATCCGGGTTCTGGTTCCACAGCTTCTGGTCCAGCAGGTTCACCACCGCGCCGCTGCCGTCGCGCCCCTGCAGGTGGGCGTGCAGCGCCTGCGCCAGCAGGATCGGCGCGCCGGCGTTGGCCCGCAGGTGCGCCGCGAGGCCGTCGTAGCCGAAGCTGGCGACGCTGTCGTGCTCGAACAGCGAGGCGTTGTTGACGACGGCGTCGACCGCGCCGAAGCGCTCGATCACGCGCGGCAGCAGCACCCGCACCGCGGCTTCGTCCTGCAGGTCGGCCTGGAAGGCATCGAAGCTGCAAGCGGCCGGGGCCAGGCCGGCACAGTCGGCCACGGTTTGCAGCGCGTCGTCGGCGGAATCGCGGTAATGGACGGCGACCTGCCAGCCGCCGGCCGCCAGCGCCAGCGCGATCTCGCGGCCGAGCCGGCGGGCGGCGCCGGTGACCAGCACGGTGCGTGGCGGCTGCGGTGGATTCATTCGAACGACAATCGGGGCGTCATGACAGAAGCAGGCAGTTTAACGAGCGCTCCCCGGTTGCTGGTGGAAAAGGCGATTGCGCGGGCCGGCGGCTGGATCCCCTTCGACCGCTTCATGGCCCTGGCCCTGTACGCGCCGGGCCTGGGCTATTACGCCAACGATTCGCGCAAGTTCGGCACCATGCCGTCCTCGGGCAGCGACTTCGCCACCGCGCCGGAGATGACGCCGCTCTTCGGCGCCAGCGTCGCGGTGCAGCTGGCCGAGGCCTTGCGCGCCACCGGGACCGACGAAGTCTGGGAATTCGGCGCCGGCTCGGGCGCGCTGGCGCTGCAGCTGCTGGAAGCGCTCGGCGAGGCGGTCAGCCGCTACACCATCGTCGACCTCTCGCGCAGCCTGCGCGAGCGCCAGCAGCAGGTGCTGGCGAAGCACGGCGACCGGGTGCGATGGGTCAGCGAGCTGCCCGAGCGCTTCAGCGGCGTCGTCGTCGGCAACGAGGTGCTGGATGCGATGCCGGTGAAGCTGCTGGCACGCGTCGGCGGCGTCTGGCACGAACGCGGCGTGGGACCGGGGCTGGCGTGGAGCGACCGCGCCACCGAGCTGCGGCCGCCGATGGAAATCGGGGGCGAGCATGACTACCTGACCGAGATTCACCCGCAGGCGCAGGCCTTCATCCGCACCCTGGCCGACCGGCTGGAGCGCGGCGCCGCCTTCTTCATCGACTACGGCTTCGGCGAAGGCGAGTACTACCATCCGCAGCGCCACATGGGCACGCTGATGTGCCACCGCGGCCACATGGCGGACACCGATCCGCTGCGCGACGTCGGCCACAAGGACATCACGGCCCACGTCGATTTCACCGGGCTGGCGCTGGCCGCGCAGGACGCCGGGCTGGCGACGCTGGGCTATACCAGCCAGGCGCGCTTCCTGATGAACTGCGGCTTGGTGGAGCGGTTAGCGCAGGCGGCAATGAACGAGCGCATCGCGGGGCAGCGGCTGATCGCCGAACACGAGATGGGCGAGCTGTTCAAGGTCATCGGCTTGCACAAGGGCCCGTTCTGGGATGCTTGCGGCTTCGCCGTCGGTGACCGCACCGGCCGCCTGTGAGCCCGTAAACTCGCGCCATGATTCGCTGGATCATCGTCATCTTCCTGGCCCTGATGCTGATCAGCTGGTTCACGCCGCTGCTTCAGAAGATGGGCTTCGGCAAGCTGCCGGGCGACCTGCGCTTCAAGGTGTTCGGCCGCGAATGGTTCATCCCGCTGACCACCACCATCATCCTGAGCATGCTGGCCGCGCTGGTCTCCAGACTCCTTTGAAGCCCCGGCGATGAAGGCCTGCATCGACATCGGCGGCACCAAGGTCGCCGTCAGCCTGAACGGCGGCAACGACCTGGAGTTGATCGCGCGGCGCAGCGAGCCCACGGCCAAGACCGGCACCAGTGACGCACTCGCGCTGCAGGTGATTCGCATGGTGGACGAGGCCTGCGCGCAAGCGGCTGTCGCGCCCGCCAGCGTGCAGCGCGCCGGCGTCTCGTCCTGCGGTCCGTTCGTGATGCGCGGCGGGCTGATCGAGGTGGCGGCGCCGAACATCTGCGGTGGCATCGCCGGCCCGGCACGCGGCTTGCCCAACAGCTGGGAGACGGCGCTGCTGGAGGCGCCGTTGCGCCAGCGCTTCCGCGAAGTGCGGGTGGAGAACGACGGCGTCGCCGCGCTCGAGGCCGAGCGGCGCTGGGGCGCGTTGCAGGGTGTCGACCACTGCGCCTACGTCACCTGGAGTACCGGCATCGGCACCGGCCTGTGCGTGGACGGCCGCGTGCTGCGCGGCAAGAACGGCAACGCCGGCCATGCCGGGCACATGTTCGTCTCCGACAACGACGATGCGCTGTGCGGCTGCGGCAATGTCGGCGATGTCGAGGCGCTGATCGCAGGCAACGCGATCGGCCGCCGCTTCGGCATCGACGCTGCAACCCTGCTGCAGCGCGCCAAGGCCGGCGACGGCGCGGCGCTGGCGCTGGTGGATGACCTGTGCCGGGTCATGGGACGCACACTCTACAACATGATCATCACGCTCGACCTGCAACGCATCAGCGTGGGCGGCAGCGTGTTCTGGCACCACCGCGAGTTCCTGCTGCCGCGGCTGGCAGCGCAGGTCCGCGGCAAGCTGGGCGCATTGACCGACGGCTGCGATCTCGTGCCTGCCGGCCTGGAAGACCGCGTGGGCGACTACGCCGCGTTGGCGCTGCTGGTCTAGTCGCTGTCGGACAGCGCCTGCTGCACCGCCGCGATCCGCGCCTGGTGGATCAGCTCGCCGATCTTTTGGCCCTCGGCGCCGGCCGCCTGGGCCGCTTCCGCGATGGCATGGGTCGCCACCTCCAGCGCGGCGTTCAACACTTCCAGCAGCCTGGGGCGTTGCGGATAGGGCCGCTCCTGCATGCCGCCGCGGCCGCGGGCGTCGCACTCGCAGGCCAGCAGCGCTTCGTCGAAGCGCAAGGGCTTGCGCAAGGCGTCGCAGCGCTCCAGCAGCCGCACCAGCGCGGCTGCCCCGAATTCGCCGCTGCGATGGATGTTGCCGTGCTCGCGGGCCACCACGTCCGCCAGGTCGCGGCAATCGTTGGGAACCCGCAGGCGCTGCGCCAGCTGGCGCAGCAGGCGGGCGCTGCGTTCCTCGTGGCCGGTGTGTTTGGGCAGCACCTCGGCCGGCGTGGTGCCCTTGCCAAGGTCGTGAGTGAGGCAGGCGAACCGCACCGTCAGCGGCGCCTGCAACCGGGCGCTCATGTCCAGCACCATCATCAGGTGCACGCCGGTGTCCACCTCGGGGTGGTAATCGGCGCGCTGCGGCACGCCCCACAAGCGCTCCACTTCCGGCAGCACGCGCTCCAGGGCGCCGCACTGGCGCAGCAAATCGAACATACGCGACGGTGTGGGTTCCATCAGGCCGCGCGCCAGTTCCTGCCAGACCCGCTCCGGCACCAGGTGGTCGGCCTCGCCGTCATGCACCATCTCGCGCATCAATTGCAGGGTTTCCGGCGCCAGGCTGAAGTCGGCGAAGCGGGCCGCGAAGCGCGCCACCCGCAGGATCCGCACGGGGTCCTCGCGGAAGGAATCGGTGACGTGGCGCAATACCCGCCGCGACAGGTCGCGCTGCCCGTGGTAGGGGTCGATCAGGCCGCCATGCTCGTCGCGGGCGATGGCATTGATGGTCAGGTCGCGCCGCGCCAGGTCTTCTTCCAGCGTGACGCCAGGGTCGGCATCGACCACGAAGCCGCGGTAGCCGCGCGCCGTCTTGCGCTCGGTTCGCGCCAGCGCGTACTCCTCGCGCGTGCGCGGGTGCAGGAACACCGGAAAGTCCTTGCCCACCGGCAGGAAGCCCTCGGCGATCATCGCCTCGGGCGTGGCGCCGACGACCACCCAGTCATGGTCGTTGACGGGCAGGCCCAACAAGGCATCCCGTACCGCTCCGCCCACCATGTATGTCCGCATGGCGGCAGTTTACGGTGGCGGGCCTCAGGCGTTGCCGTTCATCCCCGGGACGTTCGGTAGGGCTCGTCGAACGGGATGAAGTCATGCTCGGCCAGCGCGCCCTCGGTCCAGGCCTTGACGCCGGGCAGGGCGAGCACGCGGTCGACATAGGCGCTGATCTCCGCAGGCACCGGCAAGGCGTAGTTCTTCAGCCGTAGGCAGACCGGCGCGAAGTAGGCGTCGGCAGCACTGGACTGGCCGAACAGCATCGGCCCGCCGGAGTGCTCCAGCAGGCCGCTCCACATGGAGACGATGCGCTCGACGTCCGCGCGCACGGCTGCCTGTTCCTTCCAGACCCGGGCGCCGACCTCGGGCAAAACCGCTTCCACATTCATCGGGCAGTAGCTGCGCAGCGCGGAAAAGCCGGAATGCATTTCGGCGCAGACGCTACGGGCCCGGGCGCGCGCCTGCCGGTCTTGCGGCCAGACCTGGCGGTCGGGAAAGCGTTCGGCAAGGTACTCCGTGATCGCCAGGGTGTCCCACACGGCGAAGCCTTCGTCCACCAGCACCGGCACCTTGCCGACCGGGTTGACGCCGGCCAGCGAGCGCTTGAAGGCGGAATCGGCGTCGAAGGAATCGAAGCGCACCATCACCTCCTCGAACGGGATCTGCAGCTGCTTGAGCAGCACCCAGGGTCGCATCGACCAGGACGAGTAGTTCTTGTTGCCGATCAGGAGCTTGAGCATGGCGTTCTCCGGTAAGACCGCCCATGCTAGCCGGGGCGGCCGCGTCATTGATGCAAAAAACCCGCCCGATTGATGCGCAACGCGCGGCGGCTCAAGGAATGTCGCGGTACGGCTCGGGCTGGCTGGCGTCGCGCGGGCCGATCGTGCCAAGGCGCGCCTTGAGCGACTGCGGCTGGCCGGTGAGCAGGGCGGCGTAGTTGGTGGTATTCGACAGCACCTTCTTGACATAGTCGCGGGTCTCCGCGAACGGCACGTTCTCGGCCCAGGCCGCGCCCTCGATCACCGGGCCGTTGCGCCAGGCCCGCGGCCGGCCGGGACCGGCGTTGTACGCGGCCGCAGCCATCGGCATCGACCCGCTGAAGTCGTCCAGCACCAGCTTGAGGTAACCGGTGCCGATGGCGATGTTGGTCTCGCGGTCGTTGAGCTGCTCGATCGCGAAATTGCCCAAACCGATCTTCTTGGCGGTCCAGCGGGCGGTGGCCGGCATCACCTGCATCAGGCCCGAGGCGCCGACGTGCGACCGGGCGTCCATGATGAAGCGGCTTTCCTGCCGGATCAGGCCATAGACGTAGGCCGGGTCCAGGTTGATCTCTTTCGCGCGCCGTGTCACCGCATCGCGAAAGGGCGTCGGGTAGCGCAGGTCGAAATCGACTTCCACCTTGGTCCGGTCGCTGGTGTTGATGCAGCGATCCCACAGTTCGCGGTCGCATGCCAGTTGCGCCGCCGCCAGCAGTTCGCGGTCTGTCATGCCACCCGGCTTGGCCAGGTTGGTCGAGTAGTTCCATTCGCGCACACCCTCCGACCGCAGTCCGAGTTGCACGGCGTAGATGCCGCGCTGCAGGCCGGGGTTGCGCCGCGCCGCTTCCTTTTCGGCGTCGGTGAGCGGAGCCGGCTTGGGCGGGGCGCTGATCTTCTGGCCCAGTTCCTCCAGCGCGAGCTGCTCGTAGAAGCCGCGCGGCGAGGCGATCGATTCCAGCAGGCGCTGCGCTTCGGCCCGGCTCGACTCGGCGCCCGCGGCGGCCAGCACGGCGCGGGCCTTCCAATAGACCCAGGTCGGCTCCTTGCGGGCCTCCTCGCTCATCGCGTTGACCGCCTGCAGCACCAGCGGCCATTGCGTGCCGCGCGGCGAGCGCAAGGCGGCGCGGGCCTTCCAGGCCAGCATCTCGTCGCTCAGGTCGCCGTCCCGGGTGACCCTGGCGAAGTAATCGAGAGCGTCTCCGCTGAGCTTGAAGGCGGCCTGGCGCCCGATCGCGCCCCAGACCCAGTTGCGCTCTTCGGCGGCGAGTTGGGGACTCCACTTGCCGGCCAGCAGCGTCGCGGCGCCGTCCGGATCGGTGGTCGCCACCTTGATCAGGGCCAGCGTCACCATTTCGCGGCGCGACTTGAACACGGCCAGCTTGCGGCTGGTGAGGAACCTGGTCGGGCTGTTGCTCAGGTCGTCGAACAGGCCCATCGAGTTGGGCGCCGCGATCTCGATGGCGGCGGCGGCGGCGCGCGGCCGGTTGGCCTCGGTGGCCAACCGGGCCTTGCGCCAGGCGTCGTTGGCCGTCATGTGGTGGCTGCCCTGGGCATCGGCGATCAGGGTGCGGGCCGCCAGCGTGCAGCCGTCGTCGGCCTCGCGCTGGGCGAACCAGTTGCGCCGCACCTCGTCTGCCAGGCTGGGGGACGCGGCGGGGCCTTCGCGCAGGTACTGTGCCAGCAGCGCGTAGCAGCGCACCTCGCGGTCGTCGTTCATGCGGTAGCGGGGATACTCGGCGGCCAGCGCGGTCCAGTCGCGGCGCTGGCCCAGCACCATCAGCCAGTCGGCGCGCAGCCGGTCTTCCTGGTAGCTGCCGGCATAGCGGGTCATGAAGTCCTGGACTTCCTGCGCCGTCGCGACGTCCAGCCGGGCCCGCAGTTCCCAATACGCCGCATAGGGTTCCAACGCGTGGCCGCGGGCTTGCGGCAGCAGCTGTGTCAGGCGCTGCCGGTTGCCTTGCTTGAAGGCCTGGTTCATGTCCAGGATGATCTCGTCGCGGGACTGGGCGCCAGCCTGGCAGCTCAGCGTCACCGCGATCAGTGCCAAAATCGTTCGTAACTTCATTGGGGGATTATGGACAAGCCAGAGGAAAAAAGGGCTTTGCGCCAGCAGCTCATCGAACAGCGCCTGGCCATGCCGGACCGCATCACGCGCTGCGACCTGCTGCAGCGCGTGATGCGCATCTGGCTGGTCAATCGTCCCGACACCGTGATCGGCGCCTACTGGCCGATCAAGGGCGAGTTCGATCCGCTGCCGGCGCTGCACCGGTGGAAGGAAGACGGCGAGTTGCTCGACGAGCCGCAGCTGCGCCGGATCGGCCTGCCGGTGGTGGACAAGATGCACAAGACGCTGAAGTTCCATGCGTGGTACCCGGGCTGCCCGATGGAAGAAGACGCCTACGGCATCCCCAAGCCCAAGGACACCGAAGTGATCGTGCCGACGCTGCTGTTCGTGCCCTGCGTGGGCTATGGGCCCGGCGGCTTCCGGCTGGGCTACGGCGGTGGCTTCTACGACCGCACGCTGGCATCGCTGCAACCACGGCCCACCACCATCGGACTGGGCTTCACCCACGGGTTCCTCGGCGAGCTGGAGCCCGAGCCCCACGACATCCCGCTGGATGCGATCCTCAACGACAACGGCGTGGTCTGGCCGGTGCGCTAGCTTCGTGAAGTGTCCCGCAAGTCAATTGATCGGTTGGGGACGCAGCTGAAGATCTGTCCCGCAAGTCAATTGATATTGTCCACGGTGTCCGGGTCGGGAACTTCGCCGATGGTCTCGCGGGTCGCCTTGGCCTGGGCCATCAGCCAGGCACAGAAGTCCCTGATCTCCGGGCGCTGGGCGCTGCGCGGGCCGACGATCAGCCAGTACGCATGGGGCGATTCCATCCGCAGCTTGGGCAGCGGCTCGATCAGGTCGCCGTTGGCCAGGCTCTCGGCCACCATCGGCAACCGGGCCAGCACCACGCCCTGGCCGGTGAGCGCCGCCTGCACCATCTGGTAGGCGTAATTGAAATAAAGCCAGCGCCTGGGCACCAGCTTGGACTGCTGGTGCTCGTCGAACCAGCGCCGCCAGGTGAGCCACTCCAGGTGGGAGCGGTGCGCGTCGCCGGCTTCGATCAGCGCGAACTGGGCCAGGTCGGCAGGCTTTTTCAGGGGTGCGCCGCTCTTGAGCAGCCAGGGGCTGGCCACCGGCGTGAGCTGTTCGCCGAACATCCGAACGGCATTGGGCGGCATATTGGCCATCGGGCCGTAGCGCAAAGCCAGGTCGACATCGGCCACCTCCAGGTCCAGCGAGGGATCGGAGGCGTCGATCCGGATGTCGATGTCGGGGTTGTCGCGCTGGAACTGCTCCAGCCGCGGGATCAGCCACATGGAGGCGAACGACGCGAAGGTGGTCAGCGACACGCTCTTGCGGCCGGCGCTCTGCCGGATCTGCCGCACCGCGCCGTCGATGCGAGGCAGGGCGTGGGCCACCGCCAGCAGCAACTGGGCGCCGGCGCTGGTCAACTCCACGGCACGGGTGTGGCGCAGGAACAGGCTGACCCCCACTTCCTCTTCCAGCGACTGGATCTGCCGGCTGACGGCCGACTGGGTCAGCGCCATCTCCTCGGAAGCGGCGCGGAAGTTCAGGTGCCGGGCCACGGCTTCGAAGGCCCGCAGGTTGCCGGCGGAAATCGGCCGGCTGCGCAAGTGGGTCTGGGAGTGCAGCATGGGCGTGGGCGGAGTCGGGGATTGATGCGGATTGGGAATCAATAGCCTAGCCGGATTTCATTGGACTGCCAAGCTGGCGGCGCCGATCATTCCATGACCGAAAGGCATCCAAGGAGAACCGCATGGCCACCCAGACTCACACCCAATCGCATCAATCCGCTGCCGCGCTGGCGGGCACGTGGAAGCTGCTGGGCGGGCGAGCCATGACGCTGCAGCCGCACGAGTCCGGAATGCTGCGGGTGGCGCGCGGCAGCCTCTGGGTTACCGGTGACGGTCCGCACACCGGACCCCTGAACGACCAGGGCGACCGCTTCCTGCAGGCTGGCGAACAGGTTCGGCTGTTGCGCGGCCAGCGGCTGGTGATCGAGGCCTGGGACAAGCAGGGCCCAACCTACTTCAGCTGGGATCCGTTGCCACAGGCAGCAGCGCGCAGGGTGAGGGCGGCGGACCTGGTTCAGCCGGTGGAAGACCTGCGCCGTGCACTCGGGCTGGGCGCCAGCGCCGCCGGCCGGCTGTTGGCGGCCTTGGCCGCCTTGGGCTGGGCCGCGCTGGGCCGCGAGCGGCCTTCCTTGGCCGAATGCGCCTTCAACGCGCATTCCAGCGCCTGCCGGGCCCACGGCGCCATGAGCTGAGCCGACTCCATCGCTTCGTCGGGCGCGCTGTAGTAGTTGACGCTGCGCTGGACGCCCTTGGCGGTGTAGGTGAAGCGTTCGCAGCCGGCCACCTCGTAATAGCTGCGGATCGCGCCATCGGCCTTGAGCCAGAGGCGCTCGCCGGCCCCCAGGTTGGCGACGATGGCGACGTTGTAGCCGCCGGTGCTGATGCCCCAGGCGCCGAACATCGGCCGGATCTCGCACGGCCCGACGCTGGAGAGCAACTCGCAGCAGTGGTGGGCGAAAGGACTGGCCGGCATGGTGCCCACGATAGCAGCGGCCCGCGATAATTCCAAGATGGCCCGCCCCAAGTCCTTGCAGCACGACCTCAGGCGCGATGAGATCCTGGACATCGCCGCCCAGTGCTTCGCCGACCGCAGCTATCCCGCGGCCAGCATGAACGACATTGCGGCCGCCGGCGGCACCTCCAAGGCGCGGCTGTACCACTATTACGACAGCAAGGAAGCGATCCTGTTCGACCTGCTGGACCGCTATACGCAGCGGCTGCTGGCCGTGATCGGCCAGGCCGAAGCCACCGCGCAGCGGCGCGACCTCGACGAGCGGGCCGCGCTGCACGAGTTGATCCGCAGCTTCCTGGAGGAATACGAGCACTCCGCCACCCGCCATGTCGCGCTGCTGCATGACACGAAGTTCCTCGGCGACGAGCAGCGCGAGCTGATCCTGGACCGGCAGCGCGATGTGGTCTCCGCGGTCACCCGGTTCCTCAAGCGCGCCTATCCACAGCGCTTCAACGTCGGTAACCAGACCGCCCTGACGATGATGGTGTTCGGCATGATCAACTGGACCTTCACCTGGCTGCGCCCTGGTGGGCCGCTCAGCTACGGCGCCTTCGCCGAGGAGGTGATCTCGGTGATGGATCGGGGCCTGGCCGCATGAAGCCGCTGCACGTGGTGGTGATGGGCGTGGCCGGCTGCGGCAAGTCGGCGGTCGGCGACCGGCTGGCGACCGCCCTCGGGCTGCCCTTGATCGAGGGCGACAGCTTTCATCCGCCGGGAAACATCGACAAGATGCAGCAGGGCGTGCCGCTGACCGATGCAGACCGGGCCGGGTGGCTGGCCATCCTGGGCCGGGAGCTGGCGCGGCATCCGGCCGGCGCCGTGCTGACCTGCTCGGCGCTCAAGCGCAGCTACCGCGACAGCCTGCGGGCGGTGGCGCCGGGTCTGCGCTTCGTGCACCTGGCGCTGAGCCAGCAGGACGCGCTGCGGCGGGTGGCCGGGCGGGCCGACCACTTCTATCCGCCCAGCCTGGTCGCGAGCCAGTTCGAGGCGCTGGAAGACCCCGGCGGCGAGCCCGGGGTGATCGTGATCGACGCCTTGCAGGCCCTGCCGCTGGTGGCCGCACGGGCGCTGAAGGCGCTCACCGGTGAATTCAACAATCCGTAATGGATTACGAATAGGTAAAATCCGGCGACGCCTCAGGCGCGCCGTCCGCTTCATCCCGCATCAGGAGATTTCCCCCATGTCCAAGGCATTTGCCAGCCAGGCCGATCTGGCCGACAAGAAGATCACGTTCGAGCAACTCAGCGCTCATTGCTGGGCCTACACCGCCGAAGGCGACCCGAATTCGGGTGTGATCATCGGCGACAGGTTCATCATGGTCAGCGACGCCACGGCGACGCCGGCCATGGCTCGCGACCTGATCGCCCGGATCCGTGAAGTCAGCGACAAGCCGATCAAGTACGTGCTGCTCACCCACTACCACGCCGTGCGCGTGCTGGGCGCCAGCGCCTTCGTGGCCGAAGGGGCGACCGAAGTGATCGCCAGCCAGGGCACGCTCGAACTGATCGCCGAGCGCGGCAAGCAAGACATGCAGTCGGAGATGGAGCGCTTTCCGCGCCTGTTCCGCAACGCCGAGTCGGTTCCCGGCCTGACCTGGCCCACGATGGTGATCGGTGGCGGCATTCCTGCCAGGGGCGAAGTCCCGGGCAAGCTGACTTTGGACCTGGGCGGAGTGAAGGTGCAGATCTGGCATCCGGGCAACGGCCACACCCGCGGCGACACCATCGCCTGGGTCGAGGAAGAAAAGGTGCTCTTCTCCGGCGACCTGGTCGAATACAACGCCGGCGTCTACACCGGCGACGCTCACCTGCAGGAGTGGCCCGCCACGCTGGAAGCGCTGCGCTCACTGCGGGCCGAGGCGATCGTCCCCGGCCGCGGCGAGGCGATGAAGGGCGCCGCCGAAGTGAACCAGGCGCTCGATTACACCAAGCGCTGGGTCGAGACGCTGTTCGCCGCAGCCAAGGAAGCAGCCGCCGCCAACATGGACCTGAAGACCGCGATGGCGCACGCCCGCAAGTCGATGGACCCGGTATTCGGCCATGTTTTCATCTACGAGCACTGCCTGCCCTTCGACGTCAGCCGCGCCTACGACGAGGCCAAGGGCATCAAGAACCCGCGGATCTGGACTGCGGAGCGCGACAAGGAAATGTGGGCGGCGCTGCAGGCCTGAGCCAGCGCGGCCGGGTTTGCGTGGCGTTGTGTAGGCCGGCGCCGACAGCTGCCACGCATCCGGGCTGACAAATCGGCATCAGGGGCGCTCCTAAGCTGAACGGCACGTACAGGAGAACCAGAATGTTTCCGAGATCCAAGCCCCGCATCCTCCAGCAACAACCGCCGCGCCACAGCGACCCGCAACAGCAGCAGGCCGGTTCCAGCGATTTCCAGCCCAAGCCCGCCGCCGCCAAGCCCCAGCAGATGGGTGAAGGCAGCTACGAAGGTAGCGCCGACTACAAGCAAAGAACCGAGGACTACCTGAAGAAGGCCGACGTCGAGGCTGACGCCGCGGCTTCCCGGCCGCGCTCCGCCGAAGAGGCACGCGAGCTCGAGAAGGCCGAGGAAGAAGGCAAGTCCCACTCCAAGGGCGAGCACTAAGCGCTCGTTTCCCGGCGCCGGGCCGCTTCAGGGCTCGGCAGCCAGTTCGTCCAGATCGCGCTGGTAGTCGCGCAGACGCCGCACAGCGCTGATCCGCTGCTGCGGCGTCGTGCTTTGATGGACCGCCGCCAGGTTGCGGCAGCCTTGGCGGATCAGCGCCTCTTCATAGGCGCGGTAGCGCGGGTCCGGTGACTGCAGGCCGCGCAGGACCACTTCGTGCACGGCTGCCCTGGCGTCGGAGAACGAGATCTGCTGGCCGGCGAGCTTGCGCAGCGATTGCAGGATGTCCTGCTGGCGGCGCTGGCGCTCACGCAGGTTGGTCTCGGCACTGAAAGCGCTGCGCTCTACCTGGGTGCGCAACAGGTCGCGCTGGGCCGGGTCGAGGCGGCCGTAGATCGTCTCCATCCGGTCGAGGTATTGCTTGAACTGCTTTTCCCGCAGCTCCGCGGTCGTCAGATCGACCCAGTCCTTGCGGTAGTCGCGGTTGTTCTTGTCGTACTTGTGCTGCAGATGGGCCAGCTGCTCGGGCTTGAGCCCGAGGGCCAGCGTGACGGCGGCCGGCTCCGCCTGTTCAAGGACGGCGAGTAGGCGCTGCCGGATGGGCGGCACCATGGTGCAGATCTCGTCGGCCGTGATCTCGCCGGCCACCATCCGTTCAGCCTGCTGCAGCAGGGCGGCGATCCTGGGCAACTCCTGCCGCCGGTGCCATTGGTGCAGGCGGGCAATGTCTTCGCGCACCCGGGGTTCCTGCTCGTCGCTCAGGTCGACGTAGCCGTCGAGCCACCATGCGCTCACTTGCGGCAAGGTGTTGTAACCCAGCTTGATGGCGCTGCACGCCGACAGCGCCACGACGACGCAGAGCAGCCCGATAATCCGGGCAAGATTCGGGAGGCGATGCATGAACAACGAGGTTTCCTTATGACAGCATTGGATGTGGTCGTCATGGCCGCCGGCAAGGGCACGCGCATGAAGAGCCGCCTGCCCAAAGTGTTGCATCGTTTGGCCGGCCGTGCACTGATCCAGCATGTCATCGACACCGCGGCGGGGCTGCAGGCGCGCCGGGTCGTGGTGGTCACCGGCCACGGCGCGGCCGAGGTCGAAGCGGCGCTGGCCCGTTCGGCCCAGGCCGCGGGCGCGGCCGTGCCGGCTTTTGCCCGCCAGCAACCGCAGCTCGGGACCGGCCATGCCGTCCAGCAGGCGGTGCCGCTGCTGCCCCAAGATGGCATCACGCTGATCCTCAATGGCGATGTGCCGCTGATCGAGGTCCCCACGCTGCGCGAGCTGGTACAGCGTTGCGGCGGCAAGCGGCTGACGCTGTTGACGGTGGACATGCCCGACCCGACCGGCTACGGCCGCATCGTGCGCAGCGGCGACGCGGTGCAGGCCATCGTGGAGCACAAGGACGCCGACGCGCAGCAGCGCCGGATCCACGAGATCTACACCGGCGTGATGGCGGTGCCGACGGCCTTGCTCAAGGTTTGGCTGGCGCGCCTGACCAACGACAACGTCCAGGGCGAGTACTACCTCACCGACATCGTGAAGATGGCGGTGGCCGACGGTGCCGAGGTGGCAGCCGTCAAGACCGCCGACCGGATCCAGGTCGACGGCGTGAACAGCCCGGTGCAGCTGGCAGAACTCGAACGCGCTTACCAGTTGCGCCACGCGAAGCTGCTGATGGAACAGGGCGTGCGGATCGCCGACCCCGCCCGCTTCGATGTCCGGGGCGAGCTGCATTGCGGACAGGACGTGGAGATCGACGTCAACTGCGTGTTCGAAGGCCGGGTCACGCTGGCCGAGGGCGTGCGCGTCGGCGCCAACTGCGTCATTGCCAACGCCAGCATCGGGGCCGGCGCGGTGATCCATCCGTTCACCCACATCGACGGCGAGCAGGCCGGCGTCAAGGTCGGCGCGGGCGCGCTGATCGGCCCGTTCGCGCGGCTGCGCCCCGGCGCCGACCTCGGCCCTGAGGTCCACATCGGCAATTTCGTCGAGGTGAAGAACTCGACGCTGGGCCGCGGATCCAAGGCCAACCACCTCGCCTACCTGGGCGACGCGGTCGTCGGCGAGCGCGTCAACTACGGCGCCGGCTCGATCACCGCCAACTACGACGGCGCCAACAAGCACCGCACCGTGATCGAGGACGACGTCCATATCGGCAGCAACTGCGTGCTGGTGGCGCCGGTGACCATCGGCAAGGGCGGCACTGTGGGCGGGGGCTCGGTGATCACCAAGGACACGCCGGCACAGTCGCTGTCGGTTGCCCGCGGCAAGCAGGTCAGCATCGCCGGCTGGCAGCGGCCGAAGAAGGCCGGCAAGTAGCGCTGCCGCGCCGGGGGGTCAGGCGCCGGGACCGCGCACCAGCGGCAGCCGGGGTTCGAACTTCGCGCGCTTGATCGAAAAGAAGGCCTTCACGTTGCGCACGTTGGCATCGCCGGTGAACAGGCGCTGCGCCAGGGCCAGGTAATCTGGCATGTCGCTCGCGTGCACCACCAGGATGAAATCGGGCCCGGGAGAGACCCGATAGCACTGCTGGACAGCCGCATCCGGCGTGATGCGCTGCTCGAAGGCTTCCAGTTGCTCCTGCCCTTGCCGCTCCAGCGTGATCTCGACGATGGCGGTCAGGCCGTGGCCCACGTGCTGCGCAAGCCGGTCTGGATCGAGCAGTGCGATCTGCCGCTCGATCAGCCCGGCGTCCTTCAGCCGCTTGACCCGGCGCAGGCAGGTTGGTGGCGAGATGTGGACCCGTTTGGCCAGGGCCTGGTTGCTTTCCGAGGCGTCGTCCTGCAGGCGGTTCAGCAAGGCCAGGTCCAGTGCATCTAACGTGATTTGTTCCAATTGATCGATCATTTTGGAAGTTTAAACCGTCACTTATATGTAGTGAAATATATGTTCAAATTTTACTGAATTTAGATTACATATTGCTTCCAGAGGCTCATAGAGTTGAACGCTTCTCAAGGAGCCAAGCATGTGTGGAATCGTCGCGGCCGTCTCAAACCGCAATATCGTGCCGATCCTGGTGCAGGGCCTGCAGCGGCTGGAATACCGGGGCTATGACTCCTGCGGCGTCGCGGTTTACGCGGATGGCCTGAAACGCGCGCGCAGCACCTCTCGGGTCGCTGAGTTGCTGGACCAGGTGAGCACCGAGCACATCGAAGGCACGACCGGGATCGCCCACACCCGCTGGGCCACCCATGGCGTGCCGGCGGTCCACAACGCCCATCCGCACTTCAGCCATGGCCCGGGCCATGGCGCCGAGGGCCGCAGCGGCCGGATCGCACTGGTCCACAACGGCATCATCGAAAACTACATCGAGCTGCGCACCGCGCTGCAAGCCAAGGGGTACGAGTTCGCCAGCCAGACCGACACCGAGGTGATCGCCCACCTGGTTGACAGCCTGTACGACGGCGACCTGTTCGAGGCGGTCAAGAGCGCGGTCAGGCAACTGCAGGGCGCCTATGCGATCGCCGTGTTCTGCAAGGACGAGCCGCATCGCGTGATCGGCGCCCGCGCCGGTTCGCCTTTGATCCTGGGCGTGGGCAAGGACGGCGGGGAGAATTTCCTGGCCAGCGATGCGATGGCCCTGGCCGGCGTCACCGACCAGATCGTCTACCTGGAAGAGGGTGACCTGGTCGACCTGCAACTGGGCCGCTACTGGATCGTCGACAAGGCCCACAAGAGCGTGACGCGCCCGGTGAAGACCGTGCTGGCCCACAGCGGCGCGGCCGAACTCGGTCCCTACCGCCACTACATGCAAAAGGAGATCTTCGAGCAGCCGCGCGCCATCGGCGACACGCTGGAGGGCATCCAGGCCATCGTGCCGGAACTGTTCGACGGCGCCGGCGACAGGCAAGGCGCGAACGCCCACCGCGTGTTCCAGGAGATCGACTCGGTGCTGATCCTGGCGTGCGGCACCAGCTACTACAGCGGCTGCACGGCCAAATACTGGCTGGAGAGCATTGCAAAGCTGCCGACCCAGGTCGAGATTGCCAGCGAATACCGCTACCGTGATTCGGTGCCCAATCCGAAGACGCTGGTGGTGACGATCACCCAGTCCGGCGAAACCGCGGACACGCTGGCCGCGCTGCGGCACGCGCAGTCGCTCGGCATGACGAACACCCTGACCATCTGCAACGTCGCCACGTCGGCGATGGTGCGCGAATGCAAGCTGGCCTACATCACCCGGGCCGGGGTGGAGATCGGCGTCGCCTCGACCAAGGCCTTTACCACCCAGCTAGCCGGCCTGTTCCTGCTGACGTTGGCGCTGGCCCAGGCCAAGGGGCGACTCAGTGCCGACGAAGAGGCGCGGCATCTGCTGGCGATGCGGCATCTGCCGGCGCAGTTGCAGGCGGTGCTGGCGCTGGAGCCGCAGATCATCAGCTGGGCCGAGGACTTTGCCGGCAAGGAACATGCGTTGTTCCTGGGCCGCGGGCTGCACTACCCGATCGCGCTGGAAGGCGCTCTCAAGCTCAAGGAGATCACCTACATCCACGCCGAGGCCTACGCCGCCGGCGAGCTCAAGCACGGTCCGCTGGCACTGGTGACCAGCGACATGCCGGTGGTGACGGTGGCGCCGAACGACGCGCTGATCGAGAAGCTCAAGAGCAACATGCAGGAGGTGCGGGCCCGCGGCGGCGTGCTCTACGTGCTTGCCGACGCCGACAGCCACATCGACAGCGAGGAGGGCATCCACGTCATCCGGATGCCGGAGCACTACGGAGCGTTGAGCCCGCTGCTGCACGTCGTGCCGCTGCAGTTGTTGGCGTATCACACGGCGTGTGCGCGCGGAACTGACGTGGATAAGCCGAGGAACCTGGCGAAGAGCGTGACGGTGGAATAGGCGGGCCAGTGCAAGCGACACTCCTGGAAGGCCTTCTTGAAACATGGCCAAACGCGCCTTTGCCACCGTCAGGCCCGAGATCTTCGAATGGGCTCGCACCTCGGTTGGGTTCAGCATCGAGGCTGCTGCCGCTGCATTGAAGATCGACCCGGCTGTGCTTGCCGGATGGGGGCCGCTGGGGATGTGCGGCCACCCCTTTTTTCCATGGATCAGCCCCTGCTCTGCACCTACCGCCGCTGTCCCTCTGCAATGCGGGCGCGGATGGCGCTGCCGCAGGCGGGGCGCGACTTCCATGCCTTCGAAGTGAGCTTGCGCGACAAGCCCGACGCGTTGCTGGCCCGGTCGCCCAAGGCCACGGTGCCGGTGCTGCAACTACCCGATGGTCGGGTGCCGGAGGAGAGCTGGGACATCATGGAATGGGCGTTTACGGCCGACGACGCTGCGGCCTGGTGGCGCCGGGCCCTGTCAACGGAAAACCTCGCTCTGCTGCACATCAACGATGGTGTTTTCAAGCAGCACCTGGATCGCTACAAGTATCCCCAGCGTTATCCCGGCGATCTACCGTCGCGCGAAGCCGAGCGCTCACAGGCCGTCGCGGTCTTGCTGGAACCGGTGGAGGCTCGGCTGAAGCATCAGCCTTATCTCGGCGGCGCGACGCCCTGCGCCACCGACCTGGCGATCTTTCCGTTTGTGCGCCAGTTTGCGGCGGTGGAGCCGCAGTGGTTTGCCGACCAGAAGCTGCCGGCCGTTCAGGCCTGGCTGGCAGGATGGCTGGACAGCCCGCTGTTCGCGGCTTGCATGGTGAAGCTGCCGACGCCTCACTGCAGGCGCTGCAGCAGCTCCACCGTCGGATAACCATCGTCGGGCAGGCCCAGGCTGCGCTGGTAGCCGCGCACGCCGCGCCGGGTCGCGGGGCCCAGCATGCCGTCGGGCGTGCCGCTGTCGAAGCCCCGCGTGTTCAGCGCCTCTTGCAACGCCAGCAACTGGCTGCGCGTCAGCGGCTGCAGGTCACGCGGCCAGGCCGCCTGCACCGCCGGGCCGCCGGCCAGCTGCTGCGCCAGCAGTCCGACCGCCAACGCGTAGCTGGTCGAGTTGTTGTAGCGCAGGAGGGTGCGGAAATTCGCGCCGACCAGGAAGGCCGGTCCGCTGGCCCCGGCCGGCAGGAAGATCGAGGCGTCGGCCAGCGCCGGCAGCGGCGTGTGGTCCATGGCCTGTACCCCCTCGGCTGACCAGGCCGCGGCCGGCTGTCGGACGTCGGCGTCGGCGCGGGTGAAGTCGAATCCCGCTGGCAATCGCACCTCGAGTCCCCAGGGCTGGCCGGCTTGCCAACCGGACCGGGCCAGCAAGTTGGCGGTCGAAGCCATCACATCGGGGACGCTGGCCCAGAGGTCACGCCGGCCGTCGCCGTCGGCGTCGACCGCGTAGGCCAGGTAGTTCGACGGCAGGAACTGCGTCTGCCCCATCGCGCCGGCCCACGAACCGATCATCCGCGCGCGGTCGATGTCATGGTGCTGCAGGATCCTCAAGGCGGCGAGCAACTGGCCGCGCGCCCAGCTGCTGCGTCGGCCCTCGAAACCCAGGGTCGCCAGCGCGTCGATGGTCGGGATGTCGCCGATGTTGCTGCCGAAATTGCTCTCCATGCCCCAGATCGCGACCAGGATCTCCGGCGCAACGCTGTAGCGGCTCGCACCGGCATCGACTTCGCGCCGGGATTGCAGCAGCTGGTCCTGGCCCCGGGCGATGCGCTGCGGCGAGACCGCGCCGTCGAGGTATTCCCAGACGGCGCGGGTGAATTCGGGCTGCGCCTGGTCCAACTCGATGACGCGCGGCACGAACCGGACGTTGTCGAAGGCGGCGCGCAGCGTGGCCTCGTCGATGCCGGCGGCGCGGGCTGTGCCGCTGAACTCGGTGATCCAGCTGGCGAAGGCCTGCTGGTGTTGGGTCTCGGGGGACAGGGTCGGGTCGGTCGCCGGGCCGGGCAAGGCCGTGGACGGCGCCGGGCTTGTCGTCGTGGCCGCGACCGGAGGCGTGGACGCGCAACCCGAAACAACGATGCTCGCCAGCAAGACGGGAGCCAGCCAGCGGCACGCGGGCGCGAGACAGGGAGAGGTCGTTTGCATCCGTCGATTCTCCGCCGGGCCATGGAACCGTGGGGGCGACGAAGCTGTATCCGGCACAAGCGAAAGTGACGGCCGGATCGCGGCACTTGCTTTGCTGTGACAATCTTTGCGCCGGGGGCAATCCGCCCGCCGGACCCCGCGTCAGGCGCCCCCTTACTTCAATCGATGCTGTTCGAGCCCGATCGCCACGAGCCGCCCTGCGGCGCCGCCTGGGATCCGTCACAGGCGCGCGAGATCATTCGTTCGATCGTCGGCGACATCGAGCAAGGCCGCGTCGCCGAGGGTCAATGGCCGGTCCACCCGCTCGATGGGGAAGGCGAGGAAACGCCGCAAACCGGCTACAAGAGCCTCTACTTCGGCGCTGCCGGGGTGCTGTGGGCGCTCTGGTATCTGCAGCAGGAAGGCGCGGTGACGTTGGCCAGCGACCCCGCGATCGGCATCCGGGCGGCGGACGTGGCCTACCAGGCCGAACCCGATACTGGAACGGTGGTGCCGTCCTACTTCCTGGGCGAGGTCGGCATCCTGCTGGTGCTGTGGCGCCTGACCGGCTCGCCGCAGGCGGCGGACCGGATATACGCCAGCGTGCGGTCGAATCTGCTGAATCCGACCAACGAGGCCTTGTGGGCAGCGCCCGGGACGATGCTGGCTGCGTGGCATCTGTGGCAGGCAAATGGGGAGGAACGCTGGCGCGAGCAGTTCCTGGAAAACATCGAGCAGCTCTGGCGCACCTGGAATTTCGACCCGGCGGCGCAGTGTCATCTCTGGACCCAGGACCTGTACGGCCGGGTGGTCCAGTACCTCGGTGCGGGGCACGGCTTCGCGGGCAATGCATACGCCCTGCTCAAGGGCGCCGTGCTGCTGGATCCACAGCGGCGCGAGGCGCTGTACGACCGCTGCTTCACGACCTTGCGCGCTACCGCCCAAGTCGAGGACCGTGGCGCCAACTGGCCGCCCGCGACCGCTGCGCCGGCTCCGGGTGGGCCGCGCTTCCTGATGCAGTGGTGCCACGGGGCGCCTGGCATGGTGACGGGGCTGGCGGACCTGCCGCCGCAGCGGATTGCCGCGCTCGATTCGATGCTGCTCCAGGCCGGCCACGCCGTCTGGCAGGCCGGCCCGCTGGTCAAGGGCTACGGCCTGTGCCACGGCACCGCAGGCAACGGCTATGCCTTCCTCAAGCTGTACCAGCGCACCGGCGATCCGTTGTGGCTGGAGCGGGCCCGCTCGTTCGCCATGCATGCCGTCGTCCAGCGGGATCGGATGCGCCAGCAGTTCGGTCAGGCGCGATGCTCGCTGTGGACGGGCGACCCGGGCCTGGCCGTCTACCTGTGGCATTGCATCGACGGCCGCGCAGACCTGCCAGCGCTGGACCTCTTGCGGTGATGCGGGGGCGGCGCCACCGCGGTCGGCAGGGTGTGGGGGCATCGCTGCCGGCCGTCCGCGGTTCATTCGCCGCGGGTTACCCTGCCGCGTGCCTGGTTCTCGCGGTTCCGCGGACCGGGGCGTTTCACCCCCCAAGGAACCGGCCATGCGTTCGCCCGATACCCCCGCCCGCAACTTGTCGCTGGCGCCTTCCGACAGCGTGAGCACGCCGCCTGTGGAGCCGGCGGTGGTGGTGGTCGGCGCCGGACTCTCGGGCCTGGTGGCCGCCTGCCTGCTCGAAGACGCGGGGCTGGACGTGCTGCTGGTCGAAGCCCGCGAGCGGGTCGGCGGCCGCATCCTGGGGCTGGCCGCACCGTCGGGGCCGAATGCGCCGGCGGCCGGTCATCGCTTCGACCTCGGGCCGGCGTGGCTGTGGCCGACGTTGAACGAACGGCTGGCGCACTGGCTGCAAAAGCTCGATCTGCCGCTGTTTGCGCAGCACGATCAGGGGGCGGTCCTGGTCGAGTCGCCGACGCGTGAGCTGCGTCGCTACGCATCCGGCCTGGCGCAGCAACCGATCTCCATGCGGGTGGTCGGTGGCACCGACCGCCTGCCCGAGGTGCTGCGCGCGCGGCTGCGCCGGACCCGCGTCATGACGGGCACGCGCGTGACCGGCTTGAGCGCCGGCCCGCAGGGCAGGGTGCAACTCGCTCTCGAGACCGGGGGCGAGCTCGCTGTCGTGGCGGCCCGCTCGGTGGTCCTGGCGTTGCCGCCCCGAGTGTTGGCGTCAGCCGTGCGCTGGGAACCGGCGTTGCCGCTCGGGCTCATGCGCAGTTGGGCCGCCGCGCCGACCTGGATGGCCGGCCAGGCCAAGCTGGTTGCGGTCTATCGAACTGCGTTCTGGCGCGCCCGCGGGTTGTCCGGCACGGCGCTCAGCCAGGCCGGACCGCTGGTGGAGGTGCACGACGCGAGCGATGCGACCGGCCAGCAGGCGGCCCTGTTCGGGTTCGTCGGCGTTGCGCGGACCGGGCGCGAACACATGGGCGCGCCGGCACTGATCGACGCGGCGCTGAGCCAGCTGGCGCGGCTGTTCGGTCCGGATGCAGCGGCGCCCGAGCAGGTCTGGTTGCAGGACTGGGCCGGCGAGCCCGAGACCGCGACACCCGACGACCGCCGGTCCGCCGACCATCCGGTCCCGATCGCGACGACGCTGCCGCCGCCGTGGCTAGCTCGCGTGCATCTCGCCGGCACCGAGTTCGCGCCCAGCCTGCCGGGCTACCTGGAAGGCGCGGTAGTGGCCGCCGAGCGTTCGGTCAGCGAATTGCTGCAAGGGCGCGCGAGACGCTGACGAACGCCGGCCGGAGCCTGCGCAGCCCGGTCCTGCCGCGGCGCTCCATCGCCTGGCGATCGGGTACAGCATCATCAGTGCCGGCAGGTTGACCATCGCCAGCATGCCCATCGTCGGATCGGAGAAGAAGAACACCGCAGTGGCCACCGGCGCGACGGCGCCGGGGAAGACGACGCCCATCACCACCAGCCGCAGCACGTGCAGCGACAGCGGGTGGCCGGTCAATTTCGCCTGAGACAAGGGGACGGTCTGGTGACAAAGGGTGACGAAGATGATCCTGGCGTCACGTTTGGCAAGCCGCTCCGCAACCGGTTGACAATGCTGCGGCCCCTAAATATTCTCAGGCGATGATAAGTGCCACGCCAGCCGCGCAGGAGCCAGCAGTTCCCACGTCCGTGGCCCGGGCCGAGGCGGCCCGCTATGCGCTGCTGCGCCGGCTGGCGCCGTCGATGCGCCACCACCTGGTGGTCAACCTGCAGCCGATCGGGATGATCTACGAGGTGATGGACCGGCGCCTGCGCGCGCCGGAGCCGGACCTGGCCAGCGTCCATGACAGCGCCCACAAGATCAACGGGTTCGCGCGGGCGGCGCTCAACTCCTGCCTCGACGTCGTGACCTGGCTGGCGCCCGACCAGAGCGCCACCACGCCGGTCGCCGCCGGCGTGCGCGAATGTGTGGGACTGCTGGCCACCAGCCTGGGCTTCCGGGGCTATGCCGTCCGCAACGAAGTCACCGAAGTGCCGGGCGAGGTGTGCCGGGCGTCGCTGCGCAACGTGCTTACCTGCGCACTGATCCATGCCACCGACCAGACGCCCCCGCCGGCCGACCTGGTGCTCAAAGCCAGCGCCGAGAGCGCCGGGCTGCGCTTGTCGCTGGTCTTGCGCCCCTCCGAGGGCAACCAGGGCTTCGCCAACGAAGCCGGTTACCGCAAGCTGGATTGGGCCGACGTCCAGGCGCTGGCGCAAGCCGAGTCGGTGCAGGTGCAGCGTGACGGCCAGTCCGTGGACATGCTGATTCCCTGGTCGGCCGCGCGCCACCCGGGCTGAGCCGCGGATAGCCGCCCAACTGCTGCAAGACGGCCGGCACCTGCATGCGGTGCAGGCCCCTTCAGCGCTCGAAGCCGAGGCGCTTCATTGCCGCGGCCAGGGTGGCGCGGCTGGCCTCGTAGTCCTGCCAGGGCGTGTTGCCGTGCGGTAGCCGCTGCTGCACCGTCGCCACCGTCCAGTGCGCTCCGCCGTCCAGGTTGTCCAGTTCGTCCCAGCTGACGGGCACCGAGATGCCCAGCCCCGGCCGGGCCCGTGCCGACCAGGCGGACGCGGTGGTCGCGCCGAAGCCGTTGCGCAGGTAGTCGATGAAGATCCGTCCGACCCGGTTCTTCGATCCGCTTTTGGCGACGAAGCGCTGCGGAATCGTGCGCGCGAGGTGCTGCACGATGGCGGCCGAAAAATCCTTCACCGTGTCCCAGTCGAACTGCCTCTTCAGCGGCACCACCACGTGAAGGCCCTTGCCGCCGCTGGTCTTGAGGAAGGCCGGCAGCCCGAGTTCGGCCAGCATCGCGCGCACCAGCTGCGCGGCTTGCCGCACCTGAGGCCAGTCGACGCCTTCGCCGGGGTCGAGGTCGAAGGTCATCCGGTCGGGTTTGCCGATCGCGCTCTTGACCCCGTTCCAGGTGTGGAACTCGATGACGTTCATCTGGGCTGCCGACAGCAGTCCTTGCAGGCTCGCGATCTCCAGCATGGGCTTGTGGTCGGGCGACAGCGCCGGGTCGAGCTGCTCCACACCCGGCATGTTGTGGCGCTCGGCATGCTTCTGGAAGAACAGCTCGCCGCCGACGCCGGCCGGGGCGCGCACCAGCGAGACCGGACGGCCCTTGAGGTGTTCCATCATCACCGGCGCGACCAGCGCGTAGTAGCGCACGAGGTCGATCTTGGTGGTGCCGCTCTGGGCGTCGATCACCCGGTCCGGGTGGCTGATACGCAGCGATGCCGGCAGTTGCGGGGCAGTGGCCGAAGCAGTGCTGTTCGTTGCGCGTTTTGGCGGCGCCTTGGCCGCATGGTCGGGCGGGGGGTCATGGCGGGGCTGCTCGCGTACGATGCCGGCCGGCTGCTTGTCGGCGCGCAGGCCGTGGAAGACGGAGTGCCGGATCCGGCCGGCGCGGGTCCACTCGCCGAACGCGACCTCGGCCACCAGTTGCGGGCGCACCCAGTGCGCGTTGCGCGGCAGTTCGGCGTCCGCCGCGAAAGCGGGCTTGTCGGCGGCCAGCGCATCCAGCCGCTCGCGGATGTCGCGCAAGCTGCGCTCGTTGAAGCCGGTGCCGACGTTGCCTGCGTAGCGCAGCTTCCCCTCCTCGTCGTGGACGCCCAGCAGCAACGCGCCGATCCCCGTGCGTGAGCCCTTGGGGCCGGTGTAGCCGCCGATGATGAATTCCTGGCGCTGGCCGCACTTGAGCTTGATCCAGTCGGCCGAGCGGCGCGACACGTAGGCGCTGTCCCGGCGCTTGGCGACCACCCCTTCCAGCCCCAGCCGGCAGGCCGATGCCACGATGTCCTGCGGCGGCGCGTCGAAGACGGCGCTGAAGCGCACCTGGTCGGCGGGCTTGCGCTCGACCACGCGGCGCAGCACCTCGCGCCGCTGCTCCAGCGGCACCGCGCGCAGGTCGTAACCGGCGCAATAGGGGATGTCGAACAGGTAGTAGACGATGTCGGCGGTGCGGGCCGTATCGAAGGCGCCCTGCAGTGCCTGGAAGTCGGCCGGTACCCGCTCGCCGGGCATGATGATCTCGCCGTCGTACCAGCCGTCGGGCAACTCCATGCCTTCGAGCGTGCGGGCGAGTTCGGGCAGTTTGCCGGTCCAGTCGTTGCCGTTGCGGGTGACCAGGCGCACCTTGCGGTTCTCGGCGCGCGTCAACATGCGGTAGCCGTCGAACTTGATCTCGTAGATCCAGTTGTGCGGGTCGCCCGGCGGGCTGTCGACCAGCGTCGCCAGCTGCGGCTGCAGTTGTTCTGGCAGGGCCGCCTTGCGCGCGCCGGCAGGCGGGCCGGACGCTGAAGGGTCGGCCGAGCCCGCGCTGCGGCTTGCCTGCGGCGGCCGGTCCGGCAGCGACTTCACGCTGTCGGGCATTTCGTCCACCACGCTGTAGTCGGAGGCTGGCCGCGCACGGTCGTCCCTTTCCTTGATCAGCAGCCAGGCTTCCTGGCGCTCGCCGGGCCGTGCTTTCATCCGCACCAGGGTCCAGTGGCCGTGCAGCTTGTGGCCGCGCAGTTCGAACTTGAGCTTGCCCTCTCGATATCCGATGCGCGGATCGCCCAGCGGAATCCACGTGCCCTTGTCCCAGATGATGACCTTGCCGGCGCCGTATTGCTTGGGCGGAATCGTGCCTTCGAACTGGTTATAGGACAGCGGATGGTCTTCCACGTGCACCGCCATGCGCTTGTCGGCGGGCTCGAAGCTCGGGCCCTTGGGGACGGCCCAGCTTTTCATCGTTCCATCGAGCTCGAGCCGGAAGTCGTAGTGCAGCCGCGACGCCCAGTGCTTCTGGATCACGAACACGCGCTCATCTTCATTGGCGACGCCGCCATCGGCCGGCTCCGGCGTGATGTCGAAGTTGCGCTTGTCGCGGTAGGCTTTCAAGGCCGGGCAGGAGCGTTCGTCCATGGCGGGTGCTTTCTGTGTGGACCTTAAGAGCATGGCCCCGCAGGACCTGTAGGACAAGCCTGCTTTGCGG
>JBBRSZ010000027.1:0-63957 GCA_038244915.1 Burkholderiales bacterium | reverse complement strand
GGCCAGCAGCCGCACCGTGACCTGGGTCGCGCCGGCGTCCAGCGCGTTGTCGGTCAGTTCGCGCACCACCGAGGCCGGCCGTTCCACCACCTCGCCGGCGGCGATCTGGCTGACCAGTTCATCGGGCAGTTCGCGGATCGGCCGGCGGGGGGGTGTTGCGGAAACGGTGGAGAGGGAGGCTGGCACAGGCCTATTTTAGGTTCAGCCGGCGCGGCCGGCCGGCTGGTTGAACAGCCCCCAATAGACGCCGACGGCGCGGGCGCACTCGATCAGCCCCTCGAAGCCAACCGGCTTGGTCACGAAGCCGTTGGCCCCGGCCGCATAGCCGGCCTCCACGTCCAGGTGCTGGTTGGAGGAGGTCATGATCACCACCGGCAACAGGCGCAGGCCCGGCTCCTCGCGGATCGCGCGCACCAGGGCCAGGCCGTCCATGCGCGGCATCTTGATGTCGGTCAGGACGACCAGCGGCAGCACGTCGTCGCGCCCGGCGTACTTGCCGCGCCGCAGCAGGTAGTCCATCGCCTGCGAGCCGTCCCGGCAGACTTCGATCCGGTTGGCCAGCTGAGCTTCCTCCAGCCCGATGCGGAACAGTTCGACGTCGTCGTCGCTGTCATCGACGATCAGGATCGGCTGCATCGTGTCCTTGTCCATACGGCTCAGACAGTATCAGTTCGGCGCGGCAGGGTAAACCAGAAACAGGCGCCGGCCCCGGGTTCGCTCTCCACCCAGACCTTGCCGCCGTGGCGCTCCACGATCCGTCGCACGTTGGCCAGGCCGACGCCGGTGCCCTCGAATTCCTCCTGGTGGTGCAGCCGCGAGAACACCTTGAACAGCCGGTGCGCGTGCTGCATGTCGACGCCCACGCCGTTGTCCCGGACGCCGATGCGGTGTTCCTGCGGGCCGGTTTCGGCGCTGAACACCTCGATCACCGCCGGCGTGCTGCGTGCCGAATATTTCACGGCGTTGCCCACCAGGTTCGACACCACTTGCGCCAGCAGGGCCTGGTCGCCCTGCACCACCGGCAGCGGGCCGATGCGCCACTGGATGTCGCGGCCTTCCAGCTCCGGTGCCAGCGCGTCGACGCAGGAGCGCAGCACCTGGTTCAGGTCCACCGGCCCGACGGCCAGCTCGTGGTGACTGAGCTGCGAGAACGCCAGCAGGTGGTCGATCAGCTTGCCCATGCCGTGGGCCGCGGCCACGATCCGCGCCAGGTAGTCGCGCGCCTTGGCATCCATGCCGGCGCTGTGGCGCAGCTCCAGCACCCGGGCGAAGCCGTGCACATGCCGCGCCGGCGCCCGCAGGTCGTGGGCCACGGAATACGCGAACGCCTCCAGGTCCTGGTTGACGCGGGTCAGGTCCGCTGTGCGGGCTTCCACGGTTGCTTCGAGTTCGCGGGCGAACAGGCGCTGTTGCTCCTGGATCCGCTTTTCGATCGAGATGTCGTGGAACGAGGCCAGGAACTGCGGCGCGCCGTCGCCAGCCACTTCGCCCAGCGACATCGCCAGCTCCAGCGGCTGGCCGTCGCTGGTGACGCCGACCACGTTGCGCACGGTGCCGACCCGTGGCATGCCTTGCCCCGCCAACTCCGGCACCAGCAGCGGGAACGGCCGTCCGAGCAGCTCGCTTTCCGCGTGCCCGAACAGGCTGCAGGCGGCCGGGTTGGCCGACCGGATCAGGCCCGCCGCGTCGATGGCGATGATCCCGGTGAGGGTGGCGGACAGCACCGCGCTGGCCCGGGCCTGGGCCCGATCGCGCTGGCTGATCGCGCGCCGCAGCATCCCGGCCACCAGCAGCGTCATGGTCAGCACCAGCAGGGCCGCGGTGAGCGCCTTGCCCTGCAGCAGGGGGCTGACCGTCCGCGAGCGCATCTCGAGCGACCAGAAGCGGCCATGGACGACGATCACCTGCGCCAGCGGGCGGTCCTGCCGCCACAGCGACGGCTCCGGCAGGTTGCCATAGCGTCCCAGCGGCACCGAGGCGGAAGCGCCGGGCGCCGGGCCGGCGACCGCGCCGATGTCGGTCAGGCTGATTTCGGTTTCCGGGTCGAGGTGGTGCCCCAGCGCCGTGCCCAGCAGGTTGTCGGCGACGAACACGACCGAGACCTGGCCCTCGAATGCGCGGCGCCGGTCCTCGACGTTGCGCAGGGGCGCGCCGCGCCGGTAGATCGGTGCCCGGATCACCAGGCCGGTCTTGCCGGTCTGGACCAGGGTGAACGGCGCCGAGGCGGCGGCCTGGCCGCTGTCGCGCGATCTTTCCAGCACCGCCACGCGGACCGGGCCGGAGGCGGTGTCGAACCCGAAGGCGGGCTCGTTGCCCCGCATCGGCTCGTTGAATTCAGTGGCGACATAGAAGGCCCGCTCGCCCGGCGGGACGATCCGGAAGTCGGGATAGCCGCCCGCCTGCAGCGAGCTGTCGGCGCGCACGGCGGCCTCGAAGGCGGCCCGGTCCTGCTGCGGCAGCCAGCGGGCGAACTGCAGCGCCTGCACGCCCAGCTGGCCCTGTTCGATCTGCATGGCGCGCGCGTATTCGTGGAAATCGCTGCGCGTCACCTGGTCCGAGGCCATGAACAGGCCTTGCAGCCCGCGCAGCACGTTGTGGGCCTGTTCCACCTTGCTGGTCACTTCGTAGGTGAGCTGGTCGAAGCGCTGTTCGTCCTCGCGGCCCTGCGACCGGGTGTCGGCGTCGGCGACGGCGAACCAGGTGAGCGCCGCCAGCGCGATGCCGGCCAGCAGCACGGCGCCCTGGTAGAAGCGCGCGAGACCTCGGATGCCGACGAGTGACTCCATTGTTGCCAGCATAACCACAGGCCGGCGCCGGCGGACGCAGGGGATAATCGCCCCCGATGGAAATCGTTACTTCTCTCCTGGGCTTCATCCTGCACGTCGACACGTACCTGGAGGCCTTCGTGCGCAATTACGGCGCCTGGGTCTACGCCTTGCTGTTCCTGATCATCTTCGTCGAAACCGGCGTGGTCGTGATGCCGTTCCTGCCAGGCGACTCGCTGCTGTTCGTGGTCGGCGCGATGTGCGGCCTCGGGCTGATGAGCCTGCCGCTGTCGATCGGCCTGCTGATCGCCGCGGCGGTCCTGGGCAACCAGTGCAACTACACCATCGGCCATTTCTTCGGGCCCAAGGTGTTCCAGTGGGAGGACTCGCGCTACTTCAACAAACGGGCGTTCGACCAGGCGCACGCCTTCTACGAAAAGTACGGCGGCATCACCATCGTCGCCGCCCGCTTCATGCCGTTCCTGCGCACCTTCGCGCCCTTCGTGGCCGGCGTGGCGCGCATGACGCGCAGCAAGTTCACCCTGTACGACGTCACCGGCGGCACGCTGTGGGTCGGCGGCATCGTCACGGCCGGCTACCTGTTCGGCGCTATCCCCTGGGTCAAGCTGCACCTGGACAAGATCATCTGGGCGATGATCCTGGTGCCCGGCATCGTGATCCTGTTCGGCGCCTGGAAGGCCAGGCGCAAGGCGGCCGCCGTGCAACTGTCCTGAGCGCTTCAGCGCAGGTATGCCAGCACCAGAGACACCCAGTAGCTGGCCGTGGTGGGCGTCGTGGTCGACATCGGCGACGGCGCAGGCGCCGTGCGCGTGGTGCGCTATGTGTCGCTGACCGTGCGGCGCGGCGAGGCCGTGGCGCTCGCTGCAAGGCGAGGATTGGCGGCGTTACCGGCGCGACGTGCAGGTGGTGTTCCAGGACACCGGCGGCTCGCTCAACCCGCGCCACACGGTTGCCGACAGCGTGGCCGTGCCGCTGCGCTACAACCGCAACCTGTCGCAAGCGGCTGCCGCAGCCGAGGCCGACGCGCTGCTGGAGCAGGTGGGGCTGCCCGCGGCGCAGTTCCGGCACCGGCTGCCGCACGAACTCTCGGGTGGGCAGCGCCAGCGCGTGGGCATTGCGCGGGCGCTGGCCTCGCAGCCGCGCGTGATCGTCGCGGACGAACCGGTGTCGGCGCTGGACGTGTCGATCCGCGCACAGATCCTGGGCCGCGAGCGCGGGCTGGCGCTGCTGTTCATCACGCACGACCTGGGCGTGGTGCGCGCACTGGCCGACCGCGTGATCGTGATGACCGGCGGCCGGGTGGTGGAGGCCGCGAGCGCCGATGCGCTGTTCGACGATCCGCAGCACGAGTACACGCGCCAGCTGCTGGCCGCGACGCCGGTGCCCGATCCGCGCCGGCAGTTCGCCTGAGAGGCCCACGATGACCCAAGCTCCGTTCACCGAAGCCACCACCGCCTACTGGCAGGAATTGCTGCCCGCCGACCGCGCGCCTTCTTCGGAGCCGCCCTGGCGCCACGGTTATCCGGCGCGGTTGACCGATGGGCGCGTGCTCGTGCTGCCGATCCGCGCGCTGGCGAGCGAGCCGACGCATGCGGTTGCCTCGCTGATCCTGAACCAGGCGGCGCTGGCCGATGCGCTCGCAGCGATGTTGGCGCGGGAGCTTGCCGACGCCTTCGCGCCCGAGCTGCTGGTGGGCTTGCCCACGCTGGGCCTGTCGCTGGCCGCGCCGGTGGCGCGCGCCCTGGGCCATTCGCGTTATGCGCCCATGGGCTACTCGCGCAAGTTCTGGTACGACGAGGCGCTGTCGGCGCCGGTGCAATCCATCACCTCGCCCGTGCCGGGGAAGCGGATCTACCTCGATCCGAATCTGCTGCCGCTGCTGAAGGGGCGGCGGGTGGTCGTGATCGATGACGCGGTGAGTACGGGGACCACGTTGCGTGCCGCGTGGGATTTGCTGGAGGCGCTAGGGGCTGACGTGGTTGGGGTGGGGGTGGCGATGAAGCAGGGGCGGAGGTGGGAGCTGGCGCTGGGGGCCGAGAGGGCGGCGCGGGTTGTGGGGGTGTTTGAGAGTCCGTTGTTGGAGTTGGGGGAGGGGGGGTGGGTGGTGCGGGATTGAGGCTGGCTCCTCGCGCTGGCGGCATGGCACACGTGCCGGCTGCCGCGTGCGGTGCGGTCGCAGGAAGCGCTTGCAGCGGGGCGCAGGCGCGTCAATGGCACTGCCTCGCTACTTGCCATGGTGCTGGCGCATGCCTGTATTTAGCCGGGAACGGACGTCGCGAGCTTCTCCTGGCGAGAGCGACAGTAAACTTGCGCAACTGATCCTCTCCGCTCGAACATGACCTGGGTAATTGGCGCGATCTCGCTATTTGGCTATGGAGTCGTCGTGTCGGACGTCCAAGTGAGCTGGAAGGATTCAGATCGAGAACTTCCAATTTTGCAGAAGGCCCACTTCGTCGGTAACACCATCGTCGCCGGATTCGCCGGCTCGGTCCGAATTGGCTTCCGACTAGTTGAAAGCCTCCGGGCGGGTATGGCGCGAGCAGGTCCACATGAGGCGTGGCATCCGTGGTGGGTTGCTAAGCATTGGCATGCGGAAGCTGAACGGATTTTCGACTCTTCGGAACCACAGGAGAAGGATCTAAGATCCGAAATCCTTTTAGTTGGGATTTCGCCAAATGAGCAGCGGCAGGACGTTCCGAAGGTGTACGTAATTCGGATGTCGAGTCCGAGTTTTCGCCCGATGTTCTTCACCAAGCCGCTATCAATGTGCAGCATAGGTAGCGGCACTGGAGCGGCCCATTACATGGCGGAACTCGCATCAGTTCTCGATCTGCATTCCCCTATCCTCCTGCTTGAGCAAGCGCCTGGCGGCTGGGGCACGGGCATTGCGCGCGCGATGGAGCAAGCCATCCGTCAGCAACCAATGAAGGGGGTCAGCGAGCACCTCCAAATCCATATCGCCCGTCGTGAGGGCGTCGCTCATGGCAACAACGATGAAAGGACCATCGATTCCGCAGGGAATGAGACGATTCGCAAGATGCCCCCGTTAGCTGCCTCATGGTTCGCGTTTGAGCAATTGGCTTCCGCGAATGGGCAGTCAGCTGCCCTTGCGCGCTGCTGAGATCGCTCTTCGCGCTCACCTCTGCTCGGCAACGAAAAAAAAAGCGAAACCGCGGTACTCATGGCTGCTTTCGACGGCGGATTCAACCGGTCGATGCAACACACACGTTGAACATTTCAGCCGGTGTTCTGAAGCCCAGAGTTTTCCTGGGCCTCTCGTTCAATTTTCTCGCAATGGCGTTCAAGCGCCACGCATCCGATGCCGTGTATTCGCTTCCGCCCAGATGCAAAGGGGTTCGCTTGAGTCGGGCGCCGCCTTCTTGGCCCAGGCTTCCTTTGGGGCCCGTTCAACACGACCGCGTCTGGTCGATTGCCCATACCGGAAATTACTGCCGATACTTCTTCGGGATAGGGTGCGTCCGACAGTCGAACGGTCCGTCCGCACCGCTTCCGCGAATGCGGGTTTCGAAAAACTGCCGCTTCGAGCTGGCCTTTTCGAGGCCTTGCACAGTCGCGGCGTCGATTCCGCAGTAGTGGTAGTAGGTCGTCTTGAGCCGAATGACCATGTATCGCTCTGCTTTGTCGTAGCAAACGCGTGAAACGTCACGGCTCTCTCTAACGTCCTCACACGCGAAGGCGTCAAGTGAAACGACGCCGTGATACTTGACTTGGACGGTTTCCGCCGTGGCGACCTGGCATATCGCGACGAGCGCCGAAAGGATGATGAATCTCAACGTGACCTCGAATGCAAGTTAATCGATTCGAACTTACCGCGATGGCTGCTCCTGGCCGAAAGCGGACATCACGCGGTCAGCCACCTCGCGCGCAAAGTCGATCTCGCGTGTCACGCACATCATGGTCATACCGTCCCGCGCCAAGGACTTCATGACCTGCAGCACTTCGCCCACCATTCGGGGCCCAGCGCCCTGGCGAGCTCCTCGAACAGCATCCGGCGGGTCCATGCCAGCGCACGCGCGATGGCCACGCGCTGCTGCTGGCCCCGCGAGAGCTGCCCCGGGTAAGCGTCTGCCTTGGCCGCCAGGCCCACGCGCATGAGCAACTGTTCCGCGCGCTCGCGAGCGTGCGCCTTGGTCCGGCCCAGCCCCATGATGGGCGCAAGCATGATGTTGTCGGCGACCAGAGATGCGGGAACAGGTTGAAGCTCTGGAACACGAATCCGACGCGGCTGCGTAGGCGGTTGACGTCCAGCGAGGGCGCATGCAACCCGCACCAAGTCCGACTGCCGCTTAGCGACTGCCTTGGCTGCAGTGCTTTTCAGCTGTGTGCGCAATGTGTTCGTTGGAACGCACCGTAGCACCCCGATCTGGCCCACAGACATGCCAGCCACGAGCGCTTCGGCGACTCGCGCCACTCATCACGCGCAATACGCACTTTGCCGTACTTGCCTCAGCATCTCGCCACTTCGAGGGCCATTCCCTAGTTCGATAGGCCGAAAGACCAAGATGCTTACCCCCGCTCCCTCCCAAACCCCTTCACCGAAGGCACCCCCTTCAACATCTCCACAAAACTCTGCGCCGCTGGACTCAGCTGCGAGGCCGCAGGCCACACAAGGTAGATCGGCCGCGACAGTCCCTCCTCCACCAGCCTGATCGCCGTCACCCGCGTGTTGTCGAAGTACGGCAGCGAGGCGACCGGCACGATGCTGATGCCGAGTTCGTTGGCCACCAGGCCGGCCAGTGTGGCCACCTGTTCCACTTCTAGGCCGCTGTCGATCAGGTCCACGCCCCGCAGTGCCTGTTCCAGGTGCTGCGCGATGCTGCCGCTGCGGATCAGCCGGATGAAGCGGTGGCCGGCCACGTCGCGCAGCGACAGCGACTTGCGCTTGGCCAGCGGATGGGTGCGGGCGGCCACCACCATGAAGCGGTCCTGGAACAGCAGCCGGTGCTGCACGCCTGCCATGCCCGGCCCGCGGGCCGTCAGGGCAAAGTCGGCCTGGCGTTGGCGCACCTGCTCCAGCGCGCGGTCGGGCGACGAATCGAACAGGCCCACTTGCACGCCCGGGTAGCGCGCCTGGTAGGCGGCGATGATGGGAGGCAGCCAGTGGGCCGCCAGCGAGGGCTGGGCCGTCAGCACCACGCGGCCCTTCTTGACGTCGGCGCGGTCGCGCATGTCGGCGCTGACTTCCTCCAGGTCCAGCATCACGCGGCGCGCCATGGCCACAAAGCGCTCGCCGTCGGGCGTCAGGATGACGCGGCGCCGGTCGCGGTCCACCAAGCGCAAATTCACGTCGCGCTCCAGCTTGCCAATCATCTGGCTCAGCGCCGACTGCGTGACGTGGCAACGCTCCGCCGCGAGCGAGAAATGCCGCAGCTCGTCCAAGGCGATCATGGCGCGCAGCACGCGCGTGGAGACATCGAACATTTGCTTATGACAAGGCGCAAATAATTAATTTTACGGGTTGAGCCTCCGCGGCTACCATGGCCTTCGAGCCCGCCGTCCTGCCCTGCATGCGGGTGTGGCGTGCCCTCACCGCATTGCATCAACAAAATCAGGAGACAACATGGGCAGCTTGTTCCGTCATTCCGTCGTGGGCGCCATGCTGGCCCTGGCCGCCGTTGCCAGTTGGGGCCAGGCCTACCCGTCCCGGACGATCACGCTAATCGTCCCATTCCCCGCCGGCGGCGTGACCGACGTGGTGGGCCGCGCGGTTGCGGCCCGGCTGGGAACCGAGCTGGGGCAGACGGTGGTGGTCGAGAACAAGGCCGGCGCCAGTGGCATGCTGGGCACGGCGGCCGCGTCCAAGTCCGCCCCCGATGGCTACACGCTGCTGCTGGCCAACATCTCCACCCTGGGCACCAATGCCGCCACCTTCGCCAAGCTGCCTTACGACCCAGTGGCCGACTTCGCGCCCATCTCGCTGCTGGCGGTCCAGCCGCTGGTGATCGCCGTGCATCCCTCGGTGCCGGCGCAAAACCTGGTGCAGCTCGTCCAGCTGGCCAAGGCCAAGCCGGGCGTGCTCACGTTCGGCACGGCCGGCAGTTCCATCCAGCTGGCAGTAGAGCTGTTCAACAGCATGAACGGCATCAAGATGCTGCACGTACCCTACAAGGGAAGCGCCCCCGCCATCACCGACCTCATCGGCGGCCAGGTCAACGTGCTGTTCGATCCCATCTCCACGATCTACCCCCAGGTCAAAGCCGGCAAGGTGCGTGGCCTGGCCGTCACCACCGCCGCCCGCTCGCCCACCGCCGACCTCCCCACCGTTAGCGAAAGCGGCACGCCCGGCTACGACGTAAGCTCGTGGCAAGCACTGGTGGCACCCGCTGGCACGCCTGCCCCCGTCATCGAACGGCTGCACGCCGCAACGGTGAAGGTGCTGGCCCAGCCTGAGATACAGGTGCTGTTCGGCAAACTGGGCGCCCAGACCTCCCCCACCACGCCCGAGGCCGCGGCCAAGCACATCCGCTCAGAAATCGCGCGCTGGAAGAAGGTTGCGCTAGAAGCCGGCGTCGAGCCGCAGTGATCCGGACCACACGAGGGATCCGCGCATGATCGCCATCGGCACCCGCGCCCAGGCAGACCGCCGCCGCCGGCCCATCCCGGTCGACGACACCACCTTCTTCAAGGGCGAGTGGATGGACTGTGGGCAAGACCCCGCGTCGTCGCCCACGGTATTCCTGGCGGAGCAGCCGGCCAACTACCGGCTGGTGCCGCACTTCCACCGGCAAAACCAGTTCCAGCTGTTCGTGGCCGGCTCCGGGTCGCTCGGGCCCCAGCAGCTGGACCCGGTGACCGTGCACTATGCCGGCGCCTACACCGGCTACGGCCCCGTGCTGTCGGGGCCGGAAGGCCTGCAGTACTTCACCATCCGCCCGGTGTTCGACACCGGCATCATCCCCGCCACCGAAGCGCGCGAGAAGATGGTTCGTGGCCCCAAGCGCCACGCCCAGGCCGTGCTCGGGCCGGCATGGACGCAAGACCGCTTGGCTTCGCTGCAGCAGGTCGAACACAGTTACGCCATCGCGCCCGATCGCGGCCTGGCCGTGCAGCAGGTGCGGCTGCCGCCCGGTGCTGCCTGGCCACTGCATGCTGCGAGTGGCAGCGTCGGGCAGTTCGTGTTCGTGTTGTCCGGCAGCGCCGATATTGCGGGCGAAACGCTGGGGCTCTGGGAGTCGGCTTTCGTCGGCGCGCAAGACGCGGCCGGAGCACGCGCCGGAGCAACGGGCGCAGAGCTGGTGGCGCTGCACTGCCCGCCGACCGAGCCCGAGTACGCGCCGCGCGGGTAGAGCACGGGGCGCGGCGCCGTTTCAATCGTTGCGGGGACGCAGGTTCTCGTGGCCGGGTTCCAGGTCGAGGTCCAGCGAGTTCACCACCCTGGCCACGGCGCAGTAGTAGGCACCCGTCACCAATATCTCCATGACGTCGCGCTCGTTGAAGCGCGCCTGCAGCAGCGCCATCGTGGCAGCAGAGGCGCCCGGCCCGCCGCCCAATTCGTCGCCCAGTTGCAGCATCAGGCGCTCGTCGGCGCCGAACAGGTCGCTGGTGCGCCACTGCGGCAGCGCGGCGATCTGCGCGTCCGTGATGCCTTCGTCGGCCGCCATGTGGGAATGGTGCGCCAGTTCGTAGCGGGCGCCCAGTTGCTGCGCGATGTGGATCACCAGCAATTCGCGCAGCCGCCGCGAGGCACCCACCTCGAAGCGCAATGACCAGGCGAAGGCTCCCCATGCCTTCACCAGCGGCGGCGACCAGGCCAGCAGGCGGTAGAGGTGCAGCACGGTGCCCCAGCGCTTGCGCATGCGCTCGAACACCGGCGCCACGTCGGCGTCGGTGGTGTCGGCGGGAACCATCTTCAGGCGGGTCATGGGCAGTCGCTCCGGTTCACAGCTTGATCATGTTGATGATGCCGCCGTCCACCGGCAGCACCACCCCGTTGACATACTTGGCCTCGTCGGAGGCCAGGTACAGCGCCGCGTAGGCGATGTCCCAGGCCTCGCCCTGCTTGCCCGTGGGCGACATGGCATCGCGCTTGCGCCACATCTCGTCCAGGCTGCCGCCGTACAGCTTGACGTTGTTCTGCTCCACGATCGGCGTCTTGATCAGGCCCGGCAGGATCACGTTGGCGCGGATGCCCTTGGCGGCGTACTGGATCGCGATGTCCTGCGTCAGTGCGATCACCGCCGCCTTCGACGCCATGTACGCGGACTTCGGGAAGGGGATGGCGCGCACCGCGTTGATCGATCCGATGTTCACGATGGCGCCGCTGCCCTGGCGCTCCATGTGCGGCAGCGCATGCTTGGCGGTGAGGAACATGCTTTTCAGGTTCACGTTCATCATGCGGTCCCAGGCCTCTTCCTCGAACTCCACCGGCCCGCCCGATGCGGTGATGCCGACGTTGTTGTGCAGGATGTCCAGCCGACCCCAGGCAGCCAGGCAGGTGTCCACCATGGCCTTGCATTCGTCCGAGCGGGTCACGTCCACGCGGAACACGCGGCACTCACCGCCTTCTTCCTCGATAAGGCGGCGGGTTTCTTCGGCGGCCGCCAGGTTGATGTCGGCTGCCAGCACCCGGGCGCCTTCGCGCGCGTAGACGATGGCCGAAGCCTTGCCGTTGCCCATGCCCGGGCCGACGGAACCTGCGCCGGTGACGATCGCCACCTTGCCTTTGAGCCGATCACCCATATTGCTTGTCCTCAGTTTGCAGGCCCACCGCGCAGCCCGCCGGTGCGAAGTGCCGGTTGAAGTTGCCGCCGAGGATGGCATCGCGGTCCTCGTCGGCGAGAAAGTCGCAGCCCAGGCGGATGAAATCCAGCGCCTGGCCGTAGCTGCACCGGTGCGCCACCACTGGAAAGTTGGAGCCCCAGAGCATTCGCTGCGCGCCAACGCCTTCGTACAGCTCACGAAAGCGCTGTGCCGCCGCGGGATACGGCCACGGCTCCTGGCCGCCGGCTGCCTCGGGAAAGAACGAGACCTTCATCCAGACGTTCTCGTGGCGGGCCAGCGCGATCACCTGCTGCCATTGCGAGAAGGTGTCGGCCAGGCCACGCCCCTCCACGTGCTGCAAGGCGGTGTGGTCGACCACTAGGCGCAGCCGGGGATACGCTCGCGCCACCCGCAGCAGTTGGTCGCACTGGTCGGGTGCATAGAGGAATACGTCAGCGCCCTGCTCCTGCGCCGCCGCAAAGAGCGGCTCCAGCCTGCCGCTGGCCAGCCAGTCGGCGGCCCAGTCGTGGTGCAGCGTGTAGCGCAAGCCCACCAGGCCGGGCTGGCTGCAGAAGGCCTGCAGCCGCTCATGCAGTTGCGGTGCGAAAGGGTCGAAGCGCCCGATGACGCCGGCCACCGCGTCGGGGAGCAGCTGCGCGCCTTCGAAGGCATAGCGGTTGTCGTAGCCCATGGGGGACGGCGTCACCTGCACCACCCGGTCGATGCCAACCGCCCGCGCCTGCGCGACCACCTCGTCCACCGTCATCGGCAGCACGCCGCCGGGCGGATGCGCATAAGGCCGCAGCGCGCTGGGCGGCTGCGTGTAGTGGACGTGCGTGTCGACGATCATCGCGGCGGTTCAACCTCCCAGGTAGGCTTCCCGGACCATGTCGCTTTGCATCAGCTCGCTGGCGGGCCCGGACATGGCCATCTCGCCGTTCTCCAGCACATATGCGCGGTCCGAGATTTCCAGAGCCAGCCGCGCGTTCTGTTCCACCAGCAGGATGGTCATGCCGGAGGCCGCGATCTGCTTAATGTTCTCGAACACCGCCTCCACCATCAGCGGCGCCAGCCCCATCGACGGTTCGTCCAGCAGCAGCAGCTTGGGCCGCGCCATCAGCGCCCGCGCCAGCGCCAGCATCTGCTGCTCGCCGCCGCTGAGCACCCCGGCCTTGTTGCGCCGGCGCTCGGCCAGCACCGGAAAGCGAGCGTAGGTGGCCTGCACGTCGCGCTCGACTTCGGCCTTGTCGCTGCGCAGGTGGGCGCCCATCAGCAGGTTCTCCTGCACGCTCATCTGCGCGAAGATACCGCGTCCTTCCGGCACCTCGGTCATGCCCATGCCGGCCACGCGCGAGGTCTTCTGGCCCGTGATGTCGGTGCCGTTGAACAGCACCCGCCCCGAGCGCGGCCGCAGGATGCCCGAGACGGTGTTGATCAAGGTGCTCTTGCCGGCGCCGTTGGCGCCCAGCAGGCAGACCACCTCGCCGGCCTCGACGTGCAGCGACACGCCCTTGAGCGCCACGATCTGGCCGTAGGCCGTGACGATGTCTTCGACGGCCAGCATGCTCATGCCGGCTTGCCCAAATAGGCTTCGATCACGGCTGGGTCGTTACGCAGCACGGCCGGCTCGCCTTCCGCCAGCTTGCGCCCGAAGTTCATCACGGCCAGGCGGTCACAGAGGTTCATCATCATTCGCACGTTGTGTTCGATCAATACCACCGTCAGGCTGCCGCGGCCCACCAGCTTGCGCAACAGCAGCGCCAGGTCCAGCGCTTCGCGCGTGTTCATGCCAGCCGCCGGTTCGTCCAGCATCAGCAGGCTGGGGCGCGCCGCCAGCGCGCGCGCCAGTTCCAGCCGGCGCTGCTCGCCATAGGAAAGCGCGCCCGCCAGGTCTTCGGCGCGATGGGCCAGCCCCACCGTGTGCAGCAGTTCATCCACCTGCGCGCGCAGCCCGCGTTCGGCCTCGCGGTAGCGGCTGCGCCACAACAGCAGGTCGGCCACGGAGTAATCCAGGCCGATGTGGCCGCCCACCATCACGTTGTCGCGCACGCTCATGTTGTCGAACAGGCGGATGGTCTGGTAGGTGCGCGCCACGCCCAGCATGGCGATCTGCTCCGGCCGCTTGCGCGTCACGTCGGTGCCTTTGAGCACCACACGGCCGCTGTCGGCCTGGATCAGGCCCGTGATCAGGTTGAACAGCGTCGTCTTGCCGGCACCGTTGGGGCCGATCACGCCGAACAGCTGGCCTTCCTCCACGGCAAAGTTCAGGTCGTCCACCGCCCGCACGCCGCCGAAGCTGCGCCCCAGCCCTTCGATGCTCAAAAGCGTCATGGCTGCGGTCCTTCCTGCGCCAGCGCCGCTGCCGCGGGCCGGCGGCGGCGGAACAGCTTGCGAAGCTCCAGCAGCCCGTCGGGGAAGAAGATCACCACCACCAGCACCGACATGCCGTAAAAGACCATCCGCCAGTCTTGCAGGAAGCGGAAGACCTCCGGCAGCAAGGTCAGCGCCACCGCGCCTAGCACCGGGCCCCAATAGCTGCGCAGCCCGCCGAACACCGCGAACATCAGCACCAGCACCGCCTGTGCAAAGCTGAATTCACCGGGTGAGATATAGAAGGTGCGATGCGCGGCGAAGCTGCCGGCCACCGACGCCATGGCAGCGCCGGCGGCAAAGGCCAGCACCTTGTAGCGCGTGGTCGGAATGCCCATGGTCTTGGCCACCGTCTCGTCGCGCCCGATCGCGAGCAGCCCACGGCCGTAACGGGAGAGGTGCAACATATGGAAGCCGTAGATCAGCACCGCCAGGAACAGGAACACGTGCCAGGCCTCGGTGCCCTGCGGCACGCCGCTCAGACCCATGGCGCCACCCAGGTAGTCGGAGTTGAGCGCGGCAAAGCGCACCAGCTCGCCGAAGCCCACGGTGGTGATCGCCAGGTACACGCCCTTGAGCCGCAGGATGGGCCCGCCGATGGCCAGCGCTACGGCGGCCGAGAGCAGCGCGGCCAGCAACAGGGAGAGCGGATACGGAATGCCGGCGTTCATCGACAGCACGGCCGACGCATAGGCTCCGATGGCCATGAAGCCCATGGTGGCGATCGACAACTGGCCGGCCATCAGCGTGATGTACACGCTGAGCGCCAGGATCGAGTTCTGCGCCAGCAGGAAGATCAGGTAGCCGTAGGAATTGAACAGGTTGCCGATGCTGTCGATCATGCGCGCACCTCGCGCGAAGAACCCAGCAGGCCGGACGGTCGCAGCAGAAGCATCCCCATCAGCACGATGAACACGGCGGCCTCGCGGTAGTCAGAAGACAGGAAGACCACGGTGCCGACTTCGGCCAACCCGATCAGGATGCCGCCGATCAACGCGCCGGGAATCGAACCCATGCCGCCCAGGATGATCACGGCAAAGCCCTTCAAGTCGACCCAGTGGCCCATGTACGGCGACGCGGAGTTGTAGGCCACACCCAGGAACACGCCGGCAATTCCGGCCAGCGAAGAAGCGATGACGAACATCCAGGCAATGGTGCGGTCGACGTCGACGCCCATCATCCGGGCCACCTTCGGGTTTTCCTGCAGCGCACGGATGGCGCGCCCCAGCTTGGTGTGCGTCACCAGGTACCACAGCGCGCCCATCAGGGCCAGCGCCATCACCATCAGGATCACGTGCAGCATCGAAATCTGCGCATCTCCCACGGCGATGGTCTTGACCAGGCCGACGGCCTGGTCGGGGTAGCGCACCACCCGCGTACCGAACAGCTTCTCGGCGATGTTGACCAGGATGATCGACACCGCCAGGCTGGACACCAGCGGCGCGAGGTGGCCGCTCATGCGCTTGCGCAGCGGCCGGAAGGCCACGAAGTCGAGCAGCAGGCCCATCAGGCCGCAGAACGCCGCCGTCACCAGCAGCGTCCAGCCGAAGGGCAGGCCCAGGGCGCTCATCAAGTACCACGCAAGCAGCGCACCCCACATGAACACGGCGCCATGCGCCATGTTCAGGATGTCCAGCACACCGAAGATCAGTGTCAGGCCGGTCGCGAAGAGCGCGTAGAACGCGCCTTGCGACAAGGCATTCACCAGTTGTTGTTCCAGCATGATGGACTTGCCCCGGCTGTGCCTTACTTGGTCGCGATGACGTGCTTGCCGTCTTCGACCTTGATCACGACACCCGCCACCACCGGATCGCGGCCGGCGGTGAACTCGATCCTGCCCATCACGCCGTCGTAGCTCTTGATGGCAGCCAGTGCATCACGCAGCTTAGTGCGCGCGGTGGCCACGTTGTCGCTCTTGGAGATCTTCGCGTCCTGCAGCGCCTGCCGGATGATGAACATCGCGTCGTAGGTCTGCGCGGCCAGCCAGTCCGGGTCGGACTTGAAACGTTCGCGGTACTGCTTGACGAACTCCACGTTCTTCGGGTGCGTCATGCCGATCGACCACGGGGTGGCGGACAGCGCGCCTTCCATGGCCTTGCCGGCTTCCTTGACCACGCCCGCGGAGTTGAAGGCGTTGCCACCGAGAAAGTGCACTTTGTCCATGCCGAGCTTGCGGGCCTGGGTCATCAGGCCGACGGCCTCCTGGCCTTGGCTGGAGATCACGATCGCATCGACGCCCAGCGACTTGATCTTGGTGAGCTGGGGCGAGAAGTCGACGTCGCCGGTGCGCACGGTTTCCACCGTCGCCACCTGCACGCCGGCGGCTTTCAGCGCCGATTCGTAGGCCTTGAATTCACCGACGCTGAACTGATCGTCGTTGGTGTAGATCTGCGCCACCTTGGCGATCTTCATCTGGTCCTTGGCCACCTTCACGGTGCTGGGGATGATGGCGGCCGATTCGACCGACGTGCGAAAGACGTAGTCGCCCACCTTGGTCACGCCCGGCGTGGCCACGGAGGTCAGCATCACCGGCACCTTGGCGCGCTGCGCCAGCGGGGCGGCGGCAAAGACCTGGCCGCCGGTGAGCGGGCCCATGATCAGCAGCGCGTTGTCGCGCTGGATGAACTTCTGGTAGACGTTGATCGCGTCGTCCTTGGTGGAGCGATCGTCTTCCAGCTCCACGTCGAGCTTCACGCCGGGCTTGCCGTTCATGTCGGCCTTGGCCATCTCGATACCGTTGCGAATGGTGGGCGAGTAAATGGCGAAGGTCCCGCTGAGGGCATACACCGCGCCGATCTTGGCTTCGGTGATCATGTTCTGCGCAGCGGCAGGCACCGGCAGCCAGGCCACGGCGCCGAGCGCCAGGGCCAGTGCGCCCGACGCCAGCTGGCGCCGGGTCGGGGAAATGAGATTCTTGCTGTCGCGGTTACACATGGTGGGGCCTCTTTGTCTCGTCTTGGTTGGTGGTTTGGGGAGGGGCTGTGGCAGCCACGCAGGCGCGACCTGTTTTCAGGTCGTGCACGCGGGCATCGAGATACTGCAGTTTTCCGCGCTGGATCTTCTCGGTCTCGGTTTTCGGGATCGCGGCGCTGAACTCGATGTAGCGCGGCAGCAAGAAGGGCGCCAGCCGTTCGGCGAGGAAGGCCTGCACCTGGGCCGGCTGCAAGGGTAGGTCGCTCACGACCACGGCCTTGATCTCGTCGCCGGCAATCGCATCCGGCACCGCGACGACCGCGCAGTCGGCCAGCCCCGGCAGCCGCCGCAGCGTGGTTTCGATCTCGGCCGGCGAAATCATTTCGCCATTGCGCCGGATCAGTTCCTTGATGCGCCCGTGGTAATAGAGGAAGCCATCACCGTCGAAGCTGCCGAGATCGCCAGTGTGAAACCACAGGTTGCGGCAGGCGGCCAGCATCTGCTCCGGCTGGCGCCAATAGCCCATGAGCATCACGTCGGGCTGCAGCGGGCGCACCACGATCTCGCCCTTCTCGCCTCCGGGCAAGGGCTGGTCGTCGATGCCGACGACGCGGATGTCCAAGTCCAGGCGCGGCCGTCCGCAACTGCCGAAGCGCGACTCGGCCACCGTGTTGGCCGAGCTCCAGCCGCCGGTCTCGGTCATGCCGTAGGCCTCGTGCACCTTGACACCGAAGCGCTGCTCCACCGCCTCCCACACGGCCGTCGGGCTGCCGCCGCCGAAGCAAAAGCGCAGCGTGTGGGCGCGCTGCTCGCCGGCATGCCTGCCCACCAGGATCGACAGCACCGTGCCGACGAAGGTGAAGCCCGTGGCCCGGTAACGCACGGCGTCGTCGAAGAAACTGCTGGCGGAAAAGCGCGGCAACAGGATCAGCGTGGCGCCGGTGGTCAGCGCCGACATCACCGCGTACATCTGCGGATTGGTGTGGAACAGCGGAAGGAAGACCATGATGCGGTCGCTGCCGGTGATGCCCAGGGCGCGCACCGTGGCGACTCCGGTCGCCAGGTAGGCCGCGTGGCAGTTCACCACGCCTTTGGGCAGGCCGGTGGTGCCGGAGGTGTACATGATGGTGGCGGGCTCCTGAGGTTGCACCGCAACCGGCTCCGGGGCCACCAGGGCGTCCAGGCTCGCCATGAAAGCCTGGTCGTCTTCGATCAGCACCAGAGGCAGCGAACGCTGGCGGGGGTCGAGTTGTTCGAGGCGGCTGACGTGCCATTCGCGGTCCACCACCAGCAGCTTCGCCTCGCACTGGTCGACCGAATAACGCAGGCCGTCGCCGATCAGCTGGGTGTTGAGTGTGACGGCCACGCCGCCGCGCAGGTTGATGCCGAACCAGGCCACTAGGAAGCCGGCACAGTTGCCAGCCAGCAGTGCGACATGGTCGCCCTTGCCTATTGCGTGTTGCGCCAGCAGCGCCGCGAAACGGCCGGCAGCGGCATGGATTTCGCAGAAGCTGAACTCGCCTTGCGGGGTCACCAAGAACGGATGGCCGGGCCGCTCCCGGGCGCGCTGTGCAAGCAGCGTGGTGATGCTCATCGCGCTGGCCCCGCGGCGCCGCGCTGCAGGTACTTGCCGATTGTGTTCTTCAGGATCTCCGAAGAGCCGCCGGCGATTTCGTAGGTCTTCGCGTCGCGCAGGTAGCGGCCGAAAGGCGAGTTGATCATGGCGCCATGCGCCCCACAAACCTGCACCGCCATCGAGGCCACGCGGGTGGCTACCTCGGAAGCGCGCAGCTTGGCTTCGCTGCCGTAGCGGTCGATGGCGACATGCGTGTCGAGAGCGCGCGCCGCGTGGAACACCAGCAGCCGGGCCGCGTCGATCTCGGACAAGGCGTCGGCCAGATACCACTGGATCCCCTGGAAGCCCAGAACGGCCTGGCCGAAGGCCTGGCGCTGCGCCACGTGGGCATAGGCGCCGTCGAAGGCTGCGCGGGCGATGCCGATGCTGATGGCCGCCGCCAGCGTCCGCGAGTAGTCCAGCGTGGTCACGGCTTGGCGCACGCCCTTGCCTTCGGTGCCGATCAGGTGGTCGAGCGGCACCCGCACGTCTTCGAGCAGCATGTTGAGGTGCGGCCCGTTGCGCAGCCCGAAGGTGGCCGAGTTGCGGCCTTCGTACAGGCTCAGGTGCGGGGTCTCGCGTGGCACCGCGAAGGCGGAAACGCCCAGTTCCGTCTCGGCCAGGATTACGAAGAACTCGGCGCCCATGGCAGAGGTGATGAAGTGCTTTTCACCGCGGATCACCCAGCTGTCGCCCTCGCGCCGGGCCTTGGTGTCGAGCGAGCGGATGTCACTGCCATGCGAGGCCTCGGTCAAGGCGTAGGAGGCCAGCAAGCCGGCGGCAAACCGCGGCAGGTAGCGCTGCTTCAAGCTGTCGCTACCGAACAGGCGGATGATGGTTTGGGCCTGGAAGATCGTCAGCAGTGAAACGCCGACCGCGGCCGACGCGACGGCCACTTCCTCGAACAACACGACCGCGCTGGCGAATTCCTGGCCGCCGCCGCCATATTCGGTTGGCAGCGTAATGGCACTGAAGCCCCGGCTGGCGAGCTCTTTCACCAGTTCCCTGGGATAGAGATCCTGCGCATCGATCTCGTCGGCCACCGGGGCGATGTGATCGGCAGCGAACTGCCGCACGGCCTGCGTGAACTCGGTGACGGCCATTGGGGGCCAGAGTTCGATCGTCGATGGGCTCATGGGCACGCGTTCCTTCTTGTTGAATCCATCGTAGGCGTGCTGCTTCGTTCTGTGAAATTAATTATTTGCTTGTTGTCATAAGCTGCGCTTGCCGTGGGACGCTGCTGAGGCAACCAGCGCCGCCACCTCCTGCTCACCCAGCCCGGCCTCCAGCAGCACCTCGCGCGTGTGTTCCCCCACCCGCGGTGCATGGTGGCGCAGTTCATATGGCGTGACCGAGAAGCGCATGGGCGAGCGCACCTGCCGGTAGCGGCCTTCGGTGGGATGCTCGGCCGTCTCCATCAGCCCGACCGCCACCACGTGGGGGTCGTCCTTGAGCTGGTCGAGCCGCAGCACCGGCATGCAGGGGATGCTGACGCCGTCGCAGAAGGCCATCCATTGGGCCGTGGTGTGGCGCTGCGCATGCTCCTCGAGCAGCGCGTACAGGCTGTCGACGTTCTGCACGCGCAAGGGCATGGTCGCGTAACGCGGGTCGTCGGCGCCGGAGTGGCCGATGAAGGCGAAGAAGTCCTGCCAGTTGCGATCGGAGTACGGCAGGATGCAGGCCCAGCCGTCGAGCGTGCGATAAGGCTTGCGGCGAGGCGACAGCTGCCGGGCAAAACCGGGCGGCCCCATGGGCGGCTCGAAGGCGCCCGCGCCGAAATGCTCGGCCAGCATGAAGTCAATGGCGGTCTCGAACATCGGCACTTCCACCTGCTGCCCGGTGCCGCCACGCTCGCGGTACAGCAATGCGGCGAGCACGGCGTTGACGATCGCCTGACCGGCGATCTTGTCGCACCAGGCGGTTGGGGCGTAGCGCGGCTCGCCGTACACCTCCTGGTTGAGCGCGGCGAAGCCGGAGCCCGCCTGCATCAGGTCGTCATAGGCCGCCTTGTCGCCGTAGGGGCCGGCCTCGCTGAAGCCGCGCGCGGCGCACAACACGATGCGGGGATTGATGGCAGCCACCGCCGACCACTCGAGCCCGAGGCGCGCGGCCGCCTTGGGCCGCAGGTTGTGCACCAGCACGTCGGCGGTGGCGATCAGCATTCGCAAAGCGGCGCTGCCTTGCGCGTCTTTCAGGTCGAGGCCCACGCTGCGCTTGTTGCGGTGCAGGTTGAGGATGGAGCCGCCCATGCCTTCATGGCGCGCCGGCCCGTAGGCGCGGAACGAGTCGCCTTCGGGCGACTCGATCTTGATCACGTCGGCACCCATGTCGCCGAGGATGCGGGTGCCGTAGGGACCCATGATCACGGTGGTCAGGTCGAGGACGCGGATTCCGGACAGCGGGCCGGAAGAAGTCGGTTGGCTCACGGGGGGGCTCTGGCTTCGGTCGAAGGACCGGCGATCAGCGCATGTTAGGCAGCGCCTGCGGAAAGTAAAATTAATTATTCTTGTACTGTGATCAGTTTTGCGCGGCCAGTTCTTCCATGGCCACCTCCGCAGCCGCTGCGCCTTCGCCGCAAGCGCCGACGGCCGAGCCGCGGTAGCCGGCACGCACGGCGCCGACGGCCAGCACGCCGGCCATTGACGAACGGAACCCGGCGTCGGTGACAATGCGCTGCGCATCGTCGCGCTGCACTTCGGGCGGCAGGAAGCGGGCGTTCGGTTCGATGCCGACGAAGATGAACACGCCCGCGGTGGGATGGCGGGTTTGCGTGCCTTCCACGTTGTCGCGCAAGAGCACTGCCTGCACCTTGCCCTCGCCTTCGATCGCCTCGACGGTGGTGTCCCACAGGAAGGCTATGCGCTCGTTGTCCCCGGCTTGCTGCACATAGCTGCGGCGGGCCCGCATGGAAGCGCCGCGCATCACCAGCGTGACGGATTCGCACAGCTCGGCCAGGTGCAAGGCCGCCTGGAAAGCCGAGTCGCCGCCGCCGACCACCACGACCGGCTCCTGGCGAAAGAAGCCGCCGTCGCACCAGTCGCATTGCGAGACGCCGCGGCCGGCGAACTCGGCCTCGCCCGGCACGCCAAGCTGGCGCAGCCGCGCGCCGGTGGCGAGGATCACGCGCCGCGCCAGGATGTCGCCGGCCGAAGTAGCGATCCGCCGGTGGGCGCCTGCATCCTGCAGCGCCGTGACCTCGGCATTCAGCATGTGCACGTCCAGCTTTCGGCAACGCTCGCCCAGCGCATCGACCAAAGCCGCGCCGGTCAGCGCGCCGCCGGCGGGAAAACTGTCGACGCGCCCCACGTTGGCGACCAGCCCGCCGGGCAGCGGCGCCTGCTCGATGCAGACGACCGTCGCGCCGCGTTCGGCGCATTGGGAGGCGGCGCTCAGGCCGGCCAGTCCGGCGCCGATCACGGCGACGTCGAAAGTTTGTGCAGTCATGGGCATGATGGGGTTCCTGAAACGAAAGGCCAATGCGAAGGCAGGGCCACCGGCTGCGTGAGGCGGCAGTACGGAAAGCCCCAACTGGGGAAGTAGACGTGCTGCGCGATCGGCATGCTGCCGCCCGCGACGAAGATCACGATGTCCTGAGGTGCGGCCACCACGGGAATGGGCGCGCCGGCGCGGTCGGCCGCCTGCACCCACGCCGGCGCACCGTGGTCGGGCACGATGTGCTGGCGCACCCACATGTCCCGCCACTGCGCATGCGGGATGCGACCGGCGTCGAACAGGTGTTGCGCAATGTCGCCCTTGCCCCAGCCGCGCGCGGCCAGCGCGGCCACCGTTGCCGGGGCCACGATGACCGCGACGCAGCCCGCGTGCAAGGCACTGAAGGCCGACGCCGCCGAACCCATCACGCTGGCGATCTCCGCCAAGCCGCCGGTGACGTTGATGCTGCACTCGGCCCGCAGCAGGGTGATGGCGCTGGCCTGCGCCGGCAGGCCGGCTTCCGTGTGCAACGGCGGCCAGGGGCTGGCGTCTTCGTTTTCGGCGACGCACAGCGTGTAGCGGCCCGGCTGGCCGATGCCGGCCAGCGAGGTCAGTCCGGGCCAGCCGCCGCCAATGTTGGTCATCACCAAACGCAGCGCGCGGCCGATCGTCGCATTGGCGCGGCAACCGGGCCCGAGCGCGCCGGCACCGGCATTGATGCCGAGCTGACGCACGATTGGCCCACTCACCACCAGCAGCGGGGCCACGTTCTCGTCGGTGGTCTGCACGCCGCGCAGGTTGAACGCGGGGTCGACGAGCGCGTGGACGGCGGCCAGCACCACCGGGAAATGCTCGGGGCGGCAACCCGCCATCACCGCGTTTGCGGCGATCTTCTCCACCGTGGCTTCGCCGCGCATCGGATCGAGCGCACCGATCGACGTGTCCGGCGCCTCGGTGGCGAAGCGCAGCATGGCGCGCACACGGGCCAGCGTCGGCGCCACGACGGGCAAGCCGTCCGTCCAACCGCGTTCGTGGAACAGGTCGCCGACGGCGTCGGCCGGATCGGCACCACGAACCACCTCGATGCGTTGGCGCACCGCAGCACTGCGGCCCAGCAGTTGGTCGACCCAGGCGCCGCCGGCCTGCTGGCCGACCGGCGTGTGGATCCAGAGCGTGCCCGTCGTCATGGCGCAATCATCGCCACGGCGAACGGGTGGGGGCGGAAGAGCGTGGGAGTCGAACCCACCAGAGACGTCTGACGCCTCTCACCGGAGTTGAAGTCCGGGCGCCCCACCGGGGTACGTAGCTCTTCCATGATCGGCTGGTCCAAATTATCCGTCGTGGCTGGCGTTGCCGAAAATGTCGTGCGGCGTGGCGAGCAAAAGGTGGCGAGCGCCGATGCGGCGCGTGTACTTCACATGGTCGAAGAACTCGAGCACTTCAATGGCCAGGTTGCGGCCCAGCCCGGAACTGTCGCGATAAGCCGCGGCGGTGAAGCCGCCGGCATCCTCGGCGGCCAGGACCTGGGCCCGTTCAGCCAGTGCGACGACCTCGACCGGGAGGTAGTAGTGGCGGGCCGAGACACGCACGGCATGGCCGCACTGCGCTGCCCGACTGAGCATCGCGCCCAGCTGCTTGGCATCGGCGCGCAAGGCATAGGAGAGCTCGAAAACCGAAGGCGGGCGGGCACCTGCGGCCGCCAGCAGCGGCTCGACCTGGCGCCACAGTTCGGCATCCGCTGCATCCAGCCGCGGCGCGTGTCCAGGCAGGCAGACGCTCATGCCGCGCCGCTGGATCACGCCTTCGTGCACCAGCGCATCGGCAATCGCGATCACCGTCTCGCGCGGCAGGCGCAGGCCGCTGCCCTGCAGCAACCGATCGGGTGGCGGGCCGGCAAGTGCCGGTGAGCGCTGGTGCCAGGCAGCGAGGGCGGCAATGGCGCTGGCCTGCAGCGCTGCCCAGTGACCAGGAGCAAATGCCAACGCACCACCTGCCGTCTGGATGCGAACGCCCGGCAGCGCTTCGAACAGGCCGGCGGCTTCAGTCGCTGACAAGTTGCGGTTGCGGCGGAACGGATCGAGCAGGACGCCCTGCGGCGCGGCTTGCAGCAGCGCCGTCAGGCTAGCGGCCGCATCGGCGATGCCGGTGCGCGCCAGTTCCGCCAGCCGCTGCGGCTTGGAGCGGCCGCGGACCGGCGGAAAGACATCGACGATGCGGCCCCCCCCGAGCGTGCGCTGGGCCGACGTGTCACGCACGATGAAGTGGTCGCCGGCGGCCGCACCCAGCGGCTGGTCCAGCACCAGTTGCACCCACCCGGCAGTGCCGGGATCCAGTTGCGTGCCTTCAAGCACGGCGACGCGTCCGGTGACATGCGCGGCGGCCAGATGCACGTGGACGGGGGTCCAGTGCTTCAGCGGCTTGGCCTCGGCCGCCAGCAAGCGCAGCAAAGCATCCATTTTCGACTGCGGCTCGGGTGGGTCGCCGGTGACGACCCAGTCACCGCGCCGGATCTCCTCTGGCCGCGGCAGCTCGCCCGCCAGGTTGAGGGCGCTGCGTTGCCGCACGCGGCAGGCGGACGCCGCCCGGTGCTGCGCGTGCAGGCCGCGCACCTTGCCTTCGTGCCCGCAGCCAAGCAGGCGCACGTTGTCGCCGACCGCGAGCTGGCCCGAAGCGACGGTGCCGGTCACCACGAGTCCGGCGCCGCTGACGCTGAAAGCGCGATCCACCGCCAGCCGGAAATTGCCTTGCGGCGCTGGCAGCGCCAACGCTGCGGCCAGGCGCTCCAGGTGCGCCCGCAGTTCCGGAACGCCGCGGCCTGCGGGCGCAGCAAGGTGGAACAGCGGCACCGGCGCCAGTCCGGCAGATTGGAGCAACAACGCAATCTCCTGTTCCACTGCAGCTGCGCGCGCGGCATCCACCCGGTCGACCTTGGTCAGCGCCACGGCCGCCAACGGGATCTCCAGCAGATGCAGCACAGCGACCTGCTCCACGGTCTGCGGCATCGCCCCGTCATCTGCCGCCACGACCAGCAGCGCGTGGTCGGCGGCCGCCATGCCTGCCAGCGCATTGCGGATGAAGGCGTGGTGGCCGGGCACGTCGATGAAACCGATGGGCTCGGCCCCGGGGCCGTCCAGGTAGGCGAAGCCGAGGTCGATGCTCATGCCGCGGCGCTGCTCCTCGGGCGAGGCGTCGGTGTTTACGCCGGTCAGGGCGCGCACCAGCGCTGTCTTGCCGTGGTCGACGTGGCCGGCCGTGGCAACGATCACCTGGCCTCCGCTGCCGCGTGTGCAAGCTGCGCGAACTGCGCCACCAGTGCCTCTTCGTGCTCCAGGCAGCGCAGGTCCAGCAGGATGCGGCCCTGGTGGATGCGGCCGATCACGGGCACCGGCAGGCGGCGCAGCGAAGCTTCGAGCCGTGCCAGCGCCGCGCCGCAGGAGCCGGCCGCGAAAGGCGTGAGCGCGATCGCCGCGCTGGGCAGCGACTGGCTAGGCAGCGAGCCGCTGCCGAAGATGCTGTCGCAGGCAGCGACCTCGACCCGAGCCAGGTCGTACAGGGCAGCGGCGATGGCGGGGCAGATCCGTTCGGCCTGGGCGCGGATCTCGGCGACCGGGCGCAGCAGCGCGCGCAAGGTGGGCAGGCGCTGCGGCAGGCGCTCGGCGTCGGCGTACAGCCGCAGCACGGCAGACAGCGCCGCAATGCGCATCTTGTCCACGCGCAAGGCGCGCTTCATGGGGTTGCGCTTGATCCGCGCCACCAGGTCCGCGCGGCCGGCGATGATCCCGGCCTGTGGTCCGCCCAGCAGCTTGTCGCCGCTGAAGGTCACGAGGTCGGCGCCGTTCGCTAAGGCTTCGGCGGGAGTGGGTTCGTGCGGCAGGCCCCAGCGTCGCAAGTCCAGCAGCGATCCGCTGCCCAGGTCGATGACAAACGGTACGCCGCGTTCGCGGCAGGCGCGCGCGAGTTGCGCTTCGTCTACGCGTGCGGTGAAGCCCACGACTTCGTAGTTGCTGGTGTGCACCTTGATCACGGCGCCGGTGGCGGGGCCGATTGCATCCACGTAATCGGCCAGGTGAGTTCGGTTGGTGGTGCCCACTTCCACCAGCGTGCAGCCGGCGCTGCGCATCACGTCGGGCATGCGAAACGACCCGCCGATCTCCACCAGTTCGCCGCGTGAGGTCGGAACTTCGCGGCCCGCGGCCAGGCTGTTCAGCACCAGCAGCACGGCCGCGGCATTGTTGTTGACGACGGTGGCGGCTTCGGCGCCGGTGAGGGCGCACAGCTGCGCCTCCAGGTGGGCATCGCGGTCGCCGCGCCTGCCTTCGTCCAATGCATATTCGAGGTTGGTTGGCGACTGCGCCACCAGGCGCATCGCTTCGATGGCTTCGGGCGGCAGCAGCGCCCGGCCCAAGTTGGTGTGGAGCACCGCGCCGGTCAGGTTGTGCACCGCGCGCAGCGCTGGTGCATTCGCCTCGTGCAGCAGCTCGGTGGCGCGCGCGAAGACGGCCTCTTCACCCGGCACTGCGGCGGCAGCCTCGGCGCGCAGGGCCGCCCTCGCCTCAGCCAGCGTCTCGCGCAATGCGGCCGTCAATGGCTCGCGCCCGAAGCGCTCGGCCAGTGCGGCCGCTGCGGCGCAGCGCAGCAAGCGGTCGACTGCGGGCAAGCCGGCGAAGCGGCTCGCAGCGGCCGCAGGGGGGTCCAGTGACATGGTCCTCATTCCTGTTCCAGGACGGCACGCCACCCTCCCCACCCCCGGGGAAGGCGGATCAGCCGCCCTCGGCTGCCTCCAGCTTCTCGCGCCACGCCTGAGGCAAACGCACCGGCTTGGCCACGGGGAAGCCGAGGAACCCGTTGTGTGCCATGACGTAGCAATTGGTGCGCAGCGGATCGCCGCTCACCGCGATCATGATGTCTTCCGGCTTCGCCACGATGGGCACCAGCCGGCCGGCGTCGCGCCCCGCGCCGAACACCTTGGCCGCCTTGCCGAGCATGGCCAGGTCAAACAGCTTGCGCCGCCCCGGCACAAAGTTGGTGAACTGCCCCATGCAGCGCTCGAACTCCTGCGCCGGCAGCCGCGCCTGCTCGAACAGCATCTGCTGCAAGCCGGCCTTGGAGACACCCGACTTGGCGATGGTCTTGGCGATGATCGGCGACAGCACCAGCAAGGGCCGGTACTTGCCGCTGCTCATGCCGGCAGTGAAGATCAGCTCCCAACTGGAGATGCTGGTGAGCGAATGGGCCAGGTAAGGCACGCATTCTTCCGCCGACTTGCCATAGACCGAAGCTACCACCTTGCCGCCGGTGAAGCGGGAGATGAACACCCCGTTTTCGCCCGCAGCCACGCCGAGGTCGGCGCACAGCCCGGGCCAGCCGATCTCCGCCAGCGCGTCGGCGTTCTCGGCCATCACCACCCGCCAGGTGCCGCCGAAGGTGGCCTTGTCGTTCTGGTGACGCTGAAAGCCCGTGACGTTGGTCAGGTACAACCGCCAGAAGCGCCCGATGCTGGTGTTGGCCTGGAAGCCGTCGCGCAACGCGCCCTGCTCGTAGTTGAAGCCCAACTCCTTGACGATCGGCCCGTTGATCACGATCTGGGTTTCCGCGCCCGGCGTGTTGCCGCTGTGCTCCACCCCATACTCGGGGTCGACCATGGCCTCGATCAGCGCCACCAGTACCGGCATGTACTGCGGGCGGCAGCCTGCCATCACGCCATTGACGGCGATGCTCCAGATGGTGGCCGCGCGGTTGTCGGGCAGCATGGTGCCCAGCACTTCATCGGCTGTCCGGTCGGTGAAGGCCAGGAATGCGTCGATGCGTTCGCGCGTCGGCGGAACGATGGGCAGCCCGTCGGTCCACAGGTTTTCATAGAAGTAGCGGTTGACCTCGTCGAAGCTGCCCTCGAACACGATGTCCCGCGCCGCCGGCTCCACCGCGGCCTGCGCGGCGACCTGCATGGTGGTGAGCCGCTCGATGAGCTGCTTCAGCGTCACGTCGACGATGTTGCGCTCGAGCTCTTCATCACTCTGCACGTCCGGATGGCTTGGTACCATGGCGACGGCGAGGTCGGGCATTCCCATCCCGAGCGAGGACGTCCTGGCCAGGCCCATGAAACCTTCCGACACGAGGGACACGGTGGGCACACCTGCCTTTTCGGCCACTGCACTCACCCGCAACACGGCGGGTGTGCAGCTGCCTCAGCAGCCCATTCCGGAAATGACGGCATCGACGCGCAGTTCCTTGAGCTTGGCCGGCAGCCGCTCGAGGACTTCGCGCTCGTCGGACCCGTGGGTGGAGCCGAAGACTTCGTGCCCGATGAACGTGATGCCGGGAAAGCGCGCCGTGAGTTCGCGTTGAAGGATGGCAAAGATCTCGTCGCCGCGGAACAGGTAGTCCCACACGAAGGCGACGGTCTTGCCGGGCAGGTTGGCGAGCCGTGCGGCCACCGGCTCCACCGCCTGCATGCGCTGGGCCCGCGGCCAGTGCACTGCGAAAGCTGGTTCTTGCTGCATAAATTCTCCTGGGGGAAACGAGAGTTGATCTTGACACATGCCGAAGCGGAATGCACACTCAATCGTTCTGATATAGGAACAACTTTCTCGATATCAGAATTTTGATCCTTGAGCCCGGATGCGGGCAATGAGGGTTTCCCACGAGATCCCGCATGACCGACAGTCCAGCCGGCAACCCCATCACCCTGGCACCGCTGCGCGTGATGCAGCTGGTGGGCGCACTGGCGGCCAGCCAGGACGCGCTGTCGCTGTCGCAGCTGAGCAGCCAGCTCGGCGTCCCCAAATCCAGCCTGCTGAGCCTGCTGCGCACCCTGGCCAGCGGCGGTTATGTGGAGCCCGTGGATGGCAGCTACCGGCTGGGCCAGGAAGCCTTCGTGCTGGGCGCCCTGATCGCGCGCAGCCGCCCCTTTCCCGACAACCTGCGGCCCTTGCTGGCGCGCCTGAACCGGCAGTGCAGCGAGACCGTCCTGATTGCCGTCCCTGGCGACAACTGGACCGAAGTGGTGTATGTCGACCTGATCGAGTCGGAACACTCGCTGCGCTTCAAGGTGGCCGTGGGTTCGCGCGATCCCCTCTATTGCACGGCGCTCGGCCTGGCCATGCTCGCGTTCGCCCCGCAAGCCATCCGCGAAACTTATGTTGCGACGGCCCGGCTCAAGCGGATGACGGCAGCCACGATCACGTCACGCACCGAACTGTCCGCCGTGCTGGCGCGCACGCGGTCGGACGTGCTGGCCGTGGGCAGCGGCATCAACGAAAACGTGACCGCCATCGCGGCGCCGATCTTCGACGTGGGCGGCGACGTGGTCGCGGCCGTGGGCCTGGCCGGCCTCAGCACCAACGTCCAGCGGCAGGAGGCGAAGCTGGCCGCGCTGGTCCGGCGCACCGGCGAGGCCATGTCGCGCTACCTTGGATCGGCCGTCTATCCGCCCGGGCAACGCTAGCCCATACGGAAATTCGATGGACAATCCGCGAATCGCTATTGGACGCTTGCGCTGGCGCCCATTAGCCTCGATGGCCACGAAGGAGCACCATGCCTGATTTCCTGATCTACGAACAACAGGGCGCCGTGGTCACGCTGACCATGAACCAGCCCGAGCGGCGCAACCCGCTCACCGGCAACACCGCGGTGGCGGAACTGTTGCAGGCCATCGACCGGATCGACGCCGACCGCGGCGTGCGCTGCGTGATCCTCACGGCCAACGGCCCATCGTTCTCGGCCGGCGGCGACATCCGCGAAATGAAGCGGCAGGCCACGCCCGAGGTCACCGAGATGGACATCCGCCAGGAGTACCGGCGCGGCATCCAGCGGCTGCCGCTGGCGCTGTTCAACCTCGACGTGCCGGTGGTCGCCGCGATCAATGGCCACGCCATCGGCGCTGGGCTCGACCTCGCCTGCATGTGCGACATCCGGATCGCCTCCGAGAAGGCGAAGTTCGCCGAAAGCTTCGTCAAGCTGGGCATCATCCCCGGCGACGGTGGGGCCTGGTTGCTGCCGCGAACCATCGGCCTTGCCCGCGCCGCCGAACTGGCCTTCACCGGCGACACGATCGATGCCCAGCAGGCCCTGGCCTGGAGCCTGGTGTCGCAGGTGGTTCCGCACGAGCAGCTGATGGAATCGGCGCACGCGCTGGCCAACCGGATCGCGGCGAATCCTTCGCACAGCCTGCGACTGACCAAGCGGCTGATGCGCGAAGCCCTGCATTCGCGGCTGGACACGGTGCTGGAACTCTCGGCTGTGTTCCAGGCCGTGTCACACAAGACCGACGACCATCGCGAAGCTGTGGATGCCTTCCTGGAGAAGCGGCCCGCGCGTTTCACCGGCTGAGCGCCACGGTATGCTGGAGGCCTACTGCCCCCGAGCCCATGGACCTGCGACGCATCCGCCACTTCAACGTCCTCGCCGAGACGCTGAACTTCAGCCGTGCCGCCGAGCGCCTGCATATTGCGCAGCCCGCACTGTCGGTCTCGATCCAGAAGCTGGAGACCGAGCTGGGCACCCGGCTGTTCGAACGCACGCCAACCGGCGTGCTGCTCACGCCCAGCGGCCAGGCCGCCTTGATCGAGGCGAGGCGGCTGCTGTACCACGGCGAGCAGCTGCTGCGCTCGGCCCACGCGGCGGCCGAAGGCAGCGGCGGCAAGCTGCGCATCGGCTTCGTGGGCTCGGCGATCTACCGGCTCATCCCCACCATCATCCCGAGCTTTCGCAGCCACTACCCCGGGGTCGAGCTGGTGCTGCGCGAAGCCACTTCGGCGCACATTCTGGAGATGCTCAACGAAGAGGCGCTCGACGTCGGCATCGTGCGCACGCCGCTGCTGCAGTCGCACGCGGCCACCCTGCACACGCTGCAGCGCGACTGCTTCGTGGTGGCCTTGCCGGGCGCGCATCCGCTGGCCGCGCAGGCGTCGTTGCGGCTGGCCAGCCTGGCCGGCGAGCCCTTCATCATGTATTCGGCCGCCGACGCAACCGGGCTGCAGGCCGCTGCGATGACGGCCTGCGAAGCCGCCGGCTTCCTGCCGAAAATCGCTCAGGAAGCGACCCAGGTGCCCACCGTGCTGGCGCTAGTGGAAAGCGGCCTGGGCATCGCTCTGGTGCCCGAAGTGATGCGCGGCCACCGGGAGCCGCAGGTGGTGTACCGGCCGCTGCAGGATGCCGGCGAGGCCCTGGAGACGACGCTGGCCCTGGCCTGCCTGCACGGCAGCGAGTCGCCGGCGGCGCAGCGCTTCATTCAGCTGGCCACGGCGCTCGCAATGCCGTGAGGGCCGTCGCCATCGCATCTGCGTATGGCCGGCCAGTGAATCGGTATTGGACAGCGCTGGCGCCGCGCGCTTAAGCTGTCAGCATGCCCGACCTTCTCGACAACATCCGGCGCGCCGAGCTCCCGGCCGAGGCCCAGGCCTTTCGTGCCGAAGTTAAGGACTTCATTGCCCGCGAGCTTCCCGCCTCCGGCGCCGACGTGCGCGTGCGCTCGTGGCTCGCCTTCGACGCCGAGTTCAGCCGCAAGCTCGCGGCCCGGGGCTGGGTGGGCGTCACGCTGCCCCAGGCCTACGGTGGCGCCGAGCTCGATGCCTTTCGGCGCTACGTGCTGGTGGAAGAGCTGCTGGCCGTGGGCGCGCCGGTTGGCGCGCACTGGATCGCGGACCGCCAGAGCGGGCCCTTGATCAACCGGTTCGGCAGCGAGGAGCAAAAGCGCTTCTACCTGCCGCGCATCTGCCGGGCCGAAGTCTTCTTCTGCATCGGCATGAGCGAGCCGAATTCAGGCTCCGACCTGGCCAGCGTGGGCACCCGCGCGGTGCGCACCGAAGGCGGCTGGCTGCTCAATGGACGCAAGGTCTGGACCACCAACGCACACAAGTGCGACTACAGCATCGCGCTGGTGCGCACGTCCGGCGCGCCGGCCGACCGCCAGGTAGGGTTGTCGCAGTTCATCGTCGACCTCAAGCTGCCCGGGGTGACGGTGCGGCCCATCGTGGACCTGAGCGGTGATGCGCACTTTTCCGAGATGTTCTTCGACGACGTGCTGCTGGCCGACGGTGCCCTGGTGGGCGAGGAAGGCCAAGGCTGGCAACAGGTGAACGCCGAGCTGGCTTTCGAGCGCAGCGGGCCGGAACGCCTGTATTCCAGTATCGTCTTGCTGGACTGCTGGATCCGCTGGCTGCGCGCAACGGGCCAGGCAGGGCACCAGTTGCAGGTCATCGGCCGCTTCGCCACGCACCTGGCCACGCTGCGCCAGATGTCCATCGCCGTGACGGCGCAACTGGCCGCTGGCGGCAGCCCCGTGGTGGAGGCGGCGCTGGTCAAGGATCTCGGTACCACCTTCGAGCAGGAAATCCCCGCGCTGCTGGAGGCCGCCGTGGGGGCAGACCCCGCCGTGCCACCGGATGATGAACTGCTGCGCGCGCTGGCCTATGTCAGCCAGATGGCGCCCACTTTTTCGCTGCGCGGCGGAACCCGCGAAATCCTGCGCGGCATGATCGCGCGCGGCCTTGGCCTGCGCTGAAGGGAAGCAATAGATGTTCGCCGAAGCCATCGAAACGATCCTGAAGGACCGTTGCACGCCGCAAGCCGTGCGCGCCATCGAAGCCGGCGGCAGCACGGCGCCGCTCGCCACTGCGCTGGAAGAATCGGGCTTCTACGCCTTGCTCGCGCGCGAAGAGGACGGCGGCGGCAACGCAGGCTGGCCGGTGTTCCAGACCGTGGTGCGCTTGTGCGGCAGCTACGCGCTGCCCTTGCCGCTGCCGCAGACGATCGCCGCGCGCGCGCTGGTCCGCTCGCAGGACCTGCTGCCCACCGGCCTCATCACCTTCGCGCCGGCGCTGGTGCGCCAAGCTGACGGCGCGATCCAGGCAGACCAGGTGCCGTGCGGCCGCACGGCTTCGCACGTGATCGGCGCCATCGGCGATCAGCTGTTGCTGCTGCCCGTGCAGGGCGCGCACCAGCAGGCGACGGGGGTGCACGGCAGCCTGGCCGCTTCGTTCCGATGGGCGCCGGGCGCGGCAACCCTGCTGGACTGCACGGTTGCGCCCGAGCGACTGCAATCGCTGGGCGCGGTGCTGCATGCGGCCTTGTTGGCAGGCGCCATGCATAGCGTGTTTGCCATGACGATGGCCTACGCCAACGAACGGGTCCAGTTCGGCAAGCCGATCGGTAAATTCCAGGCGATCCAGCACCAGGTGAGCGTGATGGCGGAGCAGGTCGCAGGCGCTAACATGGCTGCGGAGGCCGCCTTCCACTCGGGAGACGGACCTCTACCGGCTTTCGCGGCAGCGGCGGTGGCCAAGGCCCGAGCCAGCGAAGCGGCCCAACTGGTTGCGGCCACTGCGCACGCCGTTCATGGCGCCATCGGCGTCACGGAGGAGTACGACCTGCATCTGTACACGCGCCGCCTGCACGAGTGGCGCGTCGCCCACGGATCCGAGATTTATTGGAACGGTGAAGTCGGCCGCCTTTACCTTGACTGCCGGGAGCCCTTGTTCACCGATTTCGCAAGAACCTTGCTGGCCTGTCGGCGAGCGAAAGGCGAGCTGGTTTGAAAGTACCTCCAGATTCTTGGCCGGCCGTCGGCGGCGCGAAATTTTGGCCGCGGATCCGGCCCAGATTCTAGCCGCCGCGCCACGCTCTGGAGTCCGACAAGTACGGAGCGATCAAGTTTCGGATTGGGACCCTCGTCCGAGTAGCTAGCAGTGTTGTCACGAGCCGCCTATGGTTCGACGGAACTCCACGCGCAATGTAGCGAGCCATCACGGTGATACCAGAATCGAGCCACCCTCATTCCGTACCCGTAGATCGGCACCATGTCATCAAATGGCTCAGGGGCCAAACCTTCATATGTGAGCCAGCATCAACCGGGTCCATTGCCACTCCCTTTTGCGCGTACCGCCATATGCTCGGGGGACCCTGAGCGCGCGGCAGTGTGGCCGGGCCCTGCTGCGAGCCGGACTCGCCTTCCCGGAAGTGCGGCGCCGCCGCCCAGGCAATCCAGATCGATCTCGCGTTGAACGCGCTCGGACGTCCCGTTGCATAGTTAGGTCGGCGTGGGCAAAACCAAGCTGAGTACCGCGACGCCGCCGCCGAAGAATGCGACACAGAGCGTAGCGAGCAGGAAGTGACGGCGGACGTTCATGGGGAGTCGCCTATGGTTGATGAATCGCGAATTCAGTTCAGCGACAGCCCGCGCGAAATGCGCGTGGCCGCCACCATGGTCAGGGCGGCAAGCGCTGCCTCCTGGCCTTGCGCACGTGTGGCCGGTGCAATGAGCGTGATCGCGCCCACGGCCAGTCGGCCCGGCCCGAACGGCGGCGCGCTGCCCCCCACACACCGGGATCGACCTCGCCCGAGGTCATGACGTGGCCGACCTGTCGGACATCGGCGATGTTTTGCGCCGCCGCCTCCTGCCGCTCGGCGGCGTCCGGATACTCGGTGGCAAGATCGGCCAGCCGGGCCGGCCCCGGCAGGTGGGCCAGCAGGAATTTCGCGGGCGCGCAGGCGGCAAGGGAGCGCTGCGGCCTTTCTCGAACGAACCGCGCAGCGACTGGTAGGTGTCGACCATCTCCAGGCAGATCGCCTGCCCGTTGACCGCCACCACAAGGCCGCCCGCTCCCGGTGAGCTGAGGGAAGAAATAGGGGTGTTGCATTCCTCTCCCTAAATCCGTCAACGGACTGTGAATCCGCAAGCGGAACAGGGTTCGGATGGCGCTCACGACTACCGCGGCGATCGAATCGGCTCATGAGCAGTGCCCACTTCAGGCAGTAATCGGTGGCGGCAACTTCCGCTCATGGCCGGGAGCGGACATCGCGTCACCGGCCAATTCTTTACGGCCACTTTCTGCATCTGGCGCCGCCAGGCCGTCATTTCGTCGCACGGTCAGCGACGCCGCGCAGATGCGCTTGGATACTTCGCCTGCCCATCCCCGCAGCACAGCCCAACCCGAAAGGTATCCATCATGCTTGCCCGCTCCATCTTTGGTTTTCGCGCCCTCCCGCTTGTCATGGCAGCGGCCTGCCTCTCGCTCGTGCAGCCTGCTGCCAACGCCGCCGAGGCGGGATTTCGCCAAATGACGGTGACCGCCAACGGTGCGAGTGACAAGCCGGCCCACTTCGCGCTTTATTACCCGACGCCTGATGCGGGCCGGGTGATTCCCATGGGGCCGTTCCCGCAGACAGTGGCCATCAACGGAGCACCGGAGCCGAAATTCAAGGGCCTCATTGTGATAAGTCATGGCACGGCCTCCATCGATATTGGCTTTGCCACGCTGGCGCAAGCGCTTGCGCGCAACGGCTACCTGGTTGCCAGTGTTGAGCACGTGGGCGATACCTGGCAGGACCAGTCGATGCGTGCCACGCTGGGACGCTACTTTGCCGAGCGGCCGCGCCAGGCATCGCGCGTGATCGACACCGTGCTCGCCGACCCGCAATTGCGCCCTGGCATTGCCAATGGTGCCGACGGGCGCCCGCTGATCGGTGCAATGGGCCATTCGGCTGGCGGCTACACGGTCCTGGCGCTGGCAGGCGGCAAGCCGGAGCTCTCGCGCCTGCGCGCGCATTGCGAGACCGAAGCGGAGCTGGACCCCGTGCTGTGCAAGATGACGCGCGCCATCGGCGGCGCCTCGGTGCAGGCCGGCGCCGCCGCAGACGGGCAGGAAGAACCGGTGCAGGCCGATCCACGGGTGCGCGCAGTGATGGCACTGGCGCCGTTGGGGGTGGCGTTCAGCGCGTCGTCTCTGGCATCGATCACTGTTCCGGTGGCCATCTACGCTGGCGAAAAGGACACCTTTCTCGTGCCGCGCTTCCACGCTCAATGGGTCATGCAGAACCTGCGCGGCGCCACCACAACGCTGCAAATCGTGCCCAATGCTGGACACTACGCGTTCATGAACACACCGACGATGGACCTGCCCTCACCGGACGGCAGCGTGGCCAGTGACCCGCAAGGCTTCGACCGGGCTGCGTTCCTGGACCGCCTGGCAAAAGAGTCGATCGCGTTTTTCGACAAGAATTTGCGATAGGTGTTCATCAGTCGAGCGAATTCGAGCAATTGCGCCGCCGCGGCGGCGTAAGCCGGGCCGGTGATGTTGCCGCGCGAGAAGGCGAAGATGTGTCCCTTCGAATTGACGGCGACTCCGGCCACTTCGCCCAGGTAAAGATCCTTCGGCAGCTTCAGTGGGTGCGCCACCGAATCGCGTGAGCGGCCCCAGGGCCAGCAGCGTCACGGGCGCGGGTGATGCGCGCAGCCAGCCGGCCAGCGCGCCCACGGCATCGTCCGACGCGAGTGCCGTGCGTTCCAGCGGCAGGCCGCGGCCCGCCGAACGCATCGCGTCGTCGCCCGGCACGTGCTGCGTGGTCGCCAGCTCGCCCACCAGCGGCCCGGCCGCGCCGCGTGGATGGGAAAGCGCCAACCGAAGCAGGCGGCGGACCGCAGGACGTTGTCGATCACCACCGGCAGCGGCGCGTTGCCGGCCACCAGCGACAGGCCGGCCACGGCCAGCACGGCGGCGAGGTCATCGAAGCCCATGGCGGTGTCGATCCAGAGCGGGTTCATCGGGTGCGCATTGGGGTAGGGAAGGCCAGTGTGCCATTGGCGGGGCACCGCGCCATACTAGGACCATGAACGCCCGCGAATCCCTGTCACGCTGGAGCACGCCCGGGTCCAGCCGCGTGCCCTTCTGGGCCTACACGGACGCGCAGCTCTACGCGCAGGAACTGGAGAAGATCTTCTACGGCGCGCACTGGTCGTACGTCGGCCTCGAGGTCGAGATCCCCAACACCGGAGACTTCAAGCTGAGCCACGTTGGCGAGCGCCAGGTCATCATGGTGCGCGATCGGGTGGCGCCGAAGGACCGCGGCGTCGACCCCGGCATCCGGGTGGTGGAGAACCGCTGCGCCCATCGTGGCGTGCGGTTCTGCCAGCAGCCTCACGGCAACGCCCGAAGTTTCGTCTGCCCGTACCACCAGTGGACTTACAAGCTCAATGGCGACCTGGCCGGCCTGCCGTTCAAGGACGGCGTCAAGGACGGCGACTGCGTCAACGGCGGCATGCCCGCCGACTTCGACCTGAAGGACCATGGCCTGACAAAGCTGCGGGTGGCGGTGCTGCACGGGCTGGTGTTCGCCACGTTCAGCGAGAGCGTCGAGCCGCTGGTGGAGTACCTCGGCCCGCAGGTGATGCCGTGGCTGGACCGGATCTTCCAGGGCAAGACGCTGAGCCTGCTGGGCTACAACCGCCAGCGCATTCCGGGCAACTGGAAGCTGATGATGGAAAACATCAAGGACCCCTACCACCCGGGACTGCTGCACACCTGGTTCGTGACCTTCGGGCTGTGGCGGGCCGACCAGAAGAGCCGGATGGTGATGGACGCGCACGGCCGCCATGCAGTGATGGTCTCCAGCCGCAACGAGGGCGGCCAGAACGCCGCAGTGACCGCCGGCGTGACCTCGTTCAAGGCCGACATGACGCTGCACGACGACCGCCTGCTCGATGTCGTGCCGGAGCCGTGGTGGACCATCGACGATCCTGCGGCCCCGGGGACGAAGCTCACTCCCTCCGTCACCATGATCACGTTGTTCCCCAGCCTGATCATCCAGCAGCAGGTCAATTCGCTGTCCACCCGCCACATCGTTCCGCGCGGCGCGGGCGAGTTCGATTTCGTCTGGACCCACTTCGGTTTCGCCGACGACACGCCCGAGATGACGCGGCGGCGGCTGCGCCAGGCCAACCTGTTCGGTCCGGCTGGCTTCGTCAGCGCCGACGACGGCGAGGTGATCGAGTTCAGCCAGGACGCCTTCCAGCAATGGGGCGAGGGCGGCAGCACGCTGTGCGAACTGGGCGGCACCGGCACCGGTCCGGCCGGCCACATGGTGACCGAAACCCTGATCCGCAGCATGTACGCCTACTGGAAGAAAGTGATGGGGGTATGAGCGTCGAAGCCTTGCTGCTTCAAATGGAAGTCGACCGGCTCAACGCGGACTATTGCGCCGCGCTCGACGAAAAGCGCTTCGACGACTGGCCGGAGTTCTTCCTGGAAGACGGCCAGTACAAGCTGCAGGCGCGGGAGAATTTCGATCGCGGGCTGCCGCTGGCGCTGATCGCGCTGGAAAGCAGGGGCATGATGAAGGACCGGGTCTACGGCATCACGCAGACCATCTACCACGGCCCGTACTACATGCGGCACGTGGTGGGCCCGGCGCGGGTGCTGTCGGCTGAAGGGGTCCTGGTCCGCGCCCAGTCGAACTACGCCGTGTTCCGCACCCGTCCGGGCGATGCGAGCGAGGTTTACAACGTCGGGCGCTACATCGACGAGATCGAACGCACCGAAGCCGGCTTGCGCTTGCGCAGCCGGCTTTGCGTGTACGACAGCGAGATGGTGCTCAACTCGCTGATCTACCCGGTTTAACGACGCTCGGGCTTGGTGGCCTGATTGCCGATGTAGGCACCGGCAGCAGCGCCGCCGACCGTGCCCAGCGTGCCGCCGCCGACTGCGCTGCCGATCACACCGCCGACGACGGCGCCGCCCACGGTCCCTGCCGTCTGGCGATCCACGCCCATGTCAGCGCAGCCCGACAGACCCAGCACCGATGCAGCCGCGATGGCTGCCAGAAATTTCGTGTTCATCAAGTTCTCCTGTGAGGTTGCAGGCCAGCTTTGTTTGCGGTGTGACTCGCACCAAGCCTGTGCAGCCAATGTAGGCAGGGCGGGGTGGCTGATGTGTAGGAAGATGTCGCCGCCTCCCGTCGGCGTGAGTCGGCAACCGCGCGCGAACCCAGCCCCTCAGACCGGCCGGTTGCGCGCCAGGGGCGGGTTCTTCTGGAAGTAGCGGTTGATGCCGCGCATGATCGCGTCGGCCAGCTGCTCCTGGTATTGGTCGCTGCGCAGCCGCGCTTCCTCGTCGGGGTTGCTGATGAACGCCGTTTCCACCAGCACGCTGGGGATGTCCGGGGCCTTGAGCACCGCGAAGCCGGCCTGCTCCACGTTGCGCTTGTGCAGCGCGCCGACATGGCCGATCTCGCCCAGCAGCGCGCCACCGAGCTTGAGGCTGTCGTTGATCTGCGCCGTGGTGCTCATGTCCAGCATCGCACGCGCAAGGTGCACGTCCTGGGTCTTGACGTTGACGCCGCCGATCAGGTCGGCGCGGTTTTCCTTGTCGGCCATCCAGCGCGCCGCCGAACTGGAGGCGCCGCCCTGGCTCAGGGCGAAGACGCTGGCGCCCTTGGCCGCCGGCGTGAAGAAGGCGTCGGCATGCAGGCTGACGAACAGGTCGGCCTGCACCCGCCGCGCCTTCTGCACCCGCTGGTGCAGCGGCACGAAGAAGTCGGCGTCGCGCGTCATGAAGGCGCGCATCGGGTTGCCGTTGACGACAGTGGCGTTGATGCGCTCCTGCAGGCGCTGCGCGATCTGCAGCACCACGTCCTTTTCGCGCGTGCCGGACGGCCCGATCGCGCCGGGGTCCTCGCCGCCGTGGCCCGGATCGAGCGCCACGATGATCAGGCGGTCGGTGCGTTGCGGCGCCCGCTGCGGCCGCGACGCGAGCTCGCCGGGCCGGGGCGTTGGCGCGCCGGGCGCGGCCGGCGTCGGTGGCGCGATCGCGGGCCGCTGGGTCTGCCTGGCCATCAGCTCGCCCAGCGGATCGGCGGCCGGCACGGGCGTCGGCGCCGGGCGCGGCGGCTCGCTCTCCTTCATGCGGCGCGCGATCAGCTCCTCCAGCGGGTCGACCGCCTGGCGCGGATACAGGTCCAGCACCAGCCGGTGCTGGTAGGCGGCCACCGGCGGCAGGTTGAACACCTGGGGCAGGGCGGCTTGCTTGAGGTCGATCACCAGCCGCACGCCGGACGGCGTGCCCTGGCCGACCCGGATGCCGGCGATGAAGGGGTCGTCCGGCTTGACCTTGGCCACCAGCTCGCGCAGCGCCGGATTGAGCTCGATGCCCTCGATGTCGACGGCCAGCCGCGGCGGGTCCGGCACCACGAGCTGCCTGGACAGCAGCAGGCCGTCCGACTCGATCGTCACGCGGGTGTAGTCGGGCGCCGGCCAGACCCGCACCGCCAGGATGGTCGCGCCGCGCGCGATCTGCTGCGCGCCCAGCAGCAGCACCAGGGTGCCGCCGCGCACCAGCTCGCGCCGCCTCATCGCAGCAGCTCCCGGCCGATCGGCGTCTGCGCGGCCAGCGTCACGCTGCGGGTTTCGTCCGCCAGCACCTCGATCCGCACCACCAGGTCGGCGCGCGGCAGCAGTGCGCCGGCGTTCTCCGGCCACTCAGCCAGCTTCAGCCCGGGGCTGGCGAACAGGTCGCGAAAGCCCGCGTCTTCCCATTCGCGCGGGTCGCGGAAACGGTAGAAGTCGAAGTGCCAGATGGCCAACGGTTCATCCCGTTCGTCCTGAGCCTGTCGAAGGACTTCATACGGCTCCACCACCGCGTAGGTCGGGCTCTTGATCCGCCCCTGCACGCCCAGCGCCCGCAGGATGTGGCGTACCAGCGTGGTCTTGCCGGCCCCGAGCTCGCCGTGCAGTTCGATGAAGGCATTGGCGATCGCCGGATGGGCGGCCAGCCGCGCGGCGAATGCGAGGGTGTCCTCTTCGCTGGCCCAGGCCAGCACGGTTTCTACAATCGGCGGGTGACGTTCAGCAGCAGTCAGATCGACGGTCCTCATTTGGTGGCGCAAGTGGCCCAGTGGGCCAGTGATTGCGGATTTTCCCAAATCGGCGTGGCGGGCGTCGACCTGTCCTCGGCCGAACCGGGTCTTTCGGCCTGGCTGTCCAACGGTTTCCACGGCGAAATGGACTACATGCGGCTCCACGGCATGAAGCGGGCGCGGCCGGCGGAACTGGTGCCGGGCACGGTGAGCGTGATCACCGCCCGGATGGATTACCTGCCGGCGGCGACGCCCGAGGGCTGGCAGGCGATCGAGTTCGAGCGGCTGCGGCGGCCGCGCGAAGGCATCGTCTCGCTGTACGCGCGGGGCCGCGACTATCACAAAGTGTTGCGTTCGCGGCTGCAGGCACTGAGCGAACGGATCGCGCAGGAGGTCGGCCCGTTCGGCCACCGCGTGTTCACCGACTCGGCGCCGGTGCTCGAAGCGGAGCTCGCCGCCCGCAGCGGCCAGGGCTGGCGCGGCAAGCACACGCTGATCCTGAATCGCGAGGCCGGTTCGATGTTCTTCCTGGGCGAGATCTACGTCGACCTGGCCCTGCCGCCCAGCGCGCCGGTAACGCAGCATTGCGGCAGCTGCAGTGCCTGCATCGACATCTGCCCCACGCAGGCGATCGTCGCGCCCGGCAGGCTCGATGCGCGGCGCTGCATCTCCTACCTGACGATCGAGCACGCCGGGCCGATCCCGCTGGAGCTGCGGCCGCTGATCGCAAACCGCATCTACGGCTGCGACGATTGCCAGCTGGCCTGTCCCTGGAACAAGTTCGCCAGGCGCAGCGCGCTGCCCGATTTCGACGAGCGCCAGGGACTGGCCGGCAGCCAGCTGGCGCAGCTGTTCGGCTGGAGTCAGGAGCAGTTCCTGCGCCTGACCGAAGGCAGCCCGATTCGCCGGATCGGCCATGAGCGGTGGCTGCGCAACATCGCCGTGGCGATGGGCAACGCGCTGGCGGTGGCCGACGATGTCGCGCTGCGGGCAGCACTGGCGCAGCGGGCGGACCACCCCAGCGCGCTGGTGCGCGAGCACGTGGCGTGGGCGCTGGGACGGTCAGCGGCAGCCGCTGCTGCGAAGTGAGGCTTCGGCGCTGCGGCGCTCGTTCTGCAGTGCCTCCATGACGCGGGCGGTGCCGCCCTGGGACAGGCGGGCATTGGCCTCGGCCAGCGTATTGCGCAGGCGCGAGCAGGTGGCAACCGACGGCTTGCCGTCGGCCGGCGCGGGGCTGTTCGGTGTGCTTTGAGCTGTGGCGCCTGGCTCCGCGGCCGGCGCCGGACTGGCGGCCGGAATCACTGGCGTTTCACCGGCCTGCTTGCGCAATTGATTGAGCTGGGCCGCCGCGTCGGCTTCCTTTTGCCGTTCAGCCACGCACTCCGCCTCGATCGCGGCCCGCACTTCCGGCGCGCTGCCGCGCCGCGCATAGACAGCGGCGACGGTCTGGGCATGTTCGGCCTGCGACACGCCGGTGACGCGCTCGGCCAGCTGCTGCTCCTTGGTGGCGCCACCCTCGCGTTTCCAGACGATGCGCTGGGCCAGCTCGCCGACGCGGGCGCAGGCCACGGCGAAGCTCGATGGCGTCGCCGTCGCCGTCGCGGGCGCCGTGGCCGGCGCCGAAGCGGCCCGGGCAGCCGGTGGGGCGGCGGTGGGCCGGCCCGAGGGCGACAGGCGGATCTCGGGGCCGCTTTCGCAGGGCTTGTCCTGGAACACATTGCCGCAGCGATACATGGCCAGCGCAGGCGCGCCGCACAGGACCAGCAGGCATGCGATTGCGTAGCGGAAGGCTGGCTTCATGTCCCTCTCCCTTTGTGAGTGTCCCATCCTAGCTCAGCAACCCCAACGCGAACGGCAAGCTGACGACGCCGAGCACCGTGGACACGGTCACGAGGCCGGCGACATAAGCCCCGTTGTACCCCATGCGGGCGGCCAGCACATAGCAGCTGGACGCCGTGGGCAGCGCCGAGAACGCCAGCAGCACCGTGGTCTGCACCGGATCCAGCGCGAACAGGCGCGCCAGCCCGAACGCCACCAGCGGCACGAAAAAATGGCGGATCGACAGCAGCGCCACGGCCAGCGTCTTGGCCCGCCCCAGCGGGCCCAGCTGCATGCCGGCGCCGGCGGCCATCAGGCCCAGCGCCAGCGAGGCGCCGCCGATGCGCCCGAAGGTCGGCTCCAGCCAGAGCGGAATGCGCAGGCCCGCCAGGTTGGCGGCCAGCCCCAGCACGGTGGCCACGATCAGCGGGTTGCGCAGCAGCGCCCGCAGGAAGCCGGTGTTGGCATGGCGCGCCATCGGCCAGACCGCGGCCACGTTGTACAGCGGCACGCTGACGCCGATCAGCACCGCGATCAACGCCAGCCCGGGGCCGCCGGCCAGCCGTTCGGCCAGCGCCAGCGCGATGAAGGAGTTGAAGCGGAAGGCGACCTGGGCGGCGCCCGCGTGCTCGCGGGCGTCGATCCGCTTGCCGACGATCGGCCAGTACGGCACCGAGTAGGCCAGCGCGATGCCGGCCAGTCCCATCAGCAGTCCGGCGCCGATCAGGCCCGAGGTGGCGGCCAGGTCCAGCGGGTTGCGCACGATCGACTGGAACAGCAGCACGGGAAACAGGAAGTAGTACACCAGCCCTTCGACCGGTTCCCACACGCTGCGATCGAGCGCCGTATAGCGGCACACCAGGTAGCCGCACAGGATGAGCGAGAAGTCGGGAAACAGCAGCTGGGCGTAGTTCACCGGGCGAGCATATCGAATACGATTCCGGGTTACCGTTGTTTAAGACATCCAAGGAGTCCGCATGAATCGCCGTCACTGGTTCGCCCTGTCCGCCGCCGCACTGGCCGTGGCCTGCGCCAGCTCCGCCTTCGCCCAGAACTATCCCAACAAGGTCATCAAGCTGGTGGTGCCGTTCGCCCCCGGCGGCACCACCGACATCATCGCCCGCGTGATCGCCGAGCCGCTGGGCAAGGCCCTGGGCCAGACCGTGGTGATCGAGAACAAGGCCGGCGGCGGCGGCGTGGTCGGCGCGCTGGACACCTCGCGCGCGGCGCCGGACGGCTACTCGCTGGGCGTGGCCACCGTCTCCACCACGGCCGCCAATCCCGCCATCAACCCCAGGATCCCGTACAACCCGGTCACCGATTTCACGCCGATCATCAACATCGCCGCGACGCCGAACATCATCGCGGTGCATCCGAGCTTCCCAGCCAAGGACTACAAGACGTTCGTGGCCGAACTGAAGAAGGCGCCGGGCAAATATTCGTATGCATCGTCCGGCACCGGCGGCATCGGCCACCTGCAGATGGAGCTGTACAAGGCGCTGTCAGGCACCTTCGTCACCCACATCCCGTATCGCGGCGCCGGCCCGGCCCTGAACGACACCGTCGCCGGCCAGGTGCCGATGATCTTCGACAACGTGCCCTCGGCGCTGCCCTTCATCAAGGAAGGCAGGCTGGTGCCGATCGTGGTGGCCGCGCCGCAGCGGCTGGCCGCGTTGCCCAATGTGCCGACCTTCAAGGAAGTGGGACTGGAGCCGGTGAACCGCATGGCCTATTACGGCATCTACGGGCCCAAGGGCCTGCCGCCGGAAGTCGTCAGCAAGATCCACGACGGCGTGGTGAAGGCCCTGCAGGATCCGGCCGTGCGCAAGCGCATCGAGGACACCGGCTCGATCATCGTGGGCAACACGCCGCAGCAGTTCGCCGAGCAGATCAAGGCCGAACTGGCGGTCTACAAGAAGGTCGTCGAAACCGCCAAGCTCAAGCTCGATTGAGCCTGCGTGCCGCCCGGGAAGCCGCCTGCGTGGCGGCTTTCCTGTTTGTTATCGTTGCCGCATGAACGACGCCTCGATCGACGCATTCATCGATGCCATCTGGCTGGAGAAAGGCCTGTCGAAGAACACGCTGTCGGCCTACCGGCGCGACCTCAGCCTGTACGGTCGCTGGCTGGCACAGCAGGGCAAGGCGATCGACGCCACGGCGGAATCGGACCTGAACGCCTATTTCGCCGCCCGCCACAGCCAGACCCGCGCCACCACGGCCAACCGCCGGCTCACCGTGTTCAAGCGCTACTTCCGCTGGGCCCTGCGCGAGCGCGTCATCGCGGCCGACCCGACGCTCAAGCTGCAATCGGCCAGGCAGCCGCTGCGGGTGCCCAAGACGCTGAGCGAGGCGCAGGTGGAGGCCCTGCTGGCGGCGCCCGACGTCGACACGCCGCTGGGGCTGCGCGACCGCGCGATGCTGGAGCTGATGTACGCCAGCGGCCTGCGCGTGAGCGAACTGGTGGGGCTGAAGATGTTCAACCTCGGCATGAACGAAGGCGTGCTGCGGGTGCTGGGCAAGGGCAGCAAGGAGCGGCTGGTTCCGTTCGGCCAGATCGCGCGCGACTGGATCACGCGCTATCTTGCCGAGGCGCGCGCCGTCATCCTGGGCGGGCAGCAGACCGAGGACCTGTTCGTCACCGCGCGCGGCAGCGGCATGACGCGCGTGATGTTCTGGATGATCGTCAGGAAGCAGGCGCTGGCGGCCGGCATCACCGCGCCGCTGTCGCCGCACACCCTGCGCCACGCCTTCGCCACCCATCTGCTCAATCACGGCGCCGACCTGCGGTCGGTGCAGATGCTGCTCGGGCACGCCGACATTTCCACCACCACGATCTATACCCACGTGGCCCGCGAACGGCTGAAGTCGCTGCACGCGCAGCACCATCCGCGCGGGTGAATCGCGTTGTTGAAAACCGAGAACCGAAAACCGAAAACCGTCGATCAATGAAAAACACATTCGCACTCACGCGCCGGGGCGGCCTGGCCTTGCTGCTGGCTTCCTCCTTGTTGACGGCTGTTCGACCGGCAGCCGCGCAGACCGCGCCCTGGCCGTCCAGGTCGATCAAGCTGGTGGTCGCCTATCCCTCGGGCGGCGTCAGCGACGTGGTGGCGCGCGCGCTGGCCGACAAGCTGTCGGCGCAGCTGAACACACCGGTGATCGTGGAGAACAAGGCGGGCGCCAGCGGCAGCATCGGCCTCGATGCGGTGGCCAAGGCGGCGCCGGACGGCTACACGCTGGGCTTCGCGGCCGTCAGTCCGCTGACGCTCAGCCCGCACCTGGGAAAGTCGCCGTTCGACCCGCTCAAGGACATCGCGCCGGTGGCCAGCGTGATGTATTCGCCGGTGCTGCTGCTGGCCACCCCGGCCAGCGACAGCCGGGACTTCAAGGAGCTGCTGGCGACGGCGCGGGCCCGGCCGGGCGCCGTGCGCTGGGCAACCTCCGGGCCGGCGTCCCTGGGCAACATCATGCTGGAGCAACTCAAGGCCGGCGCCAGGGTCGACATCACGCACATTCCGTATAAAGGCGGCGGCCAGCAGATCACCGATGCTCTGGGCGGGCAGTTCGAAGTGCTTTCGGTCAACACCAGCCCGACGATCATGCAGCAGGTGAAAGCCGGCAAGCTGCGCGCGCTGGCGGTCGGCGCGCCGGCCCGGCTCGACGTGCTGCCGGCCGTGCCGACGTTGGCCGAGCTGGGGTATCCGGCGGCCAACATGACCTCGCTGTTCGGTGTCTTCGCTCCCGCCGCCGTGCCGCAGCCGGTGCTGGATCGGCTCAACGCCGAGATCAACAAGGCGCTGGCGCAACCCGACCTGCGGGCGCGACTGGCCGCCAGCGAGAACGTCGCCACCGGCGGCAGCCGGGCCGACTTCAGCCGGCAGATCGCCGCCGAATCGGACAACAACGCCCGGATCATCCGGGCGTCCGGCATCAAGGCCGATTGACCCCGCGCGCTTACCGCTGCAGCAACGAGAAGCGGGTTTCCTGGCTCAGGTTGGCACGCCGGGACACCATCTGGATGTCGTAACGCTCGCCCGGGTAGGGCGTGCCGGGCACCATCGTGAAGGCGAAGTTGCCTTCGGCGTCGGCCTGCAGCGTCTGCGCGTAGACCGTCCGCGGCAAGCCCGCGGCCGGCGGCGGCGGCGCAACCGCGCGCACGCTGATCGCGACCACCGCGTTCGGCGCGGTGCGGCCCTTGATTAGCACCGGGTCAGGCCCGATCACGTCGTTGTCGTAGTGGTTCAGCACCTGTGCTGCCAGGCTGGCGGGCACCGGCACCAGCACCACCGGCGGGCGGGCGGGCGGCTGGGGCGGGACCACGCCGCTGGCGACGTCGAAGCTCCAGCTGCGGCGCATCAGGTTGCCGGCCAGGTCCTTGGCCGTCACGTCCACCGTGTGGTGGCCAGCTGGCAACAAGCCCCAGTAGCTGAGCGACTGGCGATTGATCTGCGCCTCGCGGGTGACATTGCGGCCGGACACCACCAGCTGCACGCTGGCCGGGTCGACACCACTGCCGCCGCCGTCGTCGAAAGTGGCTGCGACATGGACCGACGGCCCGGGCGGGAGGGTGGTGCCCTCGGGCGGCGCCAGGAAGGTCAGCGTCGGCGGCCGGTTGTCCACGTTCGGCGGCCTGGTCTCGGGACCCGGCCGCGAAGGCGGGCTCAGGTTGGCGGTGGCCACCCGGTCGCCCATGCGCAGCGTCGCCACGATCGGCCGGTTGGGATTGAAGTTGTCGGCGCGCCGCAGGGTGTAGCTGCCTTCGTAGACGCCGGGGCGCACTTCGCGCAGGGCCAGGTCGTTGCCGATGCCGGGCAGGTCGACCAGCACGGCGGCGCCGGGCGTGCCCTCGAGCATGAAGCGCAGGTCGGCCCCCGGCTCGATGCGTTCCAGCGGCGTCATGCCGAAGCGCTCGATGCGCAGGTCGGCCACGCGCGGCGGCGGCTGCGGGCCGCGCGGGCGCGGCAGGATCTCGGCCAGCTCGTAGTTAGCCGAGGCCTGGCGGTTACCGTTCTCCAGCAGCGCGCGCACGCCGGCATCGGGCTCGATGTTGTCGCCGCGTTTGATGGTGTAGCGGCCCATGTAGACGCCGCGTTCCACTTCGCGCAGCGCGATGTTCTCGCGCAGGCCGCGGATCCGCACGCTGGCTTGCGCGCGCGGCGTGCCTTCCAGCCGGAAGGTCAGCAGGGTGCCGGGCTCAAGCCGGCCGTCGGCCGTGGCCTCCAGCGAACGGACCTCGGGCCCGGCCGGCTGGGCCAGCGCGGTGGAGGGCAGGGCCACGATGGCGGCCGCCGCCGGCAGCAGCAGGAATGCCGATGCGATTGAATGACGCAGGTTCTTGTTCATGGTGTGTCCTTCGCTCAACGTTGCACCAGCACCAGCTGATGGTCGTCACGCAGGTTGCCGCGGGTCGAGACCAGCGAGATGTCGTAGCGCGTGCCCGGCACGGGGAACTGCGGCGAGAAGCTGAACGCGAAGTTGCCGTTGCCATCGGCCTGCACCGTCTGCGACAGCAGTTGCTGCTGGATGTTGAGCACGCCGCCGATCGGCGCCACCGCGTTGACGGTGACGGCGACATTGGCGTTGGGCACGGTGCGGCCCTGCACCAGGGTCGGTCCGGTGCCGACCTGGCCGTTGTTGCTGTGGTTCAGGATCTGGATCGGCACATTGACCGGCGCCGCCGCGGCGACGTCGAAGCTCCAGCCCTGGCGCACGGTGTTGCCGGCCTGGTCGCGAGCCGTCACGTCAACGGTGTGGCGGCCCGGCGGCAGCGCGCCGCGGAAGCTGAACGATTCGCGGCTGATCTGCGCTTCCCGCGTGACGTTGCGCCCGGAGATCATGACCTGCACGCTGGCCGGATCGACGCCGCTGCCGCCGCGGTCCTCGAAGCTGGCGCCGATGCGCAGCGGCTGGCCGCCGGGCACCACTTCGCCGTCGCGGGGCACCAGGTTGACCAGCGTCGGCGGCCGGTTGTCGCCGGCCGGCGGGCGGTTGTCGGCGCCGGGGCGGCCGAGCGCCAGGTTCAGGTTGGCCGTGACGACCCGGTCGCCATTGCGCAGCGTGGCGACGAACGGCCGGTTCGGGTTGATGTCGTCGGCGCGGCGGATGGTGTAGCCGCCTTCGTAGTGGCCGGGCCGCGTTTCACGCAGCCTGAGGTCGCGCTCGACGCCCGGCAGGTCGACCGACACGGTCGAGCCCGGCATGCCCTCCAGAGCGAACTGCAGTTCGGCGCCCGGTTCGATCCGTTCCAACGGCACCATGCCGAAGCGTTCGATGCGCAGCGGCGGCGTCACCGGAGCGGGCGGCGGCGGCGCGGTCACAACGGGGGGAGTATTCATGGTCTCGGCCAGCGTGAACGTTTCCGAGCCGATGCGGTTGCCGCGTTTGAGCATGGCGCGCACTTGGGCGTCGGGCGCCACGCGGTCGGTGCGCTTGAGGGTGTAGCGGCCGACATAGACGCCGGGCGCGGTCTCGCGCAGCGCGATCACGCTGCGGATCCCCAGGACGCGGACGCTGGCCTGCACCTTCGGCGTGCCGATCAGGCGGAACCGCAGCAGCGAGCCGGCCTGGAGCCCGGCATCGGCGTCGGCGTCAAGTGACTGCACTTCCGGCGTGGCCGGCTGGGCCATCACGGAGGTCGGCGCGGCGACGAGGACGGCAGCGGCGGGCAGCAGCAGCAGGGCGGAGGTGACGTAATTGCGAAGATGCTTGTTCATGTTGACTTCCAACGATTGACGATGTGTGTTCAACGTCCGGTGGGTCCGCGGCGCGGACCTCGGGCTCGTGAAGAGCGTTGCCAGACGTATCAGCTGCACGCATCGTCAACGCTGCATCGGCGCCGCCTCATCAGCAACCGCGCCAGACGGATGTCAGCCAATGCCGCGTTCCGACGGACGGGGCGCGCAAGGTCAGCTGGAGGCGCCCAGCAGCAGGGCCAGTTCTTCGTCGGTGAAGCCTGCCAGCTTGCGCGCTTGCTGGTTGAAGGGTGGGTAAAGACGCGGCGCGTCGTACTGCGTGGCCACGCTGCGATAGTGCGCGACCGGATCGAACCCGTCGCGCCGGCACAGCCACCGGTACCAATGGTTGCCGATGGCGACGTGGCCGATTTCGTCGCGCAGGATGATGTCCAGGATCTCCACCGCGCGCAGCGCGGCCGGCGTGCCGACCTTGCGCAGCTTGTCCTGGATCTGCGGCGTCGCGTCCAGGCCGCGCGCCTCCAGCGTGCGCGGCACCAGCGCCATGCGGGCCACGACGTCGCCTTTGGTCCGCTCGCACATCGACCACAGGTTGTCGTGCGCCGGCAGTTCGCCGTACTCCATCCCGAGCGAGCGCAGGTGCTCGCGCAGCAGGCTGAAGTGAAGCGATTCCTCCGCGGCAACGCGCAGCCAGTCGAGGTAGTAGGCGTGCGGCATGCCGTCGAAACGCCAGGCCGCGTCCAGCGCCAGGTTGATGGCGTTGAACTCGATATGGGCGATCGCATGCAGCAATGCCGCCAGCCCCTCGGGCTTGAACGGCGAGCGCCGCGGCACCTTCGCGGGGTGGATCAGTTCGGGGCGCGCCGGCCGTCCCGGCACGGTGGCCGTGACGGGCGGGGCGTGCGCAGCGATCGACAGCGTCGCTGCCTGCCCGGCCGCGGCCAGCACGGCCGCGACCTTGTCGGCCGGCTCCTGGATGCACAGGGCCTGCAGGGCCAGCTGGCGCAACTCCATCTCGGTCATGCTGGTTGATCCGGGCTCAGAACGCGTTCTGCAGCATGAGGGCGCCGAGCGCCAGCAGCAGGGTGAGCGGCATCACGACCGCGCCCACGCGCAGGAAGTGCATGGCCGTGACGTTCTCGCCTTCGCGCCGGATGGCGATCAGCCACAGGATGGTGGCCAGCGAACCCGTGACCGACAGGTTGGGTCCGAGGTCGATGCCCACCGCGATGGCGCTGCGCGTGAACTCGGGGACGTGCGCGGCCGCCACCACCGAGCCCGCGACCAGGCCGGCGGGCAGGTTGTTCATCAGGTTGCACAGCACGGCCACCGCGACGCCCGCGCCCCAGGCCGTCCCGGTGGGAGAAGCCGCCGTGGCGGAATGCAGAGCCGTTGTCAGCGCCTGCACGACGCCGGTTGCGGCGAGTGCTTCGACCAGCACGAACAAGGCCGCCACCAGCAGCAGGACGCTCCACGACGCTTGCCGCAGCAAGGTCCAGGGCGATTCGCGTTTGCGCACCAGCACCGCGATGGCCGCCCCGCCGGAAGCCAGCATGGTCGGCCATCCCAGCGGCCAGCCGGCCGCCGATGCCGCCAGCAGCGCCACGGCCACGGCGCCGATGCCGGCGAAGGCCAGCACGCCGGTGCCCGCCAGCATGGGTACGTCGACGCCGGCGTGGACTTCCCCGGCCAGGTCACTGGCGTTGAGCCAGCGCAGGGCCACGTAGGTGGCGGCGATGGCCGCCAGCGATGGTGCGATGAACTGGCCCAGCCAGGGCAGCAGCGCCGGCAGCTGGTCGCCGAAGACCACCAGGTTGGCCGGGTTCGAGATCGGCAGCACGAAGCTCGCCGCATTGGCCACCAGCGCGCAGGCGAACAGGTAGGGCAGCGGCTTGACGCCGGCCTTCTTGGCCGCCGCATAGACGGCGGGGGTCAGGACGACGGCGGTGGCGTCGTTGGACATGAACACCGTCACCAGCACACCCACCCCATAGACCAGCGTGAACAGGCGCGTCGCCGAGCCCCTGGCGCGCCGCACGGCGTGTGCCGCGACGTAGTCGAACAGGCCTTCGCGCCGCGCCAGTTCCGCCAGCACCATCATGCCGCCCAGGAACAGGTAGACGTCGTGCCCCTTGCCGACGGCCCGGGCCGCGTCGGGCAGCGGCAACAGGCCAGTCAACACCAGCAGCACGGCTCCGGCCAGCGCCCAGACCGCCTCCGGCACCCGCCAGGGCCGCAGGATCACGCCGGCGGTGGCGACAGCAGTGACCGCCCAGGTTGCGAGATTGGCCGTGCTGGCCGCCGGAAGAACGAGGGCGAGCGTCATCCGGCGCAGCGGGCCGCGCGATGAGGCAGGCAGTAGGGCGCCCGGTGGGCCCATGGAAACAGCGGCATCCCTACAATTCTAGTTTTTTGCGGATGCGCACCATGGCAATCTATGAACTCGACGGCAAGTCGCCGCAACTGGGCTCCGGCGCCTGGGTGGCCGACAGCGCCCAGGTGATCGGCAACGTGGAGCTCGGCGCCAACGCCAGCGTCTGGTTCGGCGTGGTGATCCGCGGCGACAACGAAACGATCCGCATCGGCCGCAACAGCAACGTGCAGGACCTCTCGGTGCTGCATTCGGACGCCGGCGTGCCGCTGACGCTGGGCGACAACGTCAGCATCGGCCACCAGGTGATGCTGCACGGCTGCACCATCGGCGACGGCAGCCTGATCGGCATCCAGGCGGTGGTGCTGAACAACGCGAAGATCGGGCGCAACTGCATCGTCGGCGCCGGCAGCGTGGTCACCGAGGGCAAGGAGTTCCCCGACAACTCGCTGATCTTCGGCAGCCCGGCCAAGGTGGTGCGCACGCTCGATGACGCGGGCCTGCAGATGCTGGCCTACATCGCCGGCCACTATGTCGAGAACGCGCAGCGCTATCGCGACGGCCTGAAGAAGATCGCCTGATGTCGGAGTTGCACAAGTTCCTGTTCGACGGCCTGCCGGTGCGCGGCGCGATCGTGCGCCTGACCGATGCCTGGACCGAGATCCTGGCGCGCCGCAAGGCCAACACGGAAGAACGTGACCCCCACGCTTCGCTGCCCCCCGAGGGGGCTCACCCGCCTGGGGGCGGCCCGGCGGCGGGTGGCGACTGGGAGCTGCCGGTGCGCGAGTTGCTTGGCGAGATGGCCGCAGCCGGCGTGCTGATGCAGGCCAACATCAAGTTCAACGGCGCGCTGGTGCTGCAGATCTTCGGCGACGGCCCGGTCAAGGTGGCGGTGGCCGAGGTCCAGCACGACCTGAGCCTGCGGGTGACGGCCAAGGTGGTCGGCGCGGTCGATCCGGCGGCCCGGCTGGCCGACCTGGTCAACGTCGGCAACAAGGGCCGCTGCGCGATCACACTCGACCCCAAGGACAAGTTCCCCGGCCAGCAGCCCTACCAGGGCGTGGTTCCCTTGCATGGCGACCAGCGCGAGAAGATCGACAAACTCAGCGAGGTGCTGGAGCACTACATGCTGCAGTCGGAGCAACTGGATACGACGCTGGTGCTGGCGGCCGACGACAAGGTGGCGGCGGGCTTGCTGATCCAGCGGTTGCCGGTGCAGGGCGAGGCCAATCTCGCCGGTTCGATGGTCAGCAAGGCCAACGAGGACGAGATCGGCCGGAACGAGGACTACAACCGGATCTCCATCCTGGCCGCCAGCCTCAAGCGGGAGGAATTGCTCGGGCTCGATGTGGACACCATTCTCACCCGGCTGTTCTGGGAGGAGAAGGTGCTGCGCTTCGAGCCGCAGGTGCCGCGCTTCGCCTGCACCTGCAGCCGTGAGCGGGTGGCCAACATGATCCGCAGCCTGGGCGTCGACGAAGCCGAGGAAATCATCGCCGAGCGCGGCGAGATCGAGGTGGGCTGCGATTTCTGCGGCAAGCAATACCGCTTCGACGCGGTTGACGCGGCGCAGCTGTTCGCGGCCCGTGGCGACCAGCCGCCGGCCACGCCGACGGTGCAGTAGCCCCGCGTTTCAGCGCTTGCCGCCCTGGCCGCGGCCTTCGGGACCGCGGCCCGGTTGTTCATCTGCCTTCCCGGCCTCGCTGGCCGCCTCGCGCCTCTCGGCGGCCTTGGGCGGCTGGTTGCGCGGCCCGCGCGCGCGCTGCTCCGGCGGCGCGGCTGCCGGCGCTGGGGCCGGTGGCTGGGGTGGCGCGGCCGCCGGGGCGGGCGCGGGACGCACTTGCGCGGCTGGCGCAGGAACCGCAGGCGGCGCCGGTCTTGCGGCAGGAGGCTCTGCCGGCCGCTCGATCGGGGCCGGAACGCGCACTGCGCGTTCCGCCTGGGGCTGCGGACGTGCGGCGGGAACGGGTGGAACGGCTGGCACCGGTGGCGGGGATGCCGCCGCGGGCCTCGCTGCTTTGGGCCGCGCTTCTTCGGGGCGGGTTGCTTCAGGGCGCGCTTCCCGCGCTCGCGGCGGCATGCGCTCCTGTTCCCCGCGGGGCCGCGCTTCATTGCGCGGGGCGGCTGTTGCGGGCGGCGGTGTCGCGGGATGAGCGGCTTCCGCCGCAGCCGGTGCCGGTGCCGGTGCCGGTGCCGGTGCCGGTGCCGGTGCGGGGGCGGGGGCGGGGGCAGCGGCGGTTGCGGCTGCGGCCGCGGGCAGGGGCCGTTGCCGCTGCGGTGCGCGGGCGTCCCGCTTGGGCGGCGGCGCCAGCGGCGCCGACGGGGGCGGCTTGACCAGCGTCACCGGCGTGGGCGCTTGCGCCGTCGCGGCTGGCGCTGATGCCGGCGGTGCGGAGCGGGCGAACACCGGTCGCTTCAAGGCGGTTTCCGGCGGCTTGGCGCCGGGTGCGCCCGCCGCGCTGCCGCGGGCCGGCGCCGACGGGGCAGCGGCAGCCAGGGGCGCTGCCACTGCCGTCTCCCGGCTCACCCGCAGCGCCTCCCTGGCGACCGGCCGGGACTGCACGAAGGCGGCAGCGGGAACGGCCACCACCGCACCGGGCACCTGCCGGTTCGCGTAACTGAAAGTGGCGGTGTTGGTGTTGTTGAAGAAGTTCGTGACCTGTGCCGTGTTGACCACCGCATTGCTGGTGTTGACGCGGTTGAAATACTCCCGGCTGACCCGGTAGGAGGGCCGGTAGACCTCGCGTGGGCCCAGCGCGAACCAGGCCACGGCGCCGCCGCTGCCGAGGTTGAGGTTCAGGGCACTGCCGCCGACGAAGGCGACCAGGGCCGGCGCGAAGACCGGACGGACCGTGGCCGGCCCGGGGATCCAGCCCCAGCTGCCGCCGATGTTGGCCCAGCGGCCGTAATGCGACGGCGCGAAGCCCCAGGGCGCATCGTCCACCCAGGTCCAGCCCCAGGGCTGCACCCAGGCCCAGTGGCCGTCACGGTAAGGCGCCCAGTCGGCGCTCACGCGCGCCGGCGTCCACACGTGGCCGTAGCCGGCGACATCGCGCCAGCTGCCATGCTCGTCCAGGTCTTCGTAGCCGATCAGGTCGCGCGAGACGTAGCGGGCCGAGGCCGAACGCTCCGAGCGAAGATCGCGCGCGCTCGACCAGCGGTCGAAGTCGTCGGGCGGTGCCAGCGCGACGCTGTCGTAATCGCGCAGGCCGCTGTCGAAGAAGCGCCAGCCCTGGCCCTGGCCGATGGCGAACGCGCGGCCATCGCCATAGACCTCGGCCTGGCCGGTGTGCACCGTGACCGCGGTCGACTCGCCATTGGCGTCGACGTCGACGCGGTAGCTGCCCGGGCGCCGGATCGACAGGGCCAGGTTCGGCGTGTCGATCTCCACCGCTTCGTCGCGCGCCAGCCGCCAGACGCGCAGGTTCAACGAGCCCTGGCTCAGCCGCACCTGCGCCATGCGGTCGTCCACGTTGAGCAATGCCATGCTGGTCTGGGGACCCATGCGGATGGCCACGCCGCCCAGTTGCAGCTCGCCCCGCGCCGCCGCATCGACCCACAGCCGGTCGCCGGTGATCAGGGGCCGGTTGGGTGTGGCCCGGATCCAGTCGCTGTCGCCGCCCGGCGCGAAACTGATGGCGCCCGTGACGGCGGCCAGTCGCGCGACCCGCGACGGCGGATCGGCAAGCGCTGCCCCGCTCAGCGTAAACGCAGCCAGTGCGAGAAGAAAAGCGCCGAGATGCCGGCGCGCCCTGGTGATGTCCATCGTGTTCCCTTCGTCTTTCAACGGACCCGGCAGCCCGTTGGCCGACAGCACATCGGTCCATCGGGTAGCCAGAAGTAAGCACGCGGGCCCAGGCGTTTGCGCTTGATGCAGATCATGCGGCGCAAAGAAGGGCGCCCGCATCATGCAGCTCATCCTTAATCACCACGTCCTCCCATGACCTTCCTGATCCGCGTTCTTGCCTGCTGCGTCGCAACGCTCGCCCTAGCCGCCTGCAACCCGGCAGCGCCGCCCGCCGACAAATACGACCCGGCGAAGATGGACCTGAAGCCGACACCGGCCAAGCTGAGCAACGAGCGGCACAAGGGCGCTTTCGCCAGCGGCGACTCGCTGAACATGACGGCGCTGCTCAAGCCGCTCGACCCGTCACCGGTGAAGGTGGTGCAACTCGATACCACGCACAAGATCATCGAGATCGCGCCGGGCGTGAAGTTCAGCGCCTGGACCTTCGGCGACCAGGTGCCGGGCCCGGCGATCCGCGCGCGCGTGGGCGACAAGATCCGCTTCAGCATGACCAACCGCAGCGACGAGACCGCGCCGGGACTGGCAATGACGGCGGCGCCGATGATGCACTCGATGGACTTCCATGCCGCGATGGTGTCGCCCCAGGACAAGTACCGCTCGGTGGCGCCGGGCCAGACCATCGAGTTCGAGTTCACGCTCAACTACCCCGGCGTCTTCATGTACCACTGCGGCACGCCGATGATCCTGGAGCACATCGCTTCGGGCATGTACGGCGCCGTCATCGTCGAGCCGCGCGAGGGCTACCCGACCAAGGTGGACCGCGAATACCTGGTAATCCAGAGCGAGTTCTACGCCAAGCCCGACGCCGATGGCAAGAAGGTCGACGGCGCGCCGCTGTACGTGCTGGACGCCGAGCGGTTGCGCGCCGCCCAACCGACCCACACCGTGTTCAACGGTTCGCATAACGGCATGGTCAAGAAGCCCCTGCCGGCCAAGCCGGGAGAGCGGGTGCGGCTGTTCGTCCTCAACGTGGGCCCCAGCAAGACCTCGAGCTTCCATGTGGTGGGCACCATCTTCGACCGGGTCTGGATGGACGGCAATCCCGACAACCAGCTGCGCGGCATGCAGACCGTGCTGCTGGGATCGAGCAACAGCGCGATCGTCGAGATGGTCATTCCCGAGGCCGGTTCCTACATCATGGTGGACCACCACTTCGCCAACGCGTCGCAGGGCGCGATCGGCCTGATCTCCACCGAGGACAAGCCCAAGGAAGGCGAGCTCGAGCACCACAACATGGAGGCCTCCGCCGTGCCGACCGACGCCGGCGCCGCCGCGGCCAAGCTGGCCTTCGAGAGCAAGTGCTTCGCCTGCCATTCCGTGGGTGGGGGCAGGAAGCTCGGGCCGGACATCGCCGGCGTCACCCAGCGCCGCACCGACGCATGGCTCACGCAATGGCTGAAGTCGCCGGACAAGATGCTGCAGACCGACGCCGATGCCAAGGCGATGCTCAAGGAAGCCAACGGCATCCCGATGCCCAACCAGGGCCTGAGCGACGCCGAGATCGCGCAGTACCTGGCCTACTTCCATTGGATCGATGCCCAGCCGGCGCCGGCCAAGCCGGTGGCGGCCAAATGAGACCGGCCCTGGCCCGGAATGCGCGGGCGGCGGCGCTGACCCTGATCGGGTCGTTGACCGTGGCCACGGCGCTGGCCTGCGGCTATTGCGTGGAGGACCGCATCGCGGCGGTCTACGACCATGCGCTGGTGCAACGCGTCGCGGGCAGCCAGCACCAGCTGGCCTACTTCGCCTGGGACGGGCCGAGCGGGCGCAGCGAAGCGACGCGGCTGAAGATGCTGGCGCTGGGCGAGGCGACTGCCGGCGTCGACAAGGGCAGCGTCCGCGTTTCGATGGATCCGGCCGCGATCGCGGTGGCCTTCGATCCGCGCCGAACCAGCGCCGCGGCCGTCGGCGCGGCGCTAGGCAAGAAGCTGGAGTCGTTGAAGCTGGCGGTCATTCCACTGCAGGCGCCGGTTGCGGCCCCAGCTGCGTCGGTGGCGGCGCGTCGCTGATCACCAGCGCGCGCCGAAGCTGGCGCGCAGCTCCTCGATGGCGCAGGGCTCCAGCGATTGCAGCGGCGTGCGGGCCAGGCAGGCCAGCCGCGCTGTTTCTTCCAGCTCTTCCAGCACCGCCATCGCGGCGCCCGGGCTGTCGTGCCACACGATCGGCCCGAGCCGGTTCAGCATCACGGCCCGGATCGGCGTGCCGGCATCGCCGTAACGCTCGATCAGGCGCGCGACGGCGTCCGCCGCTTCGGGTGCGCCGGGGCGGTGGTAAGCAAGATGCGGAACATGGCCGACCTTCATCACGAAGTACGGGGTGACCGGCGGCAGCAACTCCTCGTCCTGCGAAGCGAGGCTGAGCGCGACGCAATGGGTGCTGTGGGTATGCAGCACGCAACGGGTGCCGGCGTCGTACTTTGTCGCTGCCCGGACGATGCGCGAATGCAGGATGACGGTCTTGCTCGGGCGGTCGCCCGAGACATGCGCGCCTTGCACATCGACTAGCGCGAGACGGGCCGGATCGAGAAAGCCCAGGCAGGCGTCGGTGGGCGTGATCAGGAACGCGCCTTCGTCCAGCCGCCAGCTGATGTTGCCGGCGGTCGCGTGCACATAGCCGCGTTCGAACAGGCTCTTGCCGACGCGGCAGATCTGCTCGCGCGCCTGCGACTCGGTCACCGCAGCATCCCGAAAGCTTTGGAAAAGAAGTCCGGCGTGCCGAAGTTGCCGGACTTCAAGGCGATGTGCAGCCCGCTGTCCGAGCCGGTGGCGTAGCACCACGGCACGCCCGGATCGATCTGCGGCCCGATCTGCATCTGCGTGACGCCCAGCGCCTGCACGCAGGCGCCGGAGGTCTCGCCGCCGGCCACCAGCAACTGGCGCACGCCGCGCCCGACCAGGCCTTTGGCGATGGCCGCGATGGTGCGCTCCACCATCGCGCCGGCTTCCTCGACGCCGAGCTTTCCCTGCACCGCCTTGACGGTGCCGGCCTCGGCGGTCGAATACACCAGCACCGGTCCCTGGAGCAACAGCGGCTCGGCCCAGGCGAGGGCCTGGCCGGCGACGTCTTCACCGGCGGCAATGCGCAGCGGGTCGATGCCCAGCGCCGGCCGGCCCGAGCGGATGAATTCCAGGACCTGCTGGTTGGTGGCCTGCGAGCAGCTGCCCGAGACCACGGCCTGCAGCCCGGAAGGCGGCGGCAGCTGGCTGGCCTGGGAGGAGGGCGCAATGCCGAAATTGGCCGGCAGCCCGATCGCCACGCCGGAGCCGGCCGTCACCAGCGGCATTCCCTTGAGCGCCGGGCCCAGCCGCAGCAGGTCGTCGTTGGAGACGGCGTCGACGATGGCAATGGCCACCCCCTCGGCCTGCAAGCCTGCGATCCGGTCGCGGATGGCCGGTGCACTCTGCGCCACCACCTTGTGGTCGATCAGCCCCACCCGGCGCCGGCATTGGGCCTGCAGCACGCGAACCAGGTTGGGGTCGGTCATCGGCGTCAGTGGGTGGTTCTGCATGCCGGATTCGTTCAGCAGCACGTCGCCGACGAACAGATGGCCTTTGAACACCGTGCGCTTGTTGTCCGGGAAGGCCGGCGTGGCGATGGTGAAGGCCGTGCCCAGCGCCTCCATCAAGGCTTCCGTCACCGGACCGATGTTGCCCTCGGGCGTGCTGTCGAAAGTGGAGCAGTACTTGAAGTAGATCTGCTGGGCGCCGTTGGCTTGCAGCCAGCGCAGCGCCGCCAGCGACTGCTGCACCGCTTCGGCTGCTGCAATGGTGCGCGACTTGAGCGCCACCACCACCGCGTCGGCGTCGCCTTGCAGCGGCCCCGGCGGCACGCCGATGGTCTGCGTCACACGCATTCCTGCGCGCACCAGGTTGTTGGCCAGGTCGGTCGCCCCGGTGAAGTCGTCCGCGATGCAGCCAAGTTTCATGGGCTGGATCTTATGCCGTCAGCGCAGCTTCGAGGTGAACAGCCGGTGCTCGCACTGCGGATCGCTGCACTTGTCGCAGTTCCACTGCCAGCGGCGGCTCGTCGTCGGTGAGTCGCCGGGAGTCCTCGATGCGGCGGTGCAGGAATCGATGGCGGCCAGCGCATTGGCGGCGCGTTCGTCGCCCTGGCCGTAGACCACCCGGTAAGCCAGGCCGGCGTCCGCCAGCGCTTTGCGGACTTGGGCATCGACCTGCTCGCGCACCTGCGGCCCTTCGCGCTGCAGGCCGTCGTCCACCCAGGGCAGGTCGAGCCCCGTGAGCAGCGTGAGGTCGTAACGGCGCTGGCGCTCCAGCGCGAAGCGATACAACTCACCGTCGGGAAATTGCATGCCGCTGTAGATCAGGACCATCAGCGCCGTGGTGTCGGCGATCACGAAGGTGTCGGCCGCAGCCGCGGCGTCGACGCGGCGCTCCTGGTCCTGCGCGATCGGCAATTGCTCCTCGGGGCGCGGTTCGCGGCCCGTGCGCGCAACCCACTCGCGCAGTACCTCGGGCACCACCGCAACCGGCTTTCCCCGCTGCCGCAGTTGCGTCGCCAGCGCGATTGCCAGCGTGGACTTGCCGGTGCTTTCGGCGCCGAGCAGCGCGATCTTCATGGGCGGGGCTGCCCCAGGTTTACCTGGCGATCTGGACGAAGATCTCGTTGGGCTTGACCATGCCCAACTCGCCGCGCGCCTTCTCCTCCACCATGTCCAGCCCCTCTTTCAGGTCGCGCACCTCCGAGGCCAGCCGTTCGTTGGCCTGCTGGGCCAGCGCGTTGCGCAGCTTCTGCTCCTCGAGCCTGTGCTGCAGGGCGGTCACGTTGCCGACGCTGCCCCGGCCGAACCACAACTGCGCATGCACCACCGCCAGCAGGGCGATCAGCAGAGCGGGGACGAGGCGGGTGGCCATCGAGATTCGGCCGGCTCCGGGATTCAGCGCAGGTTGTGGAAAGCAGAGCGGCCCGGATACGACGCGATGTCGCCCAGGTCTTCCTCGATCCGCAGCAGCTGGTTGTACTTGGCCATCCGGTCGGAGCGCGACAGCGAACCGGTCTTGATCTGGCCGGCATTTGTGCCCACGGCAATGTCGGCGATGGTGCTGTCCTCGGTCTCGCCCGAACGGTGGCTGATGACGGCGGTGTAGCCGGCGCGCTTGGCCATCTCGATCGCGGCGAAGGTCTCGGTCAGGGTGCCGATCTGGTTGATCTTGATCAGGATCGAATTGGCGATCTTCTTCTCAATGCCTTCCTTCAGGATCTTGGTGTTGGTGACGAACAGGTCGTCTCCCACCAGCTGCACCTGCTTGCCCAGGCGCTCGGTCAGCGTCTTCCAGCCGTCCCAGTCGTCCTCGGCCATGCCGTCCTCGATGCTGATGATCGGGTACTTGGACACCCAGTTGGCCAGGATGTCGGTCCATTCGCCGGCTTTCAATTCCATGCGTTCAGCCGTCAGGCTGTAAACGCCGTCCTTGTAGAACTCGCTGGCGGCGCAGTCCAGGCCCAGCGCGATCTGCTCGCCCGGCCGGTAGCCGGCCTTCTCGATCGCTTCCAGGATCATCTGGATCGCCGCTTCGTGGTTCGCGACGTTGGGCGCGAAGCCGCCTTCGTCGCCGACCGCCACGCTCATGCCCTTGTCGTGGATGATCGTCCTGAGCGCGTGGAACACCTCGGCGCCGTAGCGCACCGCTTCGCGAAAGCTCGGCGCGCCCACGGGGATGATCATCAGCTCCTGCAGGTCGAGGTTGTTGTTGGCGTGCGCGCCGCCGTTGACCACGTTCATCATCGGCACCGGCATCTGCATGCCGCCCATGCCGCCGAAGTAGCGGTACAGGGGCAGGCCCGATTCCTCGGCGGCGGCACGCGCCACCGCCATCGAGACGGCCAGCATGGAGTTGGCGCCGAGCCGGCTCTTGTTTTCCGTGCCGTCCAGGTCGATCAGGGTCTTGTCCAGGAAGGCCTGCTCGGAGGCGTCCAGGCCCAGCACCGATTCGGAGATCTCGGTGTTGATGTGCTCCACGGCCTTGAGCACGCCCTTGCCGCCGTAGCGGCTCATGTCGCCGTCGCGCAGCTCGATCGCCTCGCGCGAACCGGTGGAGGCGCCCGAGGGCACTGCCGCGCGGCCCATGGTGCCCGATTCCAGCAGCACGTCGCATTCGACGGTGGGATTGCCGCGCGAGTCCAGGATCTCGCGGCCGACGATGTCAACGATTGCGCTCATTCAGGGTTCTTCTCTCTAGGTTGAAATTGTGTTCAAACACCTTCGACCAGGACCATGCGCATCAGCGCAATGCCCTCGCGCGCCTTGCGGGCGGCGCCATATTCGGCCGAATCGTAAAAGGTGCGGGCCTGTTCCACCGACGGGAACTTGAGCATCACCAACCGGTCGGGCGACCAGTCGCCTTCCAGTACGTCGACCTTGCCGCCACGCACGCAGACTTCGGCGCCATGCGCCTTCATTGCGATGGAGGACAGGCGCTTGTACTCCTCGTACTGCGCGGGATCTTTCACGTCGACGTTGGCGACGATGTAGGCGCTGGTCATGGTGCCTCCTCAGGCGTTGAAGCTGTCTTCCAGGTAGCCGTTCTTCTTGGTCACGCGGTCCAGCGCCAGCAGGGTTTCCAGCAGCGCCTTCATGTGCTTGAGCGGCACGGCGTTGGGGCCGTCCGACAGCGCCTTGGCCGGGTCGGGATGGGTTTCCATGAAGATCCCGGCGATGCCGACGGCCACCGCGGCACGGGCCAGCACCGGCACCATCTCGCGCTGGCCGCCCGAACTGGTGCCCTGGCCGCCCGGCAGTTGCACCGAGTGGGTGGCGTCGAACACCACCGGCGCGCCGGTCTCGCGCATGATCGCCAGCGATCGCATGTCCGAGACCAGGTTGTTGTAGCCGAAGCTGGCGCCGCGCTCGCAGGCCATGAAGCTGTCTTGCGGCAAGCCCTTTTCCCGGGCCGCGGCGCGCGCCTTGTCGATCACGTTCTTCATGTCGTGCGGCGCCAGGAACTGCCCCTTCTTGATGTTCACCGGCTTGCCCGACTGGGCGACGGCGCGAATGAAATCGGTCTGGCGGCACAGGAAGGCCGGGGTCTGCAGCACGTCGACCACCTTGGCCACTTCGGCGATCTCGTTCTCGCTGTGCACGTCGGTGAGGATCGGCAGGCCCAGGTCCTTCTTGACCTTGGCCAGGATCTCGAGCCCGCGCTGCATGCCGGGGCCGCGGAAGCTGGTGCCCGAAGAGCGGTTGGCCTTGTCGTAACTGCTCTTGAAGATGAAGGGAATGCCGAGGCTGGCGGTGATTTCCTTGAGCGCGCCGGCGGTGTCCATCTGCAGTTGCTCGGACTCGACCACGCAGGGGCCGGCGATCAGGAAAAAGGGCCGGTCCAGCCCGATGTCGAATCCACACAATTTCATGCAACCACCTTCAGCGGCTTGGCGCCGGCGGCCAGCGGCGTGCCGGCCAGCCGCGCGGTCTGGTGCGCGACGGCCGCCTGGATGAACGAATTGAACAGCGGGTGGCCGTCCCAGGGCGTCGACTTGAACTCGGGGTGGAACTGCACGCCCATGAACCAGGGGTGGACGTCCTGCGGCAGCTCGACGATCTCGGTGAGCTGCTCGCGCTGGGTCAGCGCCGAGATCACCAGGCCCGCCTTGCGCAGCTGGTCGAGGTAGTTCACGTTGGCTTCGTAGCGATGGCGGTGCCGCTCGTTGACGACGTCGCCGTAGATCTTGTGCGCCAGCGTGCCCGGCGCCACGTCCGAGCTCTGGGCGCCCAGGCGCATCGTGCCGCCCAGGTCGGAGCTGTGGTCGCGCGTCTTGATGGTGCCGTCCGCGTCCTTCCACTCGGTGATCAGCGCGATCACGGGGTGCGGCGTCTCGGGCTCGAACTCGGTGCTGTTGGCGTCCTGCATGCCGGCAACATGGCGGGCGTATTCGATGGTGGCGACCTGCATGCCCAGGCAGATGCCCAGGTAGGGCAGCTTGTGCTCGCGGGCGAAGCGGGCGGCGGCGATCTTGCCTTCGATGCCGCGCTTGCCGAAGCCGCCGGGCACCAGCACCGCGTCGTACTTGCCCAGGTTCGAAACGCCTTCGGGCGTGATGGTTTCCGAATCGATGTAGTCGATCTTCACCCGCACGTGGCTTTTCATGCCGGCATGGCGCAACGCTTCGTTGAGCGACTTGTAGCTGTCCGACAGGTCGACATACTTGCCGACCATCGCGATGTTCACCTCGCCCTGCGGGTGCTCGGTTTCATAGACCAGCGCGTCCCAGCGCTTCAAGTTGGCCGGCGGCGTGTTCAGCCGCAGCTTGTCGCAGATCAGGCCGTCCAGCCCCTGCTCGTGCAGCATGCGCGGCACCTTGTAGATGGTGTCCACGTCCCACATCGAGATCACGCCCCACTCGGGCACGTTGGTGAACAGGGAAATCTTGGCGCGCTCGTCTTCCGGGATGGCGCGGTCGGCCCGGCACAGCAGGGCGTCGGCCGAGATGCCGATCTCGCGCAGCTTTTGCACCGTGTGCTGGGTCGGCTTGGTCTTGAGTTCGCCGGCGGCGGCGATCCACGGCACATACGTGAGGTGGACGAAGGCGGTGTTGTTCGGGCCCATGCGCAGGCTCATCTGCCGCACGGCTTCCAGGAAGGGCAGCGATTCGATGTCGCCCACCGTGCCGCCGATCTCGACGATCGCCACGTCGGCGGCGTCGGGCTGGCCAAAATGGGCGCCGCGCTTGATGAATTCCTGGATCTCGTTGGTGATGTGGGGAATCACCTGCACCGTCTTGCCGAGGTAGTCGCCGCGCCGTTCCTTCTCCAGCACCGACTGGTAGATCTTGCCGGTGGTGAAGTTGTT
>JBBRSZ010000026.1:0-66205 GCA_038244915.1 Burkholderiales bacterium | reverse complement strand
ATCTCCCGAACGGATCACCGCGAAGACTTCCGGGACCACCGCGGCCAGGTTGGCGCACGCGCGGTAGCCGATCGTCTCTCCGTTACCGAGCCGCGCCAGCAGCTTGCCGCCGCCGAAGCGCCGCGCGGCGCCGGCCGCCAACAGGATTCCCGCAATGCGCAACGCTGCTCAGTCCGACAGGTAGCGGAACTTGCCGTCCTTGACGGTTATCAGCACGCGGGCGCGCTTATCCATTCCGTTGTGGTTGGTCGGCGTCATGTTGAACACACCCTGACAGCCAACGACGTTGCCGGCATTCTCCAGCGCATCGCGCAGCGCGACACGGAACGCTTCGGTACCCGGCTTCGCCTTCTTCAGCGCTTCGGGAATCGCATGCTGCAGGATCAGTCCCGAATCGTAGGTATTGGCGCCGAACGTCGCCGGCCGCGTGCCGTACAGTTTTTCGTAGCCCTGGATGTAGCGCAGCGACACCGCCTTGATCGGATTGCTGTCAGGAATTTCATCTATCACCAGCATCGGCCCGGCAGCCAGGACGGTGCCCTCCACTTTCGCGCCACCCAGCCGGATGAAGTCGTCGGTGGCGATGCCGTGGGTCTGGTAGATCACGCCGCGATAGCCCTGGTCGCGCAGCGTCACCTGCGGCAGCACGCCGGGGCCGCCGACCCCGGCAATCAGCACCACATCGGGCTTCGCCGCGATCAGCTTGAGCGTCTGGCCGGTGACGCTCTGGTCCTGGCGCGCGTAGCGCTCGCTGGCGACGACGCTGAGCCCGGCCTTGGCCGCCTGTCCAGAGAACACCTTGAACCAGTTCTCGCCGTACGGATCGCTGAGACCGATGAACCCGACCGACTTCACATTGTTCTTCAGCATGTGGCCGAGCAACGCTTCGGAGATCAGGTCGTCGTTCTGCGTGGTCTTGAACACCCAGCGCCGGTTTGCATCCAGCGGCTCGACCACCGACTGCGTACCGACGGTCGCCATCAGCGGCACCTTCGCCTCGGCGATCACCGGCAGGATCGCCAGCGCGTTCGGGGTCGTCGATGGCCCGATCAGCGCGTCGATATTGTTTTCCTGGATCAGCTTCTTCGCGTTCTGCACCGCGCGCGTCGCGTCGCCGCCGTCGTCGAGCTGGATGTATTCGATCGTCGCATCGCCGATCTTCGTTGGCAGCAGTGCGCCGGTATTCTTCTGCGGAATGCCGATCGCTGAGGTGGGGCCGGTCGCCGACACCATCAGGCCGATCCTGATTTGCGCATGCGCCAGCGGGATCGCCAGCAGCGCCCAGGCGAGCAGGCCGCGAAGCAATAGTCGGATCATTGTGTTCTCCTTGCTGAAATAATTGCGGCGGGTCCGGAGGAGGCCTTTCGTGGCCCTACTCGTCGCCCGCCTGCAGTGATTCGACGAGCAGATTTTTTTGTACCTTGCCCCTCGCGTTGCGAGGAAGCGTAGCACGAAAGACCACGTGCCGGGGCTGCTTGAAACGGGCCAGCGTTGCGTCCAGTCGAGCGCGAATCGCGGCCTCGGACAGCGTCTCGCCGGTGCGCAGCACGACGATCGCGACCGGCACCTCGCCCCACTGCGCATCGGGCAAACCGAGCACCGTGGCCTCGGCAATTTCGGCGAATCCGGCGAGCACGTTCTCGATCTCCGCGGGATAGATGTTTTCGCCGCCTGAAATGATCATGTCCTTTGCCCGACCGACCACCGTGTAGTAGCCGTCGGCGTCACGGCGCGCCAGGTCGCCGGTGCGGAACCAGTCGTCGGCGAACGCGACATTGTCCGGATCGCGCCAGTAACCACGCGCCACGTTCGGAGCGCGGACCAGAATCTCGCCAACCTCGCCCGCCGCTACCACGTCGGCGCGCTCACCGAGCAGACGAATCTCGCAGTTGAGCGCCGGCCGGCCCGCCGCGCCGACATGCGCGAACGCTTCGTCGGCGCGCAGCACGATCGACACCGGACCGGTTTCGGTCGCGCCGTAGATCTGGCATACCGCGATGCCGCGGCGATGGAAGCCGTCGATCAATGCGTCTGGAATCGTCGACGACCCGGCGCCCAGCAGCCGTAGTGATGCGAGGTCAGTTTCTTGCCAGCGCGAATGCATCTGCACGGCGCGCATGGTCGCCGGCACCATCAGCGACACGCTCGGCCGCTCGCGCTCGAGCGCATCGAGCCACTCGCCGGGCTCGAAGCGCATCTGCAGGATGACGCGTGCGCCGGCATAAAGCGCAGGCAGCGTCTGGATGCACAGTCCGCCGACGTGGAACAGCGGCAACGCAGAGAGCACGATGTCGTTCGCGGCAAGGTCGTGCATGGCGATGCTGGCCAGCGCGTTCCAGTACAGCCCGGCCTGCGTGTGCACGACGCCCTTCGGCCGGCCGGTGGTGCCCGAGGTGTAGACGAGCAGAGCGGGCGAACGCACATCGGAGTCATCGTCGGCGGGCGCATCAGTTGCCGCAAGCGTTGCCTCGTTGGCACCCTCCTCACCTCGGATCGCCGTGCGCTCGCGCAGCATTGGTCCGAGCCGGGATGCCAGCGCGGCGAAGTGCTCATCGGCGACAAGCTGGGTCACGCCGGCATCCTCGACAATTTCGCGCAGTTCGGGTTCCGAGAGCCGATAGTTGAGCGGCACCAGTATCGCGCCGCGGCGCATCAGCGCGGCCAGCAGCACCAGCTGATCGTCGTGATTGAACCCGAGGTAGCCGATCCGGTCGCCCGGGGCGACGTTCCAATCGCCGGTGATCAGCGCGGTTGCGCGCTCGATCCGTTGCCACAGCGCGGCGTACGACGTATCGACGCCGGCGCAGGTCAGCGCGATGCGCCCGGGTGCTGCGGCGGCCAGTTCGCGCAGTCGCTGGGGCAGGCAGACCGGGCTCACGCAGCAGGGCCTTGCGGGCCGCCCGGGGGTACCTGCGAGTTCTGCGGCCGGAGGGCCGGTGTCGCATCGGGCCAGATCAGCCGCCACGGCTGCAACAGCGCGATCCGGCGCAAGCGGCGATAGATCACATGCTTCTCGACGCTCTGCACGTTGCGCGCGCGCAGCGCGACCTGCAGTGCAAGAGCAAAACTGACGCCCAGGTTCAGGATGCCGATCCCGGCAATGCCCGCGACCGCCTGCCAGAACGGTGACGCGTGGACAACTTCGGTGCCGAGCACCGTTACCGCCGCGGTCAGCGAACCGGTTGATAGCGTTACGTGGCGCACGTCGAACGGAACGCCGAGCGTATCGGCGAAAGCAGGCAGCAGCGCAAGCAGGAAGCCGAGCGCGACGTTGCCGCCGAAGCCCGAGATGTGATGGCGCAGGAAGTTCACCAGCGCCGCAAGCCGACGCGTGCCAAGGACGATCAGCCAGCGCCGGTGTGTCATCAGGTTCTCACCGATCTGCCGCGACGCGAACCAGTTGTCGGCCCACCCGGCCGCGAGCGACGATACCCACAGCAGCACGCCGGTGAAGGCGGCATAGATCAGTGTCGGCCCGAAGATCGACAGCGACGCGATGGTCGCCTCCGCTTTCTGCGCGTCGAGCTGATGGCCGCCGTGGATGATTCCCCATAACCGGTCGATGATCAGCACCACCGGAACCACCATCAGCAGGTTGCCGGCAATTGCCGCGAACTGGGAGCGGACGAGACACAGGATTTCCTCGACCAGCGCATCGATCCGTTGCGGCGTGCTCAGGTCGGTCATGCTCGCCGCCAGCACCGTCGCGGTGGCCGCGGGCTGCTTGGTCGCCAGCGTCGCACCGACGAACTGCATCAGCACGAAGTTGCCGGCAAAGTTGAACGCCGACAGCACACCCTCGGCCAGTCGCGGCAGATGCAGCGCACCGATCGCGAACTTGAGCGTCGTGGTCAGCGCAGTCAGCGCGCCGCCCCCAGCGGCGCTGCGGAACATGCGCAGAAACTCGGCGCGATCGCGCGCGATGTAGTGCTCGCCGGTTTCGGCATTGCGCTCGACCAGCTTGCGCGCCAGCAGCGCCATGGTTTGCCGGAAGAATCCAGCGACGCTGCGCGCTTCATCCTGACCACGCACCAGCTCGAGCACCAGCGCGAATGCGGGCTTGCCGTCGGCGCTGCCGCCGACCAGCAGCTCGAGCAGCCGTTCGATCCGGTTCAACTGCTGATCGAGGCGCGAAAGCTGGAAGACCACGTGCGTATTGACGCCGTACTGGTCCAGGTGCGCATATGCATCGCGCACGGCGTTGCGGCATTCGTCGAGCCGCGCGCGGAACAGGTTGAGCTCGCGGATCAGCAGCGCCCGATCGCCGGAGTCGTAGCCGTCGAATAGCGTGACCAGACTCGCTTCCAGCGGCAGGAATGGCAGGTCGCGAAACGGGCGCTCGATCCGCAGGCGCACCGGCGTCGCCAGCCCGGTCGCGCGCACCTGCGCGGTCAGGTAGCGCAGGCTGTCCGCGCACGCCGACGCGAACCAACGGGCGAAACCATCACTGCCGTGGCCGGTGAAAACTGCGTGCACCCCGGCCAGCGTTTCCGGATCGAAGGCGCTGAGCCACGCGGAATCCTCGCGCGCCGGAAAGAGTTGCCCGAACAGACTCAGCAGCGAGCGGCCGGCGGTGCCCGAAGGCAACCAGCGCCGCAGCAGACGTTCCTTCAACTCCTGCCACAGGCTGTCGCTGTGCGGCAGGCCGCCTTCGGCCAGCAGGTCTATCGGATCGGATGCTTGCAGCACTTCGTCGAGGAGCGCCAGCCCCTGGGCTGCAAACTCGGGCGTGCGCCCCAGGCGCTGGACGAGGAAGCGCGCGCGCACCGCGCGTTTCTTCGCGCGTTCGGCGGCGTGGATCTCGAGCAGGCCGGCGCCGCCGCGAAGCCAGACGAACAATTCGATCAGCCAGGCTTTCTTCTGGTCGAGCGTGGTCGCCCGCACCAAAGAGGCAAACAGTGCGTCGAGTTGATGCTGGGTGTAGGCGGAATCGCGCCAGCGGCCGAACAACCCGCGAAAGCCGCGGTTCACGCGTGCGCTGGTCAAGCGTCGGACTCGCCGGACTCGTACAGCGCTTCGCGCCCGAGCCGGTCGAGGCAGAGCTCTGCGGTCCACGGCAGCATCAGTGAACCGCAGCGGCTATCGCGATACAGCCGTTCGAGCGGCAGCGACTTCAGCATCGCCTGTCCACCGCAGGTACGCAGCGCCAGCTGGCACAACGCAGTGGCGTGTTCCATGACCGTGTATTGCGCCGCATAAACGCGCAGCCGCGCTTCCTTCCCGGGATCGACCCGCGCGTCGGCAATCGCGCGCAGGAACAATGCCCGTGTCTGCTCGTGCTTGATATGCATTTCGGCGACCGCGATCTGCTTGGTCGGATACATCCGGAGCTTCACCGGCGGCGTCCCCGGCACTTCGCCGCGCAGATAGGCGAGCGTGAAATCGTAGGCTGCCTGCGCGATGCCCATGTACGTCGGGGCCAGCGTGAAGAACATGTGCGGCCAGCGCGCTGCGGCCTGGAAGTAGACGCCGCGCGGCATCAACTGCGCGTCGTCGGCGACGAACACGTCGTGCATCAGCAGCGTGCGCGACACGGTGCCGCGCATTCCCAGCGGATCCCAGTCGCCGACGATCGAAAACCCGGGAGCGTTGGCGGGCACCGCGATATACAGTGTGTCGCGCACGCCGGCGTCCGCCTTGTCCTCGGTGCACAGGACGCCGTAATAGGCCGCGGCGCCGGAAAGCGAAGCGAAGATCTTCTTGCCCTTCACCCGCCAGCCGCCGTCGACCTTGGTCGCGACCGTGCCGAACGGCGCCTTGCCGGCGGCCGCGGCGCTGCCTTCGGAGAACGGCTGCGCGTACAGCGCGCCGTCATCGACGATGCGCGCGAAATGAATCCGGCGATTTGCCTCGTGCTGCGCGCGCTCGGCTTCGGTCATGTCGAGGTCGTCGGCCAGCGGACCGCTCCACAACGTCGAGCAGACGTGCATATTGAACGTCAGCGCCGTGGCGCCGCAATGGCGGCCCATTTCGGCGGAGAGCAGCGCGTAGGTCGCGTAGTCGGCGCCGAGCCCGCCGTACGCCTCGGGTACGCAGACGCCGAGCAGGCCGGCGGCGCGCAGGTCGGCGTAGTTCTCAAAGGGAAATGTCGCATCGCGATCGTATCGCGCGGCACGCGGCGCGAACCGCTCGCGGCCCAGCGTGCGCACCTGCTGCAGCAACTCGCGTTGCCGTGGCGTCAGTGGAAAATGCTCGCCGCAGATCGAGGAATCAGGCATGGTGGGGCAGCGCGCGGTGCTTCGCGTCAGGCCGACGCGAAGCGCCGATCCAGGAAATCGAGAATCGCCGCGCCGAATTCAGCCGGCTTCTCGACGTTGGCCAGATGTCCGCAGTCGGGCAACACGGTGAATTCCGCGCCGGTGATCTTGCTCGCCATCTTTTCCATTACCGTCGGCGGTGCCTGGGCGTCGTTGGCGGCCGCGAGCGCGAGCACCGGCACGCGGATCGCCGGCAGCGTGCTGCGCCGGTCGAACGTTACCAGGCAGTCGAGCGCGGCACGATAGGTGGCTTCCGGCACCGCGCTCATGATCGCGATCGCGCGCTGCGCTGTGCCCTCCGGCGCCGTTGCCGACATCATTCGCGGAACCTGCCGCTCGGCTACGCCGATCATTCCCAGGCCGGCATCGAGCGGCAGCTTGCGCTCGTCGATGAACTGGCGCTGCCAGTCGCCATCAGTGCGCCCGAATGCCGCGCTGGTGCACGCGAGGATCAGTCCGGCGCAGCGTTCGGGCGCCTGCGCGAATGCTTCGAGGGCAACCATGCCACCCATGCTGTGGCCGGCCAGGATCGCCTGCTGCAGTTGTAGCGAATCGAGCAACGCAATCAGGCTGGCGCCCAGCATCGCGAACGTGTACTCGCCCTCCGGCATTGCACTGTCACCGTACCCGGGCATGTCCCACGCGAGCGCGCGCCAGCCGTGCAGCGCAAGCAGGTCCAGTTGCGGCGACCAGATCTCCTTGCCGCCGCCGATGCCGTGCAGGAACACCACCGCTGGCCGGGTCGCATTACCCAGCGCGCCATCCTCGCCGATCGACGCCGGCACCGGCAGCGCGCTCATCCGAGGTCGCCCTGCAGCACACCGTCGCGGACCACGACGTGCTCGTCGAGGGCGATCGTGCAGCCGCGCAGCGGCAGGTCGAAATGGCCGAGCGTGTGGCGGCCGGCGACTTCGTTGGCGCCGGTCGAGAACAGGAAATTGCCGGCGAACGCGCGCAGCTCGGTACCATTGCAATCGCGCTTGTCGTAGAACGACAGCGCATCCCAGCGCGCCGCCGGATTCATCCCCCAGCCGACGTGCGAAACCGCGTACGCGTCGCGCTCGCCCCAGCTTCCGATGTAGCCGCGCATCAGTTCGGCGTCGACGCCGCTGCCCTCGATCGACTGCACGTAGTCGTCGACGATGTCCAGCCGGATCGTGTCGCGCAGGTATTCCTTGAAGGTGAGGTTGGCGTCGCCCGGCTGTAGCACCAGCGTGCCGTTGACGCTGCGCTGCGCCGGAAACGCAAGGCACAGTCCGCCCGGCCAGTGGCTGATGGTGCCCGGCTTCGCGGTGAATCCCCAGCCGCCACCGACCTGCGCCCCGGCCAGCGCGACCGTCAGATCGGTGCCGGCGGCGGAGGTCACGCGCATCGCTCGCGCTGTCTTGAGACGGCGCATACCCGCGCGGACCATCGGCTCCAGCGCCGGATCTGGACGCGTGCGTTCGAGGATTTCCGGATGCTCGTTCGAAACCATCAGGATGCGCGAGCCTGTCGCAAGGATGTCCCGCAGTTCGGCCGCATGCAGCAATCCCTCGACGGTCAGGTCGACGATGAACGGCGAGGCCTTCAGCGCCGCCAGCGCGGCACTCTGCCCGCCCAATGCGGAGGAGGCCCCGGTCGAGCGCACCGGTATCGTCGTCGGCAGCGACGGCGTCGGCACGATCAACCGGAATGGCCGTGCGCCGAGCCGCTGCGCGGCCAGATCGGCGAGCTCGACCAGGATCGGCCGCGACTGCGACTCGGCGAGGATCGCGACCGCGTCACCCGACTGCACCGCGCATTGATGGAACACATCGGCGAACAGCTCGATCCAACTGCCTTCGACGCGCTCGATCAGCACGAGAGGCGCGCCGCAGAGTTAACGTGCGGAGCCCGGGCGCGGCGAGAGAGAATCACAGTGCGAATTTTTGGATCGCCTTTGCGTTGCAGTCGATGCACAGCCGTGCCAGCGGCGGCAACGAGCCGACGCGGCGCGTCAACCCGGATTCAACGGCAGGCTGCGCAGGCGCTTGCCGTTCAGCGCGAACAACGCATTGGCGACGGCCGGCGCGATCGGCGGCGTCCCCGGCTCGCCGACCCCGCTCGGCGCCGCCGACGACGGGACGATGTGCACTTCGACCTGCGGCATGTCGCCGATCCGCAGCGGCGCATAGTCGTGAAAGTTCGATTGCACGACCTGCCCGTCCTTGAACGTGATCGCGCCGGACAGCGCTGCCGACAGCCCGAACACGATCGCACTCTCCACCTGCGCGACGATACCGGTCGGGTTGACCGCGATCCCGCAGTCGACCGCGGCGACGACCTTGTGCACCTTGATCTTCTTGCCTTCCAACGACACTTCGGCGACCTGCGCGCAGAAGGTGCCGAACGATTCGTGCAGCGCAATGCCGCGCGCGCGCCCTGCCGGCAACGGCGAGCCCCAGCCGGCCTTCTCGGCGGCGAGCGTCAACGTGCCGAGTTCGCGTGACCCGGCCGGCAACAGCGACTTCCGGTACGCGAGCGGATCCTTGCCGGCGGCAGCGGCGAGTTCGTCGAGCATCGATTCCTTGACGAACGCGGTATGCGTGTTGCCGACCGAGCGCCACCACAGCACCGGAATACCCGGCTTCGGACTGTGCAGAGTCACGCTGACATTCGGAATCGTGTAGCCCTCCATCGCTCCCTCGGCCGATGTCGAATCGATTCCGTCCTTGACCATCATTGCTTCGAGCGGCGTCCCGGAGAGGATCGACTGGCCGACGACCACCTGGTTCCATGCCATCACCGCCCCATCCTTGTCGAGGCCCGCCTCAACCCGATGGACATAGGCAGGCCGGTAGTAGCCACCGCGAATGTCATCCTCACGCGTCCACACCACGCGCACCGCCGGCGGCACGTTGCCGGCCGCGGTGGCGCGGCGCACGACGCGCGCTACGTGCACCGCTTCGACGACCCAGTCGGAATCGGGAACCGCGCGGCGGCCGAAACCGCCACCGGCCAGCATGGTCGTGATCTGCACTTTTTCCGGAGGCAGTCCGGCGACCTGCGCCGCCGCGCCGCGGTCGACCGTCTGGAACTGGGTGCCGGCCCAGATGCTGCACGCGTCCGCGGTGAGCAGCACGGTGCAATTGAGCGGCTCTATCGGTGCGTGCGCCAGGAACGGCACGTCGTATTCGGCGACGATCGTCTTCGCCGCCGACTTGATCGCCAGCGGATCGCCGACCTGCTTCACTTTCGCGCCCGGCGTCTTCGCCATTTCCAGATATTGCGCACGCAATGCGTCGCTGGAAATCTTCGCGGCGCCGGTGTCGTCCCACACGACCTTCATCTTGTCACGGGCTTTCTTCGCGGCCCAGAAGCTGGTGGCGATGATCGCAACGCCGCTCGGAATCTCCGCGACATAGCGCACGCCCGGAATGCCCTGCGCTTCGTCGATGTCGAAGCTCTTGACCTTGGCGCCGAACATCGGCGGTCGCGCGACGAGCGCGGTCAGCATCCCGGGGAACTTGACGTCGATGCCGAATTTCGCCGAGCCGTTCGATTTCGCCCGCGTGTCGAGGCGCTTGGTCGATTTGCCGATCAGCTTGAAGTCTTTCCCCTCCTTGAGCTTCACGTTTTCCGGCAGCGGCAGCTTGTTCGCCGCGTCAGCGAGCTGCCCGTATGCGAGTTTTTTTCCGCTGGTGTGGATGACTTCGCCTTGTTCGGCGCGGCATTCGGACACCGGGACCTTCCATTCATTTGCCGCCGCCTGAACCAGCATCGTGCGCGCCTGCGCACCGACTGTGCGCAACTGCTCCCACGACGAAGCGACGCTCTGGCTGCCGCCGGTCATCTGGATGCCGAAGGCCGGATGGTTGTAGACCGCGGCCACCGGCGCATGCTCGGACTTCACCTTCGTCCAGTCGCATTCGAGCTCCTCGGCGACCAGCATCGGCAACGAAGTCAGCACGCCCTGGCCGAACTCGAGCTTGCTGACAATGATGGTCACGGAATTATCGGGCGCGATGCGGATGAAAGCATTGGGCGGATACACCGGCTTCGGCGGGGCTGCGGGGGCTGCGGCGGGTGTGGCTGCCGCCGCCGGCATCGCCGTCTGGCTTTGCGCCAGCGCGGCGCGATTGGCGCCGGGCAGATAGAAGCTGATAACGAGACCGCCAGTCAGTGCCGACGACGCGCGCAGGAATTCTCGGCGCGATACGCCCAAGGCCGCTTTCGATCCGCGCTTTCCGGTAGGCGCGCTCATGCTTTCGCTCCCTTCTTGCTATCGCTGCCCTTTTTCGGCGCCGGCGACCTCGGCGCGGGCTGCACTTTGCCCTTTACCGGTGCCGGCGGTTGCGCCGGCATCATCGCCGCGGCGGTGTGCACCGCCTTGCGGATCCGGTTATACGTGCCGCACCGACAGATGTGCCCGCCCAGCGCGAGGTCGATATCGGCGTCGGTGGGCTTCGGCTTGGCCTTCAATAGCGCCGCGGTGGTCATGATCATCCCGGACTGGCAATAGCCGCATTGCGGCACGTCTTCCTCGATCCACGCTTTCTGCACCGGATGCTCGCCGGTCTTCGACAGGCCTTCGATCGTCGTGACCTCCTTGCCGGTCACTGATGCAATCGTCGTGACGCATGAGCGCACCGGCTGGCCGTCGACATGGACGGTGCAAGCGCCGCACAGCGCCATTCCGCAGCCGAACTTGGTGCCGGTCAGGTCGAGGTGGTCGCGCAGCAACCACAGCAACGGCGTGTCGCCGGGCAGGTCGGCGTTCACCGCGTCGCCGTTGATGAGGATGATGTTGGCCATGGGAAATCCGGCTGGGAGCAAAGGCTGCGGATGATACGCCGTTCGATGCCGTTTGTAACCCGACGCAACCGGGTGCGTGGTAGCGCGCGGTTATAATCGCGACTCTGCAATTTGCCGATCGAAAATCATGGAAGCCGAGCACATCAACCAGATTGGTTCAACCCTGTCTTCGCTGTCGGTTCGCGCCGCCGAGCTGCGGAGGTATCTTTGACTTCGATGCCAAGGCGGCGCGGCTGATCGAGGTCTCGCGCGAGCTCGAAGATCCGAAAGTCTGGGACGACCCGAAGCACGCGCAGGAGCTCGGGCGCGAGAAGAAGCTGCTCGAAGGCGTCGTCGTCAATCTGCGCGACATCGACGGCCGGTTGAAGGATGGGTCCGAACTGTTCGAGATGGCGAAGGCCGAGAGCGACGAGGAGACGCTGCGTGGCGTCGCAGGCGACGCCGGCACCGTCGAGACCGCGGTAGCCAAGCTCGAGTTCCAGCGGATGTTCAATCATCCGATGGATTCGAGCAGCTGTTTCATCGACATCAACGCGGGTTCCGGTGGCACCGAGGCCCAGGACTGGGCGTCGATGCTGTTGCGGATGTACCTGCGCTATAGCGAGCGCAAAGGGTATGCCGTCGAGGTGCTTGAAGATTCCGCCGGCGAGGTCGCCGGGATCAAGAGCGCATCGGTGAAGGTCACCGGCGATTACGCGTATGGCCATCTGCGCACCGAGACCGGAGTGCACCGGCTGGTGCGCAAATCGCCGTTCGATTCGGGCAACCGGCGGCACACGTCGTTCGCCAGCGTGTTCGTCTATCCCGAGGTGGACGATTCGATCGAGATCGAGATCAATCCGGCCGACCTGCGCATCGATACGTTCCGCGCCAGCGGCGCCGGCGGCCAGCACATCAACAAGACCGACTCCGCGGTGCGGTTGACCCACCTCCCGACCAACATCGTGGTGCAGTGCCAGGACAGCCGCAGCCAGCACAGCAACCGCGACGTCGCCTGGAAGAGATTGAGGTCGCGGCTGTACGACCATGAGATGCGAAAGCAGATGGAAGAACAGCAAAAGCTCGAGGACACCAAGACCGACGTCGGCTGGGGCCACCAGATCCGCAGCTATGTCCTGGACAACAGCCGGATCAAGGACCTGCGCACCGGCGTCGAAGTGTCCGCGACCCAGAAGGTGCTGGACGGCGACCTGGACCAGTTCATCGAGGCTTCGTTGAAGCAGGGCGTATGAGCAAGAACCCGTCATTCCCGCGGAGGCGGGAATCCAGGGCGTTCAGAAAGACAGACGCGCTGGGTCCCCGCCTTCGCGGGGACGACGGAGTCGGGCCATGACGGGCGCACTCATCTTCGACATGGACGGCACCATGGTCGACTCGATGCCCTTCCACGCGAAGAGCTGGGGCGAGTTCACCCGCCGGCACGGCATCGCGATGGAGGTGGACGAGGTCTTGCGCCGCACCACCGGCCGCAACGGCGTCGAGTGCATGCGCGAACTGTTCGGGCGCCGGCTGGCCGATGACGAAGCGCTGACACTGGTGGCCGAAAAGGAAGGCATCTACCGCGAGCTGTTCGGCCCGGTGTTCGCCGAAGTGCGGGGCTTCCGGCAGTTCGCGCGGCAGGCCGCGCAGCGCGGCCTGAAGGTCGCCGTCGGCACCGCGGGCGACCGCCACAACATCGAATTCGTGATGACGCGGCTGCAGATGGCGCCGCCGCCGCTGGCCGTTGTCGGCGGCGATGAAGGCCTGCCCGGCAAACCGGAACCGGCGATCTTCCTGGAAGCCGCCCGGCGCATCGGCGCCCCGGCGGCGGACTGCATCGTGTTCGAAGACGCACCGCTGGGAATCGAAGCGGCGCGCCGCGCCGGGATGCGCGCCGTGGCCGTCTGCACCACCCACAGCGCCGCCGAACTGGCCGGCTCCCACGTGGTGGCGCAGGTGCGCGACTATGAAGAATTGTTGACAACCGATTTCCTGGAGAGTCTCGATGCGTGATGGACAAAACAGCGTGATCTACCGTGCCGATTACCAGGCGCCGGCATTCTGGATCGACACGGTCGACCTGTGCTTCGACCTGGACCCGGCCAAGACCCGGGTGCTGAACAAGATGAAGTTGCGGCGCAACCCCGATGTCGCGGCGCAGCCGCTGCGGCTCGATGGCGAGGAGCTGAACCTGTCGCGGGTGCTGGTCAACGGCCAGGGCACCTCGTTCAAGATCGAAGGCGGCCAGCTGGTGCTGGAGAACCTGCCCGAAGGCAACGACCCGTTCGAGCTGGAAATCTTCACCACCTGCGCGCCGGTGAAGAACACCAAGCTGATGGGCCTGTACGTCAGCAACGATTCCTTCTTCACGCAGTGCGAAGCGGAAGGTTTCCGCCGCATCACCTATTTCCTCGACCGCCCCGATGTCATGGCCAGCTACACCGTGATGCTGCGGGCCGACAAGGCGCGCTATCCGGTGCTGCTGTCCAACGGCAACCTGATCGACCAGGGCGCCCTCGAAGACGGCCGCCACTACGCCAGGTGGGTGGACCCGTTCCGCAAGCCCAGCTACCTGTTCGCGCTGGTGGCGGGCTCGCTGGTGTGCCGCGAGCAGCGCATCACCTCGCGCGCCGGCAACGACCACCTGCTGCAGGTCTACGTGCGTCCGGGCGACCTGGACAAGACCGAGCACGCGATGAACGCGCTGATGGACTCGGTGGCCTGGGACGAGGCCCGCTTCGGACTGACGCTGGACCTCGAGCGTTTCATGATCGTCGCCACCAGCGACTTCAACATGGGCGCGATGGAGAACAAGGGCCTGAACATCTTCAACACCAAGTACGTGCTGGCCAGCCAGGCCACCGCCACCGACACCGATTTCTCCAACATCGAGTCGGTAGTCGGCCACGAGTATTTCCACAACTGGACCGGCAACCGCGTCACCTGCCGCGACTGGTTCCAGCTCTCGCTCAAGGAAGGGCTCACCGTCTTTCGCGACCAGGAGTTCTCGCAGGACCTGGCCGGCGAAGCGTCGGCGCGCGCCGTCAAGCGGATCGAAGACGTGCGGGTGCTGCGCACTGCGCAGTTCCCCGAGGATGCCGGCCCGATGGCGCACCCGGTGCGGCCCGACCAGTACCTGGAGATCAACAACTTCTACACCGTCACGGTGTACGAAAAGGGCGCCGAGGTGGTGCGCATGATGCAGACCCTCGTCGGCAACGGCGAGTCCGATCCTTTCGGGCGCGACGGTTTCGCCCGGGGCATGACGCTGTACTTCCAGCGCCATGACGGCCACGCCGTGACCTGCGACGACTTCGCGCAGGCGATCGCCGACGCCAACCCAGGCTCGCAGTTCGAGCAGCTGTTGCCGCAGTTCAAGCGCTGGTACAGCCAGGCCGGCACGCCGCGGGTCAAGGCCGTGACGCAGTACGACGCGCCGACCGGCGAATACCGGCTGACCCTCTCGCAAAGCTGCCCGCCGACGCCGGGCCAGACGGAAAAAGAGCCGTTCGTGATCCCGATCGGCCTGGGCCTGCTGGGCGCCGACGGCGTGGAACTGAGCAGCCGGATGCACGTGCTGACCCAGGCCAGCGAAACCCTCAGCTTCCCCGGCCTGGCGGGCGAGCCGGTGCCCTCGATCCTGCGTGGCTTCTCGGCCCCGGTGATCCTCGAATACGACTACAGCGACGCGCAGTTGCTGATGCTGCTGGCCCACGACAGCGACCCGTTCAACCGTTGGGAAGCCGGCCAGCGGCTGGCGGTGAACCGGGCGCTTGCCTTCATCCGCCAGGACGGCCTGCCGGCGCAGCAGATCCAGCTGGACCAGCCCTACCTGGAGGCGATGCGCAGCATCCTGCGCCATCCGACCCTGGACGCCGCCTTCAAGGAACTGGTGCTGACGCTGCCGGGCGAGACCTACCTTGGCGAGCAGCTGGCGCAGGTCGATCCGCAGCGCGTGCACGCCGTGCGCGAGGCGATGCGCCAGCAACTCGCGCAGGCGCTGCAGACCGACTGGCAGAGGGCCTACGACGAGCACAGCGACACCGGCGGCTACTCGCCGGACCCGGTGTCCTCGGGCCGCCGGGCGCTGACCGGCATGGCGCTCACCCACCTGTGCCTGGCGGCGCGCGCCAGCGGCGATACCGTGTGGCCCGGCAAGGCCTACCAGCGCTTCAAGGACGCCAGCAACATGACCGACCGCTTCAACGCGCTGTCGGCCCTGGTGATCAGCGGCCACGAGCTGGCGGCGCCGGCGCTGCAGCGCTTCCACGCGCTGTTCAAGGACGAGCCGCTGGTGCTTGACAAGTGGTTCGCGCTGCAGGCCGGGGCGCCCGACCGCGGCGGCAACGTGCTGCCGGCAGTCAGGCAGCTGATGGCGCACCCGGACTTCAACATCCGCAACCCGAACCGCGCGCGCAGCGTGATCTTCAGCTACTGCAGCGGCAACCCGGGCGCGTTCCACCGGGCCGATGCGGCCGGCTACGTCTACTGGGGCGACCGCGTGCTGGAGCTGGACGCGATCAATCCGCAGGTGGCGGCGCGCCTGGCCCGCGCCCTGGACCGCTGGAAAAAGCTGGTGGAGCCGCTGCGCGGTGCCGCCCGCGAAGCCATCGCCCGGGTCGCGGCCAAGCCCGACCTGAGCAACGACGTGCGCGAGGTCGTCACCCGCGCCCTTGCAGACTAGGAATCGCAATGTCCCAGAAAATCTCCCTGACCCGCTACCTGGTCGAACAGCAGCGCGTCCACGGCCACATCCCGTCGCAGCTGCGGCTGCTGATCGAGGTGGTGGCGCGCGCGTGCAAGAGCGTGAGCCAGGCCGTCAACAAGGGCGCGCTGGGCGGCGTGCTCGGCTCGGCCGAGACCGAGAACGTGCAGGGCGAGATGCAGAAGAAGCTCGACATCATCGCCAACGAGGTGCTGATCGAAGCCAATGAATGGGGCGGCCACCTGGCGGCCATGGCCTCCGAGGAGATGGAGGGGATCTATGTCGTCCCCAACCGCTACCCCAAGGGCGAATACCTGCTGCTGTTCGACCCGCTCGACGGTTCCAGCAACATCGACGTCAACGTCAGCATCGGCACCATCTTCAGCGTGCTCAAGATGCCCGAGGGCGATCGCGGCGTGGACGAGGGTGACTTCCTGCAGCCCGGGCGCCAGCAGGTCGCGGCCGGTTACTGCGTCTACGGCCCGCAGACCACCCTGGTGCTGACAGTCGGCGACGGCGTCGCGATGTTCACGCTGGACCGCGAACAAGGGTCGTTCGTGCTGACCCAGGAAGACGTGCGCATTCCCGAGGACACGAAGGAATTCGCAATCAACATGAGCAACATGCGGCACTGGGACGAGCCGGTGAAGCGCTACATCGACGAGTGCCTGCAGGGCAAGGATGGTCCGCGCGGCAAGGACTTCAACATGCGCTGGATCGCCTCGATGGTGGCCGACGTGCACCGCATCCTCACGCGCGGGGGCATCTTCATGTACCCCTGGGACCAGCGCGAGCCGGACAAGCCCGGCAAGCTGCGCCTGATGTACGAGGCCAACCCGATGGGCTGGCTGGTGGAACAGGCCGGCGGGGCCGCCACCAACGGCAGGCAGCGCATCCTGGATATCCAGCCGAAGAAGCTGCACGAACGGGTCTCGGTGATCCTGGGCTCGAAGAACGAAGTCGAGCGGGTGACGGGATACCACGCGACTTCCTGAACCTGCCTTGAGGTCCGGGCGCCCATAACACGAATGCGTCACCCCGGCCTCACCCGTTGGGGCGATTTCACACCTGCGGATCGCCGGATAAGCTGAGTCTGCAGTCCGAACTGGGAGATACAGACCGGCCATGTCCTGAACAGCATGAGTGCGGCACCTTAACTTTGGTGGAGATCGCATCATGAACTGTCGTGGACTCGGGGCCCGGGGCTTTGTCTTGGCCGCCTCCTTATTGATCAGTGCCTGTGGCGGCGGCAGCGAGGGCGGCAGTCCGGCCGCTCCAGCCGTTACCACTACTATGAAATCGTCAGTCGACCCCGACGCTGGATCGACGCCGAATGGAGGGATTGTCACCTCCGTGTCATCGCCCTTCGGCAGCACCACTCCCGCAGGAACCATCAGCGTCGCGAAACTGTCGGCGGATGCTCCCACGATACTGATCGGGATGGATGCCAGCGGAAACGAGCGCTTGCTCCGGTTCGAGGGAGGCGAGGGAGTCTTGAGCGCGGACAGCACGGCATACGCCCTGGTGCGCCTGGGGCTCACGCTGGCCGACCGACCGGTCGACGCGCAGCCGGCCAGGACCTACGGCCTGATCCGCAAGAGCACAGCCTATCCGGCGGTCGTCGCCGCAGTGAGGGAAAGCCTGGCGCAGGCCACTCCCGGAGGGACGACAGCCTCGCCGGCCGTGGTGGACGCGGTTGCGACCGCGGTCCAGGAAGTCCTGCGCATCGATGCGCAACCAGCCGCCGGCGCCGCTCCACGGGCTGTTCAGATGGCCGCGGTGACGGCACTGCCTCACTATCTGTGGAACAACGACGTTGACGACCAGGCATGGATCACCGGCGGGCCGTTGAACTTCAACAACCGCACGTTCCTCTACTGGCATTTGAAGGTCGCGTCCGCCAGCGGCATGCAGGAGGCGACGGCCAAGCCAATGGAGACGACCACCGCCCAGCTGTTCGCCAACTACGCGTCCGCGGAGTCGAAGACGCCGATCGTGCCGATGGGCGACCGGTTCACGCTGACCGTCGATCAAAGCAAGGACACCGAACTCAATAACGTGACGGTCATCGTGACCCGCACGACGTCGGCCCTGATCGAAGTGTTGTTGGGCGCGACCGGCGCCAAGTCGACCTGGCAGCAGACCTGCGCGAAGACGGTCGCCGAGAAGATCGTCCTTCATCCCGACTTTGCGCCATTACTGACGAATTTTTCCCTGGATGGTCTGTTCGCCTTTGTCTGGGACAACAAATTCGGCTTCGTCTATGCCGCAGTCTCTTCGTGCCAGCAAAGCGCGGATGTCGCGGCGGCGGACAGGACCGTGTGGGAGCGAGCCGCCGATCTCCCTGCGGTCAAGGCCATCGCAAAGGTCTACAAGGCCTTGAAGGCAGCAAGGACCGCGGCCAGGGCTTACGGCAGCACGGTCCAGTTCTCCAAGTACAGCCGCTACTCGACGTCCGTCGACATCTGCCTGAAGGACGGGGCCGTCAGCCCATGCCCCGACCCGGTGGCGGTAACGCCCGTTGTTCCTGCAGCACCCGCACCGGGCCTGACGCTGACCTGCGACGCATCGTTCGAACCCTACCTGTCCACGCTGCCGGCCTTCGCCAGTGCCGAACTGCGCAGCACGGTCGCGGGTGCCCGCCAGGACGTGGCCAACTTCCTCGCCAATCCCACCGCGACCACGCTGGCCCAGATCGACCAGCAGGCCGCCGGGTACCGGAGCACGCAGTCGGAGCTGGAACGCCTGTACCTGCAGGTCAACAGCGGACAACCGGTGAGCCAACTCTGCGCGGCCAGCGTGTCAGCGCCATCCTCCGCGGGGCTGGTCGACAGCATTGCAATTGCCTGGGGATCCGTGCGGATCGGAATTGCCATGGACATCTGGGGAGCGAACCGCCTGCAGTGCATGCAATCTTCAGGAAGCTTCCAGCCCGCTCCCGTCGAATCCTATTGCCCCAAGTGAGGCCTCATCGCAGCGGGTTGCCGTCAGGGTCGACCCGCTGCACTTCCCCGAGCTTGAGCTCGCGGATGCCGGTCTCGACCTTGCTCATGTCACCGACCACCACCCAGACCAGCCGGCCCGGCACGATAGTGCGACGCGCCAACGCGTTGGCCTGCTCCGGGGTCAAGGCCATGACCGTCGGCGTGTACGTGTTGTAGTAGTCCGGCGGCAGGCGGTACTGCAGGACGTTCGCATAGGCACCGCTCAACTGACTGGCGGTCTCGAACGAACCCGGCAGGCCGAGCGCCTCCCGCTCCTGCGCCTCGCGCAGTTCCGGCCCGGCGATCGGCTTCGCGCCCGCGATGTCGCCGTATTCGCGCACCAGCTCCTGCAGCGCCTCGCGTGTCTTGTCGGTCTGCACCGGCGAGCGGGTGAGGAACATGCGCTGACCCACAGCGGGCGCCACCTGGCTGGAGACACCGTACGACCAGTGCTTGTCCTCGCGCAGGTTCATGTTGATGCGCGAGCTGAAGGTGCCGCCGAAGATGCCGTTCACGACCTGCAACTGCACGCGGTCCCGCGGCGTGACCGGGTCGATGAGCTGGGCGCCGTAGATGACGCTTTGCTGCGCGCCCGGCCGGTCCATCAGGTAGACGGTGGTCTTGTCCGCTGCGGCCGCCTGGCCCACGCGCCTGGCGGGCGCAGCGGCGCCGCCGCTCCAGCCGGAGAACGCCTGCTCCAGCAACGGCGTGATCGCTGCCAGCGTGGTGTCGCCGACGACCAGCAGCGTCGCGTTGCCGGGACGGAACCATGCGCCGTGGTAGCGCACCAAGTCGTCGCGGGTCGTGCGGCCGACCGCGGCCTCCGTGCCCGAAGCCGGGTGCGCATAGCCGTGGTCCTTGCCATACAGCAACGCCGGCAGCACGCGCATCGCCATGGTCTGCGGATTGGTTTTCTCGCGCTGGATGCCGGCCAGTTGCTCCTTGCGGATGCGTTCGAGATCGGCGGCGGCGAACGCGGGATGCAGCACCATGTCCGCATAGACGTCGAGCGCGCGCGGCAGCGTGGCCTTGAGCGCGTTCATGTTGACGAACACGCCGTCCAGGTTGGCGCTGGTGCTGACCGAGGCGCCCAGTCCCTCGAGTTCGGCGGCGAGCCGCATCGCGCTGCGGCGCGTCGTCGCCTCCTCCATCATGCGCAGCGTCAAGGTGGTCAGGCCGGGCAGGTCGGCCGGGTCGGCCGCGTAGCCGCTGTCGACCAGCAGCGACAGGTTGACCACCGGCGCGGCATGGCTCTCGGCCAGCACCACCTTCAGCCCGTTGGCGAGCACCGTGCTTTGCAGCGGCGGCAGCTTGAGCGCTTCCGGTTGCCCGAGCGGCGCGCCCTTGCTGCGATCGAGGCTGGCGGCGCTGGCCGGGCCGGACGCGTAGGGCTGGATGTCGAGCACGAAGTCGCCGTCGGCCAGCCAGTCGTTCATCGCCTTGCGCACCGTCTCGGGCGTCGCGGCCTTGATCCGCTGCAGGTAGACCTTATAGCAGTCGGGATTGCCGGTGTACGTCATGCACGAGGCCAGCAGGTCGCTCTTGCCGCCGAAGCCGCCGACGCGCTCCGTGACGCGGGCATAGTGCGCGAGGATCACGGTCCTGGCCAGTTGCAGCTCCTCCGCCGACGGACCGGTGCGCAGCAGGCCGCGCACTTCCTCGTCCGCCGCCTTTTCCACCTGGCGCAGGTCGCCGCCCGGACGAGCCGTCAGCGTCAGGTCGAAGCTGCCGGCGATTTCGTTCGTGTCGTTGGATGCCGTGGCACTGGTGGCAATCTGGTCGCGGAAGACCAGCCGCTGGTACAACCGCGAGGTCTTGCCGCCACCGAGCACCTGGGCGCCCAGGTCGAGCAACGCCGCCTCGGGAGTGTTGTCGCCCGGTACGTTCCAGATCCGGTACAGGCGCGCCTGCGGCACCCGGTCCTGGGCCACCAGACGGTGGGTTCCCTCGCGCTTGCCGACCCAGGCCTGGTGTTTCACCAGCGGCGGGCCGGGCGGGATGTCGCCGTAGTACTTCTCGGCCTTCTGCCGCGCCACCTCCGGGGTGATGTCGCCGGCCAGCACCAGCACCACGTTATTGGGCCCGTAGTAGGTCTTGAACCATTCCCTCACGTCGGCCATCGAGGCCGCGTCCAGGTCCTTCATCGAACCGATCACCGGCCACGAATAGGGATGCCCCGGCGGATACAGGTTGGGCGGGAGGATCTCCCGCAACACGCCGTAAGGCTGGTTCTCGCCCTGGCGCTTCTCGTTTTGCACCACGCCGCGCTGCAGGTCGAGCTTTTTCTGATCCAGCACGCCCAGCAGGTGGCCCATCCGGTCGCTCTCGGCGAACAGCGCGTAGTCCAGCATCGACGTCGGCACGTTCTGGAAGTAGTTGGTGCGGTCGTTGCTGGTCGTGCCGTTCAGGCTGGTCGCGCCGATGCCGCTCATGGCCGAGATGTAGGTCTTGTCGAAGTTCTCGCTGCCGCTGAACATCAGGTGCTCGAACAGGTGGGCGAAGCCGGTCTTGCCGGGCGTCTCGTTCTTCGACCCGACGTGGTACCAGGTGTTGACGGCCACCACCGGCAGCTTGTGGTCCTCGTGGACCAGCACGGTGAGGCCGTTGCGCAGCACGAACTTCGTGTACGGAATGTCCGGGATCGGGATGTCCACCGGCTGGCTCCTGGCGACGGGGACGGCGAGGGCCAGCGCGGCCAGCAGCGCCGCAAGGGAACGGGTCAGCATGGGGTTCTCCAGTGGCACGTCAGCCGCGCGCCAGTTCGGCTGCGATCCAGTCGTCGATCACGGTCTCAAGCGTGTCCAGCGGCAGCGCGCCCTGGTCGATCACGGCGTTGTGGAAGCGCCGCAGGTCGAAGCGCTCGCCCAGTTTCGCCTTGGCCCGGTCGCGCAACTGGTCGATCTTGAGCTTGCCGATCATGTAGCCCAGCGCCTGGCCGGGGATGGAGGTGTAGCGGTCCACTTCGGACGTCACGAAGCCGCGGCCGAAGCCGGTGCGCTCCACCATGAAATCGATCGCCTGCTGCCGGGTCCAGCCCATGCGATGGATGCCGGTGTCCACCACCAGCCGGGCGGCGCGGAACGCCTGCCACTGCAGGTGGCCGAACAGGCTGTACGGGTCGGCATACAGGCCGATGTCGCGCCCCAGCGTCTCCGCATACACGGCCCAGCCCTCCACGTAGGCGGTGTAGTCGCCGCCGCGCCGGAACCGCGGCAAGGCCCGCAACTCGGTGGCGCGCGCGATCTGCAGGTGATGGCCGGGGACCGCTTCGTGCGCGGTCAGCGTGGCCATGCGCCAGGTCGGGCGACTGCGCCAGCCCAGCGTGTTGGCATTGAAGTAGCCGGCGCGGCTGCCGTCCAGCGGCGGCCCGTCGTAGTATTCGGCCGCATCCGGCCCCTGGAACCCGGGCATCGCCCGCACGCCGTAAGGCGCCCGGGGCAGTTCGGCGAACAGCCGGGGCAATTCCGCATCGATGCGCTTGGCGATGTCGCGATAGCCGGCCAGCAGGGCATCGGGGCCGGCGTGGAAGAATTTCGGATCGGTGTTGAGGTAGTCGATGAACTGCGGGAAGTCGCCGGCGAACTTCGTCTCGCGCATGACCGCTTCCATCTCGCCGCGCAGCCGCGCCAGTTCGCGCTGGCCGATGGCGTGGATCTCCTGGGGCGACAGGCCGGTGGTGGTCTGGTGCCGCACCACCATGGCATAGGCCCGATCGCCATCGGGATAGTTGCGCATCGCGCCATCGGCGACCGCCCGCGGCTGGTACTCCTGGGCGACGAAGGCGCGCAGCTTGCGCATGGCTGGAATCACGTGGCGCTCGATCGCCGTCCGCCCCTGGGCCTGCAGCGCGGCGCGTTCGGCCGCTGGGATGTCGCTGCCCAGTTTCAGGAACGGCGCGTAATACGGTCCGGTCTCGACCTCGGCCGGCAACTGCTCGTCGATCTGCGTCAGCACCCGCTCGACCACGTCGCTGGAAGCGACCCATCCGAGCGCCATCCCGCGCCGCAGGCCGGCGATCTCCTGCTCCAGCTGCGCCGGGTAGGCCGCCATCCGCCGCAACAGCTGCTCGACCTGCCGCCTGTCCCGCACCGGGCTGGCCTTGAGCAGCTCGGAGAAGTTCGACTGCACGCCGCCCAGCGCGCTCAAGCTCATGCTGCGGTAGCCTGGGAAGGCCTGCTCCTCGACCTGCCGCTCCATGCGGCCGATGAACAGGTCGAGCGAGACGCGGTCGGTCGCTTCCAGCCGCTCGCGCGGGATGGCCCTGGCCTCGGCCAGCCAGTCGCGCACCTGCCGGTCATAGGCCGCGATCGCCTCGGCCGACTGGTCCGACAACAAGTCGTTGTAGCGCAGGTCGCCGCGGTAGGTGCTGCCTTCTGGAAAACGGCGGGAGATGTCCTCCCACTGGCGATCGAACAGCGCGTGCAGCGCGCTGGCCGGTTGCGGGTCGACGTCGGCCGCGCCGGCGCTCACCGCCAGCAGCAGCGCCAGGCAGGCAAGCAGCGTGCGGACTCTCATGAGGGGAAGTATCCGACCGCCGCCAGCGCCCGCGCCGGATGGATCAAGGTGCGCCTGCCGTCGTCGCTGCGGTCGGCGGTGGCGCGCATGATCGCGATCACTTCCTGGGGCTTGAGCGACGGCTTCACGGCCAGCATCTTGGCCGCCAGGTTGGTCACCTGGGGCGAGGCCATCGAGGTGCCCGACAGGGCGATGTGGCGCCCGCCCGGCACCACGCTGTCGACCTGGTAGCCGTTGGCATGCAGCAGCACCGTCGGTCCGTAGCTGGTGAACGATGCCTCGTCGCCGGCCTTGTCCACCGCGCCGATCGAGACCAGGTTCGGCAACACGATGCCCGAGGGATAAGCGTCGTTGAAGGTCGGGTCGTTGCCGGAGTTGCCGGCGGAGGTGACGAACAGCACCTCGGGCACCGAGGCGATCGCCGCCGTCACCGCCTTGAGGTGCAGCTCGAAATAGCTGCGAGCCAGGGCCTTGCGCTCGGCGATGTCCTTGCCGATGCCGCACTGCTCCAGTTCGACCTCGTAGGAGCGCAGGTTGCCGCCCCAGCTCATGTTGACCACGCGGGCGCCGCTGTTGCGGATGAAGTCGGCATAGGCGGCGAAGTTGGCGGCGGTGCGCTGCTCCAGCGCCAGCGTCGGGCACGGATCGGGCAGCAGCGTGTGGCCGAACTCGATCCGCGCATTGGCCAGCCGCGCGTACGGGTTGCCCGCCACCGCGATGCCGGCGACGTGGGTTCCGTGCTGGAAGCCGCCGACCAGCCGCAACTCTTCCTGCACGGCCTTGTACTGCGCCGGACCCAGGTTGGACAGCAGGTTCTTGACCTCGCTCGCCTCCGGGCTGTCGATGTCGGAGGTCAGGTCGGACAGGCCCTTGCTGCGGCCCTGCAGCGCGTCCAGCCGTGCCTCGACATCGGCGCCCAGCGGCTTGAGGGGGTGCGGCGAGGGCATGCTGAAGCGGTCGAATGCGATCGTCGCGGGACGGCCGCCGTCGACCAGCAGGCGCCCCGGAAACAGCGCGCTGTCCACACCGCTGTCCCACACCACGATGCCCACCGGTGGATAGTCACGGCCTGCCGGCAAGGCCACGTCGCGCCGTGCCCAGATGTCGGCCTTTTCGACCTTGTGCGCGGCAAGGTAAGCGCTGTAGGTTTGGACCAGGGTGGCCTTGAGCGGCAGCACGAATTCGAGCGCGTAGCGCGCCGACACCACTGCCGGCGCCAGGTCGGAGCTGAGCGCGCCAGTCTGGGTGGCCACCGGCTGCAACACGTTGCGCACCCGGCCCAGCGCCAGCGTCTCGCCGAAGGTCTCGAGGCCGGCCTTGGAGCGCATCACGTCGTTCTGGATCACGGCGTAAGGCATGCGCTCGAGTTCGTCGCGAATGAAGCGTGCCACCTCGGCGTTGTAGCCGGGCGAGCCGCGTCCGCCCTTGGCCACCGCCGCGGCGATGGCGCGCACGGTCAGGCCGGACAGCAGCTTGTCGGCCGGCTTTTCCTGCAGCTGCTGGATCTGGGCGGAGCGGCGCAGCGCGTCGTCGTAACGCCCTTCCATCATGTCCATCTGCACCAGCATGCCGAGCATCTGCCGGCGGGTGGCGAGCTCAGCGATGTCATAGCCGGCGAGGGTGTCCTCGGTGTCGCGCCGCACCGCCAGCGCCAGCGCGGCGAAGCGTTGCGGGTCGCGGACCACGGCTTCCAGTTCGCCCTGGACCGGGTAGCTGAAGCGCGGCAGGTCGTCGGCGCGCTCGACGCGCCTGGGCGTCTGCGCGAGCGCCGTCAATGCGAGCGCGCAAGCCAGCGCGCAGAGTGTCCGGTGTCCCATGCTGTTCCTCAGATGACAGGCGCGCCGGCGTGGTAGCCGCGCGGAATTGCAGCCAAGAGCTGCTGGGTGTAAGGGTGGCGGGGGTTGGCATAGATCTGTTCGGAGCTGCCCCGCTCCACGATCTCGCCCTTGTTCATCACCAGGATGTCGTCGGCCATGTACTTCACGACCGCCAGGTCATGGCTGATGAAGACATAGGTCAGGCCGAACTCGTCCTGCAGGTCCAGCAGCAGGTTCAGCACCGTGGCCTGCACGCTGACGTCGAGCGCGCTCACGCTCTCGTCGCAGACGATGATTTCCGGCTGCATGGTCAGGCAGCGCGCGATCGCGATCCGCTGGCGCTGGCCGCCGGAGAACTCGTGCGGGTACTTGCCGAAGGCCAGCGCGGGCAGGCCGACCTTGTCCAGCCAGCCCAACGCCAGCCGGGCCCGCGCGTCGTCATTGGCGCCGATGCCGTGGATGCGCATCGGCTCCATCAGGATCTGGCCGACGGTGAAGCGAGGGTTCAGGCTGGCATAGGGGTTCTGGAAGATGATCTGGATCCGGCGCCGGTACGGCCGCATCGCCGCCGCGCCCAGCGTGGCGAGGTCGGCGCCCTCGAACATGATCGTGCCGCCGGTGGCGTCGGTCAGCCGCGTGAGCATCATGCCGATGGTGGTCTTGCCGGAACCGGATTCGCCGACCACGCCCAGCGTGCGGCCCTTGTGCAGCGAGAAGTCGGCCAGCTTCACGGCGTCGATGTTCTTGTGCTTGAACAGACCGTCCTTCAGACGGTAGACCTTGCGCAAGCCGGCCACCTCGATCAGCGCCGGGCCGCCGGACACACTGGCCGAAGACCGCTGCTCGCCGCTGACCGGCTTGTTGCTCATGATGTCGTCGATCACCGGCAGCCGGCGCGGCTTGGTATCGAGCGGCGGCCGGCAGGCCAGCAGCGCCCGGGTGTAGGCGTCCTTGGGCGCACTGAAGATCTCGCCCACCGGGCCGGCCTCGCGCACCTCTCCCTGACGCATCACGATCACGTCGCTGGCGATCTCGCCGACCAGCCCGAGGTCGTGGCTGATGAATAGCACGCTCATCCTGTGGCGTTCCTGCAGCCGGGCCAGCAAGTCCACCACCTGCCGCTGCACGGTGACGTCCAGAGCGGTGGTCGGCTCGTCGGCGATCAGCAGCTTGGGTTCGCAGGCGATGGCGATGGCGATCATCACGCGCTGCTGCTGGCCACCGGACAGCTCGTGCGGATAGGAACCCAGCCGCGCGCGCGGCTCGGGAATACCCACTTCGTCGAGCAATTCGAGCGCCCGCTGGCGCGCCTGCCGTGGCGACATGCCGGCGTGGATGCGCAGCACCTCAGCGATCTGCTCGCCCACCGGGAACACCGGATTGAGCGAACTCATGGGTTCCTGGAACACCACCGAGATGTCCTTGCCGCGCAGCTGGCGCATCGCTTCCTGCGGCAGTTTCAGCAGGTCGGTGCCGTTGTAGAGAATGCGGCTTTGCTGATCCACCTCGGCGTTCTCCGGCAACAGGCGCACGATGCTCATGGCGCTGACGCTCTTGCCGCTGCCGGACTCGCCCACCAGGGCCACGGTGGTGTTGGCGGGAACGTCGAAGCTGATGCCGCGCACCGCCTCGAACCGTTCATCGCCCATGCGGAATGCGACCCGCAGGTCGCGCACTTCAATCAAGGCAGTCATGTAATGGCGTCCTAGCGCAGTTTCGGGTCCATCGCGTCGCGCAGCGCGTCTGTCAGGAGCGCGAAGGCGGTGACGAAGGTCGCCATGAAAGCGGTCGCGGCGGCGAGCTGCCACCACTTGCCCAGCACCAGTTCGGTCTGGGCCTCGTTGAGCATCGTGCCCCAGCTGACCATGTCGATCGGCACGCCCATGCCGAGGAACGACAGGATCACTTCGGCCTTGATGAAGCTCACCACGTGCAGGCTGAGCTGGACCAGCACCACGTGGCTGACGTTCGGCAGGATGTGGCCGAACATCCGCGCCAGGTGGCCGGCGCCGATGGCCTCGGCAGCGCGCACGTATTCGCGCGAGCGATGCTTCATGTATTCGGCGCGCACCAGCCGGTAGATGCCAGTCCAGCCGACCACGCCCAGGATGATGATCACCGGCGCGATCCCGCCCTCGAACACCTTGGCCAGCGGCCCTGACTTGAAGACCGCGGCGAGCGCGAAGATCAGCAGGATGTAGGGCACGGCGGTGAAGACGTTGTAGAGCCACTCGAGGAAGTCGTCGACCTTGCCGCCGAAGTAACCGGCCAGCGCGCCCAGCACCGTGCCGATCAGCGTTGCGACGACCGCGGCGAAAATGCCCACGAAGATCGACACCTGCGCGCCCTTGATCGCCTTGGCCAGCACGTCGCGGCCGATCCGGTCGCCTCCAAACGGCAGGGTGTCCCGCTTGACCTGGACGATCGTCTTGACCTCGCTCGCGCGCCTGGCCCATTCAGCGTAGTAGGGAGCGAGCGGGTCGATGTCCGAGATGTCGACGTTCGGCACGTCGGCCTGCTTGAGCTGGGCGATCTCTTTCGGATCGGCGCCCATGAAGGTCGGCGGCGCGAAGGGCAGGCCGACTTCCTTTTGCCAGCTGGACGCCACCAGGCCGAACTGCGCCAGCAGCACCAGCAGCATGAACAGGGCGACGACAACCAGCGAGACCATGCCGACGCGGTCGCGCCGCAGCCGCGCCCAGGCCTGGGCCCAGATGCCCGGCGAGCGCGGCAGCAGCGAGGGCAGCGCGACGGGGCTTGCCTCGGCTTCGATGCCAGCGGGCGGGATGACAGCGGCGATCACCGGAGCGGCGCTCACTTGAACACCACCCGGGGATCGACCAGCTTGTAGAGCAGGTCGGTGACGAGGTTGATCACCATCGTGAGCACGGCCAGGTAGACCGTGACCGCCTGGATCACCGGATAGTCGCTGCGGCCGACCGCCAGGAACACCTCGCGGCCCAGGCCAGGCACCGAGAAGAACACTTCGATCAGGAAGGAGCCGATGAACACGCCGGGCAATTGCGTGGCCACGTTGGTCAGGATCGGAATCATCGAGTTGCGCAACACGTGCTTGAACAGGATGCTGCGTTCCGGCACCCCCTTGGCGCGGGCGGTGCGGACATAGTCGTGGCCGATCTCATCGAGGAAAAAACTGCGGTACAGGCGCGTGTTCGGCGCTAGGCTTACCAGCACCGCCAGGGTCACCGGCAGCGGCGCGTAGACGGCGAGGTTGGTCAGCGTGCTGGTCGACCAGCCTTGCACCGGGAACCAGCCGAGGCGGAATGCGAACAGGTACTGGCCGATGATCACGTAGACCAGGAAGCTGATCGACAGGGCGACGGTTGAGATCACCATCACGGCGCGGTCGGTCAGGCTGCCCCGGACGTAGGCCACGGCCATGCCGCAGGCGATCGCCAGCACCACCTCGAGAATCATGATGGGCAGCATGATCGTCAGGGTGGCGGGCAGCCGCGACGTGAAGATGTGGTTGACGGATTCCTTCGTCGCCCAGCTCTGGCCCCAGTCCAGGGTGACGACCTGTTTGACGAAGATCCACAGCTGCTCCCAGACCGGCCGGTCGAGCCCGAGCTGCTTGCGGATCGACTCGATCTGCGCCGCCGAAGCCTGCAGCCCGCCCAGGATCTCGGCTGGATCGCCGCCGAAATACTTGAACAGCAGGAATATGAGCAGAATGACCCCGGCGAGCGTGGGGACCATCTGCAGGACCCGCCTGAAAACGAAGGACAACATCGAAAAATGCCTGTTTGGGGATTCCGCGGTAGCGCAAACCCGTTGTTAGGGATAACCGCTCATGGCGGTCCTATGGGCGCGCATTATGCTTGCGGGTTACCCGAACCTTATAGGTATTTCCAAGAATGACCCTCCGCAATTGGGCACCGGCCATCAGCCTGTGCCTGGCGTTGGGTGCCGCCTACCCGGCGAGCGCCCAGACCCCGCCGCCCGAAAAAGTCTTCCGTTACGCCTATCCGATCGCCGAAACCGGCTTCGACCCGGCCCAGATCAGCGACCTGTATTCAGCCATCGCCTGTGCCCACATGTTCGACGCGCCATACAGATACGACTACCTTGCCCGCCCCGCGAAGGTCAGGCCAAACCTGGCCGAGGCGATGCCAACGGTCTCGCCCGACTTTCGCAGCTACACCTTCCGGCTCAAGCCGGGCACCTACTTTGCCGACGACCCTGCCTTCGGCGGCAGGAAGCGCGAGCTGGTCGCCGCCGACTTCGTCTACACCGTCAAGCGGTTCTTCGACCCGATCAACAAGAGCCCCAACTTCAGCGGCCTGTCCGAGGAGGGCGTGATCGGCCTGGACGCGCTGCGCAAGAAGGCCGAGGCGGGGGCCAAGTTCGACTACGACACCGAGGTCGAGGGGATCAAGGCGCTCGACCGGTACACGGTGCAGATCAAGCTGGCCGAATCACGGCCCCGCTTCATCAACAACCTAGCCGATCCGTCGACGCTGGGAATCGTTGCGCGCGAGGTGGTCGAGAAGTACGACGACAAGATCATGGAGCACCCGGTCGGCACCGGCCCGTTCAAGCTCCAGGCGTGGCGCCGCTCCTCCGAGATGATCTTCGTGCGCAACCCGGGCTACCGCGAGATGTACTTCGACGGCGAGCCGTCCCCCGGCGACCAGCAGGCGCTGGCCATCGCGGCGCAGATGAAGGGCAAGCGGCTGCCGATGGTCGACAAGGTGATCGTGTCCGTGATCGACGAGCCGCAGCCGCGCTGGCTGTCCTTCCAGAACAACGAACACGACTTCATGGAGCGGCTGCCGCAGAATTTCGTCACCCAGGCCATCCCGAACAACAAGCTGGCGCCCAACCTCGCCAAGCGCGGCATCCAGATGGCGCAGGTCCCGCTGACCGACCTGACAATGTTCTATTTCCGGATGGACGACCCGACGGTCGGAGGCTACACGCCGGACAAGGTGGCGCTGCGGCGTGCGGTGTCACTGGCACTGGACAACGCGGAAGAAGTGCGGCTGCCGCGGCGCGGCCAGGCCATCGTGGCGCAGAGCTTCATCATGCCGAACACGCCAAGCTACGACACGGCATTCCATACCGAGATGGGAACCTTCGACCGGGCCCGTTCCGTCGCACTGCTCGACATGTTCGGCTACACCGACAAGAACGGCGACGGCTGGCGCGACATGCCCGACGGCAGCCCGCTGGTGCTGTACCTGGACACGCTGGGCCGCTCTGACTACCGCGAACTGGACGAGGTGATGAAGAAGAACCTCGATGCGGTGGGGGTCAAGCTGGTGCTGCGGATCGGCCAGTGGCCCGAGCAGCTGAAGGCGTCGCGGGCCGGCAAGCTGCAGATGTGGGGCTTCGGCGTGTCGGGCAGCTCGCCCAACAGCGGCGGCCTGCTGGAATACATGTACAGCAAGTCGATCGGCCAGCAGAACCACGCGCGCTTCAAGAACGACCAGTTCGACGCGCTCTACCAGAAGCAGTTGCTGATGCCCGACGGCCCGGAACGCGACGCCGTGATCCGGGACGCCAACCGCATCCTGGCGGCCTACATGCCGTACAAGCCGCGCGTGCACCGCATCGGCACCGATCTCTGGCAGCCCTGGATGTCCGGCTACATGCGGCATCCCTTCGCACGCGAGTTCTGGCAGTACATAGACATCGACCCATCCAAGCGAATCAACCGGTAATCCCAGGAGCCCCGATCATGCATTCGAATTCTTCGCACCGCCTCGCCGGCGCAGCCCTCGCGCTCGCGCTCGCCGTCCCAGCCCTGGCTGCCGTCGTCCCGCCCGGGGTCCAGCTGCACCCCACCCAGACCCTGATCCGCAACAACGGCTCCGAGCCGGAGACGCTGGACCCGGCGCTGGCCGAGACCGTGGGCGCCAACAACATCACCCGCGACCTGTTCGAAGGCCTGACGGCCAACGACGGGGATGGCAAGACCGTTCCGGGGGTCGCCGAAAGCTGGAAGCAGACCAACGCCACCACCTGGGTGTTCAAGCTGCGGCCCAACGCCAAATGGTCCAATGGCGACCCGGTCACCGCGCAGGACTGCGTGTACGGCATCCGCCGCTTCCTCGATCCGAAGACGGCGTCCAAGTACGCCTCCACCTACGGCGTGTTCCTGCTCAATGGCAAGGAAGTCGCCATGGGCAAGAAGCCCCCCTCCGAGGTCGGCGTGAAGGCACTCGACAAGTTCACCGTCGAAATCAAGACCGCGTTCCCCGTGACGTTCCTGCCGCAACTGGTGTCGAACAACAACCTGGGGCCGCTGCACCAGGCGTCCGTGGAGAAGGCCGGCAAGGACTGGACCAAGCCCGGCAACATGGTGAGCAACGGCGCCTTCGTGCTCAAGGAATGGCTGGTGAACAGCAAGGTGGTGATCGAGAAGAACCCGCAATACTGGGACAAGGACCACGTGCAGCTCACCAAGGTCACGTACCTGGGCGTGGAAGACGGCAATGCCGACGTCAAGCTGTTCGAATCCGGCCAGAACGAAATGGTCTACCAGCTGCCGCCCGGCACCTACGAGGACGCGAAGAAGAAGTTCCCCAAGGACGTGCGTAACGCGCCGATGCTCGGCCTGCGCTACTACACGCTGCAGACCGAGAACCCGGCGATGAAGGACGTGCGGGTGCGCAAGGCGCTGTCGATGGCGATCGACCGCGACATCCTGGCGCAGAAGATCACCGCCGACGGGCAGGCGCCCGCCTACGGCCTGATCGTCAAGGGCATGGACGGCGCGGAAATGACCGACTACGAGTGGGCGAAATGGCCCATGGACAAGAAGGTCGCGGAGGCGAAGAAGCTGCTGGCCGACGCCGGCGTGAAGCCCGGCACCAAGTACACCTTCACCTACAACACCAGCGAATACCACAAGAAGATGGCGATTTTCGCGCAGTCCGAGTGGAAGAAGAAGCTGGGCCTGGACATCGAGCTGGAAGCGATGGAATTCAAGGTGCTGGTCAAGAAGCGCCATGACGGCACCTTCGAGATCGCGCGTGACGGCTTCATCGCCGACTACAACGACGCGACCAACTTCCTGGCGCTGGTGCGCTGCGATTCGGACCAGAACACCAACCGCAACTGCAATCGCAAGGCCGAGGACCTGATCAACCAGGCCGAACAGAACGACGACGCCGGTAAACGCAAGGGCCTGCTGACCCAGGCGACGAAGATGATCATGGACGATTACCCGCTGATCCCCCTGCTCCAGTACTCCCTGCCCCGGCTGGTAAAATCCTATGTCGGCGGGTATTCGCTGTTGAACGCGCAAGACCGCTTCCGCAGCAAGGACCTGTACATCATCAAGCACTGACCGCGATACCCCCGCGTTCACCCACGCCGGCGCAGCACCATTGCGCCGGCGTTTTTGCGAGAAACCTGCCATGTGGTCGTACACATTGCGTCGCCTGCTGGCGACCATTCCCACACTGCTGGCCGTCATCACGGTCAGCTACATCCTGGTGCATGCCGCGCCGGGCGGCCCCTTCGACAGCGACAAGCAGGTCTCCGCGGCGGTGCTGGCCAACCTGCAGGCCAAATACCACCTCGACCTGCCGCCCTGGCAGCAGTACCTTTTCTACCTGAACAACCTGATCCACGGCGACCTCGGCGCGTCCTTCCGCTACGCCGACTGGTCGGTGAACGACCTGGTCGCCGCGGCCCTGCCGGTGTCGCTTTCGATCGGCGGCTTGTCGCTGCTGATCTCCTTCTTCCTGGGTGTCGGCCTGGGCATCGCCGCGGCGCTGCGCCAGAACAGCGCCGCCGACTACGGCGTGATGCTGGTCGGCAACCTCGGCAGCGTGGTCCCGTCGTTCGTCATCGGCCCGGTGCTGATACTCGTGTTCGCGCTCTGGCTGCACTGGCTGCCGGCCGGCGGCTGGGACGACTTCGCCCCCGCGTTCATGATCATGCCCGTCGCCCTGCTGACGTTCATCAATGTCTCGACCATCGCGCGCGTGATGCGCGGCAGCCTGATCGAAGTCATGCACAGCAATTTCATCCGCACCGCGCGTGCGAAGGGCCTGCCGACGCGCGTCGTCGTGCTGCGCCATGCGCTCAAGCCCGCCTTGCTGCCGGTGATTTCGGTGTTGGGCCCGCTGGCGATCTCGTCGATCACGGCGGCCCTGGTGACCGAGACCGTGTTCTCGATCCCGGGCATCGGCAAGCTGATCGTCAACGGCGCGGGCAATCGCGACTACACGCTGGTGCTTGGACTGGTGGTGCTGATCACGGTGCTGGCGGTCACGCTCAACCTGCTGGTCGACCTGGCATACGCCGCGCTCGACCCGAAGATCCGTTACTGAAAGAGGGCGCCATGTTTTTCTCCGCGCGCCGACGGGCCATCATCGACCAGCTCGCCGAACCGGTCGCGGCAACCCCCGGACGCAGTCCCTGGGCGGATGCACGCACTCGCTTCATCCGCAACAAGGCCGCGGTCGCCAGCCTGATTGCCCTGCTGGTGATCGGCGCCGTGTGCATCTTCGGTCCGATGCTGCTGCCGTTCGAGTTCGACAGCACCGACTGGGACGCGATGAAACTGCCGCCCACGCTGCAGAACATGCACCTGTGGGGCACCGACGAATCGGGCCGCGACCTGCTGGTGCGCTGCCTGATCGGGGGGCGGATCTCGCTGATGGTGGGCTTGCTCGCCACCCTGGCGTCGGTCGCGATCGGCATCGCATGGGGCGCGACGGCGGGCTTCCTCGGCGGCCGGATTGACGGTTTCATGATGCGGATCGTCGACATGATGTACGCCATCCCCTACCTGTTGATCGCCATCCTGCTGGTCACCATCCTGGGTCGTGAGTTCTACCTGGTGGTGCTGGCCATCACGGCCTTCTCGTGGATGGACATGGCGCGGGTGGTGCGCGGCCAGACCCTGTCGCTGCGCACCATGGAGTTCGTCGAGGCGGCGCGGTCCATCGGCGTGCCGACCCGGCGCATCATCTATTCCCACATCGTGCCCAACCTGCTGGGCATCGTCGTCATCTACACCACGGTCACGGTGCCGTCCGTGATCCTGACCGAGTCGGTGCTGTCGTTCCTGGGGCTGGGCATCCAGGAGCCGATGACCAGCTGGGGCGTGCTGATCGAGGACGGCACCAAGGTGATGGAAGTGGCGCCCTGGATGCTGCTGTTCCCGGCGGCCCTGCTGTCGATCACGCTCTACTGCTTCAACTTCATCGGCGACGGCTTGCGCGACGCGCTGGACCCCAAGGAACGCTAGCCATGAGCCGCCCGGCCGCCCCGAAGGCTCATAGCGCCGCAGCTCGTAGAGCGAAGGTTATCTGATGACTGCCGTCCCCTCCTCTTCCACTTCGCCGCTGCTGCAGGTCGACGACCTGAGCGTGCGCTTCAAGACCCAGGACGGCGAGATCACCGCCGTCAACGGCCTGAGCTTCGCGCTGGAGCGCGGCCAGACCTTCGGCATCGTCGGCGAGAGCGGCTCGGGCAAGAGCCAGAGCATGCTTGCGCTGATGGGCCTGCTGGCCAGCAATGGCCGCGCCGCCGGCCGCGCCCTGTTCAACGGCGAGGACCTGCTTTCCATGCCGGCGTCGCGGCTCAACAAGATCCGGGGCAACCGGGTCGCGATGATCTTCCAGGACCCGATGACCTCGCTCAACCCGTATCTCACGGTGGAGCGGCAGATGACCGAGGTGCTGGAACTGCACAAGGGCCTGACCCGGCGCAGCGCCCTGCAGCTGGCGATCCAGACGCTGGAGGCGGTGCGCATCCCGGACGCGGCGCGCCGCATCCGCATGTACCCGCACGAATTCTCGGGCGGCATGCGCCAGCGGATCATGATCGCGATGGCCCTGCTGTGCCAGCCCGACCTGCTGATCGCCGACGAGCCGACCACCGCGCTGGACGTCACCGTGCAGGCCCAGACCATGTCCCTGCTGCGCGATCTGCAGCACGAGTTCGGCACCGCGATCGTCCTGATCACCCACGACCTGGGCGTGGTGGCCGGGCTGTGCGACCAGGTGATGGTGCTGTACGGCGGCCGCATCATGGAGCAGGCCAGCGCGGAGAGCATCTTCTACCGACCCACCCATCCGTACACCCTGGGCCTGCTGGGCGCGGCGCCGCGCCTGGAGCACGACGAGGAAACGCTGATCGCGATTCCGGGGGCGCCGCCCAACATGGCTCACCTGCCGCCCGGCTGCCCGTTCAGCGAGCGCTGCGCCTTCGTGATGGACCGTTGTGTCCAGCAGCGTCCGCCGCTGGTGCCCAGCATCACCGACCCCGCGGTGCTGCGCGCCTGCCACCGCGACCCGCGCGAATGCGTGCCCGAACTGCTGCGGAGGTCAGCATGACCAGCGACGTCCTCGTGGACGACTCGCTCGCCGCCCGGGAAACACGCGCGCCGCTGCTGTCGGTGCGCGACCTGCATGTCCATTTCAAGGTCCGCGGCGGCGGCTGGCCGTGCACGCCCGGCAAGACGCTCAAGGCGGTGAACGGCATGAACTTCGACGTCTACCCCGGCGAGACGCTGGGCGTGGTCGGCGAATCGGGCTGCGGCAAATCGACGCTGGCCCGCGCGCTGCTGAACCTGGTGCCGGCGACGGCGGGCCGGGTGGCCTGGATGGGCCAGGACATGGCCGGCGCCTCGCCCGCGGCCTGGCAGAAGGTCCGGCGCCATGTGCAGATGGTGTTCCAGGATCCGCTGGCTTCGCTCAATCCGCGCATGAACATCGCGCAGATCGTCGGCGAACCGTTGCGCACCCACGAGCCGCAGCTGCCCGACGACGAGGTGCTGGCGCGGGTCAAGGCGATGCTGCTGCGGGTCGGCATGTCCGAGGCCCACTTGTACCGCTATCCGCACGAATTCTCGGGCGGCCAGTGCCAGCGCATCGGCATCGCCCGGGCGCTGATCCTCAAGCCGAAGCTGATCATCTGCGACGAGCCGGTCTCCGCGCTCGACGTCTCGATCCAGGCGCAGATCATCAACCTGCTCAAGGACCTGCAGCAGGAAATGGGTCTGGCATTGATCTTCATCGCCCACGACCTGGCGGTGGTCAAGCACGTCAGCCAGCGCATCATGGTGATGTACCTGGGCAAGACCATGGAGCTTGCCGACAAGCGCCAGCTCTATGCCCAGCCCCGCCACCCCTATACCCGGGCCCTGCTGTCGGCCGTGCCGGTGCCCGACCCGCGGCTGGAACGCGGCAAGGTGATCCAGCTGCTGGCGGGCGACCTGCCGTCGCCGATCGACCTGCCGCCCGGCTGCGTGTTCCGCTCGCGCTGCCCCAATGCGTTCGACCGCTGCGCGGTCGAAGTGCCGCCGCTCAAGGCCATCGACAGCCACACCCAGGCCGCCTGCTGGCTCTATTGACCAGGCATCGCGGACGAAAAAAAGCCACCGCATGCGGTGGCTTTTTTGTTGGCAGCGAACCGGTTTCCCGGTTCGCTGGCTGGGGGCATCAGAACTTGTGACGCAAGCCCACGCTGAAGAAGCGGCCAACGGCGCCACTGTAGTCCAGTGGGTTGTAGCTGACGGCACCGTAGGTCAGCGGATCCAGCGGCGGCTTGCGGTTGAACACGTTGCGGATGACGCCGAACACTTCAGTCTTGTCCGACGCCTTCCACAGCAACGACATGTCGACCGTGGTGAACGAGGCCAGCTTGCAGCCGCCAGGAGCATCCGTGCCGTCGGCAAATGCAGAGGCGCAACCGGCCGGGTCGTCCTTGAACAGCTTGTTGGACAGCGAAGCGCGGGTGTTGCTGACCGCGGCAACGCGCCACGGCCCCATCTCCCAGGTCGCGCCCAGCGTGAGCCGGTCGGCCGGCGTGCCCATGCAGTTGGTCACGTCGCAGTTGCCATGGGTGCCGGCAAAGTCACGCACGGAGCCGTCCACATCCTCGCGCTTGAAGGTGAACAGGTGCGTCCAGTTGGCCTTGAAGGTGAGCTTGCCGTAGCCGCTGCCGAGGTCGAATCGGGTTTTGCCGTCCACGTCCAGGCCGCGCACCGTGCTGCTCGCGGAGTTGATGTAATTCACCAGCACAGCCGTGATGCCGCCCGGATCGCCCGGAATGGAAGTCGCGGTCGAGATGTCGCGCGAAACGTGACCAGCGGCCACAGCAGCATCAGTCTGTTCCTGGTTGATTTCGTTGGAGCGCTTGATCTGCCACAAGTCGGCCGTGAGACTGGTGGAGGGCGTCACGTCCCAAACCACGCCCAGGGTCAGGTTCTTCGCCTTTTCCGGCTTCAGGTTCGGATTGCCGGTCGTGATCAGGGCCACGCTACCTGCGCCGCAAGCGCTCGCCACGCCCAGGGCGCAGCGCAGCGGATCCGAAACCGCCGAGAAGGCAGCGACACCGCCCACGCCGTTTTCAGCCGCGCCCGGAGCCCGGAAGCCCTCGGCGTAGGTGCCGCGAATGGCAAATCCCGACATCGGGGTGAACTTGACGCCCACCTTCGGAGTCACGGAAGTGCCGACATCCGAATAGTGGTCGGCGCGCAAGGCGGCGCTGGCTTCGAGCTTCTTGGTGATCGGGAACAGCGCTTCGCCGTACAAGGCCAACACGTTGCGATCGGCCTTGAACGCCGAGTAGCCCAGGCCGATGATGTTGCCGCGATCCGTCCCCGTGGTCGGCGTCAGTTCGCTCGATTCACGCCGGTATTCGGCGCCGACGGCGATTCCGATCGGACCGCCTTCGAGCTTGCCAAGTTCGCGCGAGCCCTTGAAGTCGATCTGGGTGATGCTGGACTTGGCTGCGCTGGCAATGGTGGGCGACAGGGCCGCATAGACAGCGGGCGAATTCTGGCCCGCGTTCTCGGCGATGCGCCACACGGTCCCTGCGGGTAGTGCTGCATAAGCCGGGCTGTTCGCGCGGGCCGAGGCCACCTGCGTTGCGTTGCCGGGATTGAGCAGCGCAAAGGTCACGTCGCGCTGGAGGTAGCCGTTGCGGGTGTTGTCCAGCTTGTTCTGCGAATACAGGAAGCCGGTGTCGTAGTCCCACTTGTCCCAGGTGCCCTTGACGCCCAGCAGGATGCGGGTGAAGGTGTCGTCGGTGTCCTGCACACGGGGGCCAACGTCGGCCGCGAGATAGCGCAGTCGTGCGGCGGTGCCGAAGTAGGGGTTGTCGGGATGGCTGGCACCCAGGGCAACGGCGGCGTTGCTGACCGGACCGCCGGGGTAGCCGACCGAGCCGCTGATGGTCGACGGGGTCGTCGAGGACGTGCTCTTTGCGTTGTACAGATTCAGTTCTGCGTAGGCCTCGGTCGTTCCGTTCAGTTGCTTGGCCGCACGGGCAAAGAAATTGACATTGCGCTCTTCCGGCTGGATCTGACTATAGCTGTGTGCCGCGTCGATCAGGCAGCCCTTACCGCCGGCAAAGCCCGGATCGCCCTGCGGATAACCGCCAGACAGCTTGGCACAGTCGGCGCCGGGGAAAGTCTTGGTGAAGCCAACGCCGTCTTGCTGCGTGCGGTTGTAGTAATTGAGCGTCGTGGGGTTGCGAACGTTGCCCACGATTGGCCCCGAGCTGGAGGTGTTGTTGGCCAGAATCGCGCCGGTCCCGCCACCGATCGTTCCGCCCCCGCCTTGCGCGTCGTAGCCGAACGGGCGACCGTCGCCCTTGCCGACCGCTCCGCGGTCGTTGCGGTCGCGATTCCAGATGGCGTTCTTGGAGCTCAGTTCCAGGTTCAGCAGGACGTTGAAGCCCTTCTCTTCCATGTCACCGAAGCCGTGCGTGATCGACGCACGGGTTTCGGCGCCATCGTGGTAGCTGGAGGCGCCGTAGGAGGCCGTTGCGACCGTGCCTTGGTAACTCTTGCGCAGGATCACGTTCACCACGCCGGCAATGGCGTCGGAGCCATAGATGGCCGAACCGCCATCCTTGAGAATTTCGACCCGCTCGACCGCTTCCAGCGGAATCACGTTCAAGTCGGCGAAGATCTTCTGGCCGTCGTCAGCCAGGCCGTACGGGGCGATGCGCCGGCCGTTGATCAGCACGAGCGTGGAGGCGACGCCCAGTCCGCGCAGGGAGATGCCCGAGGCGCCGGAAGCAAAGCCGTTGCCGAAGGTGGTAGGCACAGAACCCTGGTTGTCCACGGTCAGCGTCTGCAGGAATTCGGCGACCGAACCCTTGCCCGAATTGACGATGTCCTCGCGGGTGAACGTCTGGACCGGCGCGGCCGTCTCCACGTCCGCACGCCGGATGTTCGATCCGGTGATCTCGACGCGTTGCAAACCCGGGGTCGGCGTTTGCGCCGCGACTTCGGTTGCAACCATCAACGTCGCGGTGCCGCAAAACGCCGTCAGCAAGGCGCGGACGACAAGGCTCTTCTTAAACCTGGTGGTGTCGGTTTTCATCTGTTCTCCAAACCCAGTACCTGTCACGAAAAAGGCCGGAGGATCAACTCGCGGCCCGCATGGGAGGGAAGACATCCAAGAATCAGTGAATTAATGAACGTCTTCGCCAAGGTATAGGTTTTACACAAACGTCACATTTTCGTCACCAAGCTTTAACCCGCAGTCGGGTGTTTTGTGTCCGAAAAACATCGGTGCGCAGACGGGCGGTCGTCAGTTGTCCAGCTTGAAGACAAACTCCTGCGGCGCCAGCACGTCGCCGGGCTCGCTCACGCACTTGTATTGCAGCATCGCGTTGCGCACGGCGGCATGGAAAACCCTCGGTCCGGACAGGATGGTGACGTCCCTGACCACGCCATCACGGATCAGCGCCTGGGCCCTGACCACGCCCTCGGTGCCGTCCTTGAGCGCCTGGCGGGGCATCTCGGGCTTGACCTGGGTCGGGCAGACGATGCCCATCTCGGCGCGCCCGGCCGACGGCTTGGGCCCGGGCGGCGCGGCCGGCGGTGGCGGCGGCGCGATCACCGCCGGGGTCGGTGGCGGCGTCTGCACCGAAGCGATCGCCGGCGCTGCCGACACCGGTGGCGTCACGTCCGGCGGCGGCACGAATGGCGGCGGCGGGGCCTCCACCTTCGGCGACTTGATCTCGGGCTGCTTGACGATCTGCTTGGGCGGCGGTGGTGGCGGCGGCGGCGGAATGATCACTTCCTGGATCACCGCGGCCTCCAGCGGCTTCTTGATGATCTCCAGGCCCTTGCGGGCCGTGCCGGAAACCAGCGCCCACAGGATCAGGATGTGCAGCAGGACCACCACGGCCCAGCCGGTCAATCGGCGGGACGGCTCGTTGCCGGGATACCGGCGTCGGTTCATGGTGGTGGCGCTCATTTGACGAACTGCTCGCTGCCGATCACGGCCATCTTGGACAAGCCCTTGCGCTTGGACGTCGACAGCACGTTGGCGAAGACGGCGTACTGGCAGTCCTTGTTGGGCCTGAGGTGGATTTCGGGCTGCACGGGCTGCTGGGCGACCAGGGACATCTTCTCGTCCAGTTCCTGGGCCGTCACCGGCAGGCCTTGCCAGTAAACGATGCTTTTTTCATCGATGTCGATCTGCACCTTTTCAGGCTTGACCATGTCGCTGGGCGGAATGCCCACCGGCATCTCGAGGTTGACTGCGTGCAGCTGGATCGGGATGGTGATGATCAGCATCACCAACAAGACCAGCATCACGTCGATCAGCGGCGTGGTGTTGATGTCCATCATCACCTCCGCATCGCCGCCACGGCGCAGGCGGCCGGTGGTTTTCTTGCGCATGTCTTGGATTCTCTGTTCGCGCGGGGCGCGTTAGCCGCCCAGCGGCGGGGGTTCGGTGATGAAGGCGACCTTGGTGATGCCGGCCCGCTGGCAGGCATACAGGATCTTGCCGACGCCGTCATAGCGCGCGGCCATGTCGCCGCGGATCTGGACCTCGGGCTGCGGCTTCATTGCCGACACCTTCTTGAGCCGCGTCACCAGGGCCTCGACGTCGCCCACGCGCGCGTCGTACCAGAAGATGCCGCCGCTCTTGTCGACCGAGATGATGATGTTCTCGGGCTTGGTCTCGCGCACCTCGACCCGCTCCTTGGGCAGCGCGACGGGAATCGAGGTGGTGACGACCGGGATGGTGATCAGGAAAATGATCAGCAGCACCAGCATCACGTCCACGAGGGGCGTGGTATTGATGGCGGAGATGACTTCGTCATCGTCGCCACTGGACGGGCCTACAGCCATCGCCATGGGATTACTCCTGCGACCGGGGGCCGCTTACGCGGCCTTGCCGGCCGAGCCCACGATCACGGCGTTGAGTTCGTCGCTGAACTCGCGCACTTCGTCCATCACGGCCTTGTTGCGGCGGGCCAGCCAGTTGTAGCCAAGCACCGCGGGAATCGCCACCGCCAGGCCCAGGGCCGTCATGATCAGCGCCTCGCCCACCGGGCCGGCAACCTTGTCGATCGATGCCTGGCCGGAGATGCCGATGGCCGTCAGCGCGTGGTAAATGCCCCAGACGGTACCGAACAATCCCACGAACGGCGAGGTCGAACCCACCGTCGCCAGGAAGGCCAGGCCGCCCTGCGTGTTGGCGTGGACGCGGTCGACGGCGCTGGTGATGCTCATCGGAATCCACTCGTTCATCGGGATGTGGCTCTTGAGGCCACCGTGGTCGATCGTGGCCTGGGCGCCGGCTTCCGCGATGAAACGGTAGGCGCTGTTCTTCTCCAGGCCGGCCGCGCCGTCACGCACGGAGGGCGAGGCCCAGAACTTCTGGTCCACGGTGCGTGCATGCCGCCCCATCTTGGTCTGCTCCAGCAGCTTGACGACCATGATGTACCAGCTGCCCGCGCTCATGATGGCAAGCAGCACCAGCACGCCACGGGCAATCACGTCGGAGCCCTTCCAGAGCGCCTCGATGCCGTACGGATTGTCCAGGGCCTCGCCATTCTTCTTGGCGGCGGAGGCAGGTTGCACGGAGGCAGCGGCGGGAGCAGCAGCGGCTGCGGCGTCTGCCGGGGCCGCAGCGGGCGCCGGCGCAGGGGTCTGGGCATGCGCCACGGGGGCGCCCAGGAACGAGAAGCACAGGAACGCGGCGGCAAGCGTTCGCGACAGGGAAGCGGGGAAAACGGTACGCAAGATAAGTCCTTCGATCAATGTGGGGGACGTGCAGCGGCCGGCGCGTCGCGCAGCGCACCGCAAATCCAAGCCGGGGAGTATAGGTTCTGTCCAACCCGGTTCTGGCTCAAGCGGGCACCGCTCGTCTATCGTTTTCGATATCAGGGCTAACACCAAGCACGCTGGGCGGCGCGCGGGACTCGCAAGAACCGCGCCGGGAAAGAGGCCCTGCCCTTGTGGCTATAATCGTAGGCTGCAGAAATGCAGATTGCCGGTGTAGCTCAGTCGGTAGAGCAGCTCATTCGTAATGAGAAGGTCGGGTGTTCGATTCATCTCTCCGGCACCAATTTCCAGAAAAGCCCTTGAAGTACGCTGCAAGGGCTTTTTTCCTGGGCGTTCATGATCTATTCCATCATTTCGATCAGCGCCGGCGCTTCCGTCGGGGCCCTGATCCGCTGGTACCTGGCGGGTCGGTTCAATCCGTTCCACCCCTACCTGCCGCCCGGCACGCTGGCCGCCAACCTGATCGGCGGCTACCTGATCGGCGTCGCGATCGCGGTGTTCGCCTCGCTGCCTGAGCTGTCGCCGCAATGGCGTCTGTTCGTCGTCACCGGCTTCCTTGGCGGGCTCACGACCTTCTCCACCTTCTCCGCCGAAGTGGTCACCCAGCTGCAGCAGGGCCGGCCCGGCTGGGCGCTGGCAACGGCGTTCCTGCACCTGGCGGGCTCGCTGGCGCTCACGGCCCTGGGGATCGCCACCGTGGGCTGGCTGCGCCCATAGGCAATCGGCCTAGCACTGCCCACCCATTGGCCTAACTGGCTGCGGCGCACCGCCTCCACACTTGCGGACATGTTGTTGTCCCTGCCTCCCGAACACTCCTGATGCCGAGAGTCGTCGATCGCCTCTCCCGCTGGGCCCGCCAAAGTTTCACGTTCCTGCCCGCTCTGTCCCGCGCCAACGCCGTCAAACCCGCCGCGGGCCCGGATGACCAGCTGATCTACCGGCTCAGGCGCTGGCCCAAGCTGCCGTCAGCCAGCATGACCACCGACATCACGCGGACGCTGTCGGTCATGAGCACGCGGCCGGTGAACCGGCGCTGGATCCTGAACAACTCGAGCCTGCGGGCGCACGAGGTCGACACCATGCTGCGGCGGCTGGTGGAGCAGGGTGCCGTGGACGTGACGGACGCCTCCAAATTCCAGCCCCGGCGCACGGCCGCCTGAGGCCCTAGCCGGGTCTCGGCGCCGGTAGCAGCGGGCTGCTGCGCCCGGCCATGCGGTCCACCAGCCTCTGCATGTTGGACAGCGATACCAGGTGCATCGAGATCAAGTGCAGTTCGCCGGCGCGAAACAGCGCCAGCGCGGTCGCGTCAGGCAGCGCCATCAGTTTCTTTTCGTCGACGATCAGCAGGCCATTGATGGTGAAGCTGCGACCGTCGGCCAGGTCGGCCTTCGCGTTCATTTCCATCAGCAGCCCGGCCTGCTCGAGCCGCTGGCAGAAGGCCTCGGTGCGCAGGTATTCGGCCTGGTAGCGGCTGAGGAAATCGAGCGCATTCCGCAGGAACGGCGTGTCGCGGCCGTCGGCATCGAACAGCGGTTCGCCTTGCGCCGAGTTGAGTCCGGCGAAGGCTTCGTCGACGCAAACCGCCATCTCGGCGCGACCCGGCAGTTCGGCCAGCACGAACGGATAGCGTCGCACGAATGCGGGAACGTAGCTGGCGTCCCACTTGCCCTCGGCGTCGACGAACAGGTTCTCGCGGGCTCGCAGGCCCAGCATCGCGACCGGCACCGTCCTGCCGTTGCCGACCCGCGTGAAGACGATCGCGAATTCCTTGCAGGCCTCGTTGAATTCGACGCCGGCCAGGTACAGGGAATTGGCCTTGCCGGCGAAAGCGAAGCTGCCGGTCGCCCCGACCTTCAACTGGCGATGCTTCTCGCGATCCAGCGCCACCGGCTTTTCGTAATAGACCGCATCCGACATGCTGGAACTCCTTTGGAAAATCAGGCCTGGCTCAGGGCTGCCGCCTGGTCGGCGCCTTCGCGCGGTCGGTGCCAGGCCAGCACCTTGTCGATCCGCCGGCCGTCCAGGTCGACCACCTCGAACAGCCAGTCGCCGCAGTCGATCCGCTCGCCGGTCTCGGGCAGGTGGCCGGAAACCGCGAGCAGCAACCCGGCGACAGTGTTGTAGCGGCCACGGTCTTCGGCCGGCAGGTCGCGGATCTCCAGCCGCGACTTCAGCTCGGAGACCGGCATCAGCCCGTCGAGCAGCCAGGAACCGTCCTCACGGCGGGTCGCCCACGCATCGGCCTGCGCGCCCGGCTGCAATTCGCCGGTGATCGCCTCGAGCAGGTCGTGCGGCGTCATCAGGCCCTGCACCACGCCGTACTCGTCGACCACGAACACCATGCGGCCGGAGCGCTGGCGGAACTGTTCGAGCAACTCCATGCCGCTGAGCGTCTCGGGGACGAACAGCGCCGGCTGGGTGTGCGCTGCGACCGGCCCCGCATGACCGGGGCCCAGGTGCAGCAACTGCGCGACGCTGGTGACGCCGACCACGTCGTCGAGCGAGCCGCGGCACACCGGATACCAGGAGTGCGATCCGTCCTTGCCCGCCTGCAGCAGGCATTCGGACACCGACATCCCGGCTTCCAGCCAGTCGATGTCCGAGCGCGGCACCATCAGCGAGGTCAGGGGCCGCTCGTCCAGGTCGAACAGATTGCGCACCATCTGGCGTTCATGCTGCTCGATCACGCCGGCGTCGACGCCCTCCTCCAGGCTGTGCTCGATCTCCTCCTCGGTCATGCCGCGGGTCTGCGTGGTATCGATCCGCAACAGCCTGAGCGTGCCCTGCGTGGTCGCCGACAGCAGTTTCACGAACGGGCCCGCCGCCCGCGCCAGCCATGCCATCGGCCGCGACACCCAGACCGCGACCGGCTCCGGATAGAGCTGGCCGATCCGCTTGGGCACCAGCTCGCCAAAAATGATCGTAACGAAGGTGATCGCCGTCACCACCAGTGCCGTCGCCGCGATCGCCGACGGCCGCTCCGCGATACCGAACCCGTGCAGCCAGTGGGCCAGCTTGTCGCTGAACGCCGCCTCGCCGACGATGCCGTTGAGGACGCCGATCGAAGTGATGCCGACCTGCACCGTGGACAGGAAGCGGGTCGGGTGTTCCAGCAGCCGCAGGGCCGCACTGGCGCCGCCGTCGCCGGCTTCCGCCATGGCAAGCAGGCGTGCTTTCCGGCTGGAGGCGAGCGCCAGCTCCGACATCGCGAAGACGCCGTTGAGCAAGGTGAGCAGCGCGATCAGCAGGTAATCCATGGGGAGCCGGAAGGGTCGAACACGCTTTGACTTTACTTGATCGGACGCGGGCGCAAGCACAATCGCGCCATGGCAACCTACCTGATCGGGGACGTGCAGGGCTGCGACACGGCGCTGGCGCGGCTGCTGGAAAAAGTCGATTTCTCACCGAGCCGCGACACGCTCTACCTGCTGGGCGACCTGGTCAACCGCGGGCCGGACTCCGCCGGCGTGCTGCGCCGAGTGATGGCGCTGGCCGGCTCGGCGCATTGCCTGCTGGGCAACCACGACCTCAGCTTGCTGGCAGTGGCCCATGGCCTGCGGGCGCCGCACGGCAACGACACCATGGACAGCGTGCTGCGGGCCCCGGAGCACGACGCGATGCTGGACTGGCTGCGCCACCAGCGCATGGCGATCCGAGCCCAAGGCTGGCTGATGGTGCACGGCGGCGTGCTGCCGCAGTGGGACGCCGACCAGGTGCTGCGGCTGGCGGCCGAAGTGGAGGCGGCGCTGCGCGGGCCCGGGCTGGTCGACTTCCTGTCGACCATGTACGGCAACAAGCCGGCGCAGTGGGACGACTCGCTGCAGGGCGCGGACCGCATGCGCGTGATCGTCAACGCGCTGACCCGCCTGCGCTTCTGCACTCCCGACGGCAGGATGGACCTGAAGGCCTCGGGCGGCCTGGAGGGCGCGCCGCCCGGCTCGCTCCCGTGGTTCGAGGTTGGCGGCCGCAAGACCGCCGGCGTGCCGATCGCTTTCGGCCACTGGTCGACTCTGGGTTACCTGCGGCGGCCCGACCTGCTTTCGCTGGACACCGGTTGCGTCTGGGGGGGCTGCCTGAGCGCGCTGCGGCTGGCGGCACCGGGCCAGGGCGAGGCTCTGGTCCAGGTGCAGTGCGACCAGGCCCAGCGGCCCGGCGCTTGACTACTCCGCCTTGAACAGTGCCGCGACCTTGCGCTTGGGCTTGATGTTGGCCGAGATGCGGTTGCTGGGACGGGCGCTGGCTTCCCAGGCCGGCGGCGCGTCGCTCGCCGGGGGCTGGTAAGGCTGGTCGAAGAACGGATCGCGCGGCGCCGACGGCGCGCGGAATTCGCGCTGCGGTCGCGGGGCCCGCTCGCGTTCCCGCTCCGGCGGCGGCGCATCCAGCACGTCGCGCGGATCGCCCAGCTCACCGGCTTCGCGCCAGGCGCGGCGGCCGTCGTTGATGCGCCCCTTGGGCTTGTCTTCCTCGTACTCGATGGCTTCGAGCTCGAGCTTTTTCTTCAGCAGCTTCTCCAGGTCGGCGACCAGCCGGCCGTCGCTGTTGGAGACGAAGGTCACCGCCAGACCCGACGCACCGGCGCGGCCGGTGCGTCCGATCCGGTGGATATAGTCCTCGGCGTTGAACGGCACGTCGAAGTTGAACACCGCCGGCACGTCCTTGATGTCCAGGCCGCGGGCAGCAACGTCGGTCGCCACCAGCAGGTCGACCTCGCCCTTCTTGAACGCTTCCAGCGCCTTCAGCCGCTCGTCCTGGCTCTTGTCGCCGTGCAAGGCCGTGGTCTTCATGCCCTCGCGCTCGAGCGAACGGGCCAGCCGGGCGCAGCCCAGCTTGCTGTTGACGAACACGAAGGCCTGGTTCAGCCCGCGCTGGCGCACGATCTGGCGCAGCGCCCGGCGCTTGTCGTCGTCGTTGACGCTGTAGAAATGCTGTTCGACGTTGGAGGCCGTCGCGTTCGGGGGCGCCACCTCGATGGTCACCGGGTCGTTCAGGTAGCTGTTGGCCAGCCGCCGGATCTCGGGCGAGAACGTGGCCGAGAACAGCAAAGTCGTGCGCTGCTTGGGCAGGTACGACAGGATGCGCTGCAGGTCCGGCAGGAATCCGATGTCCAGCATCCGGTCGGCTTCGTCCAGCACCACGTATTCCACCTGGTTCAGGACGGCATTCTTGGCCTCGATGTGATCCAGCAGGCGCCCGGGCGTGGCCACCAGCACCTCGACCCCGCGCTTGAGTTCCAGCGTCTGGGGCTTCATGTCCATCCCCCCGAACACCACGGCGCTGCGCAAGTTGGTGTACTTGGCGTACAGCTTGACCTGCTGGGCCACCTGGTCGGCCAGCTCACGGGTCGGCAGCAACACCAGCGCGCGCACCGGATGGCGGGCCGGCGAGGTCGAGGCGTTTTCGTGTTTGAGCAGGCGCTGCAGCAGGGGCAGCGAGAACGCCGCCGTCTTGCCGGTGCCGGTCTGTGCCGCTCCCATCACGTCCTTGCCGGTCAGGACGACCGGAATGGCCTGGGCCTGAATGGGGGTCATGGACTCGTAGCCCATTTCGGCGACTGCGCGCGAAAGGGGCTCGGCCAGCGAGAGGTTGGAGAAGGAAGCTGTCATCTGAGCCCTCTATTATCTCATTGACTGCTCCCCCCTGCCGAATCTGCCGGAAACCGGGCTCGCCGCGCCTGCCCGGGCCGCTGTTACAGGCTGCCGGCGCCGAAGGTGTCGCAGGCCTTGACGCTGCCGGTCTTGAGCCCCGTGCTGAACCAGCGTTGGCGCTGCGCGCTGGTGCCATGGGTGAAGCTCTCGGGCACGACGGCCCCGCCGCGCGACTTCTGCAGCGCGTCGTCGCCGATCTTGGCCGCTGCGTTCATGGCTTCCTCGACGTCGCCCTGCTCCAGGATCTTGCGGGCTTCGTTGGCATGGTTGGCCCAGACGCCGGCGAAACAGTCGGCCTGCAGTTCCATCTTCACGCTCAGGGCGTTGGCCTGGGCCGGGCTGGCGCGGCCACGCGCTTGCTCCATCTTGTCGGCGATCCCGAGCAGGTTCTGCACGTGGTGGCCGACCTCGTGAGAGATCACGTAGGCCTGGGCGAAGTCGCCGGGGGCGCCGAGCCGGTTTTTCAGGGTCTCGTAGAAATCCAGATCAATGTAGACCTTCTGGTCGGCCGGGCAGTAGAACGGCCCCATCGCCGCCTGGCCCTGGCCACAGCCGGTCCGGATCGCGCCGCGGAACAGCACCAGCTTCGGGTTGACGTAGTTGGCGCCGCCCTGCTTGAACAACTGGCCCCAGACGTCTTCGGTGTCGGCCAGCACAGTCCGTACGAAGTTCGCCTGGGTGTCGTTGGCCGGCGGCAACTGGGCCGGCCCCTGCTGGGTCTGAGGAGTCGGACCGCCCCCGCCACTGAGCATGCCCAGGATGGTGAGCGGATTGATGCCGAAGATGGCGCCGCCGACCAGCGCGATGACGACAGCGCCGATGCCCAGCGTGCCGCCGCCGATGCCAAAGCCGCCGCCACCGCCGCCTTCACCGCGCCGGTCCTCGACGTTGTCCGATTCCCGATTGCCTTCCCAACGCATGTCTGTCTCCTTGGTACCGTGAGGTACAGTGGAAAACGATGGTATCTGCATCCAACGTAGGAGTGGGCCGCGTTCCCACCGTCCTGGTCACCGGGTTTGATCCGTTCGGCGGCGAGGCGATCAACCCCAGCTGGCTGGCCGTCCAGGCGCTGGAGGGCCGGAGCGTGGCCGGCCACCGGATCGTCGCGGCCCGCCTTCCCACGGCGTTCGACCAGTCGCTGCAGGTGCTGGAGAGCCTGCTGGAACAGCACCGGCCGGTGCTGGCGATCTGCACCGGGCAGGCCGGCGGCCGCGCGGCCCTGTCGCTGGAACGGGTCGCGATCAACGTCAACGACGCCCGGATCGCCGACAACGCGCTGGCCCAGCCAGTCGACACGCCTGTCATCGCCGACGGGCCGGCGGCCTATTTCAGCAGCCTGCCGATCAAGGCCATGCTCGCCGCGCTGGAGCACGAGGGCGTGCGCGGCGAGGTTTCGCAAACGGCAGGCACCTTCGTCTGCAACCATGTCTTTTACGGATTGATGCACGCGCTGGCGACCCGGCGACCGCTGGCCGGCGTGCGCGGCGGGTTCATCCATGTGCCCTGGCTGCCGCGACAGGGCCAGCCCTCGATGCCGCTGGAGGACATCGTGCGGGGCCTGGCGATCGCCATCGACTGCGCCCTGCGCACCGGCGCCGACATCCGCAGGCAGGCCGGCGCGCTGAACTAGCGCCGGCTGCGCTCAGGCGACGATGTCGTAGGGCCCGCCACGGGCGAGCGCCCGCTGGTAGGCCGGCCGCGCGTGGATGCGGGCCAGGTATTCCATCAGCCGGGGGCGCAGCCCGTCGAGCCCGCCGCGGGCGGCCGCCGCTTCCAGCGGAAAACTGATCTGCACGTCGGCGGCGCTGAACGCATCGCCCGCAAACCAGGTGCTGCGTTCCAGTTCCCCCTCCATGAAATCCAGGTGCAGGTCGATCTGCGGCTGGATGAAGCTGACGCGCGCTTTCGCCGCGATCGCCCGCGCCACCGGCCTGGCGAAGAAGGGCATCGGCGCCTTGCCGACGCGGTCGAACACCAGTTTCAACAGCAGCGGCGGCATGGCCGAGCCTTCGGCGTAATGCATCCAGTAGCGATAGCGCAGCCGCTCGGGTGTGCCCGGCGGCGGCAGCAGCCGCCCTTGCCCATAGGTCTCGACCAGGTATTCCAGGATCGCACCCGATTCCGCCAGCACGTTGTCGCCATCGCTGATCACCGGCGACTTGCCAAGCGGATGGATTGCTCGCAACTCCGGCGGCGCCAGCATCGTGGCCGGATCCCGCTCGTAGCGCCGCAGCTCGTAGTCAAGTCCCAGTTCCTCCAGCAACCAGAGCACGCGCTGGGAGCGTGAGTTGTTCAGGTGGTGCACGATGATCATGGAGCCATGCTACGGCCAGCGGGAATGCAAGTCCATGCCGGCGCGCCAGGAGCATCGGGCCTAAAATCGGCCTGTGTCCATCCTCAATGCCGACCTGCACTGTCATTCCGTTGTCTCCGATGGCACGATGAGCCCGGAAGACCTGGCCGCCCGCGCGGCCGCCAACGGCGTCGAACTGTGGGCGCTGACCGACCATGACGAAATCGGCGGCCAGCACCGGGCCGCCGCCGCCGCCAATGCACACGGCATGAAATATCTCACGGGCACGGAGATCTCGGTCACGTTCGCCAGCCAGACGGTGCACATCGTCGGCCTGGGCTTCGATCCCGATGACGCCGCGATGCGGCAGGGCCTGACCAACACCCGGGGCGGGCGCGGTGCCCGGGCGATGGAGATGTCGGACGAACTGGCCAAGGTCGGCATCCAGGACGCCTACGAAGGGGCGCTGCGCTATGTCGGCAACCCGGAGCTGATTTCGCGCACCCACTTCGCCCGCCACCTGGTCGAAAGCGGCGTCTGCAAGGACACCAACGAGGTGTTCCGCCGCTTCCTGACCGAAGGCAAGCCGGGCTTCGTGCCGCACCGCTGGGCCAATCTGCGGGACGCCGTGCAGTGGATCACTGCCGCCGGCGGCATCGCCGTGATCGCCCATCCGGCCCGCTACAAATTCTCCGCCAACGAGGAATACGCGCTGTTCAGCGAGTTCAAGGCCCACGGCGGCCGCGCTGTGGAAGTGGTCACCGGCAGCCACACCGCCGCCGAATACGTCAAGTACGGCGAGACGGCGCGCGAATTCGGCCTGGCGGCCTCGCGCGGCAGCGACTTCCACAGCCCCGGCGAAAGCCACACCGACCTCGGCCGGCTGCCCTACTTGGCGGGCGAGCTGACGCCGGTGTGGGAGTTGCTGGCCGACCGCATCCAGTGAGCGCGGCCAGCGCGCAACAGCCGGTCCCGCACCATGCGCTGGCCGGGATCGCGCTGGTGATCGCGGCCTGCGCCTGCTTCTCGGTGCTCGACACCACCACCAAGTACATCAGCGCCTGGGTGCCGTTGCTGCTGGCACTGTGGTTCCGTTATGCCTTCCAGGCCATCGCCACCACGCTGGTGATCCTGCCGATCCGGGGCCGGCGGGTGCTGCGCACCCGGCACCTGCCGTTCCAGTGCCTGCGCGGCGTGCTGCTGCTGGCCAGCAGCCTGTTCGCGTTCGCCAGCCTCAAGCACATGCCGGTCGGTGAGTTCACCGCGATCGTCATGATCTCGCCGCTGGCCATTACCGTGCTGGCCGCCACAGTGCTCAAGGAAAAAGTGTCCGCGCTGCGCTGGCTGCTGGTGGCGGGCGGCTTCGCCGGCACCCTGGTGATCATCCGGCCGGGCGGCGCCGCCTTCAACTGGGCCAGCCTGCTGCCGCTGGGCCTTGTCGCCACCAACGCGTGGTTTCAGGTGCTGACCAGCAAACTGGCCCGCACCGAAGACCCGGTCACCATGCACCTGTACACCGGCTGGGTCGGCACGCTGATCGCCAGCCTGGCTCTGCCGTTCGTCTGGGTCCAGCTGGGCGCGTCGTGGCTCTGGCTGGCCCTGTGCCTGATGGGCGTGATGGCGACCATCGGCCACTTCTTGTTGATCCTGGCCTACCAGCGGGCGCCGGCGGCGACGCTGACGCCCTACCTGTATAGCCAGATCGCCTTCGCCATGCTGGGCGGCTGGCTGGTGTTCGAGCATGTGCCCGATCGCTGGTCGATGGCCGGCATGGTCATGATCGCGGTCTGTGGCGCCGCCGGCGCCTGGCTCACCGTGCGAGAAAGACGCCCGCAGTCGGAACCCGCTTTCACCTGAACCCTCAAAGAGCATGGCCCAGTATTTCGAAGTCCATCCCGACAACCCGCAGCCCCGGTTGCTCAAGCAGGCTGCCGCCTTGCTGGAGCGCGGCGGCATCGTCGCGGTGCCGACCGACTCCAGCTATGCGCTGGCCTGCCACCTGGACGACAAGGATGCGGTCGACCGGCTGCGGCAGATCCGCGGTGTCGACGAGAAGCACCACCTGACGCTGCTGTGCCGCGACCTGAGCGAGCTGGCCAACTACGCCCGCGTCGACAACAAGCAGTACCGCCTGCTCAAGTCCGCCACGCCGGGCCCCTACACCTTCATCCTGGAGGCGACGCGCGAAGTGCCGCGCCGTGTCAGCCATCCGCAGCGCAAGACCATCGGCCTGCGGGTGCCCGAGCACCGCGTGTTGCAGGAGCTGCTGGCGCTGCACGGCACGCCGCTGCTGGCGACCACGCTGATCCCGCCGCATGAAACCGAGGCGATGAACGATGCCCAGGAGATCCGGGCCCGCTTTGAGAAACTCGTCGCCGGGGTGATCGACGCCGGCGCCTGCCCGTCGGAGCCCACGACGGTGATCGACCTGACCCCGATGGGCAGCGGCGGCGAGCCGATCGTGGTGCGCCAGGGCCGCGGCGCGCTGGCGCCGCTGGGCCTGTGAAGACGCTCTGAGACAATCGACGCCGTGGATATCTCCAATCTCGTTCAAACGGTCCTGATCTATGCCCTGCCGGTGCTGTTCGCCATCACGGTGCACGAAGCGGCCCATGGCTATGTCGCGCGCTACCTGGGCGACAACACGGCGTACGCGGCCGGCCGGGTCACGCTCAACCCGTTCAATCACATCGACCCCATGGGGACGATCCTGATGCCGCTGCTGCTGTACTTCGCGACCTCGGGCGCCTTTCTGTTCGGTTACGCCAAGCCGGTGCCGGTCAACTTCGCCGCCCTGCGCCATCCCAAGCGCGACATGGTGTGGGTGGCGCTGGCCGGGCCGGCGTCGAACTTCATCCAGGCCATCCTGTGGGCCGCCGCCTTCACCATGCTGGCTGGTTCCGGCGTCAGCGAACGCTTCTTCACGGAAATGTGCAAGGCCGGCGTGCTGGTCAACCTGGTGATGTGGGCCTTCAATCTGTTTCCGCTGCCGCCGCTCGATGGCGGCCGGGTGCTGGTGGGCCTGCTGCCGTTTCGCGCGGCCCTGGCCGTCAGCCGGATCGAGCCCTGGGGCTTCTTCATCGTGCTGGCGCTGGTGGTCGCCGGTGTCGTCGGCACCTACTGGCTACGCCCACTGATCGACATCGGCTACGCCGCGATCGGTTTCGCGCTGATTCCCCTGCAATCCCTGTTCCGTTAGAGCGTTCATGAGCAAGACTGCCGTCACCCGGTTCCTGACCGGCATTACAACCACCGGCACGCCGCACCTGGGCAACTACGTCGGCGCGATCCGGCCGGCCGTGCAGGCCAGCCGCCGCAACGGCACCGAGAACTTCTATTTCCTGGCCGACTACCACGCGCTGATCAAGTGCGACGAGCCGTCCCGCATCAAGCGTTCCACGATGGAAATCGCCGCCTGCTGGATCGCCGCCGGCCTTGACCCGGAGCGGGTGTTCTTCTACCGCCAGTCCGACATCCCCGAGATCACCGAGCTGACCTGGCTGCTGACCTGCGTCACCGGCAAGGGCGTGCTCAATCGCGCCCACGCGTACAAGGCCTCGGTCGACAAGAACACGGCGGCCGGCACCGACCCGGATGCGGACGTCACGGCGGGCCTGTTCATGTATCCGGTGTTGATGGCCGCCGACATCCTGATGTTCAAGGCCCACAAGATTCCGGTGGGGCGCGACCAGGTGCAGCACATCGAAATGGCGCGCGACATGGCGCAGAGCTTCAACCACCTGTACGGCGAGCACCTGGTGCTGCCCGAGGCGGCGATCGACGAGTCGGTGGCGATGCTGCCGGGGCTGGACGGCCGCAAGATGAGCAAGAGCTACGACAACATCATTGCCCTGTTCGCGCCGCCCGAGCAGATCCGCAAGCAGATCGCCGGCATCGTGACCGATTCGCGCGCGCCCGGCGAACCCAAGGAGGTCGAGGGCTCGGCGCTGTTCCAGATCTACCAGGCCTTTGCCTCGAGCGAAGAAACCGCCGCCCTGCGCCAGGCCTATGCCGAGGGCATCGGCTGGGGCGACGCCAAGCAGCTGCTGTTCGAGCGCATCGACCGCGAGATCGCCCCGATGCGCGAGCACTACCAGGCGCTCATCGACAACCCGGTCGAACTCGAGCGCATCCTGCAAGCCGGCGCGGCCAAGGCCCGGGCCCGCGCCACGCCCTTCATGGCCGAATTGCGCCAGGCTGTGGGCCTGCGTAACCTGGCGGCGCAAGGGGCCAAGGCCAAAAGCGACAAGACCGCGCGGGCCGCCCTGCCATCTTTCAAGCAGTATCGCGAAACAGATGGAAAGTTCTATTTCAAGCTGGTCGACGCCAGCGGCCGCTTGCTGGCGCAAAGCGTGGCATTCGAGTCGGCGAAAGAGGCGGGCGTGACCATCGCACGGTTGCGCCAGACGCCCACGGCCGGCGCGGACCTGGCAGGCATCGGCGAGCCCGCCCAGGGCATCATGCCGGCCGATATCGTCGCGGCACTGGAACTTCTGGCCAGGTCAGCCTAGGTAACTGTCTGCCCGTCGGCCCCCGCGTTCGCGGTTATCCTTGGCCCCCATCCTCGATCCAGAAAGTATCCGCGTCCCATGAGTTTGTATGTGATCGACGACCACCCGCTGATGCGGGAAGCGGTCGTCATGCTGCTGCGGCGGCTGCGCCCGGGCGCCAACGTGGTGGAACTGGACCGGATCGGCGGCATGGAAGCGGCGGTGGCCCAGCATGGCGTTCCGGAACTGATCTGCCTTGACCTCAAGCTGCCCGACACGACCGGCACGTCCGGCGTGCAGGAGCTCAAGACCCGCTATCCGCAAGCGCCGCTGGCCGTCCTGTCCGCATCGCCGGCGGCCGACGCCGAAGAACAGTGCATCGAAGCAGGTGCCGACATCTACATCGAGAAGTCGTCGGGGGCGCAGGAGATCGGCGCCGCCATCCGCGCCCTGATCAACGCCGACGGCGGCTTCGAGGAACTGACGCCGGCCGACAGCAAGCTGTCCAAGCGGCAGAAGCAGCTGATCGTGATGCTGGACCGCGGCCTGTCGAACCGCGAGATCGCGGACGAACTGGGCATCAGCGAACACACGGTCAAGGTCCACCTGTGGAGATTGTTCCGCCGCCTCGGCGTCAAGAGCCGGACCCAGACCATCCACTTCGCCCGGACTCACGGCATGTTGACCAGCTGAGCCACGGTGGCCGCGGCGCGCGCCGCGGCCTGCTGCGCGTCAGTGGGCAGCAGTTGCAGCCGGAACACCGTCCCCCGTCCGGGCCGTGACGCCATGGTCAGCGGATGTCCCAGGATGTGCGTCAACCGCTCGACGATCGACAGCCCCAGGCCGAAGCCTTCTTCCGTGCCGGAATGGGTGGGAACCTTATAGAACTCGCGAAACACCTCCCGCTGGTGCTCCGGCGCGATGCCGACGCCGGTGTCCCAGATTTCGATGCACGGCCCGCATGGCGTGGCCCGGCTGGCCACCAGCAAGCCGCCGCGGTGGGTGTACTTGACCGCATTGGAGATCAGGTTGCCGACGATGCGCTGCAACAGGATCGGGTCGGACAGCGCCGTCCCCGGCACCAGGTGCATCCGCAGCGCCAGTCCTTTCGCCTCGGCCAGCGGCCGGTACTGCAATTCGAGGTCCTGCAGCAGCTTGGGCAGTTGCACCGGCTCGACCCGCAGCCGGATCTTCCCGGCGTCCAGCCGCACCAGGTCGAACAGGGAATCGAACAGCGCGTTGACGGCCTTGGTCGATTCGACGATCTTGGGTGCGATCTCGTGCACCAGTTCAGGCTCACTGCCCAGCCAGTCGGCGTACAGGCCCAGCGCGTGCACCGGTTGGCGGATGTCGTGGGCGGCGCTGGCCAGGAAGCGGTTCTTGATCTGCACCGCATCGAGCGCTGCCTGGGTCTGCCGGGTCAACGATCCGATCAGCTGGTTGTTGCGGTACTGCAGTTCGAAGTTGGTCCGGTGCGTCATGTGCAGCCGGCGTCCGGCCTGCAGCAGGGCCATCCAGAACACCAGCAGCAGCGCGACCACCCAGTAGTGATAGAACGGCCCGCCGAAGCGCAGTTCGACGCCCATCCGCCACAGCATGCTGCCCAGTGCCGCCAGCGCCAGCACGTTGATGTAGCCGCGCATAGTCGGCAGGTGGCCGGCCAGGCTGTTGATCGAGAACATCGCCATGCCGGACATGAACAGCCAGCAGATGAACTGGTCCGACAGGGGCGCGCGGTCGAAAAACAGCAAGGTCGTCAGCCCGGCGACCAGCGCGCTCAGCGGCCACAGGAAGCGCCAGCGGGAGAAGAACGCCACCTGCTGCGATGCGGGCAATCCGGCATAGCGGCGCAACATCCGGATTCGCGCCAACGAAACGGTCACCCCCGCGATCGACCAGGCCGCCAGCTGCCACGCGGGCGCGTTGTCCCACAACAGGCCCAGCGCGGCGACGACCAGCAGCAGGCCCAGGACCTGCCAGTTGCGTGCCGTGCGCATCAGGCTGCGCACCAGTTCGCCCTCGACCCACTGCGCTGCCGCGTGCGCCTCGATCGCGGGCGAGGTGTCTGGTTTCATCGCTGCCAGTCTAGGGCCTGTTCACGGACGGTCGGGCACGGCGGAACGGGATTACATTGGAAGCGTCCGCATGAGCGGCCTTCCGGGCAAGTTCATTCCGGCCCCAATGACCCACGCTACCGACCGACCCAAGGCACCGCCAGGGAGATCCTGGCCCCGCGCTTCGCTGCGGACCTACCTGGTCGCGGTGATCCTGCTGGCGACACTGCCGATCGCGTTGCTGATGTCCGTCCGGATCTTCGCCGACGTGCGGCAGGAACAGGCGCGCACGCAAGACCTGCTGACCCGGACCGCAGCCGCGCTGTCGATTGCGGTCGACGCCGAGATGGGAGCCTCGTTCGACGCGCTGCGCGCCCTGGCGCAGGCCGATCCGCGGCAGCCGGCCGCGCGCGCGGCGCTGGAGCGCAGGCTCCGCTCCCAGCCCCACCCGCGCCGCGAATGGGACAGCCTGTTCCTGCTGGACCGGGCCGGCACGATCGTGTTCGACACGGCCGGAGCCAACGTGCCGCCCGCACCGCAGGTGCTGGACCTGCAGCGGCGCGTTCTCGACCTCGCCCGGCCGGGGGCCAGCGGGCTGATCGACGGCGTGGCGCCGCATGTGGTGCTGGCAGTCCCGGTCCTGGCCGATGGCGGCGTGCAGCTGCTGCTGGCCGCGCGCGTCGGCGTTGCCGCCTGGCAGCGGCTGGCGCTGGGCGCGCAACCGCCCCCTGGTGCCGCGGTCAGCCTGCTCGGGCCGGACGGGTCGGTGATCACCGGCAGCGGCGCCGCGCCGCTGCCGGTGCCAGCCACGGATGGCGCGCTGTACGCGGCGCGGCAGGTGTCCCCGCTCTCAGGCTGGCAGGTGACTGCGTCCTTGCCGGCCGCGCCGATCGACGCTTCCCACCGCAAAGCCATCGCTGCCGCGCTCGCCACCGGCGCAGCCGGCCTGTTGCTCGGCGTGGTGCTGGCGGCACTGGCGGCCAGGCAGGTGACGCGGCCGCTGCACCAGCTGGCCGTCGACGGGCCGGCCGGGCTCGACGGGCCGCTGCCGGTGCACGAAATCGCGCTGCTGCGCGATGCGCTGCTGCGGGCCCGTGACGAGGACCTGGCAGCGCGCAGCCGGCTGGAAGCCAGGGCCCAGGAATTCGAGGCCCTGTTCAATGGCAGCCCGATCGGCCTGGCCTTCGCGCAGGATCCCGACTGCGAAGTGGTTTCCCAGAATCCCGCGATGGACCGGTTGCTCACCTCCGGCGCAACGGCGCGGCCGGGCCTGCGGATCCTGCACCGCGGCCGACCCCTGGAGCCGCGGCAGCTGCCCTTGAGGCGGGCCGCCGGCCAGGGCGAGACCGTGCTGGCGATGGAGCTGGAGTTCGCGCTGCAGGGCCAGCCCTCGATCTTCGTGCTCGCGCACGCCGTGCCACTGCGCGACCGGCAGGGCCGGCCCCGGGGCGCGGTCGGCGCGCTGGTCGACATCACCGAGCGCAAGCGCGTCGAAGCCCGGCTGCTGGCGGTGGACCTGCAACTGCGCGAGAACCAGCGGCTGATGGCACTGGCGCAGGACGCGGGCCACGCCGGTTTCTTCCACTACCAGTTCGCGGCCGACCAGCTGGCATGGACGCCGGGCCAGTTCAAGCTGTTCGGGGTCGACAGCCTGGGCGCGGGCCGGCTGGCCGACTGGTTCTGCCTGATCGATGGCGCCGACCGCGAGCGCGTCGAGCGGGAACTCTGGACCGCGTGCGCCTTGCGCCGCGAGAAGGAAACCTTCGACTACGCCGTGCTGCGACCGGACGGCAGCGCGCGCTGGTTCTCCAGCCGCGTGATGCTGTGCTACGACGCCGCTGGCGGCGCCGAGCAGATGACCGGCGTCACCGTGGACATGAGCGACCAGAAGGAGGCCGAGCGCCAGCGCGTGTTGCTCACGGACAGCGCGGTGGCGGCGCGGCTGGAGGCCGAATCGGCGAGCCGGGCCAAGGACGAATTCCTCACCATGCTCAGTCACGAGCTGCGCAATCCGCTGGGCGCCATCTCCGCGGCGATCGATGTGCTCGATAGCGCGCCGGCCGACGGCGAGACCGCGGCCGAAGCCCGTTCGATCATCGGCCGGCAGACCCGCAACCTGTCGCACATGATGAACGACCTGCTGGACGTCAGCCGCGTGATCGCCGGCAAGATCCTGCTGTCGCGCCAGCCGGTCGACCTCGCGGCCATCGCCCAGCGGGTGCAACAGACCATGCTGCTCACCGGCGCAGCCGCGCGGCACACGCTGACCTGCCGGCTGGACAGCGCCTGGACCGACGGTGACGCGGTGCGGATCGAACAGGTCGTCGGCAACCTCGTGGCCAATGCCCTGAAGTACAGCGCGCCCGGCGGCGAGGTGGTCCTGTCGGTGCGGCGCGACGGACCCGACGCCATGATCGAAGTGCAGGATCGGGGCGATGGCATTTCCGACGCCCTGCTGCCGCACATCTTCGAGCTGTTCGTGCAGGGCGACCGGCCACTGGACCGGCGCGCCGGCGGCCTGGGCGTCGGCCTGACCCTGGTGCGGCGGCTGGTCGAACTGCATGGTGGCACCGTGGCTGTGGACACGTCGCCCCAGGGCAGCCGCTTCACCGTGCGCCTGCCGGCCGTGGCGCCGGCGCCGGCGGCAGCCGACGACTCGTTGCCACTGCAGCGGCGCCGCAAGGTGCTGGTGGTAGAGGACAACCAGGACGTGCTGGCCGCCCTGCGCGCCAAGCTGGAGCTCGATGGCCACTCGGTCCACACCGCCGCCGATGGCCGCGAGGGCCTGACCCGGCTGCTGAAGCTGCGGCCCGAGGTGTCGATCGTGGACATCGGCCTGCCCGGGATCACCGGCTTCGAACTGGCGCGCCACGCGCGTGCAGCCGGTTACGCCGGGCGGATGATCGCCCTGTCCGGCTACGGCCACGAACGGGACATCGCAAATGCCAGGGCGGCCGGCTTCGACGCCTACCTGGTCAAGCCGGTGGACCGCAACCAGCTGCGTGCGAGCATGAGTGATTTGCCATGAACCGTCACGATGTGTTACAGACGGTCTGCGCAGCAATGTCCCGGCGCAATAATCCCACGAGGCAGCCCGACAGGGCCGACGGACGGAAACAATGGGCCACGCACTGATTGTTGAGGACGACCCCGATTCGGCCCGCATGATGGCCGCGCTGGTGACGACCGAGGGGTATTCGGCCGCGACCGCGCACTCGCTGCGCGACGCGCGGCGCCAGCTGGCGCTGCAGCCACCCGACCTGGTGCTGCTGGACCTGCGCCTGCCGGACGGCAGCGGCATGACGCTGCTGGACGACCACGCGCTGCTCGGCAACTCCGAAGTGGTGCTGATGACCGGCCATGCCAGCCTGGAGACCTCGATCCAGGCGCTGCGCTACGGCGCGGCCGATTACCTGATCAAGCCCGTCAGCGCCAGGCAGTTGCAGGGCATCCTGTCGCGGGTGATGAAACCGTCGGTGCTGCAGGCGGAGGTCGACGGCCTGCTCGATGAACTCATGCGCAGCGGCCGCTTCGGCCACATGGTGGGCAAGTCCGAACCGATGCAGCTGGTCTACGAACAGATCGCCCGGGTGGCCGGCACCTCGGTCACGGTGTTCATCACCGGCGAAAGCGGCACCGGCAAGGAACTGGTGGCGCGCACCGTCCACGACCTGAGCCGCCGCCGCAGCCGTCCGTTCCTGGCAGTCAATTGCGGCGCAATTGCGCCGGCCCTGATCGAAAGCGAAATCTTCGGCCACGAGCAGGGCAGCTTCGCCGGCGCCCAGCGGCAGCACCAGGGTTTCTTCGAACGCGCCCACGGCGGCACGCTGTTCCTGGACGAGATCACCGACATGCCGCCGGCACTGCAGGTCAAGCTGCTGCGGGTGCTGGAGTGCGGCACCTGCATGCGCGTGGGTTCCACCACACCGATCGAGACTGACGTGCGGGTGGTGGCGGCCACCAACAGGGACCCGGTGCAGGCTGTCGCCAGCGGCGCGCTGCGCGAAGACCTGATGTACCGGCTGAACGTTTTCCCGATCGCGCTGCCGCCGCTGCGCGACCGGTGCGACGACCTGCCGCGGCTGGTCTCCCACTTCCTGCGGGAGATCGGCACCCGCGAAGGCAGCGCCAAGCACGCGTCGCCATCGGCGCTCAAGCGGCTGGCCGAATACCGCTGGCCAGGCAATGTTCGGGAATTGCGCAACGTGCTGCAGCGGGCCTATGTCATGACCGCTGGCAGCGAGATCTCCGACAAGTGGTTGCCGCGCGACCCGATGGTCGAGCCCATCGCGATCCACGGCGCGTCGACCTCGGTCGAGATCGACATCGGCACGCCGCTGGCCACGGTAGAACGGCAGGTGATCCTGGCCACGCTGGAGCATTTCGGCCATCACAAGGAGCGCACGGCAGCCGCTCTGGGCGTGAGCCTGAAGACGCTCTACAACCGGCTCAAGGAATACGGCATCTAGCCGCTGCCGGCAATTTGCCCCAGCCTCCTTCGCGCGGCTGCAGGCGCGCTGGACGGGCACTGCCCACCGGCTGGCGCAACCGGGGACGCGCGCACGCGGGCGCTGCCTGCTGCAACAACTGCTGGCGCCCGCTTGTGAGGCCTTGCCTACATGGCGGGCGGCCAGCGTCCGACAGTGGAAGCGCGCGGACATTCGCAAACTCCCTGAAACAATTTTGTTGTCTTCCAGGGAGTGTCCATGGCCAGCCAGCAGGGAATGGCGAAAACGTCGACCCGCACCTTGTGGAAAGGCGCGATCACGTTCGGCCTGGTCCACATTCCGATCGCGCTGTATTCCGCCACCGCCGAGTCCGACCTGGACTTCGACTGGCTCGACAAGCGTTCGATGGACCCGGTCGGCTACAAGCGCGTCAACAAGAAGACCGGCAAGGAGATCGACAAGGACAACATCGTCAAGGGCATCGCCTGGGGCGATGGCCAGTACGTGGTCCTGACGCCCGAGGAAATCGCCGCGGCCTACCCGCGCACGACCCAGACGATCGAGATGGAATGCTTCGTCGATGCCGACCAGGTTCCGTTCGTCTACCTCGAGCGGCCGTACTACGTGGCGCCGATCAACAAGGGCGAGAAGGTGTACGCGCTGCTGCGCGAGGCACTCAAGCAGAGCAACAAAGTCGGCATCGCCAAGGTCGTCATCCAGACCAAGCAACACCTCGCGGTCCTGATTCCGTGCGGGCCAGCGCTGGTCCTGAACCTGCTGCGCTGGGGCGGCGAGATCCGCTCGTGGGAAGAGCTGAAGCTGCCGCCGCTGGGCGCCAAGGCCGCGGGCCTCAAGGACAGCGAGCTGAAGATGGCCCGGCAGCTGATCGACGACATGGCGTCCAGCTGGAGCGCCGACCAGTTCCGCGACTCGTTCCGCGAAGAGATCATGAAGATGGTGCAAGCAAAGGCCAAGGCCGGCGAGACCGAGACCGTGACGCCGGTGGAAGACGCTCCCTTCGCGCAGCGCGGCGCCGATGTGATCGACCTGACCGAGCTGCTCAAGCGCAGCCTGCAGGGCGGCAAGGCCGCGGCGCCCGCCAGCAAGTCTCCCGCGCGCAAGGCGCCGGCCAGGGCCGCCGGCAAGAAGGCAACGCCCGCCAAGTCCCCGACGCGGCGAGCCGCCTGATCGCGCCCCGACCGTGTCGAGCCTCGTGTACTTTTCCCTCTGGCTGGTGGCGGCACTGATCGTCATTGCACTGGTCAGCGCCACGATTGCCCGCGGCCTGCGGCTGCGTGAGGTGCGCCGGCTCAAGGCGCTGGAACTGCTCGATGCGCTGGACCGCTACTGCGAGTGGGTCGCGGCGCAGCGGCGCGCGACGTTCTTCCAGGGCGAAGGCGAGGACGACGAGACCCCGCTGGAAGAAGCGCGCCACATCAAGCAGGGCTGGTTCCCGGAACTGGCCGGCGACATGGTGGAAATCCTGATCGTGCACAACCGGCTGGTCGACTTCCTGTGGAACCAGCAATTGCTGCGTCTGAAGGACCCCGAGCGCTGGCTCGAGTCGGACCACGACAGCCGTTTCATGGAGCTCTGGCGGCAACACCGCTATGCGATCGAGGGTGTGCAGATCAAGCTGCGCTCGCTGGCCCACATGCAGGAACCGGAGCAAGACCAGCGCCAGCCCGCCTGACGCGTCGCAACGCTAAGCCTGGCGCGTTGGCAGCAGTCGGGACTCGGTATCGCCGTCACGGTTGTCCTGGCCGCTGAAACGGCCGGCGACCAGGTCGTCCTCGAACGCCGTGACCCAGCTGTTGCCGACGGCGTCCTCGTAGCTGAAGGCGATCGCGCTGGACGCCAGCTTCACGGTCACCAGGCCGGTGACGTTGCCGGGCATCAGCGGCGGCGAGATCTCCATCCTGGAGACGTCGAACTGCGCGGGCTGCAGGCGCGCCGCCTCCAGTGCCGCCATGAATCTGCCCTTCTCGACCGCCAGGAACTGGTCGAACCGGATCACGCGGCTCATGGCGCTCCGTCGGGTCGCAGTGCTGTCTCGTTTGGTCCCGCCATGTCGCTTCCTGAGGTGCTGCTCGTCAATGCGCGATTCTATCCGGCCCACTGCGCTGGCCGGAAGCGGCGCTTTCGTGCTGAAATGACTGGTCAATGACCCCCGAGCCCAGCCCCACTGACTCGGCCCTCGCGCGGACCTGGCGGGCCATCGTCAGGGCCTTCACCCCGGCTGCGGAATCGCGCGGGCCACAGAACTTCGGCGCGGACACGACGCTGTTCGGCGGGGCGACCGAAGAGCCGCGCGGCCGGCGCGGCGCCGACGGCACCAAGGACGAGTTCTGGGCGCCCTCCGGGGAGTCGACCGACTTCGCCGACCTGGACCCCGACGGCGAGCCCCGGCGGCGGCGCTGACGCTTCAGGACCCGCGCTTGCGGATGCGCTGCTTGCGCTGCCGGTCGAGGAACCAGGCGAGCAGCGGCAGCAACAGCACGGACCCGGGAATGGCCCAGATGAACAGGTAGGGGCTGACCGACGACGCGGAGCGGACCATCTCCTTCAACCGGGCCTTTTCGTCGGCCGTCCACTTGCCGCCGTTGCGTTGCTTCATCAACAGCGGCCAGGCACCTTTCATCAATGCAAGCTCGTCGCGCAAACGGCGTTTCTCGCGACTGTTGCCGGCCAGGAACGAGCAGAACCAAAGCGGCGCCCGCTTCATCCTGGCCTGGAACACGGTGGTGGATGCGGCATCGAACGGCACGGCGGGGTCGGCACCGACGTCGGGCGGAAGCACGATGTCTGGCTGGAGGGGCGCCGGCCGCTGGGTCATCCCGTGATCTTAGTTTTCGGCGGCGGAACAGGACGCCGCACAATGTAACCAGTGGTCCTGCAGTTGCAGGAGAAACCCGGACGCCTCCTGCGTCTTCACTAGACAGCAACCCTGACCCGGTCCCGTCCTACAGCCAACGTGGCGGCGCCTCCTTATCCTCGGGATGTTTGGACAAACGGTAGCACCACCATGGCAGACGAGAGCCACATCCCCCAATTGCAGGTCGAGGACTTCAGCGCCTGTCAAGACAAGCTGCTTGCCTGGGCTCGCAGTCTCGACACGACGCCGGAGCGCCTGAAGGAGATCATGCAAAACGGCGGCGACGGCGCCAAATTCGTGCGGGAACTGCTGGGCATCAAGTAACGCTTCAGGCAAAGTCCTGCCCCGCCGGCACCTGCGGAAAGTGGAACCGGACGGGGCCGTCCGGCAGCGACTTCACGTACTGATGGACCAGCGCATCCGCGCTGCCGATCATCTCTTCGGGCGAACCTTCGGCGGCCACCTTTCCCTCGGCAAGGAGGATCACGTGGTCCGCGATCGCCAGGGTCTGTTCGAGCTCGTGCGACACGAACAGACTGGTCAGGCCCATCGAATCGTTCAGCTGCCGGATCAGCCGCGCCACCGTGTTCAGCGAGATCGGATCGAGGCCGGAGAACGGCTCGTCGTAGATCACCAGGTCGGGGTCCAGCGCGATGGCGCGCGCCAATGCAACCCGCCGCATCATGCCGCCTGACAGGGAGCTGGGACTGAGGTCGCGAGCGCCCCGCAAACCCACCGCCTGCAGCTTCATCAGCACGATGTCGCGGATCAGGGCTTCGGGCAGGTCCGTGTGTTCGCGCAACGGGAAGGCCACGTTGTCGAACACGCTGATGTCGGCGAACAGCGCCCCGAACTGGAACATCATGCCCATGCGCCGCCGCACGGCGTAGAGCTGCTTCTGGTCCATTGCGCTCACGTCCTGGCCTTCGAACAGAACCTGCCCGGATTGCGGGCGGTTCAGCCCGCCGATCAGGCGCAGCGTGGTGGTCTTGCCCGAGCCCATGGGGCCGATCAATGCCGTCACCTTGCCAAGTGGAATGCGCAGGGAAACGTCCCGCAGGATCACCCGCTCCCCGTACCCGAAGGTCAGGTGACGCAGTTCCACAATCGATTCAGTTGAGTCTTGCGCCATGGTGTAGGGGCCGCACGGTGCGCGGCTGGCCCATCATACGGCGACGGCCTGAACAGGCCCTGGGTGGCGGAGCAGGTGGGATTCGAACCCACGGTACGGCATAACCGTACACCGGATTTCGAGAGTAACGCGTCAGAAAAACACGTTATAAATCAAACGCTTGCGCCGCCTGATCGCAACTTTGCAAATTCTTTGCAATAATCACCCTACTGCCAAACCCAGCGGCAGGCGCGATGAACGAACTAACTGACAAACACGACGTTGACGACGGCCTGTACATCTACCTGCAGCGCAATAGCAAGGTCTGGCTGGCACGCTTCAAGATCGGCGGCAAGTGGATCTCGCGAACGACAAAGCAGCGTGACAAGACCAAGGCTATCACCGGTGCCATCAAGGTCAAGGCCGAGTGTGACATCAAACTTGCCCACGGCATCGCGATTCAGACCAAGGCGTTCAAAGATGTCGCGCAGCTGGCCATCGAGCGCATGCAACAACAACCAAGCACGTCCAAGGGCTACGCCTCCCTGAAGGACTATGTGTGGGCCTTGAAAAAGTACCACATCCGCTTCTTCGACCGGACGCACATCACCAGCATCGACTACGCCAAGCTGGCTGACTTCGATGCATGGAGGGCGAAGGAGCTTAAGCGAACACCGGCGCAATCGACCCTCAAGACACACAATGCTGCAATGCAACGGGTCTTCGATGAGGCCGTAATCCGCAAGTGGATGACACCATCGCAGATCCCCAGTATGTCGGTAGCTTCCGGAGTCAGCGCGGAAAGGCGCGACTACTTCACCGCTGCAGAGGTCGCGAAGATAAGGGCAGCGTTTCCGGACTGGATCGCCGAGGGGCGAACCAAGCGGTCCCGAGACATTCGAGAGCTACTGTATTTCTACTTCAACTTCGGAGTGCTTACCGGTCTACGGCCTGGCACCGAGATGGACAACTTGCGCTGGAACGACTTGCAGATTCGTGACGATGCGACTCCGCCGCACGTCGTTATCACGGTTCGGAAGGGGAAGACGACACTGCACACCGGGAATCGACATGTCATCGGTCACAGTGAACCGCACCGGGAATCGTGGAGGCCAGTTGGTTTAAGTCAGACCTCCACCGTGGAGGCTTGACTGGCGAGTTGCCGGTAGTAGTTTGCCTCAGCTTCTGCCGGCGGGATGTAGCCGATGGGTTCGAGCAATCGATGAT
>JBBRSZ010000025.1:0-66973 GCA_038244915.1 Burkholderiales bacterium | reverse complement strand
CGCGCCTGCAGCAGGAACATCGTGTCATCGCCACCGCCGGCACCGCGCTGCAACGCCTGCTGGAGGAAGTGCAGTCCGACGCAGTGCTGTCGCGCAGCGAGGTCGAGGTCGCCGCCGCAACCTACCTCGTGTACTACGGCAACCACATCGCCAGGGAAGAAGAGGACATCCTCCCGCTGGCGGCCAGGACGCTGAGTGCCGATGATTGGCGCACGGCGGCGGCCGCGGCGCCTGCGGGGGACGACCCATTGTTCGGAAGCAGTCCGCAAGAGCGGTTTCACGATCTGCGCCGCCGCATTTCGCTCGAAGCCGCTTGAGCCGTTTCGGGCTCGCCGAAAACGGCCACGTAAGGCTTTCCACCAGAGGAAGTCGTGCTGGAGTGGCACGTCATCGGCATGTTCGTTGTTGCTGCTGGTGGCGGCGGGCTTGCTATGGCTGGGGAAGCGGCTTGTGCCGGCGCCAGCGGTGGCGTCATGAGGCCTGTCTGGGGCCGCGCCCCCGCAAGCACGGGGAATTAGAGGACAAATTGACTTTCCTCAAGGCGTTCGTGCGCAAACGATGCAAGCTTGTTGAAGGATTCGTCAGAGGAGCCTTCCATGAAGACGTCCAGTCTGCGCGCGTGGGCGCTGGCTTCCACGACGGCGGTGGCCTTGCTGGCTGGAACTGCCGGTGCCCAGCGGCCCGAGCGCAGCGGCGCTGAAGTCGTCGAGACGGTCTGCGCGTCTTGCCATCTCACCGGAACGCAGGGCGCCCCGAAGATCGGCGACAAGCGGGCCTGGTCCGCGCGCGCGTCGCAGGGCCTCACCGCATTGACCGGCCATGCGTTGACCGGCATCCGCAATATGCCGGCCCACGGCGGGAGCCCCGGGCTGAGCGACATCGAGGTCGAGCGGGCGATCACCCACATGGTCAACCGCTCCGGCGGCCAATGGATCGAGCCGTTGGGCCAGGCCACTCCCGCCGTGCTGCGCAGCAGCGAGCAGATCGCGCAGGGCCAGTGCGCCAAGTGCCACCAGGACGGCGTGCAGGGAGCGCCCAGGATCGGCGATCGCGTGGCCTGGACGCCGCGCCTGGCAAAAGGACTGGACACGCTCGTGAAGTCGGCCGTGCACGGTCGCGGTCACATGCCGGCCCGCGGGGGCACGCCCGAATTGAGCGACGTGGAAATCCAGGGCGCCATCCTCTACATGTTCAACTACGGCATGCCGGCGCCGCCACCGCCGCCACCGCTGGCGGCCGCCGCGGCGCCCAATCCCTACCACCGGGTTCTCGACGGCGCCGACGTCTACCTCGGTGTCGTCCGGGCGGACAGGCTAGCGGAGCGATCGGCGCAGGGCAACGTGCCACGCGGCAAGGACGTCTACCACGTGAACATTTCGCTGTTCGACGGCAAGACGGGCCTTCCCATCACCAACGCGCGGGTCTCGGCCCGGGTGGCCGATGCGATCAACGGCGAGACCAGGACGCTGGACCTGGAATCGGCGAACAACACGGTGAGCTATGGCGGGTACTTCCGCATGACGGGCCTCAGCCCCTACTCGATCGTTGCACAGATCCAGCGGCCCGGCATGGCCACCGTGAGCGAGGCAAGGTTCGAATACCGGTTGCGCTAGCCGCAGGCAAGGCCCGTCATGGCCGGCACGCTCATCATCTACGCAACAACTGACGGCCATACCCGCAAGATCTGCGAGCGCCTGAAAGCGAAGGCGGAGGCGGCCGGCGGGCAAGTCGCCCTGGTGCCGATCGAAGAGGTCGGCGCGCGGGACCTGGATGCCTTCGACAAGATCGTTATCGGGGCCAGCATCCGCTATGGCAAGCACAGTCGCCGGGTCCATGAGTTTGTCGATGCCAACGCGCGCGCGCTGGACGCGAAGCCCAACGCGTTCTTTTCCGTCAACATCGTGGCGAGAAAGCCGCAGAAGAACCAGCCGGACACCAACCCGTACCTGCAGAAATTCCTGAAGCGCATCCGCTGGCGCCCGAAGGACACCGACGTCTTTGCCGGCAAGCTCGACTACCCAAGCTATCGGTTTGCCGACCGCCTGATGATCCGGCTGATCATGCTCATCACCGGCGGCCCCACCGACCCGCGCACCGTCGTGGAGTTCACCGACTGGCAGCGGGTCGACGCGTTCGCGCGGCGCGTGATCAGCATGTGAAGTGACGCGCTCGGGCGAAATCTGGACCTAAGCACTGTCGCATCTGGAGCGGAAGTAGCGTCGCGCCTCGCTCAAGTGCGGCTTGGCTTCACCGTCCTCCTGCGCGCGGGCGCGATAAATGCCCAGGTAACGCTTGCCGGTGACCTTCATGCTGTGCGTGGAGGCGCCCAGGTTGATGGCGTAGCCGCCGCCCGCCGTCTTGCGGCAGTGGCACGAACCTTCAAGGCGCACGGTCGTCTCCTGGGCTAATCGATGCGACTACGCTGACGGTGCAGCCTTGGGCACGCGATACATCGCACAAAGCTTGTTCCCGTCCGGGTCGCGCAGGTACGCCAGGTACAACTGCCCTACCGATCCGTTGCGCATACCAGGAGGGTCCTCGCACGTGGTGCCGCCATTCGCGACGCCCGCGGCGTGCCAAGCGTCGACCTGCTCGGGCGACTCACCGGCAAAACCGATGGTGCTTCCGTTGCCGATCGTGTGCGGCTCGCCGTTGATGGGCAGGGTGGAACCGAACACACCGGTTCCGGTGCGCCAAAAAATGCGGTGACGATCAGCGAAACCGGGCTTGACGCCAAGCGAACCTAGCACCGCGTCGTAGAAGCGACGGGAACGTTCCAGATCCGAAGTGCCAACCATGACGTGCGAAAACATTCAAGCTCCTTGCTGTGGGAAATCCGTTGCATGGTAAGCGAGGGCGGGGCCTTGCCCCCCGCCTCACCAGAAACGCATCACGCCATCGCGCAAACGCGCGAACACGGGATCCCCAAGGAATTTCCTGACTTCCTGCACCGTCCGCTGCGGATCCTCTTCGTGCGGAACGTGTCCGAGTTCCTCGAACATGACGAGCCTGCTGCCAGCGATGTCACGCGCGAACCATCGTGCGGCCTCGCAAGGCACCAGACATCGACAAGCTGTGGCGTGACTTTCGCGGGATCGCCATACACCTTGCGGACGCTTTGCTCCACCACGCGGCGCGGCAAGGTGTTGCGCACCAGCGGCTGCAGCCACGGCATGGCGGCCAGCCTGAAGCCCAGGGGAATGTCCTGCCGGGACTGCAGCAGTTCCATGGGATAGCCGCTGGCGTCGACCAGGATCAGCCGTGCCACGCGGTCGGGCATCGCCGCGGCGGTCGACCACGCGATCTGGCCGCCGAGGGAATTGCCCGCGAGCACGAAGCGCCCTACCTTCGCAGCCAGCTCGGACGGCGACTGGTCCGGTGCCCAACTCGCCACGACGGCGGCGAGCAATAGCACCATGACGAGTGACAGCACAATGAGAAGGGAGCGGAGCACGAGCCTGGTCATGCGCTCGACTCTACCGGGTCGCAGCGCCGGCAGCCTGTTACCCACGCCCTCACCCTCGCGACAGCCTCTTGCGGTATGTGATGGCTGCTCTGGGCCGGAAGCAGACATGACTCCCCTCAAAACGCGAGTTCCACGCGGCCCACCGATTCGTGCGCGACCGCGCGCTCATCGCATCACGGCGCGTCGCGGAAGCGATAGGCCTCAGCACACACGGCCGCGGCCGTCTCGCGCGACTCGCGCAGCAGGCGGCGGCCGCTTGCCCGCAGCGTGACGCTGCGCTTGCCGTCTGCGGCCGCAGCGCGTGCGACGAGGCCGGTCTTCTCCAAGGGGAGCAGTTGGAGGACCAGCCGCGATGGCGTCAGGCCGAGCCTGTCCGCCAGCTCCGGTGACGACACGGCGCCGTCCGCGCCATCTAGAACCGCGAGCAGGACGAAGTCCGACCACGAGAGGCCATGATGGGTCCCCAGCTCATCGTCGAGCCGAAAATTCAGGGCTGCTTGGTCCAGGTGGCGGTCCACTTGCCACGCAAGGCAGGATTGCAGGGGGGCGTCATGCACGGCGCGCTCCTTCTTCAGCCAGCGATTCGCGATGGAGTTCCTCTAGCGCCTTCAGCTCGCTCATATAGTCGAAGTCCGGCTCGGCGCGTTCCCGGATCAACTCGAGCACCTCGAAAACAAAGCGCTCGGCGCCGCTGCGGTCCCATTCCGCCTGCAGCGCGCGGTCGGAGTGCGAACCCATGCGCAACTCGAAGCGCGCGCGGTTGAGGGCCGCATGCACGTTGCGGCTGGCGCCCAGCAGCACGCGGCCGCCCTCCAGGTCGCGGATGGCGTACACGCCCATGGGCGGGAAGGCGTCACGCGCTTGGCGCGCGACCGCCCGCCGCGCCGAGCGCGACGCCGGATTGGTGGAAGAGTCCATTTTTCATTTCCTTTCGACAGTAATAGAGGGAGTGCAGGAGCAGCATTGCCGCGAAGGCGGCAGGACAGGCCCAGAACAAGCCGGCCAGACCGAAACGCGCTTCCAGCGCGATGGCAGCAGGCACTTCCACGGCCACGATCGCGACAATGCTCAGGAGCGCAGGCACCAGCGCCGCGCCACTCGCGCGCATCGCGCTGACCAGGACGTTGCTCCCTCCGAGGAGGACCATGCTCCACGCGACGGTCCGCACGATCGCGACGGCCTGCTCAAGCACCGGACCCGGCGTGAGGAACGCGCGCAGGGCGAAAGGCGCGAGCAGGTGCGCCGCCACGACGAAGACCACCGTGACGACGGCGTTCAACCGCAGCCCGGCGCCGACGATCGCCGGGAGGCGCTCGCGCCGTCCCGCGCCCACGGCGTGAGCGCCCAGGATCGCGGCCGCGATGCCCATGCTCATCGCGGGAAACTGCACCCAGCTCAGGACCTGCGTCGCTGCTCCGTACGCCGCCGTCGCGGCGGAACCGTGCCGGTTCACCAGGAAGAGCAGCACAATCTCCGCGAGAGCCATGGCCAGCATCTGCAGCGCCGCGGGCATGCCGATCCGCAGCATCCGTAATGCGATGGCCCAGCTCGGCCTGCAGTGCTGCCAGCCTGGGCCCGGTGCGAGCGGATGGGCGGCCCGCCGCCAGCGCCAGGTCAACACCGCGAGCACGGCGAACTGCGCGACGAGCGTGGAGACCGCCACGCTTGCGGCGCCGAGCGCGGAGCCGGCGACGAGCCAGGGAGTGCCAATGGCGCCGGTCACCGTCGCGGCCAGCAAGGCCCACATCGGCGACACCGCATCGCCCGTGCCGCGGCTCAAGGACAGGCCGGCCCATGCGACAAAGACCAGCGGCATCACCATCAGCATGGCGCGCGCATAGCCGGTCGCGTCCGCCAGGATGTCCGCCGGAGTGCCCAGCGCGCGCATCAACCAGGGTGCGCCCGCCACCCCTGCTGCAGCGACGATGAGGCCGACGCAGAGCGCAGCGGCGAACGCTGTCGCGCCCACGCGGCGCACCTGAGCCACATCGCGCGCGCCCCATGCCTGCCCCGCGAGGATGGTCGCGCCCGCGCCGAGGCCGATGATCAGCGACAGCAGGACGAAGAACACCGGAAAGAAGGCCGCAGCTGTTGCGATGCCGCGTACACCCAGCAGCCGCCCGAGCCAGAACCCATCCAGCAGGCCGCCCGCGCTTTGCAATGCGTGCGTGAGGATCAAGGGGGCCAGCAGCGCGAGGTAGTGCGCTCGCAGGGTGGTTGCCGTTCCGGTTGGGGTGGTCGTTTCTGGCTTGTTCATCATGGCTCCTGGCGATTGCGGGCAAGGGTGCTCCCGCAGCGCCGCGGCCGAAAGCCGTGCGCTGGTTGGGGAAAAGTAAAAAGAGCGGCTTAGCCCGGTGCGGCTTCGGCCAGGTGCAGCACGTACGCCTGCACGTCGTCCGGCCATGTGGCCATGTGCGCCAGCAACCGCTCGTGGTCGCCGGCGAACAGCGCCCTCGACGCCTCTTCGAAGCCGGCCAGGTCGCCGGCGAGAGTCGACATCGCGTGATAGGCACGGTCCCGTGCCTGCCGGCTGCGATCCCGATCACCGCCGCTGCGGCGGGCTTGATGAACGAGCTTGCGCAAGGTGACGGAGGCTCCGCCCGGTTGGGCGGCCAGCCAGTCCCAGTGTTCCGGCAGCAATGTCACCTCCCGGGCAACGACGCCCAGCTTCGGGCGGCCGCGGCCCTTGGGGGCATCTACCGGTGCAGCGACGGTGTAGCGCGCGGTGATTTCTTCTTCGCCGCCGCGCAGGTCGAGGTCGGCCGAGTGGCCGGTGGCGTCGTTGAAGACGAGCAAATTCGCGTCGGGATGCGCTTGCTGGGCGCGCAGTACCGCCACGGCGACCTCGTGCAAAGGCCCCGAGGACAGGCGACTCCCCTCCAGAAACGCGGTGTACTTGTGCTGCATGGCTTGCTCCATGCCGCTAATTTTACCCGGGTTAAATTAGCCGTGTCAATATCACCCGGGTAAAATAAATCTGCTTCCCGACCACGCTCCTCCGGCCGCACAGCCGGCCCCCGGGGGCGTGAGGAATCTTCACGTTCTCGCAAGTCCAGCGTACTGTGGCATCGCCTGGAACTTCTGATGTGAGATGGCGGGCGCTTGGCTACGGGGACGCCGATGGCTGGTCGTGGCGAAAGCGGGCGCTGGTCCCCCCGGGACTTGCGATCTGGCTAGCTCGCGGCAACAGCACGCACCTCAATTCGCCGCCGCACCTCATAAGGGCTCGCCACCGTGAGGAACTGTGGCGCGATGACGCACGCCGCGCGCGTCAAATTCAACAGCCCCATCACCATCAGCAGGCAAGGCAGCGTGAAAACGACAAGCCAAAGGCCAGACCACGTCGGCTGTAACGGATCGAATCTGAATTCGGCCATCTGGAACAGTCCATAAAGGCTAGCGCCCGCGAGCATGCCTGTGAGGTACCACATGGTTGCCCGCATCGACGTTTCGGCGGCAAACAGCGTGCGCACCCTGCTTCGACGGGCGGCAAAGGCGTTGCCGCGAATGTAGAGAAGCGAGGTGAAGGTGAAGAAGACCGCAATCACGGGCAGGCACAACGACGCCAGCGGCTCGAAGTCCAACGTGTAAACATGGTGAGCAACGGTCGTGCAGAAGACCGATGCAGCCGCGATGAATAGCACCATGAAGACGTAGTGGCGAAGGTGCGCGAGTTGTGTTTTCATGGCCGCGACTTTGAACCTTTCCGTGATGTGAAGGTCAAGCCACAAGCGCAGCCAGGTCGATCTGCTGTTCTGCGCGGCGAATGCGCTCCGCCTGGGAGGCGATCAGCCCTTCCACGCGTGCACCGCCGGCTTTCTCCGGAGAGCCGCTGTCGAACGGAGGATGCGGGTCGTATTCCAGTGCCAGCTGGATCGTCCGCGCGGCTTCTTCGCCCGCCAACTCCGCCGCGAGCGCGAAGGCGAAGTCGATGCCCGCCGTCACGCCGCCGCCGGAAATGCGGTTGCGGTCTCGCACCACGCGCGCGGCAACCGGGATCGCGCCGAAACGCGGCAGGTATTTGCGCCACAGCCAGTGGCACGCCGATTGATAGCCCTGCAAGAGGCCCGCGGCGCCGAGCAGCAGCGAGCCGTTGCACACGGAAGTGACGTAGCGTGCCGCGTTGCCTTGCTGCCTGAGGAACGCGAGTGTCTGCGTATCTGTGATCTGGTCGGTTAAGCCGAAGCCGCCCGGCACACACAGCACGTCGAGCCTCGGACATTCGTCGAACGTTCCGGTCGGCACGATCGAGAAGCCGACGTCGGTCGGCACGGGTTCCCGCGTCTTCCACAGCAGGTGGACCCTGGCGCCCGGAACGCGGCTCAGCACCTGCGCAGGCCCGGTCAGGTCGAGTTGCGTGACGTTGGGAAAGAGCAGGAATCCGATGTCGAGGGAACTGTTCATGTTGCGAGCCCGAAGTTGACGCCATGAGAATCGCGCACTACCCTGCTGGCAGCAAGGCCGACTTTCCAACCAATCCTGCCATGGCTCGCCGCATCCACGTCCTCATCTTCCCCGGGTTCCAACTGCTCGACGCCGCCGGGCCGATCGGTGCGTTCGAAGCCGCCGGCGGCTACGAAGTACGCATCATCGCCACGAAGGCGGGACCCGTGGCGAGTTCGTCCGGCGTCGAGTGGATCGCGCAAGGCTTGCCTCGCAACATCGACGGCGGCACGCTGGTCGTATCCGGCGGGTACGGCGTGGACGCGGTGATGGGCGATGCGCCATTGCTGCGATTCATCCGCAACGCGCATGCGCGCGAATTACGCGTGGCGAGCGTGTGCTCCGGCAGCTTGCTGCTCGCAGCGGCAGGATTGCTCGATGGCCGCACGGCCACCACCCATTGGTCGCGCACGCCGCAGTTCAAGGCGCTCTTCCCGGCGGTGAACCTCGACGCCGACCGGATCTTCGTTCGGGACGGCCCGGTGTGGACCAGCGCCGGCATTACCGCGGGCATCGACCTGGCATTGGCAATGATCACGCACGACCTCGGCGAACAGGTTGCGCGGGCGGTTGCCCAGGAGCTGGTCGTGTATTACCGGCGACCCGGCGGCCAGTCGCAGTTTTCGGCGCTCCTCACTCTGCAAGGCGCGCAAAGCCGATTCGACCCGCTGCTGGATCACATCCGGCGCAACCTGCGCGAGCGCCACAGCGTGGAAGAACTCGCGGAACGCACGTCCATGAGCCCTCGCCACTTCGCGCGCGCGTTCCACGCGGAGACCGGCATGACGCCTGCGAAGGCCGTCGAGAAAATTCGCGTCGAAGCGGCGCGCACCGCATTCGAAGGCGGGGCCGCATCGGTCCAGCGCGTGGCGAACGAGTGCGGCTTCGGAGACTCGGAACGGATGCGCCGCAGCTTCACGCGCCTGCTCGGCATGGCTCCGTCGGCACTGCGCCGCGCAAGCGCGGGCACCGAGATGCACTAGCGGGCCCCAAGCGGCTGTCAAGCGCTGCACGCGTTTGACCTTGACATCGTGGGAACGCAAAGTATCTGGGCTTCGAGATCAAGAAACCCGGAGACCTCCATGCGCTTCTCACCGTTCCATCGCACGATCCTCGCCACCGTGCTGGCTTTCGCGGCCGCTGTAGCCAGCGTCGTCTTTCAGCCACGCGACGTCAGTGCTGCCGCCGCGCCGGCGACGCCTCACATGACCCTCGCTTGACCTGTCCATCGTAGGAAAGTGCGTTTCATCGGCACTGCCGCAAGGGGGTCCGATGGCAGTAAAGGTTGTTTACACGACATTGCGGCCATGCTCTGCAAGGGCCACAGTCCACCCACCGCCCAAAGATCGCTTCGAGGAACTCCACATGTCGATGATGAATATCAGTCAGGCCGCCACCGCCGCCGGCGTCACGCCGAAAATGATCCGCCACTACGAGTCGCTGGCCCTCATCCCGGCGGCGAAACGCACCGAGTCCGGCTACCGTCTCTACGAGGAACGCGACGTCGAAATGCTGCGCTTCGTTCGGCAGGCTCGCGCACTGGGCTTCCCCATCGCGCAGATCGATTCACTCCTGCGCTTGTGGCGCGACGAGCACCGCGAAAGCCGCGACGTGAAGCAACTGGCGCGCTCGCAACTCGAAGAACTCCAGCGTCGCCGGATGGAACTGGAAGAGATGTCGGCGGCGCTGGAAGCCCTCATCGCGGAATGTTCGGGTGACGATAAGGCCCACTGTCCCATCCTCACCCGCTTGTCTGCGCCGCTTCCCGCGCGCCTGGCGCTCGCACCAGCAGCGGCAGTGGGCACGCTGAAGGAAGTCAAGCCCGGTTCGCGCGCACAGGGCGCGAGGCGGCCGCGGCACGTGAATGAGCGGGCCCTGCAGCCCGCGCACTCGGCACTCGAGACGTGGAGTCGATCGGCGGCCACGTCGCTTCAATAGAACCCAACCCACTTCTTTTTCCATGAACCAACTCACCACCTCCATCGCTTGCACCGTTCTCGCTTTCATGACCAGCGGTTGCATGAGCCCGCCCCGGGACCTTGACGTTAGTCTCACGCGCGGCACGGTCGAAGGCAAATACGTCGTCACGCTGGTGCCACCGCCCGCGCCGGCGGCAGTCAACGCGATGCACTCGTGGCAGGTGAAACTCGCCGGCCAGGGCGGCGCCCCCGTCACGCATGCCCGCATCACGGTCGATGGCGGCATGCCGCAGCATGGACACGGCTTGCCGACGCAGCCGCTCGTGCGGCGCGAACTGTCCGACGGAATCTACCTCCTCGAAGGCATGAAGTTCAGCATGACTGGCTGGTGGGAGATCAAGCTCGCCGTCGACGCCGCGAACGGGACCGACAAGGTCACGTTCAACACCGTCGTGAATGAGCAGCCGGCGCGCTGAGCAAGCCATGAAGACTCTTCAGCTCGCCCGCCTGCATTGGAGCGCCGTGCTCAGCGCCGCCGCGATGCTAGCGGTCGCACCCAGCACATCGCACGCGGACGCGAGCGCCATGTGGACGGTCGATGAAGCGGCGACGATCGCCACGCTTCGTCTCTCGAAGCTGCAGCCCCCGCCGCTCGACCCGTCGAACGCCGTGGACGGCAAGGCTTCCGCTGTCGCCCTGGGCAAGCGGCTCTTCAACGACGTCCGCTTCAGCAGCAATGGCAAGGTCTCGTGCGCGAGCTGTCACGCGCCCGACGAACAGTTTCAGGACGGCCTGGCGGTGGGCCACGGCGTGGGCATTGGCTCACGCCGCGCGATGCCGATTGTCGCGGCCGGCCACAGCACCTGGATGTTCTGGGATGGTCGCAAGGACAGCGTCTGGGCGCAAGCGCTCGGTCCGCTCGAGGACGCGGCGGAGCACGGGGGCAACCGCACGCGCTATGCGCGCCTGATCCAGGCGAACTACAGGGCCGAGTACCAGGTATTGTTCGGCCCGCTGCCCGATCTCGCCGGTGCGCCGGACGACGCTGGCCCGCAGGGCACGTCCGCCGAACGCGCAGCGTGGAGCGCGGTCAAGCCCGCGTCGCGCGAAGCGATCAGCCGCGTGTTCGCGAACATGGGCAAGGCAATCGCCGCATATGAAAAAACGTTGTCCTACGGCGAAGCGCGCATCGACAAATATGCCAACGCCCTCGTGGCCGGCGACGCCGGCGGGCAGCAGGTGCTGATGAAGGGTGAGATCGAAGGGCTGCGCATCTTCATCGGCAGGGGCCAGTGTGTCACGTGTCACAACGGCCCGTTGCTCACCGACCAGGCGTTCCATAACACCGGTGTGCCGCAGCGCGACCCGGCCAAGCCCGATCGCGGGCGCGCTGCAGCCCTCACAAAAGTGAAGCAGGACGAATTCAATTGCCTCGGACCGTTCAGCGATGCAAAGCCTGAAGGCTGCGGCGAACTCACATTCATGTCCACGGACCCGAAGGGACTGGAAGCCGCATTCAAAACGCCAAGCCTGCGCAACGTGGCCTTGCGCCCGCCCTACATGCATGCCGGCCAGTTCGCCAATCTTGAAGACGTGATCGCGCACTACGTCAAGGCGCCTGCGGCCACCATTGGCCATACCGAGCTTGCGCATGGGGACCCCGGCCACACCGAACGCAAACCGATTCGCCTTTCCGAGCTGGAGATCAAGGACTTGGCCGCCTTCCTGGGCACGCTCTCGGGCCCCATCGTCGAACGCGGCCCCAACAAATGAACGGATCTTGATCATGCCGATCCTCAACAGCCTTGCCGCGATCACACTCGCGACGTTCTTTGCGATGCAACCGCCGACGGCATTCGCCGCGCCAGCGGTCCTAACTGTCGCGGATGGGCCGGCGGAGACCATCGCGCCATACGTGCCGCGCTTCGGCCGGTCGCGTGCCCTCATCGCCGTCGTCGGTGAGAACAGCGGAACGGTGTCGTCGGACTTCGTGATTCCGTACGGCGTCCTCACGCGCTCGGGGCTCGCCGATGTCGTGAGCGTTTCAACGCAGCCCGGCCTGTTGAAGCTCGGCGCGCTGCTGGTCGAGCCGGACCACACCACGGCGCAGTTCGATGCGCGCTACCCGGAAGGCGCCGACTACGTGGTCGTTCCCGCGGTGACGAAGCGCGAAGACGCTGCGCTGCTGGCATGGGTCGTTGCACAAGCTGGCAAAGGGGCGACCATGGTAGGCATCTGCAATGGCTCGCTGGTCCTCGCGCAAGCCGGCATCACACGCGGCCACCGTGCGACGGGTCACTGGAGCACGCACGACATGCGCCTCAAGGCGTACCCGCAGACGCAATGGCTGAAGAACACCCGCTACGTCGCGGACGGCAAATTGATCACCAGTGCCGGCATCACCGCCGCGATGCCGACGTCCATCGCGCTGGTCGAGGCGCTTGGCGGACGAGAGCGCGCGGACGCCATTGCGCACGGGCTCGGCGTGTCGTACTGGGGACCGCGGCACAACAGCGATGCGTTCCACATCACTGTGGCCGACTACGTCGTCGGCACCAAGAACTCTTACTTGAATGCAACGCAAACTGTTGCCGTCGGCGTGACGGAAGGCGTTGACGAGATCGCGTTGGCGCTGACGGCAGAAGCGTATGCGGATACGCTGCGCAATGACGTTCATCTCGTCGGCAAGAAGCAGACCGTGCGCACCCGCGGCGGCCTGCAGTTGGTGCCCGACACGCTCGAAAGCGGGAGCGCTCGTTTCGACATCACACTGTCGGCCGTGGATTCGATTCCGGCTGGACAAGTTCCTGACAAGGTGCTGAAGGACATCGAGGAACGCTACGGCGCACGGACAGCGCGCTTGGTCGTTCTCGACTGGGAATACCCGACGAGCCGCTAAGCTCACGAAAATGGAAAACACGATGACCGCCGCCTCCTTTCGCCCTTGGCTCGCATCGATCGCGCTCGTTCTATGCTCGCTCGCAAATGCTCAGTCGGCTGTAGATGCCGCGCCGCGCCTTGGCTTCATGCAACTGCCGCAGCCCGATGGCGCCGCAACGGCGGTGTTCTATCCGTCGGGCGGGGCTGAAGTTCCGGTAAAACAAGGTCCATTCAGTTTCTCGTGGGTGCCCGACGGTGCGCCCGTAAAGGGTAGCGGGCGGCTCGTCGTCATCTCGCACGGCTCCGGCGGTTCGCCTTGGGTTCATGTGGACTTGGCGCGCGCCCTGGTGCGCCGCGGTTTCACGGTGGCCATTCCGCTGCACAAGGGCGACAACTACCTCGACCCATCGGAACCGGGGCCGGTGAGTTGGCGCAAGCGTCCGCAGGAAATCTCGGAGGCAATCGACCGCGTCGCGCGGCATCCGGCGCTCGCGAGCCAGCTGTCGCTCGATTCTGTCGGCGTCTTCGGAGGATCGGCGGGCGGACACACGGCGCTATCACTCGCCGGCGGCGAATGGTCCGACGAGCGCTTCAAGGCGCACTGCGACAAAAACATCAAGCAGGACTTTTCTTCCTGCGTCGGGTTCGTCATGCAACTGAAGGGCGATGCGCTCGACCCGCTGAAGATATGGGTGGCGCGTCGTGTCATCGACTGGCGCTTCTCCGACACCACCGTGCATCGCTATCGCGACCCTCGAATCACGGCCGTCGTCTCGATGGTTCCATTCGCAGCGGACTTCTTCCCCGACTCGCTGGCGACGCCGGCGGTTCATCTGGGCGTCGTGATCGCACGCAAGGATGTGAATCAGGTCCCGTATTTCCATGTGGAGAAGATCTTGACCGCTTGTGCGCCACGTTGCGAGGTGGTCATGGACTTGCCCGAGGCCGGGCATGGGGCGATGCTTTCACCCATGCCACCGCTCGAGCGCGGCAGTATCGGCGAGCGCCTGCTGGGAGATCCGTCGGCCTTCAATCGCGACCAAGAGATCGCGGCGTTGAATTCGCGCATCGGGGATTTCTTTGTCCGTAAGCTGACGATGAAGCCTTAGATCCAGACACGACAAGCAGTTCACCACCCGCTACAACTGCAGCCGCCCGGTTCAAGCGGCCGGCATGTTTTGTGCGCCGTAAAAACGAAGCAGCCGCTGTGCAACAAGTTCCGGTTCCTCTGCGGGCAACCAGTGGCCGGCATCGGGGAAATGTTCCACGGCGCCCGCGCCGAAGCGCTCGGCATACTGCCCTGAAATGTATGGGTCGTGGTCAGCCCACAGGACCAGCGAAGGTTTCGTGGCAAGGATGAGGCGAAGCTTTTCTTCCCAGCCTGCGAAGTTGCGCGGATCTGCCGCACGGTACCAACGCAGCATCATTCGTTTTACAGAGGGGGTGACGAGAGAGTACGTCTGGTGAATCTGCGCCCGCGTCAATTTGCGCGAGGCGCGGAGCAACTCGCGGGTAAATCCGCCCTTGCTGGTCAACGCCTGGACGATTTCCCCAACAACCGGAGTTCGCCACAGCCGACCGAACAGGTGCCAACGGTAGTCGGCATGGAAGACCGTGTTTGTAATGACGACGCTGCGCACTTTCCCGGGGGACTTCACCGCCCATGCCAGCCCGAAGGGGCCTCCGATGTCATGCACCACAAGATTCACCGGCTCCTTGATTCCGAGTGTCGTGACCAGGTCGTCAACGAAGCCAGCCATTCCCTCCAGTGAGTAGTCGAAGTCCCCGGGTGCGAGCGAGCGGCCGAACCCCGGCAGGTCAGGCGCGATGCATCGGTAGCGGGGAGATAGTTTCGGGATGATTCCATCCCAAACGTCCGATGAATCAGGGTTCCCATGCAGGAAAAGAATTGGGGGGCCTTGCCCCTCGTCGACGAGGTAGATGGACGTGCGGCCGACATTGAGGTTCATGGTTAATATTGCTTATTGATGATCAGGGATCAGGGTTCTCGCGGACTGCCGGTCAAGGCATCGATGCGCCGCTGGAAGACGGTGTCAGCTGCCGCAACCTGAAGTTCGTTCCATTGGAGCCAGGCGGCTTTCAAGGATGAAAGGCCGACGCGCACCGCGCAGCTCATCGCCGCAAGCTGGTTCATATGCACCCAACTCTCAGGCGTATTGGGCGAGACCGTTGCCCAGAGACCAGTTCTCTTTGGCAACCTCGACAATGTTCACGAACACGTCTTCTGGGCGGATGCCTGGACTTTGGCCGAGCAGTCGTGCAGTTGCCCTGAACAGCGCCTTCTTCTGCTCCACAGAACGGGTGTCGTTCGCTGTGATCTGGATGAACACGAGATCGTCGCTGCGCGCGATGCCCAGATAGTTCTCGCCGTAGCGGAAGTTCGCGGCTTCATGCTCCGTAATGGTCATGAACTGGTCGTCGTCGGGCACGTTGAACGTCTCGCGCATCGCGCGGTAAACGCTGTCGATGATCGCTTGCCGATACGCCGGCGTCTTGCCCAAGCGCATGGAGATATGAAGGAGTGGCATCGACGGTCTTTCGGTCTGGAGGACTCCACCTTAGGGACCGTCGATCATTTCGACAAGCTATCGATCAACATATCAGTGATAATTGTCAGATATGACTGACCGTCCCCTTGACCTCGATGCCGTGGTTGCTTTCATTCGCATCGCAGAGCTCGGGAGCTTCACCCGCGCAGCGGAGGCAATGAGGACCACCCAGGCGGCGGTGAGTTTGAAGTTGAAGCGGCTGGAGGCGAGACTGGGCTGGCGGCTGGTCGAACGGACGCCCCGCTACGTGGAGCTTTCGGCGCGCGGCGCTACCTTCCTCGAGCACGCTCGTGAACTCCTCGAGGTGCACGATCGCGCTCTGGCTGCTTTTGCCGGAGCGCGGCAGCGGCTGACCATTGGGATCAGCGACCATGTAGCAGGTCCGGAGCTTCCTGCTCTGATCGCGCGCATGAATGCCGAAGATCCACAGCTGTTGATCGAAGTCCGGATCGGCTCGTCTGGTGATCTGCTTCAAAGCTTCGACCGGCGAGAACTCGACACGGTGATCGTCCGGCTGCATGCCGGGCGCAGCGACGGGGAAGTCTTGGCCGAGGAGCAATTTGGATGGTTCGCGGCGCCGCGCTGGCAGCATCGGGCAGGCGAGCCCCTGCCAGTGGCCACTCTGGCGGAGCCCTGCGGCGTCCGGGTGATGGCCGGGCAGCTTCTGGATGCGGCAGGCGTGCCGTGGACAGAAATCTTCGTAGGCGGCGGTGTGGCGGCAGTCTCTGCCGCCGTCATGGCCGGACTCGGCGTTGCTGCGTTGGCTCCGCGCATGGTGCCCTTCGGCGCGGTTGACGTTGGCCCTAGGCTCGGTCTTCCCGAATTGCCGCGTTTGCCTGTTCTGCTTCACACGAGGGTGAAGGAGGGCCGGCCGCGTGATGCGCTTTCGACGCTTGCGGCAGCCTATAGGAGTGCGGTGCGCGGGTAGTCAGGCGCGACCATTCATGCTGTTTCCCGGCCGGGGCAGTGTCGGACGCGCGCTGCATGGCAGCCGGTCTCGATGCGGCCTGGCGACCGCCGCAGGATGGGACCGCTTCTGGCCAAAGCGGGCGTTCGGCGCAGCCGCGGGTGAATCGCCCCGGGATTGAACTGGGCTGCTGCCGGTTTCATAGACACCTTGTTAAGGTGGAAAATGAATCTGGAGGTTGGTCAAGGGAACGAGAAGGCTGGCCAGTAAAGTCGCAGGCGTGCGCTACCGACCTCTACCAAGGGACTTGTCATGGGCTTTCGTAAGTGGCTTTTGTTGATGGCCTGCTTCGCTTTTGTAGCCTGCAGCACGGGGACCGACAGATGCCCATCCGGGTACCACCAGCAAAGCACCCTCTGCCTGCCGAATTTCGTCTAGGCAGACTCTGATCAAGTCCGACGGCGCCCTGCCGCGCCCGCCTTCCCGGCTGCCGTCGACATCCGGACATGCGAAAGGAGAATCATGGGCAAAGTATTCGTCAACATTGGACTGAGCCTCGATGGCTACATGGCACCGGAAGGAATGACCATGGGCAAGCCTGAGTACAAGAACTGGGGCGCCAAGTGGGGTGCGATGATGGCCTGGATCCTCAAACAACAGTACTTCCGCGAGAACCTCAAGCTCGGACCGGGAGGAGAGACCGGCCCGGTCAATGACCTGCTTCGCAGCACCACGGAGCGCATCGGAGCCAACATCATGGGCAAGCGAATGTTCGACCAAGGCGAGCTTGCCTGGCCAGAGGAGGCGCCGTTTCACACACCGGTCTACGTTCTGACCCATGAGAAACGCGAGCCCTGGGTGCGCCCCGGAGGGACCACCTTTTACTTCATCAATGACGGGCCGGAGCGTGCTCTGCAGCGGGCCCGGGAATCCGCAGGCAGTCGTGATATTCGGATCGCGGGTGGTGCGGATGTGGTCCAGCAGTACCTGAACCTGGGTGCCGTCGACGAGCTGGAAATCGCCCTGGCACCCGTGTTGTTCGGCGGCGGGCGGCGTCTCTTCGAGCACCTGCGCGAGCCCGGGCCGCAGTTTCGCATTGACAGGGTGCTTGATGGTCCAGCCGCCACACACTTGCGCTATGTGCGTCAGTGAGGGCGTCCTGACACCCGGTTGCAGCGGACGGTCCGCTGCGCGGCCCGCCGCTGAACCGGAGCGTTAGCAAGCCTCGGATGTGGCTCCAGTCAAGAGGCGACGTTTGCTTGCGGCCAAAAGCAGCCGTTTCCCTCAAAGCACCCGAATCACCAAGCCAGGGTTCCTGGAGCACCAGACAGCGAGCTGTGGCTCCAAGTCCGATGCGGTGACGACCGACGCACCGGGCGCCAGGCGCGCGACCATGAGCGTCCCGGTCTTTGTGTCCAGGACAGGTTCATGCGTCGGCGGGCCCTCGGGAGTTCCCCATGCGAATGTCTGGGCCCACAGCTGGCCGCCCCTGCGGGATTGCACCGCGAGATGTGCGAGTGAAGCAGCAACCACAGACAGCCCCACTCCGTGCAGCTGCACGGAACCAGGGCCCCCGACCAGCGTCCCCATCAGGTTGTCCACATACCCTGGGCGATGCAGCCCGATGCCGCGCCCGTCGTCTTCCAGCGCGAAGCCATCGCGATGCAAGGAGATGGTGATCTCTTGCACGAACCCCTCCTGATGCTCGTGCACCGAGTAGGCCGTGAGTGCGCAAACCAGGAGAGCCGATGGGTTCATGACCTGATCGTACCGATCGCAAGGGCTGCTTGCGGCCAAAGTTACCTTTCGCCAAACCGCGCCACAGCACGCTCACGCGCCTTGGCTGCCTCGGCCTCGCGCGTACGAGGATCGGCACCGGTCACCAGGGACTGGATCAACGTCCTCGCCGAAGCCGCGACCTCTTCAACGGCTCGTTCAAACGCAGCTTCATTCGCCTTCGACGGGACATTGAAGCCACTAAGCTTGCGCACGAACTGCAGCGATGCATCGCGGATCTCGAGTTCCGTCGCTGGTGGCTCGAAGTTGAAGAGGGTCTTGATGTTCCGGCACATGGCTCTGGTCTCCGCATCTGGCGACCTCCATCGTACGTCGCCACGCGCTCTCGTCGGGGGCCTGCCTGTTCCACCCGGAAAAGGCGAAGGCTGTCAAGCCCGAGCCACGCTGCCGTGCGGGATCTTGATGTGGGTCAGACGCTCGAGGCGGTGCTGGCGGAAAATCGCCGCATGTCAAAGAAGAACACAGTAACGGCCACCGACCTCGACGACATCGTCGTGCTGATCGAGGATGCCGCCGACCTCACGGCCAAGGAACTCGAGCAGGAGTGCACCGCCAAGATCGAGGAGCTCAGCAAGCGCAGCTGGATGGCGCTCTCCGCCAGGCAGATGGCGGACCGCGTCCCGATCTCGATCTTCGCCATGGGCGACCTGGTCGCCGCCTGCTGAGCGCAGCCCATCCCGGGCTTCAGGCCCGGGTGTTGAGGTAGGCCCGGACCTTGTCGGGGTCGTTCCCGACCTCTGAAATGATCCGCCTGAGCTCGGCCGGACTGACGCCGAGCCGATTGGACCATTCGCGCAATTGCTCGGGCTGGTCAGCGTGAATCCGCTGCGTATCGAAGACAGTCGGGCGTGGCACCTGGTTCATGCATGGCTCCCAGAGCGACCCAGCGCGCCCGCTCCGCGCTGCGCGTGCTGCAACGCCAGCGCCAGCCTGGCCCCCACCGCGGCGTTGTGCTTGACCAGCGCAATGTTGGTCGCCAGGCTGCGGCCTCCGGTCAGCGCCTCGAGCCGGGCCAGCAGGAACGGTGTCAGGGCTTTTCCGGTGATGCCCTGCGCGCCGGCTTCGGCCAGCGCCTGCGCGGTCAGCGCATCGATCTCGTCACGCGCCATCGCGGCCGCTTGCGGCACGGGCGTGCTCAGGACCACACCGCCTGCCAGGCCCAGGTCCCATTTGGCGCGGATGAAGCGGGCCTGCGCCGCCGGATCGTCCAGCCGGTAGTCGGCCGCAAAGCCGCTGTCGCGCGTGTAGAAGGCCGCGAAGTTGTCCTGCCCGCAACTGAGCACCGGCACGCCGTGCGTCTCCAGGTATTCCAGCGTCAGCCCGATGTCCAGGATCGACTTGGCGCCCGCGCAGACCACCGCCACCGACGTCTTCGCCAGTTCCTGCAGGTCGGCCGAGATGTCGAACGAGACCTCCGCGCCGCGGTGCACGCCGCCGATGCCGCCGGTGACGAACACCTCGATGCCGGCCAGCGCGGCGCAGATCATGGTGCCGGCCACCGTCGTGGCGCCGAGCCCGCCGCCGGCCAGCACGGCCGGCAGGTCGCGCCGGCTCACCTTGGCCGCTTCGCCGGTTCGGCCCAGCAGTTCCAGCTCCTCGTCCGACAGGCCGATGCGGATGCGCCCGCCGATCAGCGCCATCGTTGCCGGTTCGGCGCCCAGCTCGCGGATCACCGCCTCCACTGCGCGCGCGGTGCGGACGTTCTCGGGGTAGGGCATGCCGTGGGCGATGATGGTCGATTCCAGCGCCACCAGCGGGCGGCCGGCCGCCTGGGCGGCGGCCACCGGGGCGCTGTGGGTCAGCCAGGAGTGGGCAAGGTCGGCGGTCATGGCGATGCTTTCAACTGTGTGGCGAACCCGAGTGTGCAGCACAAGGCGTGCGCCGCGCCCGCCGGCGGCTGGCCAGCGCGACGGCCAGGGCTGCGGCGATCAGGCCTGCGGCGACGGCGAACGTGAGCCGCATGCCGGCCGCAAGCGCCTGCGGGGGCGCCGCCATGATGTCACTCGCCCCCGCCCCGAAAGCGAACACGCTGCCCATGACGGAGGCGCCGGTGACGAGCCCGAGGTTGCGCGACAGGTTCAGCAGGCCGGAGACGACGCCGCGCTGCTCCGGCCGGACGGTCGTCATGACAGCGGTGTTGTTGGCCGCCTGGAACAGCGCGTAGCCGGCGGTGATCACGACCAGTGGGGCGATGTAGCCCGGCACGCCGAAATGCGTTGCCAGCGTGGGCAGGACGGCAGCGCCGGCCGCCATGGCGGCCAGTCCGGCGACGGTCATGCGGTGGGCGCCCAGGCGGTCCACCAGGCGGCCGGCCGGTGCGCCCGTCAGCGCGGCGACCACCGGACCGCAGGCCATGACGAAGCCGACACTGGCGGCGTCCAGCGCGAGCGCGCCGGAGAGATAGAACGGCCCCACCACCAGCGTCGCCATTACCACCGTCGTGACCAGCGTGCTCATGGCAAAGCCGGCGCCCAGCACCGGATCCCTGAACAGCGCCAGCTGGATCAGGGGCGATGCGGACCGCCTCTGGGCGAACACGAACAGGCCGGCGCCGAGCGCGGCGGCCAGCAGCAGGGCCAGGTTGAGCGGACCGAAGCTGCCCCGCCCCAGGGTCATGGCCAGCGCATATGCCGCGAGCGTGAGGGCCAGCAGCAGCGTCCCCATGGCATCGAAGCGGGCGCGCCCGGGCGTCGACGGCTGGCCGTCGGCGGGCAGGAAGCGCCAGGCCAGCAGCAGCGTCAGCAGGCCCAGCGGCAAGTTGATCAGGAAGAGGGTTCGCCAGCCGGCCCCGGCGATCAGCAAGCCGCCGAGCGACGGGCCGAGCGCGGTGCCGATGGCGGACATGGTTCCCAGCAGTCCCATGGCGCTACCGGTCTTTTCCTTGGGCACCGTCTCACCGACGAAGGCCATGGTCAGGGCCATCATGACGGCCGCGCCGAGCCCCTGCGCCGCCCGGGCCGCGATCAGCAGCCAGAGCGAGGTGGCGGCGCCGCACAGCGCCGAGGCCAGCGTGAACAGCGCGATGCCGGCCAGCAGCAGCCGCCGCCGGCCCAGCAGGTCGCCGAGCCGGCCCACGCTGACGATCACGCTGGTGATGGCCAGCAGATAGGCCAGGACGACCCATTGCACTTGCTGGAAGCTGGCGTCGAACGCCTGCGCGAGCGTCGGCAAACCGACATTGGCGATGCTGGTGCCGAGCGAGGACAGCAGCATGGAGAGGGACAGGCTGGCCAGCGCCCACTTGATTGAATTGGTCATGCGCCAAGCGTAGGCGGGCGGCGCAGATGGCGGAAGACGCAGCGTTTGCACTTTGGTAGTGCACTGGACGCCATCTCACGGCCGGCTGTGCTACGGTCCGGTCCATGCCGGGACCCGATCTCAACCTGCTTGTCACCCTGGACGTGCTGCTGGCGGAAGGCAACGTGGCGCGCGCGGCCAAACGCCTGCGGCTGAGCCCCTCGGCGATGAGCCGGGCGCTGGCGCGCTTGCGCGAGACCACCGGCGATCCCTTGCTGGTCAGGGCGGGGCGCGGCCTCGTGCCGACGCCGCGGGCGCTCGAACTGCGCGAGCGGGTCAGCCGGCTGGTGCAGGACACCGAAGCGGTGCTGCGCCCGGCCGCCACGCCCGACCTGTCGCAGCTGGTCCGGACTTTCACGCTGCGCACCAGCGATGGCTTCGTGGAAACCTTCGGGCCCGACCTGCTCGCCCGCGTCGGCCAGCAGGCGCCTGGGGTGCGGCTGCGCTTCGTGCAGAAGCTGGACAAGGACAGCGCGCCACTGCGCGACGGCGCCGTCGATCTGGAAACCGGCGTCGTCGGGACCGCGATGGGACCGGAAGTGCGGGCGCAGGCCCTGTTCCGCGACCGTTTCATCGGCGTCGTGCGAACGGGGCACGCGCTGAGCCAGGGCGAGATCACGGCCGCCCGCTATGCGGCCGGCCGGCACATCGGCGTCTCGCGCCGCGGCCTGGACCGGGGGCCGATCGATGAGGCGCTCAAGACGCTGGGACTGGAGCGGGAGATCGCCACCATCGTCGGCGGGTTCGCGACCGCGCTGGCCCTGGCCCGGTCCTGCGACCTGGTTGCCAGCGTCCCCGAACGGCACACCAGGACTCTGCGGGCCGGCATGCACAGCTTCGCGCTGCCGGTCGCGCCGCCGGAGGTCACCGTGTCATTGCTGTGGCATCCGAGGTTCCATGCCGATCCGGCGCACCGCTGGCTGCGCGACCTGGTGCTGGAGAGCTGCGCGGCGCTGCGAGCCGCTCCAGAATCGCATGGGCGGCCTTGATGCGCGCGGGAATCGGGAAGTTGCGGTTCGCCAGCAGCACGATGCCGACCTGGCGGTCCGGCACGAACGCCGCATAGGCGCCGAAGCCGTTGGTGGAGCCGGTCTTGTTGAACAGGGTCGGCCCGGACGGCACTTGCGGCGCCACGAGGCGCGTGGCCGCCTGCGATTGCAGCAGCATGGTGCTGGAATTGCCCGCCAGCAGCCGTTCCAGCGTGAGGGGGAAACGGTACTGCTCCCAGCCGAGCCCCTGCACCATCTCCCCGACCTTGAAATAGCCCACGTGGGTGCCTGCAATCGCGCGCCTCATCGGCTCCTGCAGCCGCCCCGGCGCCATGTTCGCCTGCACGAAGCGGATCACGTCGGCGGCGGTGGACTTGATGCCGTAGCTTTGCGCATCGAACATGCCGGGGTTCACGCGGATCGGCTGGTTCTCCCTGGCGTAGCCCCAGGCATAGCTGGCCATCGCGCTGGCCGGCACCCGGATCTGGCTGTGGTCCAGGCCCAGCGGCGCGAACAGCAGCGCCTGCACGGCGTCGGCGAAATCCATCTTCAACGCGAGCGCCGTGAGATGCCCGAGCAGGCCGATGCTGGGATTGGAATACCTGCGTTGCGCCCCGGGGGCGGCGTCCGGCTTCCATTGCCGGAAGTAGCCGATCATCCGCTCGCTGTCCGTGATGTCGTCGGGAAACTGCAGCGGCAGCCCGCCGGCGGTGTAGGTGCCCAGATGCAGCAGGCTGGCCCGGTCGATCTCGCTGGCCCGGAGTTGCGGCAGGTAGGTTCCGGGGTGCTCGTCCAGCGCCAGCTTGCCGAGCGCCTGCGCGTAGCAGGCCAGCGTCGCCGTGAAGGTCTTGCTGACGGAGCCCAGTTCGAACAGCGTGTCGTCGCTGACAGGCGTGCGGGCCTCCCTGGATGCGACACCGTAATTGAAGCAGGCGCTGCGGCCCTCGACCGTCACGCCGACAGCCATGCCGGCCACGTCGTACTGCGCCATGACGGGACGGATTGCGGCGTCGACGGTGGCGCGGATGTCCTGGGCGGGGCCCGGCTGCCGGGCGGACAGCGGCAAGGCGGCTGCGGCGGCGAGCGTCGCGGCGATCTGGCAGTGGAACTGGCGTCGGTTCATGTTTCCCTTGTGGCAACCAGCGCGCAACGATACCAGCCGCAGGCGTAGCATCGGCGCAGCGCAATTCGTTCTTATGCTGATCTCCAGCGGCTTTTCAAGGAGCGAGCATGGTCAAGGTCTTGGGCGTCGTCTTCATTCTCGCGTTGGCTGGCTGCACCGGCCTGCCACTGGCGCAGCACAGCGCATCGCCGTGCGACGCCGGCGAGGTGTCGTACGCCTGCCAGGTCGAGCGCTACCAGAACGTCAACGTCGACTGAGCACTGCCGGCCGGGCGGCTACGCTGCAAGGCGATAGTGGGGCGCTTCGCGCGTTCCCACCATCGTCTGGTCGATGACACCCATCACGTCGTCCACCAGGCCGATCGCGCGTTCCAGCGCCTGCGCCTGCTCGGGCGATTGCACGCAGCCCATGACCGTGATCAGCCGGCGCTCGCCGAGGATCCACAGGCTGGTGCCGGCAAAGCGGCCGTCGCGCTGCAGATAGAGCGCCACGCGCGGAACGAGCTCCTTGTCGTAGAGATAGGAGTTGGCCAGCCGGCAGCGCCCCGACAGGTAGCAGCTGACGCCGGGACCGGACAGCCTGGCACGCCGGCGGTGACCGGAAGGAAGGGATCTTCGAAGTCGTTCCTGCGCTCCTGCGCCGTCGCGATGCCGCAGGCGCACAGGACCGACAGGAGAAGGCGGTGGCGGATCATTGCCCTGCCATGACGTACAGCCAGAGCGACTGCACGTCGCCCGGCTTGAGGATGCTGCCCCACGCCGGCATCGCGCGCAGGCCCTCTTTCACCGAGCGTTCGAAACGGTCCTGCTGGTCCGGGGGCATGGTGCGCAGGTCGAAGGAGACCGCGCCCGAGTTGACCATGTTCAGCCCATGGCAGCGCGCGCAATAGCTGCCATACAACTGGCGTCCTTTCTCCGCCGAGGGCTGCGTGTCGGCCGGCTGCGCCGCGGCCGGCGACATCAGCGCCGCCATCCACAAGCCGATGCACACCACGCGCAGCACGACCCGTCGCGAAGACCACTGCATCGTCCGGTGTCTCAATCCGGCAGGGCGAAGGTCCAGAGCGACGAGCCCGGCACCACGTTGGTCAGTTCGGGGTCGCCGGACAAGGCGCCGTAGACCGTCGCGGCCCCACTGGTCACCGTGACGTACTGCTTGCCGTTGCGCTCCCAGACGATCGGCAGCCCGGTGATGCCGGAGCCGGTCTGGAACTGCCACAGCTTGGCGCCACTCGCTGCGTCGAACGCCATGAACTCGCCGGTCTGCGCGCCGGTGAACACGACGCCTCCGGCCGTGGAGACGACGCCTGACCAGTACGGCGCCTTGGTCGGCGCTTCCCACAGCTTCTTGCCCGCGACCGGGTCCCATGCCACCAGCGCACCACGCACGCCGTCCTCGGGCGCGACGAAGCCGCCCAGTTCGAGGCCGAGGTACCAGGTCGGCTGGGCCGGACGCTGCTGCTGCACGTACTTGACTTTCATGCCCAGGTTGATCGTATTGAAGTACGCGACGCGGCGCGCGGGGTCGTAACTCATGGGCATCCAGTTCTTGCCGCCGAACGCGCTGGGCCAGACCTCGATGAAGTCGGTCATCTGCTCGGTCTTGCGCACCATGGCCGTCATCGGCGTGTCGATCGGCCGGCCGGTGGCCATGTCGATCCCCGTGGACCAGTTGATCTTCTTGGCGAACGGGGTGGCCGACAGCAGCTTGCCGTTGGTGCGGTCGAGCACGTAGAAATAGCCGTTGCGATTGGCCTGGATCAGCACCCTGGTCGGCCTGCCGCCCATCGGCAGTTCGGCCAGCACCAGCTCGTTGGTGCCGTCGTAGTCGTACGGATCGCCAGGCGAGAACTGGTAGTGCCAGACGACTTCGCCGGTGGCCGGGCGCAGCGCCAGCACCGAGCCGACGTACAGCGAATCGCCGCCGCGGGTGGCCGGATTCCACGGGCTGCCATTGCCGGTGCCCCAATAGACCAGGTCCAGCTCCGGGTCGTAGCTGCCGGTCAGCCAGGTCGGCGCGCCGCCATGCTCGGCGGCGCCCGGGGCCCAGGTGTCGCCGCCCTTCTCACCCGGGGCGGCGGTGGTCCAGCGGTGCCACTTCTTCTCGCCGGTCTTCAGGTCCCAGCCATCGAGGAAGCCGCGCGAACCGTATTCACCGCCCGAGATTCCGGTGATCAGCACGCCGCCGGCGATCAGCGGCGCATGGGTCATGCTGTAGCCCTGCTTGTAGTCCGCGGCCTGCTGGGTCCACAGCGTCTTGCCGTCCTTGAGACTCATCGCCACGACATGGGCATCGATCGTGGTGCGATACAGGACGCCGTCCAGCACCGCCATGCCCCGGCTCTGGATGCCGCAGCACAGGTAGGCGTTGATGTCGGCCGGCAGCTTGACCGGCACGCGCCACTTCTGCCGCCCGGTCATCGCGTCGACGGCGATCGTGGCATCGTGCATGGACACGTACATGATCCCGTCGATCAGCAAGGGCTGCGTCGAAGCGTTCGCGGTGTGGTTCAGGCTCAGGTTCCAGACCGGGACCAGCCGCTTGACGTTGCCCGTGTTGATCTGCCGCAGCTGCGAGTAGCGCTGCTGGGCCCAGCCCATGCCGTAGGTGGTGACATTGCCAGTGCTGGCGGCGTCGTTGCGCAGGTCAGCCAGCGACTGGGCGCCGGCACAGGTGGATGCAGCGATCAACGCGAGGGCGAGCGCCCGCGTGCAGGAAAGAGAGTTCATGGTGTCTCCGCATAGGTGATGGCCTGGATGGGACTCGAGACCTCCGGGTCCACACGGGTACTGCGGGCTCCATTCTGGACACCGGCGTCAGGTGCGCCTTGGGTCAAACCCGAGGTTCAAGCGCGCAGCCCCGGGAAATTCTCAAAATGAAACACTCGCTGGCTGCATATGATGGGCGCGGGCACTTGGCCGGCTTTGGAGAACACCATGACTCCCGATGAGTACAACGAATCCGCCAAGAAGATCCTGGCTGAGCAGCAGGACATCGCGCAGCTGACGGGACAACTGGCGATGTCCGGTCAGGCCAACCCGGCCAACCCGCAGTTCTCCCAGGTCATGACCAAGCAGTGGGCCGTGGTCCAGAAGATGGCCAAGCTCAATACCGACCTGATGCTGAGATCATGACGCCGAAGAAGTGAGCCTGCGGCGCCATGTCACGGCGCAGCCCGATGCCGAGGTGTTCGGGCTCATGCGGCTGGGCCGTCCGGGATCGGAAAGTGCAGCTGCAACAGGCTGGAAAAGCTGCGCTCCTGGCCGGTCACGGGGTCGCGAAAGGCGATGTGCTGCGCCAGCAGCCGCAGCGGGTTGCCGACCTCGTCGCCGCCTTGCGGCAGCAGGTTCGGGTAGATTCGGTCACCCAGGATGGGAAGGCCCAGCGCCGCCATGTGGACCCGCAGCTGGTGGCGCTTGCCGGTCAGCGGACGCAGGCGGTAGCGGGCATTGGCGCCACGCATTTCCAGCCACTCGATCTCGGTGCGCGCGTTCGGCTGCCTCGGGGTCGCGGCATCGTCGGGCGCCTCGCGCATCTGCATGAAGTGGTCGCTTGCGACCAGCGTGCTGGCGCGGGTCAGCGGGAACTGCAGCCGCGTGCTGCCGGGCGCGATGGCCTGGTAGGTCTTGCCCACCTGCCGGCCGGCAAACAGGTTGTGGTAGAGCGCGCAGGTCGCCGGCTGCTTGGCGAACAGCACCACGCCGGCGGTCTCCCGGTCGATCCGGTGCAGGGGCGTCAGGGCATCGACGCCCAGCTGGCGGCGCAAGCGCACCAGCAGCGTCTGCTGCAGGTAGTCGCCCGAGGGCGTCACGGGCAGGAAGTGCGGCTTGTCGGCCACCACCAGCAGCTCGTCTTCGAACAGCACGCAGGCCTGCGCCGGATTGGGCGCCTCGTTGGCCACCGTGCGGTAGTAGTACAGCTTGCTGTGGGGACGGTAGGCCTGCTGCGGCGCCACGCGCTGGCCGGCGCCGTCGACCAGGTCGCCGGCCGCCATGCGCGCATTCCACTCGCCTGCGCAGATGGCCGGGAACCGTGCCACCAGGAAGTCGAGCATGCAGTTCCAGCGGCCGGCCGGCAGCGCCACCTGGCTGGGACCGACGCCGTCGCGCATGGGCAGCATCGCTCAGGCCGCCGGGTCTTCGGGCTCGTCCCGGGCGGCCAGCGCCAGCCGCCGGGCCCGCGCCAGCCGCCAGGCTTCGTCGTCCCCATACACATCGTCGAGCGTGCTGGCGGTTTCCTGCAGCCGGGTGTCCAGCGCCACGCGGTTGTCGAACACGAAGCATTCGCCGCGCCAGTCCTGGTCCGCATCGGGCATCTGCTGGAAGTAGTTCAGGATGCCGCCTTCGAGCTGGTAGACGGTCAAGTCCATCTCCAGCATCCAGGCGCTGGTCTTTTCACAGCGGATGCCGCCGGTGCAGTACATCGCCACGCGCTTGCCCTGGGCCTTCCACTGCTGCGCGTGGGCCTGCACATAGGCCGGGAAGTCGCGGAAGTTGACCACCCCGGGGTCGATCGCGCCCTGGAAATGCCCCAGCCGGTATTCGAAGCTGTTGCGGTTGTCCAGCAGCACCAGGTCGGGGTCCTTGATCAGTTCGCGCCACTCCCGCGGGCTGACGTTGATGCCGGTGCTGCGCGCGTCCACGCCATCGATGCCCAGCGGCACGATCTCCTTCTTGACATGCACCTTCATCTTGCCGAACGGGCGCGTGCTGCAGGCGCTGCGCTTGAACGCCATGCCGGCGAAGGCGCCGGCAAAGGCCGGGTCCTGCAGCAGGGCCTGTTCGACGCGGTCCAGTGCCTGGGGCGTGCCGGCCAGCATGCCGTTGATGCCTTCGCCGGCCACCAGGATGCTGCCGGTCAGGCCGTCGGCCCCGGGCCCGGCCACCAGGACGCGCAGCGCGTCGGCCATCTGGTCAGGCTGTGGCAGCTGGGTGAACTTGTAGAACGCCGTATGGAGCAGGGCAGGGGACATCGCCCGATTTTCCCATGGCCGCAATTCCCGTCTCCAGCAGCGCCCAAAGGGCCGTCCCATAAGATCCGGGCTTGCGCCACTGCAGCGGGGACACCATGATCCACGACAACAGCGATGCCCATGATGCCTGGACCTGTGCAGCCATCGGGGCCGTGGCGTATTGCCTGGGCAACCTGGTGCATGAGGGCCTCGGGCACGGCGGCGCCTGCCTGCTGGCGCACTGCCGGCCCCTGCAACTCAATGCCATCTTCTTCGAGCACCAGCCGGGGCCGGCCGGCTCTCTGGTCGAGCGCGCGATCGCTGCCGCGGGCAGCATCACCAACCTGACGGCGGGTCTGGCGTCGCTCGCCTGGCTGCGCCTGCGTCCGCCAGCAGCCGGGACCGGCCGCCTGTTCCTCTGGTTGCTGGTGGCGGTCAATCTGACGATGGCGTTCGGCTACCTGATGTTTTCGGGGATCGGGGGCGTGGGCGACTGGGCGGTGGTGACGCAGGGGGTGAGCCCCGCGTGGCTGGTGCGGGTCGGCCTCGCGGCCTGCGGTGCACTGCTTTACTTCGGCTGGCTGCCCCGCCTGCTCAGCCCGGACCTGGCACCTTTGCTGGCGGGCGGCGGCTCGCGGGCGCGGGCACTGGTGGTGCTCGTGCGTCGCCCATACCTGGTCGGTGGCGCCGTCTTCGTGGCCGCGGGCCTGCTCAATCCCTACGGGTTGGAGCTGGTCCTGATCTCGGCGGCGGCAGCCTCGTTCGGCGGCACGTCGCTGCTGGCGTGGAATCGCTTCGAGGCCGGCGGCGCACCAGCAGCACGGGTGACCGTTCGCCGCAGCACGCGCTGGATCGTCGCAGGCGTGGTGGCCGTCGGCCTGTTCGTCGGCGTACTCGGGCCCGGCATCCGGTTCTGATGGCGACTTACACTGGCGCATGACCTCGAACCATGACCTCTGGCGTTTGTCGGCGACGCGGGTGGCCGCGCTGGTGCGGTCGCGCCAGCTCTCGGCCGTCGAAGTCGCCCAAGCCGCGCTGGCGCGGCTGGCGCAGGTCAATCCCGCACTCAATGCGATCGTCGAGCATCGGCCCGACGAGGTGCTGGCGCAGGCCCGGGCGGTGGACGCGGCCATCGCCGGCGGCGACGATCCCGGCCCGCTGGCGGGCGTGTCGGTCACCACCAAGGTCAACATCGACCAGGCCGGCTACGCCACCACCAACGGCCTGCGCTCGCAGCGCGGCCTGATCGCGCAAAGCAACAGCCCGGTGGCCGAGAGCCTGCTGCGCGCCGGCGCGGTGCTGCTGGGGCGCACCAACACGCCGGCCTTCAGCTACCGCTGGTTCACCGGCAACCTGCTGCATGGCGTCACCCGCAACCCGCGCGATCCGGCGTTGACGCCGGGCGGCTCCTCCGGCGGCGCGGCGGCGGCCGTCGCCTCGGGCATGGGCCACCTGGCGCACGGCACCGACATCGCCGGCTCGATCCGGTATCCGGCCTACGCCTGCGGCGTGCACGGGCTGCGGCCGTCGTTCGGCCGGGTGGCGGCCTGGAACCCGTCGGCCGGCGCCGACCGCGCGATCGGCGGCCAGCTGATGGCGGTGTCGGGCCCGATCGCCCGCACCATCGCCGACCTGCGCCTGGGATTGCAGGTGATGGCGCGGCCGGATGCGCGCGACCCATGGTGGGTGCCGGCTCCGTTGACCGGAACCGACGCTCCGCGCCGTGCCGTGGTCTGCCTGCGGCCCGACGGCATGGAGACCGCGCCGGAGATCTGCGCGGCGCTGCTCGATGCCGCCGATCGCCTGCGCGACGCCGGCTGGAGCGTCGACCAGGTGGACGCGTTACCGCCGCTCAAGGACGCACTGGCACTGCAGATCGCGTTGTGGATGGGGGACGGCTACCAGGGCCTGGTGGAGGCGGCGCAACGCGAGGGCGACCCCGGCGCCATCACCGCGCTGGCGGGCCAGCGTGAACTGGTGGCGACGATGCAGATCGGCGACCTGTCGGCGGCCCTGGCGCGGCGCCTGGGCATCGCGCGGGCCTGGCAACTGTTCCTGGAACGACAGCCGGTGGTGCTGCTCCCGGTCTCGGCGGAACTGCCGTTCGAAAACGACCTCGACCTGCGCGGGCCCGAGGCTTACCAGCGGGTCTGGCGCGCGCAGCTCACGCTGATCGCGCTGCCGCTGACGGGACTGCCGGCGCTCACGGTGAGCACCGGCCTGGTCGGGCGCGCGCCGGTGGGCGTGCAGATCGTGGCTGGACGCTTCCGCGAAGACCTGTGCCTGGCGGCCGGTGAAGCCATCGAGGCGCGCGGCGTGCCGCCGGCGCCCATCGATCCGTAGCCGGCCTGAGGCTCACTTCACCAGCAGCACCGGCACCTCGGACTGCGCCACCACCTTCTGGGCCACGCTGCCCATCACCAGCCGGGCGACCACACCGTAGCCGTGGGTGCCCATCACGATCATCTGGGCCTTCTCGGTCGCGGCGGCCTTCACGATCTCGTCGGCGGCCGAGCCGACCACCCACAGGCAGCGGAACGGGATCTGGTGCCGGCCCATGAATTCCTTGATCGGCTCGATCACCTTCTCGGCCTCCTCGCGGTGGTAGTCGGTCACCACGCTGGCGCCGACCATGCCCTTGACCCCTGGCGGCACCGGCGGCTGCACGTTCAGCACCACCAGTTCGTCGTCGGGGCCGGCCACGCCTTCGTGGGTGACCAGGAAGGCCAGCGCCTTCTTCGTGTACGGGCTGCCGTCGGCAGCGAGCAGGATCTTCATCGCGCGTTTCTCCGGGTTCTGGGGCGTTCAGCGTAGCACCAGCACGGGCAGCTTGCTATGGGTGAGAACGTGCTGGGTCTCGCTGCCCAGCAGGATGCGCTTGATGCCCTTGCGGCCGTGCGAGGCCATCACGATCAGGTCGCACTTGTGCTTCTTGGCGGCCGCGATCACCGACTCGGCGATCAGGTTGGAGCGGGTCAGCACGCCCCTGGCGCGCACGCCTTCGGCGGTGGCCGCAGCCTTGACCTCGTCGACCACGGCCTGGCCCTTGTCGTTCCACTGCTTTTCGGTGCGCGCCACCTCGGCGTTGGAGACCGCCACGTTGCCTTCGAAATAGCTGATCGGGTAGCGCGGCACCACGTACAGCGCCACGATTTCGGCGCCGCTGAAGGCGGCCTGTTCGATCGCGCTGTCCACGGCCTTCTGCGACAGCACTGAGCCGTCGGTGGGAACCAGGATGCGTTGGTACATGGTTTTTTCTCCTGACGGTGCGTTGATGGCTCCAGCTTAGGGACGGCATTTTCCGGGGCGTTGATGTAGCGCAAGGGAACGCGGCGGGTGCGCGAATAGCCTTGCGGCATGCACAGTGCCACCTTCTCGCCGGCGATGACGCCGGCGCCCGCCACGCTCTTGCCGGCCGATGCCTGGGCCGCGCTGGACGAGCCGGCCGAGTGGGAGGGTTTCAGCCGTCCGGCGGCCGGCCGCGCGGGCTGCTGGGAATCGCACCTGGCCATCACCGGCATGCACTGCGCCGCCTGTTCGCTGACGGTGGAAGAGGCGCTGGCCCGGCTGCCCGGTGTCGCCAGCGTGGAGGTCAACGGGCCGGCGGCGCTGGCCAGGCTGGTCTGGTCACCGCAGCACAGCCGCCCCTCGCAGTGGCTGGCGGCGCTGCGGCGCGCGGGCTACGGCGCCCTGCCGGCCGGCGACGTGCTGGCGGCCCAACCCCGGCGGCAGGCCGCGCGCCTGATGCTGTGGCGCTGGCTGGTGGCGGGCTTTTGCATGATGCAGGTGATGATGTACGCGCTGCCGGCCTATGTGGCCGAGCCCGGCGACATCACGCCCGACATCGCCTCGCTGCTGATGTGGGCCTCGTGGATCCTCACGCTGCCGGTGGTGCTGTTTTCCTGCCAGCCGTTCTTCGCCGCCGCGCTGCGCGACCTGCGCGGCGGCCGGGTCGGGATGGACGTGCCGGTGGCCCTGGGCGTGCTGATCGCCTTCGCCGCCAGCACCGTGGTCACGTTCGGCGGCGGCCAGGGCGAGGTCTGGTACGACTCGGTGACGATGTTCGTGTTCTTCCTGCTGTCCGGCCGGCTGCTGGAGCTGCGGCTGCGCGATCGCACCGCCGGCTCGCTGGAAGCATTGATGCGGCGGCTGCCGCACAGCGTCGAACGCCGCAATCAGGATGGGCGGTTCGAGCGGGTGCCGGTGCGCAAGCTCGCGGCCGGCGACCTGATCCGCGTGCTGCCGGGCGAGGTGATCCCGGCCGACGGCATCGTCAACGCCGGCCAGAGCCGGGTCGACGAGGCGTTGCTCACCGGCGAATCGAAACCGCTGCTGCGCGCGCCCGGCCTGGCCGTGGTGGCCGGCAGCCACAACCTGAGCGGGGCGATCGAGGTGCGGGTGGCGCGCACCGGCCGCCAGACCCGCTACGCCGACATCGTGGCCCTGATGGAGCAGGCCTCGATGGACAAGCCGCGGCTGGCGCAGCTGGCGGACCGTGTCGCCAGCCCGTTCCTGCTGCTGGTGCTGCTGGCCGCCGCCGGCGCCGCCGCCTGGTGGTGGCCGTCCGGCTCCTCGCACGCGATCGGCGTCGCGGTGGCGGTGCTGATCGTCACCTGCCCCTGCGCCCTGTCGCTGGCCACGCCGGCGGCGACGCTGGCCGCTGCCGGCGCGCTGGCCCGGCGCGGCGTGCTGGTGCGCCGGCTGCAGGGGCTGGAAGACCTGGCCAGCGTCGACACGCTGCTGTTCGACAAGACCGGCACCCTGACCGAGGACCGCTTCGGCGTGAGCCAGGTGGTGGTCCGGCCCGGCGTCGAGCTGGCGCAGGTGCAGCAGCAGGCGGCCGCGCTGGCGGGCCAGTCGCTGCACCCGGCGTCGCGCGCCATCGCCGCCAGCTGGCAGCCGGGAGCCTGGCTGGCGCAGGACGTGGGCGAGGTGCCCGGGCAGGGCGTATCGGGCCTGGTGGGCCGGGCCGGCGGCGCGCCGGTTGCGATGCGGCTCGGCTCGGCGGCGTTGTGCGCCGCGCCCGCCGCCGCCGACGGCAGCGGGCTGCAGGTGCACCTGGCCGATGGCAGCGGCTGGCTGGCCAGCTTCGATCTGGACGAAACCCTGCGGCCCGATGCGGCGGCCGCCGTGGCGGAACTGGGCCGGCTCGGCGTCGCGGTCCAGATCCTGTCCGGCGACCGCTTGCCCGCCGTGGCGCGGCTGGCGCAGCGCGCCGGCGTCGCGCAGTTCAGCGGCGGCTGCACGCCCGAAGACAAGCTGGCCCGGCTGCAGGCATTGCAGCGGCAGGGCCATCGCGTCGCCATGGTCGGCGACGGCATGAACGACGGCCCGGCGCTGGCCCGCGCCGACGTCTCGGTGGCGATGGGGCAGGCGGTGCCGCTGGCGCAGGCCCGGGCCGATGTCGTGGTGCCGGGCGGCCAGCTCGGCGCGATCGCCGCGCTGCTGCGGCAGGCGCGGCGCGCGCGGCGGGTGGTGCGGCAGAACCTCGCGTGGGCCGCGCTGTACAACGCGGTGTCGGTGCCGCTGGCGATCGCCGGCGCCATGCCGCCGTGGCTGGCCGGCCTGGGCATGGCGGCCAGCTCGCTGCTGGTGGTCCTCAATTCCGCGCGGCTGGCCCGCGTGCCGGGAGACAACTGATGGACATCCTGTTCCTGCTGATTCCGCTGTCGGTGGCGCTCGCGCTGGCGATCCTGGGCGCGCTCGCGTGGGCCGTCTGGCACGGCCAGTTCGAGGCGCTCGACGCCGAAGGCGAGCGCATTCTGCGCGGCGATTGATCTGGCTCAAGGCTGGCGGCGCGCGCCGCCCGGACACTCACAGCTTCTTGAAGAAGGTGTCTCCATGAACGAAGAAGCAAAGCCCGCAGTCACGTACAACGATACGGTCGTGCGGCAGTTCTCGCTGATGGCGGTGGTCTGGGGCGTGGTCGGCATGCTGGTCGGCCTGTTCATCGCCGCGCAGCTGGCCTGGCCGGAGCTCAATTTCGGCATCCCCTGGCTCAGTTACGGCCGGCTGCGGCCGCTGCACACGAATGCGGTGATCTTCGCCTTCGGCGGCTGCGCGCTCATGGGCAGCAGCTACTACGTGGTGCAGCGCACCTGCCAGGTGCCGCTGTTCATGGGCAAGCTGGCCCAGTTTCACTTCTGGGCCTGGCAGGCGGTGATCGTCGCCGCCGCCATCTCGCTGCCGCTGGGCTACACGCAGGGCAAGGAATACGCCGAACTCGAATGGCCGATCGACATCCTGATCACCATCGCCTGGGTCGCCTACGCGATCGTGTTCTTCGGCACCATCGGCATCCGCAAGATCCGCCACATCTACGTGGCCAACTGGTTCTACGGCTCCTTCATCATCACGGTGGCGCTGCTGCACATCGTCAACTCCGCCGCGATTCCCGCCGGCTGGATGAAGTCCTATTCGGCCTACGCCGGGGTGCAGGACGCGATGATCCAGTGGTGGTACGGCCACAACGCAGTGGGCTTCTTCCTCACGGCCGGCTTCCTCGGGATGATGTATTACTTCATCCCCAAGCAGGCCGGCCGCCCGGTCTACAGCTACCGCCTCTCGATCGTCCACTTCTGGGCGCTGATCTTCACCTACATGTGGGCCGGCCCGCACCACCTGCACTACACCGCGCTGCCGGACTGGACCCAATCGGTAGGCATGGTGTTCTCGCTGATCCTGCTGGCCCCGAGCTGGGGCGGGATGATCAACGGCGTGATGACGCTGTCGGGCGCCTGGCACAAGCTGCGCGACGACCCGATCATGCGGTTCCTGATCGTCTCGCTGTCGTTCTACGGCATGAGCACCTTCGAGGGTCCGATGATGTCGATCAAGACCGTCAACTCGCTGTCGCACTACACCGACTGGACCATCGGCCACGTGCACTCCGGCGCCCTGGGATGGGTCGGCCTGATCACCATGGGCTCGCTGTATTACCTGATCCCGCGCCTGTTCGGCCAGAAGCAGATGTACTCGGTCAAGGCGATCGAGGTCCACTTCTGGACCGCCACCATCGGCATCGTGCTGTACATCGCCGCCATGTGGATCGCCGGCGTGATGCAGGGCCTGATGTGGCGCGCCGTCAACGCCGACGGCACACTGACCTACACCTTCGTCGAGTCGGTCAAGGCCACCTATCCGTTCTACGTGATCCGCTTCCTGGGCGGCGTGCTGTACCTCGGCGGCATGCTGGTGATGGCCTGGAACACCTGGATGACCGTGGCCGGCGGCCGCTCGGTGCGCGTGCCGGTGCCGATGCCCGTGGCTGCCTGAAAGAAACGACACCATGAGCGACAACAACACCCCCAAGACCGGTTTCTCGCACGAGAAGATCGAGACCAACAATTTCCTGATGATCGTGCTGATCCTGCTGGTGGTCGCCGTCGGCGGCCTGGTCGAGATCGTGCCGCTGTTCTTCCAGAAGTCCACCACCGAGCCGGTCACGGGCATCAAGCCCTACACCGCGCTGCAGCTGGCCGGCCGTGACATCTACACCCGCGAAGGCTGCTACAACTGCCACTCGCAGATGATCCGTCCCTTCCGCGCCGAGACGCTGCGCTACGGCCACTACTCGGTGGCCGGCGAATTCGTCTACGACCACCCGTTCCAGTGGGGCAGCAAGCGCACCGGGCCCGACCTGCACCGCGTCGGCGCCAAGTACAGCGACGAATGGCACCGCATCCACCTGAACAATCCGCGCGACCTGGTGCCGGAATCGAACATGCCGGCCTATCCCTGGCTGGAGAAGACGCTGGTGGACAGCGACAGCATCGGCAACCACATGACGGCGCTGCGCCGGGTCGGCGTGCCCTACAGCGATGCCGAGATCGCCAAGGCCGGCACGGACATCAAGGGCAAGACCGAGCTCGACGCGCTGGTCGCCTACCTGCAGGGCATGGGCCTGGCCTTGACCAACAACCTCGCCGGCAAGACGGCGTCGGCCGCGCCGGCCGTCGCCGCGCCCGCGGCCAACTGAACGGACCCCCGATATGGACTCGATCACCGCGCTGCGCATCCTGGCCACGCTGGCCAGCTTCGCCGCCTTTCTGGGCATCGCCTGGTGGGCCTATTCCCGCCGCAACCGCGAGCGCTTCGAAGAAGACGCCCGCATCCCGTTCCAGCAGGACTGACCAGGAGCCGTCATGAGCGATTTCACCGGAAGTTTCTGGTCCTACTATGTCGCCGGCATGACGCTGGTGGGCATCATTGCCTGCCTGCTGCTGCTCTGGATCACGGCCCGCACCAAGGGCGTGGTCCGGGCCGACAACACCACCGGCCACGTCTGGGACGAAGACCTGCGCGAGATGAACAACCCGATGCCGCGCTGGTGGATGTGGCTGTTCGTCATCACCATCGTGTTCGCGCTGCTGTACCTGGTGGCCTATCCGGGCCTGGGCAGCTACGAGGGCGAACTGCGCTGGACCACCCGCGGCGAATACACCAGCGAGGTGGAGAAGGCCAACCGCGACCTGGCGCCGATGTACGCGCAGTTCACCGCCCGCAAGCCCGAGGAGCTGGCCGGCGACCCGAACGCGATGGCGATCGGCGAGCGGCTGTTCATGAACAACTGCTCGCAGTGCCACGGCTCGGACGCGCGCGGCAGCAAGGGCTTTCCGAACCTGACGGACACCGACTGGCTGCATGGCGGCACGACCGACAAGATCAAGGAAACCATCACCGGCGGCCGCCATGCGGTGATGCCGCCGATGGCCGCCGCGGTCGGCTCGGCCGACGACGTCAAGAACGTCGCCCAGTACGTGCTGAGCCTGTCGGGCAGCCCGAACGATTCGCTGCGGGCCCAGCTGGGCAAGGCCAAGTTCACCGCCTGCGCCGCCTGCCATGGCGTCGACGGCAAGGGCAACCAGGCCATCGGCGCGCCCAACCTGACCGACGACATCTGGCTGCACGGCTGGGGCGAGCCGGCGATCCTGGCGATGATCAACAACGGCAAGGTCAACGACATGCCGGCCCAGGCCGGCAAGCTGACCGAGGCCCAGATCCATGTGCTGACCGGCTACGTCTGGAGCCTGTCCAACAAGCCGCAGTCCACCAAGCCTTGACCCCGGGGGAAATTCCGTTTTGCAGTTGTCCGGTATGCCCAAAGTGATTCCCATCGTCCCGATCCCCGCGCAAGGGGATGAGGGCTCGCTCTACGAAGCGCAAAAGAAGATCTATCCGCGCTCGGTGCAGGGCATGTTCGCCCGCTGGCGCTGGTTGTTCGTGGCCCTGACCCAGGTGGTGTTCTACGGCCTGCCGTGGCTGGAATGGGGCCAGCGCCAGGCCGTGCTGTTCGACCTGGGGGCGCGGCGCTTCTATCTGTTCGCTCTGGTGCTCTACCCGCAGGACTTCATCTATCTCACCGGGCTGCTGGTGATCAGCGCGCTGTCGCTGTTCCTGTTCACCGCGGTGGCGGGGCGCCTGTGGTGCGGCTTTTCCTGTCCGCAGACGGTCTACACCGAGATTTTCCTGTGGATCGAGCGCAAGGTCGAAGGCGAGCGCGGCGCCCGCATGAAGCTCGATGGCCAGCCGATGTCGCTGGAAAAGCTGGTCAAGAAGTGGTTCAAGCACCTGCTGTGGATCTCGCTGGCGATGTGGACCGGCTTCACCTTCGTGGGCTACTTCACGCCGATCCGCGAGCTGGGCATGGAATTCCTGCAGACCCGGATGGGGTCGTGGGAGGTGTTCTGGGTGTTTTTCTACGGCGGCGCCACCTACGGCAATGCCGGCTTCCTGCGCGAGCAGGTCTGCAAGTACATGTGCCCCTACGCGCGCTTCCAGAGCGCCATGTTCGACCGCGACACGCTGATCGTCAGCTACGACACGGTGCGCGGCGAGCCGCGCGGTGCCCGCTCGCGCAAGGCCGACCCGGTGGCGCTGGCGCTGGGCGACTGCGTCGACTGCACCCTGTGCGTGCAGGTCTGCCCGACCGGCATCGACATTCGCAACGGCCTGCAGTACGAGTGCATCGGCTGCGCCGCCTGCGTCGACGTCTGCGACACGGTGATGGACAAGATGGACTACCCGCGCGGGCTGATCCGCTTCACCACCCAGAACGCGATGGCCAAGGACTGGACCAGCGCGCAGATGTGGCGGCGGGTGCTGCGGCCGCGGGTGCTGGTGTACAGCGCCGTGCTGGCCGCGCTGACGCTGGGGGTGCTGTGGAGCCTGGCCGCGCGCACGCCGCTGAAGGTGGACGTGGTGCGCGACCGCGCGTCGCTGTCGCGCATCGTGGCCGGTGGCAAGCTGGAGAATGTCTACCGGCTGCAGGTGATGAACGCCACCGAGCAGCCGCAGCGCTACCGCATCGCCGCCGCCGGGCTGGAGGGCCTGGCGCTGGCCTCGCCGGCCGAGCTGGAGGTCGGCCCGGCCGAATCGCGCTGGGTGCCGGTACGGCTGCAGATCGGCTACGGCTCGGCCGCGCCGGGCTCGCACCCGATCCATTTCACGGTGAGCGACGCCACCGGCCAGTCCCAGGTCAGCGAGAAGTCCGTGTTCCTCGTTCCGCGCTAGGAGAAACAAGCATGCATCCCGAACCTGATTCCCGCCCGCCAGCCGCCCCGCGCCCCTGGTGGACCTTCGGCTACGTCTGGCTGGTGATCTCCGGCCCGGCCGTGGTGGTGGTGGCCGGTTTCTTCACGCTGTGGCTGGCGCTGGCTTATCCCGAGACGCTGGTGTCCGAGGACTACTACCGGCGCGGCGTGGAGATCAACCGCGAGCTGGCCGCCGGCCAGGCCAGGTCGCTGACGCCGGCGCTGCAGGGCCGCAACCACGCAGCCACCCCCGCGGCGCAAGGCCCACGCTGACCCCAACCCAAGGAACCACCGCATGAGCCGCACCATCATGGGCCTCGCCTGGCCCGCCTTCATCGCGGCCTGCCTGCTGGAGCTGGTGGTGTTCGCCATGGTCGACCCGCACGACGTGCGCTGGACCGGGCAGCCGCTGGGTCTGTCGCGCATGGGGGTCTACACCGCCGGCTTCTTCGTGTTCTGGGCCGTGAGCGCCGTCGGCTGCGCCCTCACCGCACTGCTGGCGCGGCCGTCGGACGCGGTCAATTCCTGACGGTTTTGCCGGTGCCGGGTTAGCCAAATGCCTAGGGCCGCAAGCTCGGCCGTGGATAGACTGGAAAGCTCCGCCCACCGCGTTCCCAGTTGCCATGTTGTCTCTTCCCCACCCCGACCCAGCGCGCCGTCCCAGCACGCCGGAGCAGTTGTCGGCCGGCTATGCGCAACTGCAGGATGTGGACCAGGCGCTGCTCGAAGCTGAGCTGAACCTCAAAGCCGCACACCGCAAATACGCGCGGCGCGAGGGGCCGCGGCCGGAGGGCCTCTACGCCGAAGTGGTGCGCCTGCGCGAGCAGTCGCGCCGCCTGCTGGACCAGCTGGCCGACCTGTTCCTGCGCGAGGAACAGCGCGGGCCGCGCCACCTCAACTGAAAGCGGACCAGGCGACCAGCAGGAAGCCGGCCAGCGCCAGCAAGGCGTGGAGCACCACGATGTTTTTCGGAATGGCCAGCAGCCGGGCGTGAAAGGCCAGGTTCAGGTAGGCCCCGCCCAGCGCCGCCGCAGCCAGCAGCACGATCCCGGTCCAGGCCAGCGAGGGGATGCCGGCCGTGAACCCGGCGTAGAGCAGCAGCGTGAGCCCGCTGCCGGCCAGCAGCCCGTGCGCCATCGCGATCCATGACGGCGGCCGGTCCGCCCCGGAGAACCGGATGATCGCCATCAGCAGGCCGCCGGCGGCGGTGAGCGCCAGCAACACCGTCGCCGTCTTCAACATCGTCGCTGCATCCATGCTGCTCTCCCTGGCTCAGAGTGACTTGAGGTACTGGGCGAGGTCGGCGACCTCGCTGGCCGTCAAGCCTAAACCTTTTCGGCTGTTGTAGGTCTGGGCCACGGCCTCCAGCGTGGCGGCCGAGCCGTCGTGGAAGTAGGGCGCGTGCTGCCAGGCGCCGCGCAGCGGAGAAGTTCGGTATTGCCTGGTCGCCGAGCGGGCGGCATAGCTGGGCGACTCCGGCTCCGCCATCGAGTCGGCCGCCGGGTGCAGCGTCGCGTTGGCGTCGGTGAAGGCGGGCCCCGAGTGGCAGCTCGCGCACCGGCCGCCGCCCTCGAACACCAGCTTGCCGCGCGCCGCCGCCGCCGGGTCGAAACTGCCGGCCGGCGGGGCCGGCGCCGCCAGCGAGAGCTGGTAGGCTTGCAGCGCGGGCAGTTTCGCGCTCACCAGGTCGACGCTGCCGTGGCTGATCGACAGGTTCAGCCGCGGCTCGACCATCGTGCCGAGCCCGCCCATCTGGGTGACCGCGACATAGCGGTTCCAGTAGGCCAGGTCCTCGCCGTCGCCGGTGAAGGTGATGCGGTGGATGCCGTCCAGGCCGAACGCCGGCGGGATGACGGCCGGCTTGTTGGCGCCGTCGACGTTGAAGCGCGGGTCGTATTTGCCCTTGCCCCAGGAGTTGTAGACCGTCTTCTGCGCGCCGCTCAGCGCCGGCGACAGGGCGATGATGGCGCCCGGATTCAGGTCCCGGTTGGGCCAGCCGTCCAGCCGCTTGCCGATGCCCGGGGCGAACGAGTTGTCCACGGTGGAGTGGCATAGCGCGCAAGTGACGCCCACCCGCACCAGCGCATCCTTGCCGTCGACGGTCTGCACCGTGCCCTTGAGGCCGACCACCGCGTCCAGCTTGAGCAGGGCGATGGTGGTGGCCGGGCTCTTGAGGTCGACCGTCCCATTGCGGATGCCCTCGACCACGCTGGCCGGCAGCGCCTCGGCGTCGACCTTCAGGCCGACCGACAGGGCAGTGACTGGGTCCACCGCGCTGGCGATGACCTCGTGCATCCGCAGTGTGTCGGTCCACTGGGCCTCGTCGCCGAAGGTGTCGAAGCGGAACACCTGGCGGCCCTGGGCCAGCAGCGCGGCGTCGGCCGCGGCGTTGTCGGAGCCGCCGCCACAGGCCGCCAGCAGGGTGGCCGCGGCGAGGCAGGCGAGGGAAAGGAGCGGGCGGGCATGCATGGTGGTCTTTCGGGGAGTCGTGTCCTTAGACGCCGCGCGCCCCCAAAAGGTGACAGCCCGGCCGCATGCGGTAAATTCAGGCGTGCCCGCTTCCAACCACCCCGGCTTCCTGCCCGTCCCGCCAGCGGGGGCAGCCCCATGATCCGCATCGTGATCGCCGACGACCATGCCATCGTCCGCGAAGGGCTCAAGCGCATCGTCTCCGAGGCCGACGACATGCAGGTGCTGGCCGAGGCCGCCGAGGGCACCGAGGTGATGCAGCGGGTGCGCGAGCTGGAGTTCGACGTGCTGGTGCTGGACCTGTCGATGCCCGGGCGCAGCGGCATGGAGCTGATCAAGCTGGCCAAGGCCGAACGGCCGCGGCTGCGGATCCTGGTTCTGAGCATGCACCAGGAGTTGCAGTACGCCGTGCGGGCGATCAAGTCGGGGGCCAGCGGCTACCTGACCAAGGAGAGCGCGCCGGCGCAGCTGGTGCTGGCGCTGCGCAAGATCGCCGCCGGCGGCGCCTACATCAGCGCCGAGGTGGCCGAGCAGCTGGCGCTGGGCGCGATGCCGGGCGGCCCGGCCGCGTCCCACGAGACGCTGTCGGCGCGCGAGTTCGAGGTGTTCCGGCTGCTGGCCGGCGGCATGTCGGTGACCCACATCGCCGGCCGCCTGAACCTGTCGGTCAAGACCGTGAGCACCCACAAGGCCAACCTGATGCAGAAGATGTCGCTGCACAACCAGAGCGAGCTGCTGCGCTACGCCATCCAGCACGGCCTGGCCGACCCGCTGGAACCCTAGGACGATTCCGAGCCTGCCTCGGAAGCCGCCGGGCGGCAAACCGGACTCGTCCGAGCCCCCGATTCAGCGCCCGCCGATGTCGCGCGCAGGCGCTGGCCGGCACAGTGGAGCCATGCCCACCCGTGCTGCGCCCGTGAAGGTGTTCCTGGCCGACGACTCGACCCTGATCTGCGATCGCGTTGCCGCCATGCTGGTCACCGCCGGCATGGACGTGGTCGGCCGCGGCGACACGCCGCAGGCCTGCTTCGACGGCATCCTGGCCAGTCATCCGGACGTGGTGGTGCTGGACGTGCAGCTCGACGGCGGGTCCGGCCTGGAGGTGCTGCGGACCGTGCGGCTGGCCGCGCCCGGCATCGCCTTCGTCGTCTTCAGCAACCATTCGGCGCCGGCCTATCGGCACCGCTACCTGGACCAGGGCGCGCTGCAGTTCATCGACAAGAGCACCGAGTTCGACCAGCTCGCCCCCGCCGTCGCGCGGGCCGCCGGGCACGCCCCCCGGACCCACTGACAGCCACAGGAATCTTCCATGTCCGCATCCAGCACCCATCCCCTGACCGGCCCGCTGCCCGCGGTGCACGCCGCCGGCACCGCGGCGGTGTCGTCGCTCAAGTCGCTGTGTTCCAGCTGCAACCTGCGCGAGCTGTGCCTGCCCTGCGGCATGGAAGGCAGCGACGTCGAGCGGCTGGACAGCCTGATGTTCGCCCGCCGCCGGATCAAGGCCGGCCAGAGCCTGTACCGCGCCGGTGACCGCTTCCAGTCCATCTACGCGGTGCGCACCGGCACCCTCAAGACCAGCCTGGAGCTGGCCGACGGCCGCGAGCAGGTCAGCGGCTTCTCGCTGGGCGGCGAGCTGATGGGGCTGGACGGGCTGGCCGACGGCCGCCACGCCAGCAGCGCCACCGCGCTGGAGGACGCCGAAGTCTGCGCGATCCCGTTCGCCCACCTGGCCGGCCTGTCGGCCGCCAATGCTGGCGTGCAGCACGCGCTGAACCGGCTCATGAGCCGCGAGATCGTGCGCGAGCACAGCCTGATGCTGCTGCTGGGAAGCATGAACGCGGAGGAGCGGCTGGCCGCCTTCCTGGTCAACCTGTCGCAGCGGCTCAAGGCCCGCGGTTACTCCGCCACCGAGTTCCACCTGCGCATGTCGCGTGCCGAGATCGGCAGCTACCTGGGCATGAAGCTGGAGACGGTCAGCCGCACCTTCTCGGCGTTCCAGCAGCAGGGACTGCTGACAGTCGACAAGCGCCACATCCGCATCATCGACAGCGAGCGGCTCGCGCGCGCCGTCGAATCGCGCATGCATTGAGCGTTTGACCCAGATCAAGCCCGGGCTGGCGCGGCGGGCGCACAGTGACGCTGCATTACCCGTCCCTACGCCATGAACCAAGTCACACCCGAACTGCTGAAACGCTACGACATCGCCGGGCCGCGCTACACGTCCTACCCGACCGCCGACCGGTTCGTCGAAGCCTTCACCGCCGCCGACTACGGCCAGGCGCTGGCCCAGCGGCGCAGCGGCGCGGCGGCCCTGGCGCAGCCGCTGTCGCTGTACGTGCACATCCCGTTTTGCGAGTCGCTGTGCTACTACTGCGCCTGCAACAAGATCATCACCAAGCACAAGGAGCGCGGCGCCAGCTACCTGCGCTACCTGGCGCGCGAGGTGGACCTGCACACCCAGACGCTCGGCGTCGGCCAGACGGTGACGCAGCTGCACCTGGGAGGCGGCTCGCCGACCTTCCTGTCGGACGCCGAACTGCGCGAGCTGATGGCCATGCTGCGCCGCAGCTTCACCATGGTGCCCGGCGGCGAATACTCGATCGAGATCGACCCGCGCACGGTGGACGGCGGCCGGCTCGCCGTGCTGGCGGAGCTGGGCTTCAACCGCCTGAGCTTCGGCGTGCAGGACTTCGACGCCGACGTGCAGAAGGCGGTGCACCGCATCCAGCCGTTCGAGCAGGTCAGCACACTGATGGAGCAGGCGCGCGAGATCGGTTTCGACTCGATCAACATCGACCTGATCTACGGCCTGCCGCGGCAGACGCCCGAGTCGTTCGCCCGCACGCTGGCCCAGGTGCAGCAGCTGCGGCCGGACCGGATCGCGCTGTACGCGTATGCGCACCTGCCCGAGCGCTTCAAGCCGCAGCGCCGCATCCTGCAGGCCGACCTGCCCGGCGCCGCCTCCAAGGTGGAGATGCTGTCGCAATCGCTGGCCGCGTTCCTGAGCGCCGGCTATGTCTATATCGGCATGGACCATTTCGCCCTGCCCAACGACTCGCTGGCCGTGGCCAAGCGCCAGGGCCGGCTGCACCGCAACTTCCAGGGCTACAGCACCCAGCCTGACTGCGACCTGATTGGCCTGGGCGTGTCGGCGATCGGCCGCATCGGCGCCACCTACAGCCAGAACGCCAAAACCATGGAGGAGTACTGCGACGCGCTGGACCACGGCCGGCTGCCGGTGGTGCGCGGGCTGGCGCTGACGCGCGACGACCTGGCGCGGCGCGCCGTCATCATGGCGCTGATGTGCCAGGGCCAGCTGGTGTTCGAATCGATCGAGCAGGCCTGGCTGCTGGACTTCAAGAGCTATTTCGCCCGCGAGTTCGAGCAGCTCGAAGAGCTGGTGCAGCAGGGCCTGATCGTGATGGACGACGCCGGCATCCAGGTCACGGCCCAGGGCTGGTTCTTCGTGCGGGCGGTGGCGATGGTGTTCGACCGCTACCTGCAGGCCGACCGCACCCGCGCGAAGTTCTCGCGCATCCTCTGACGACTGCACGATGTCGACCACGCTCGCGGCCACGGCGCTGCTGATGGGCCTGGCCGGCGGGCCGCATTGCGTGGCGATGTGCGGGGCCGCCTGCGCCGGCATCACCCGCGCCGGTAGCGCCCGCATCGACACCAGCCGGCTGCGCGATGCGGCCAGCGTCGCGCTGGTGGCCGCCGAGCCACGCACCGCCGGCGCGATGTGGAGCTTCCAGCTCGGGCGGCTGGCCGGCTATGCCGCCGCTGGCGCGGCCGCCGCCGCCGCCGTCCAGAGTTTCGCCTGGCTCACCACCCAGACCGCAGCCCTGCGCCCCGCCTGGACCCTGTTCCACCTGGCGGTGCTGGCCTGGGCCCTGATGCTGGTGACGCAGGCGCGGCAGCCGATGTGGGTCAGCGCCGCCGGCAGGAATGTGTGGTCACGGGTCCGGCCGCTCGCGACCGCGCGCGGCGGCGTCTTCGCCACCGGCGCGCTGTGGGCGTTCATGCCCTGCGGCCTGCTGTACTCGGCGTTGCTGGTCGCGTCGCTCAGCGGCGGCCCGGCGCAAGGCGCGCTGGCGATGGCGCTGTTCGCCGCCGGCAGCAGCGTTTCGCTGGCGATCGCGCCGACGCTGTTCGACAAGCTCAAGGGCGCCGGCAACCAGCTGGGCCAGGACGCCGGGACCCGGATGGCCGGCGGCCTGCTGGCGCTGGCAGCGCTCTGGGGCCTGTGGATGGACCTGGGGCAGCGCATCGCGATCTGGTGCGGGCTGGCCTGAGGCTGTGGCCCTTCAGCGCACGGTCGTCATGTACCCCATCGAGGGCCAGTAGGTCAGCGCGAAGACCACCAGCAGCGCCATGGCGGCGGCCGTGACGACCAGCCCGGTGCGCACGAAGTCGCGCGCCTCGAAGGTGTTGGTGCCGTAGGCGATCATGTTCTGCGGGGCATTCACCGGCAGGATGAAGCCGAAGCTCACCACGAACTGCAGCAGCATCGTCATGCCGATCACGTTGATGCCGGGCGTCTTCACGGCCATGAGCACGCTGATGATGATCGGCACCATGGTCGAGGCCAGCGCCGTCGCGCTCGCGAAGCCCAGGTGGATGACGATCAGGAACAGCGACAGCAACATCAGGATCGCGAAGGCGCTGGCCTGCTGCAGCCCCAGGTGCAGCACGATCAGGTTGGCCAGCCAGGCGGCCGCGTTGGTGCGCAGCAGCGCGGTGCCGACGCTGATGCCGATGGCGAACAGCACCACGGTGCCCCAGGGGAAGCCGAGCTGCGACTCCTTCCAGTCCATGACGCCAATGCGGGGCAGCAGCATCAGCGCGATGGCGACGATGGTGCTGGAGGAGGTGTCGAAGTTGTGCAGCACCTTTTCGGTCGACCAGAAGCCCAGCAGGGCCAGCACCAGCGCCAGCAGCTTCCATTGCCGGCCGGTCATCGGGCCGATCGCCTCGAGCTGGGACCGGATGGTGGCCTGGCCACCGGCGATCTCCTTCATCTCCGGCTTCATCATCCGGGTCATGATGAAGTACAGGGCCACCGTCAGCAGGGCGGAGAAGGGCGCGCCGGCGATGAACCAGTCGGTCCAGGTGATGGTCGTTGCGAACTGTTTTTCGATGAAACCGACCGCCACCATGTTCTGCGCCGCGGCGGTCTTGATGCCGATGTTCCAGACGCTGGCGGTCTGGGCGGCGGTGATGACCAGCAGGGCGGCGAAGCGGCTGCGCTTGTCGACCTTGAACGCCAGGATGAAGCCCATCATGATCGGCATCAGGCAGGCCACCCGCGCCGTGGTGCTGGGCACGATGAACGACAGCAGGAAGCCCACGACCATGGCGCCGATCACGATGCTGTTGGTGCGCGCGTCCACCCTGGACAACACCACCAGCGCGATGCGCCGGTCCAGGCCGGTGGCGGTCATCGCCGCGGCGATGAAACAGGCGGCAGCCACCAGCGCCACGGCGCTGCTGGAAAAGCCGGACAGGGCCAGGTTGAGGGCCGCCGCCGTGCCCATGTCGGGGCCGGCGGGCTTGGCCGCGTCGGGCGCATAGGCCAGCAGGAAGATCATCAACGCGCCGATCACCACCGCGCTCACGGCGTAGTCCAGCGCCTCGGTCATCCAGACGATGACGGCGAAGGCCAGCACGGCGAGCATGACCTGGCCGGCCACCGGCAGGCCTTGCGGCGTGGGCAGCATGACGATGACAACCAGGGCGGCGAGGGCGCCGGCCAGGCCTGCCCGCTTCAACAGCCCGCCACCGGAGGGCTCGGTGGCGGCCTGGGGCGGCAACTGCAGGGAGGGCGTGCTCATGAAGAATCTCCGGCGTTGAGATCCGATCTTGGGGCGCAGCCGCGGCTGGCGCGTTGATCCAGGGCAAAGCCCGGGGCTGCTGGCGGCCGGGACACGGCTGCTGATGGGCGCAACAGCGAGAAAGCGCCCAGCGGGTCTTTCGTGATCGCGACGGACACGATCCAGCCAAAGGTCGCCAGCGCCGCGATCCACGCCGCCGCCCGCGCGGGCGCGGGGCGGCCTGGTTTCAGCGCCACCATCCCCAGCCCGATGTAGACCACCAGGCCGATGATCTTGGCCAGCAGCCAGGGGGCGGCGGTGGGCGTGAGCCGGAGGGTCCAGGCCAGCCAGAGGGCAGACAGCAGCAGCACGGAATCGACGACGTGCGGCACGGTCTTCGCGGCGCGGCCGCCGACCCAGCCGGCACCCAGCAGCGAGCCGAGGCCGCGGCTGAAGAAGCCCGCCAGCGACAGCGCCACGGCCGTCTGATGGACTGTCTTGACGGCGAAGTAGTCCATCGGCTCAACCCGGCTTGCCGTCCGCCCGCGCCCGCGTCAGGACGGACCAGTAACGTACGGTGTAAAGCGCGAAGCCGGCAGACCACAGCCCCGCCGAACACAGCACGGCCTCGATCGTCAGCGCCGGCGCCGCCAGCGGCAGCAGCACGCGGACCAGCGCGGCAGCGATCACCAGCAGGAAGCAGGCGACATCCCAGCGGTCGGCGCGCAGCGGCCGGCCGGTGTGGCCGCGCGCGGTGCGCGTCATCATGCCGATGATCAAGCCACCGGCCGCGCCCACGGTGAGCGCGTGCACCGGCAGCGACGGCGCGACCCAGCCGGCCTGCGCCAGCGCGCGCAGCGCCAGGTGCACCGGAATCCAGAAGTACGCGACGTGCAGCACCCACACCAGCGGCGCGCGGCCGGTCTTCCACGGCTGCCACAGCGTCCAGCGCGCCAGATGCGCCGCGGCCGCCGCCAGCGCCAGCAGGGCCAGCGGCAGCCCCTGCAGCTGCACCGCGTCGGCGGCCAGCACGGCCAGCGTCAGGCCCAGCGCCGCCTTTTCCACCAGCGGTTGCCGGCTGGCATTGGCGCCCGGCACACCGTTGTTGGTGAACATCGGGATCACGCGACCGCCCATCACCGCCATGATGAACAGCACCGCGTCCAGCGCCAGCTGGATGCCGATCCACCCCGGCGCTTTCAGCGCGCCCAGCTTGTCGAGGTGCACGGCGAGTTCGGCCGCCGACATCAGGACCAGCAGCCCGACGAAGAAGTAGTTGCGACGGTTGCCGGCGGCGACGAAGGGAATCGCCAGCGCGATCGCGGCCGCCAGCGGAAACGCCGCGTTGACGATGGCGGCTGTCCAGCCGAACGGCGTCAGCACCAGCACCCGGCCGGCCACCCAGAGCAGCGCCAGCGCCGCCAGCAGGGGCCCGGTCGGCGTCGGCCGGTTGGCCCAGTTGCGGCCGGCGGTGAACAGGAAGCCGACGATCACCGCCAGCGTGAAGCCGAACAGCATCTCGTGCGCGTGCCACAGCGGCCCGTCCAGGTAGGGGCGGCCGAGCCAGCCCGAGAACTGCAGCGCCCACAGCGGGATCGACAGCGCGGCGAACCCGCTGGCCAGCAGGTAGAACGGGCGAAAGCCCAGTTGCCACAGGGCGAAGCCGGGCGGGCCGGCGGCTGGGCGGGCCGGCTCGTCGATGCGGATGATGGTGCTCATGTCCTGGTCTCCCTGGGCTGGTGGCTGCCGTGCCGCAACCGCCATGCCAGCGCCGCGCCGGCGACGGTGGCAGCGAACAGGGCGATCACGATGGCATTGAATGATGCGCCGAGCGCGCGCAGCGCCGGGTCGTTCCAGCCCAGGGCGAGGCGCAGCAGCAGCGACAGGTGCAGCGCCGCCAGCGGCGCATAGAAGAAGTTGCCGAACAACAGCTTGACCCGCGCCACCGCCGGCAGGATCACCGGCGCGTGGCCCAGCATCATGCTGACCACGAAGCCCAGGCCCAGCGCGTGCAGCGCGGTGTCGCGCAGCGGCAGGCCGAGCGCGGTCGCCGCCCATGCAGCGCCGGCGACAGCGAGCCAGCCATACCCGCCCAGCAGGCAGACCGCCATGTAGCGGGCCAGCCCGTGGCCGTGGACGGTGCGCCGGGCGATGTCGAACACGGCCAGCCAAGCGGCCAGCGCCAGCAGCGCGAGCCCGTAGAGCACGCCACCGGCGACAGGATCGAACGCGGACAGCGCCGCGCCGAGCGCCAGCGCTGCCAGCACGGCGAACAGCGAGAGCTGCGCGCCGGGCCGGCGGCGCATCAGCCGGGTCATCTCCAGCCGCTCGGCCGCGATCGTCAGCACCAGGAAGGCGAACCACCAGGGCAGGGTGGACCTGCCGCCGACACCGACCGCGAACGCCAGGTTGCCGGCGAACCAGGCCAGCGCGCCGGCCAGCAGCAACGCGGTGTGGGCGGCGCGCTGGCGCACGACCACCTCGATGTTGACGGCGATGAAGGCAGCCGAGGCGGCGACCAGCAGCCATGCGCCGGCGGCCATGAATCCCTGCAGCAGCACGGCGCCGGCCAGTCCGGACGCCAGCGGGGCGACCCACGCGCTGCGCAGCTTGACGGCCACCGCGCGCTCGATGCCGATCACCGTGCCCAGGAAGCCGCCGACCATCAGCGCCGCGTGGACCAGCATGGCCTGGCCGGGCCACAGCGCGCTCTGGGTGCCGGGCAGCGGCACGCCCGCGCGAAGCAGTCCACCGGCGATGCCGGTCAGCAGCGACAGCGCCACCAGCGCCAGCCACAGCACCCGGGCGATCACCACCCCATGAAGCGCTTGGCGCTCTCGCTCATGCGGTCGGACGTCCATGGCGGCTCCCAGACCAGTTCGACCTTGATCTTGAGGTCGGGCGGCAGATCGCGGTCCAGCTCGGTCTCGATGTCCTCGATGATGACGTCGGTGACCGGGCACGCGGCCGACGTCATCGTGACGTCGACGTGCAGGATGCCGTCGCGCACCGCCACGCCGTAAATCAATCCGACGTCCACGATGTCCATCGCCACCTCCGGGTCGACCACCCGCCGCAGGGCGGCGAGGATGACGGGTTGCAGCGCCTCGGGGCCGTCGTAGGGAAAGGCCGGCTTGCTCATGGCCTGGCCCGCGGCGCCGCCGGCCGAGGCGCGCGGTCGACGAACAGGATGCTGGCAAGCTGCTTGCGGTTCTTCACCAGGTCGGCCAGCGTGTAGCGATCGAGCACGGCGTAGAACGCGCTGACCGCCTCGCCCAGCACGCCGCGCAGGTGGCATACCGGCGCGATGCAGCAGTTGCCGCCTTCCTCGCCGAAGCATTCGGCCACCACCGCCTGGCCCTCGGTCTGGCGCACCACCGCGCCGACCCCGATCGCTTCCGGCAGTTCGCCCAGCGCCAGCCCGCCGCCCTTGCCGCGGACGTTGGCCAGCCAGCCGGCCTTGCCCAGGAAGTGGACGACCTTGGTCAGGTGGTGCTCCGAGACGTCGAACGCAGTCGCGATTTCGGCGATGGTCGCCCGCTGCCCGGGCTGGGCCGCCAGGTAGATCATCACCCGCAGGCTGTAGTCGGTGAAGGCCGTGAGTTTCATTGCGGTTCAGTGGGTGGCGGTGGCGCCGCCGGGGACGGTGACCGCCCGCATCTTGCGCCATCCCAGCAGCCGGAAGGCATACAGGGCCAGGAACAGCGCGCCGATGGCGAACAGGATGTCGCCCGGCACCCGCAACCAGACGAAGGCCTGCATCACCGGCGAGTGGATGACTTCGGCCGAGCGGGCGTACCACAGGCCCTTGCTGACGCTGGCCCAGGCCTGGTAGATGCCGGCCGGCAGCAGCGACAGGAACACCATCATCGCCAGCCCGATGTTCATGCCCCAGTAGGCGGGCGCGAGCAGCTTGTCGGCGTGCAGCTTGCGCTCGTACAACCCGCGCAGGCAGAACAGCATCAGGCCGATGCCCAGCATGCCGTAGACACCGAACAGGGCGGCGTGGCCGTGAGCCGCGGTCATGTTCAGTCCCTGCACGTAGTAGAGCGATGCCGGTGGGTTGATCGCGAAGCCGAGCAGGCCGGCGCCGACGGTGTTCCAGAAGCCGACAGCGACGAAGCACATCACCGGCCACTTGTAGGCGGCCAGCCACGGCATGGCCTGCGAGCGCTTCCAGGTCTGCAGCGCCTCCAGCCCGATCAGCGTCAGCGGCACCACTTCCAGCGCCGAGAACACGGCGCCGACGGCGATCACTGAGGTCGGCGTGCCGGTGAAATACAGGTGGTGCAGCGTGCCCAGGATGCCGCCGAACAGGAACACGATGGTCTCGGCGATGATCGCGCGGTTGGCGCTGCTGGCGCGGACCAGGCCCAGGTTGGTGAAGATCAGCGCGACGACGGCGGTGGCGAACACCTCGAAGAAGCCTTCCACCCAGAGGTGGACCAGCCACCAGCGCCAGTACTCCACCATCGAGTAGTGGGTGTGCTGGCCCCAGGCCAGCGAGGTGGCGTAGAAGCCGCCGATGCAGGTGGCCGACAGGAACACCATGCCGATCAGGCCGCGGGTTTCCGAGGGCTTCTTCAGCGCCGGCCACAGGGCGCGACCCAGCAGGAACACCCAGAACAGCAGGCCGACGAACAGCAGGATCTGCCACACCCGGCCCATGCTGGTGTATTCGAGGCCCTGGTTGCCGACCCAGAAGCTGAAGTTCACGCCCTGGTGCTGCAGCGTGCCGAGCCAGCCGGTGACGGTGGACCCGACCACGATGAAGATCAGCGCCCAGAACAGCACGTCGACGCCCAGCTTCTGCAGCTTGGGCTCCTTGCCCGAGAGCAGCGGCGCGATGTACAGGCCGGTGGCCAGCCAAGCGGTGGCGATCCAGAAGATGCCGATCTGCGTGTGCACCGTGCGGCTGACCACATAGGGCAGCACCTGCGCCAGCGGAATGCCGAAGAACGAGCCGCCCTCGACGGCGTAGTGCGCGGTGACCACGCCCATGCCGATCTGCAGCAGCATCAGGCCGATCACGGCGAAGAAGTACTTGCGGGTGGCCTTCATCGACGGCGTGGCGGCGGCGCCCAGCAGCGGGTCGGCCTGGGGCGGTTGCGCCTGCGGCTCGTGCTTGCTGCCGCCGTGCAGCCACAGCATCGCCGCGATGGCGCCCAGCAGCAGCACGATGCTGACCATCGACCAGATGGCGGCCGAGTCGGTCATCTTGTTGCCCACCAGCGGCTCGTAGGGCCAGTTGCTGGTGTAAGAGAGGTTCTCTTCGCCGGGCCGGTCGGTGGTCGCTGCCCACGACGTCCAGAAGAAGAAGGCCGTGAGCGCCGCGCGGTCCGCTGGATCGGGCAGTAGGTTACCGCGCATGGCGTACTGGTCGCGCAGCGTGTCGAGCGAGGCATCGTCGCCGAACAGGCCGGCGTAATGGCGGGCCACGCTGCGGATCGCCTGGGCCCGCTGGGCCGAGACGGTGATGGCGCCGGAGGTCTCGTCATATGTGTTGCGGCGCATCTCTTCCTTCAGCGCTGCGTCGACCGCGCCGCGCTCGGAGGCTGTCAGCGTCGCCACGTCCTTGCCGGCGCGGATCGCCTGCAGCGCGATCGCTTCGCGGTGCAGCCAGTCGGCCGACCAGTCCGGCGCCACATACGCCCCGTGGCCCCAGACGCTGCCCTGTTGCTGGCCGCCGCTGGCCAGCCAGACCTGCTGGCCGGTCTGGACCTGCTCGCCGGTGAACAGCACTTCGCCGCCGGTGGTGACGACGGCCTTGGGAATGGGAGGCGCCGTCAGGTAAATCTGCAGCCCGAGATAGCCGAGCGCGCCGAACGACAGCACGAAGACGAAGGCGAGCCAGCGCCAGAGCATCCGGTTGTTTTTCATGATGGGGTGTTCCGAAAGGAGTTCAGGAAAGGGAAGGGAAGGTCAAGCGCCGCCGCCGCATGCGCCGCAGCACCGGCCGTCGCTGGCCGCTGCCTTGAGCTTGGTGATCGCCACCCGCCAGGTGTCGGGGCCCTGTTCGAGATAGTCCCAGCCGAACCCGCCGGGCGACTGCGCCTGAAAGGCGAAGTACAGCGGCCTGGGGTCGTGGTCGTTCACCAGTTCCATCGCCTGGCCGTCCGCCAGCGCGTTGAAGGTGGAGAAGATCAGCGGATGGCGCTCGCGCGGTGCGATGGCACGGACGTCGATACGGGGACTGGTTTCGACTGGCATGGGGACCTCGTTTAGAAGATGTATTTAGAATACACCTATCTTACGAGGCCCGGTCGTCCACCGACTTGATCTGGATCAAAGGCATGCACGCTGTCATCCCGGCTCGATCCGGGAGGCATGTCTGTTGTCTTCTTGCGCGCGCGCGTCACCTTGACCGGCGGCCGCGCCAACCGGTCATCGGCGCGAGTGCCAAGGCGTCAGGAAGCCGCCGAAGCCTTCAGCGCGATGGTGAGCAGCAGCGAGGAATCCTCGAGCGCGCGCAGGCCGTGGATCTCGTCGCCGGCCGAGTGGACCAGCTCGCCGGCGGCCAGCTCGCACTCGCCGACTTCGCAGGTGAAAGAGATCCGGCCCTCGATGCACTGCAACGTGATTTCGCCAGGCACGGCGTGCGGGGGCATCTGTTCGCCCCGTTTCAGGACGAGACGGATCACCTCGAGGTCGTTCGACTTGAACAGGGCGTGGGAGCGGGCGCCGGCAAGCGCGCGGCCGAGTGGCCGCACGTCGATGACGTCGCCGGGCTGGGCATGGGGAATGGCCATGATGACTCCTTGGGTCCGCCCACTGTACACACGCGGGCGGCTCAGCGGGGGCGGTTCGGGGACGCGCCGCGAAGCCAGGCGCCGGTGACCTGACGCGGTAAGCTGCGGCCATGACAAAACGAGACAAGACGCAGTCGCCTCAGGAGACGGGCTTCCGCAAGGGCCTGACCAATTACGGCGACACCGGCTTCTCGCTGTTCCTGCGCAAGGCCTTCATCAAGGGCGCTGGCTACACCGACGCCGCGCTGGACCGGCCCGTCATCGGCATCACCGACACCGGCAGCGGCTACAACCCCTGCCACGGCAACATGCCGCAGCTGCTGGAGGCGCTGCAGCGCGGCATCATGCTGGCCGGCGGCCTGCCGGTGAAGTTCCCGACCATCTCCATCGGCGAGAGCTTCGCGGCGCCGACCAGCATGTACCTGCGCAACCTGATGTCGATCGACACCGAGGAGATGCTGCGGGCCCAGCCGATGGATGCGGTGGTGCTGATCGGCGGCTGCGACAAGACCGTGCCGGCGCAGTTGATGGGCGCGGCCTCGGCGGGCATCCCGGCGATCCAGCTGATCACCGGCTCGATGCTGACCGGCTCGCACCGCGGCGAGGTGGTCGGCGCCTGCACCGACTGCCGCCGGTACTGGGGCAAGTTCCGCGCCGGCCAGATCGACGAACGCGAGATCGCCGACGTCAACGACCAGCTGGTGCCCAGTGTCGGCACCTGCTCGGTGATGGGAACGGCCAGCACCATGGCCTGCATCGCCGAGGCGCTGGGCATGACGGTCCCGGGTGGCGCCACGCCGCCGGCGGTCACTGCCGACCGGATGCGGGTCGCCGAGCACACCGGCTCGGTCGCGGTTCAGATCGCGAAGGAGCGGCGCACGATCGACCAGGTGCTGACCGCCGCCGCCTTCGAGAACGCGATGCGGGTGCTGCTGGCGATCGGCGGCTCCACCAACGCCATCGTCCACCTGACCGCGATCGCCGGCCGCCTCGGCTTCGAGGTCGACTTGAAGGCCCTGGACCGCATGGGCCGCGAGACGCCGGTGCTGGTGGACCTGAAACCGTCCGGCCAGCATTACATGGAGCACTTCCACGCCGCCGGCGGCATGGCCACGCTGCTGCGCGAGCTCAAGCCCCTGCTGCACCTGGACGCGATGACGGTGACCGGCCGCACCCTGGGGCAGGAACTCGAGGCCGCGCCGGCTGCTTTCGCGCAGGACGTAGTGCGCCCGCGCGCCAACCCGATCTATCCGCAGGGCGGGATCGCGGTGCTGGAGGGCAACCTGGCGCCCGGCGGCGCGCTCATCAAGCAGTCGGCCGCCGACCCCAGGCTGATGGAGCACGAAGGCCGCGCGGTCGTGTTCGAGGGCCTGCAGGACCTGGCGGACCGCATCGACAGCGACGACCTGGATGTGACGGCCGACGACGTCCTGGTGCTCAAGAACATCGGCCCCAAGGGCGCGCCCGGCATGCCGGAAGCGGGCTACATCCCGATCCCGATGAAGCTGGCGCGCGCCGGCGTGAAGGACATGGTGCGGATTTCCGATGGCCGCATGAGCGGCACCGCCTTCGGCACCATCGTGCTGCACGTCACGCCCGAAGCAGCAGTCGGCGGCCCGCTGGCGCAGGTGCGCAATGGCGACCGCATCCGCCTGTCGGTCGGCAAGCGCGAGATCGACCTGCTGGTGAGCGCTGAGGAACTGGTACGGCGCATGAAGGAACACCCGGTGGTCGAGCCGACTGCCGAACGCGGCTACCTCAAGCTGTTCCTGCAGACCGTGACGCAGGCCGACCAGGGCGTGGACTTCGACTTCCTGCGCGCGCCGGGGGTGACGGGCAAGATTCCGCGCGGCTAGGGCGCGGTGGACTTCGTCCTCGTCCTGATCCTGGGGCTGGTGGCCGGCACGCTGGGCGGCGTGGTCGGCTTCGGCACCTCGATCATGCTGATGCCGGCGCTGGTGCTGGTGTTCGGCCCGCGCGAGGCGGTGCCCATCATGGCGGTGGCGTCGATCATGGCCAACGCGTCGCGGGTGGCCGCCTGGTGGCGCGAGCTCGATTGGCGGGCGGTCGGCGCCTACTCGGTCACCGGGGTTCCGGCCGCGGCGCTGGGCGCGGCCACGCTGCTGGTGCTGCCGACCCGTTCGGTCGAAGCGGTGCTGGGCCTGTTCTTCATCGCGATGATCCCGGTCCGGCGCTGGTTCGCGCGGCAGGACTTCAGGCTGGGCCTGTGGCACCTGGCCGGCGCCGGAGCGGTCATCGGCTACCTGACCGGCATCGTCGCCAGCACCGGCCCGATCAACGCGCCGTTCTTCCTGGCCTATGGGCTGGTGAAGGGCGCGTATCTCGGCACCGAGGCGCTGGGCTCGCTGGCGGTGTTCGTCGCCAAGGCCATCACCTTTCGCAGCCTGGGCGCGCTGCCGCTGGACACCCTGGGCAAGGGCGCGATCGTGGGCAGTTCGCTGGTGGCCGGCGCCTTCATCGCCAAGCGCTACGTGCGCCAGATCGACGCCGAGCGCTTCCGGCTGCTGATGGACGGCCTGCTGCTGGCCGCCGGCCTCACCATGCTGTGGGCCGCCGCGGCGCAGTAGCGCAGGAAGTCGTTACTTCACGAAGGCCAGCAGGCCGATCAGGATCAGGTAGACGGCGACGATGTAGTTGAGCAATTTCGGCATGATCAGGATCAGGATGCCGGCGATGATCGAGACGATCGGGGTCAGTTGCGGAATGTTCATTGCGGGTCTCCCTGGGGCGGAATGCCCCGACCAGTGCTGTGGATCCTGCCTCAGCGGCGCGGCCCGGCTTGTAGGCCATTGCCTTGCGTTGTTCGTCATTCCCGCGGAGGCGGGAATCCAGGGCTTCAAATGCGGGCGCCCTGGGTCCCCGCCTTCGCGGGGACGACGGGGGATCAGCGCTCCGTCAGCGTCAGCAGGATGTCCGCGTACCAGGCGCAGTTCAGCCCCAGCGCCTCGTCCAGCTTGAGGTCGCGGCTGCCGACATCGAGCCGCGCCGAATGCACGCCCAGCAGCCGCCACGGCAGGTCGCCGTGGCCGGCCTCGGCCGCCGCCATGCGCATCACCACCGGCGAGCCGCTGGTGCCGCGGTGGGTGCGGGCGTCGGTGAGGAAGTAGCCTTCGCCGCCGAAGCGCAGCCCGAACGACGAGGCGTTGACCGCATGCCGCGCCACCGGCATGTGGTGCAGCGTGTCGTGGAACCCCAGCGGAAAGCCGACGATCAACAGCGAGGTGCCGACCTCCACCGGATTGGCCGCTTCATGCAGGTGGCGCGGCGTGAAAGCGCGGTACAGCGCCGTGCTGGGCAGCGCGTCGCGCTCGATCTCCAGCACCGCGACGTCGATCTCGCCGGCCTTGTCCTTGCCCTGGCGCCACAGGCTCTTGCCGTCGCGGTACAGCGGCATCGAAAAACCGGTGGAGCTGGCGAGGTTCTCTTCGTCCATGTGCAGCTCGATCTCGACCCGGTCGGGAAAGTGCTTGCTCGGCTCGTCGATCATCACGTGCCGGCTGGTCACCAGGAACAGCCGGTCGGCGCGCTCGAAGAAGAATCCGCTGGCGTTGGTCAGGCCGCGCTTGCCGTCGAACGTACCGATCCGGGCCGCGGTCAGCAGCAGCGATTCGATCATGAGGGATGGGCCCGGCGCGGCGGCGGCGGCGCTGGGGCTGGGTGGCGTGGGCTCAGGAGGTGCAGTCAGGGCAGTGGGGCGGGACGCTTTTTTGGCAGCCATCGGCCATTGTGCTTCAGCCCGACGATGTCAGGGCTGGGTGGCGTCCGCCACCCGCTGGTAATGCAGCTCGCGGTGCCGCACGTTGTCGATGCCGGTGAATTCATGGCTGCCGTCGAAGCGGATCTGGAAGGCCGCGAACGGCATCTGCGGCGCCGCCACCGGCTGGCCGTCCATCCGGGTGTAGCGGCGCTTGAGGTTGGTGCCGTCGTACAGCCACTGGCCTTCGTGGGCATGGCGCGCGCCGGCTTCCCGCGGCCCGAGCGAGCGTGACGTCTCGTGGAAATGGCCGTCCGGCTGCAGCACCAGCACGCGCCGCACCCGGGTGCCCTCTTCCTCGTAATCGCGCAGCCAGGTGCCGATCAGCCGGTCGCGGATCTCGTCGTTCTGGTCGGGGGCGTCGTCGCAACCCGCCGCGCCCACGGCCAGGGCCGCAACCAGCAGGGCGAGCAGGCGGCGGCGCATGGAATCAATCGGGGCGGATGCCCTGGCTGGTCAGGTGCAGCACGCGGTCCGCCCGCGACGCCGCGGCCACCGAATGGGTCACCAGCACCAGCGAGGCGCCGTGCTCGCGGGTCTGCGCCAGCAGCACGTCCATCACCCGGGCCGCGGTGGCCGGGTCGAGGTTGCCGGTCGGCTCGTCGGCCAGCAGGAAGGCCGGCCGGTGCACCAGCGCGCGCGCGATCGCCACCCGCTGCAGCTGGCCGCCGCTCAATTGCTGCGGCAGCCGTGAGCCCAGCCCTTCGAGGCCGACGGCGTCCAGCATCTGCCGCACCCGGGCTTCGTCCGGGCGCTTGAGCAGCATCAGCGGCAGGCCGACGTTCTGCGCCACGTCCAGGTGCGGCAGCACGTGGAAGGCCTGGAACACGAAGCCGATCTGCCGGCGCCGCAGCAGTGCCCGCGCTTCGTCGTCCAGCGTGGCGAGGTCGACGCCGTTGACGGCCACCGTGCCTTCGTCCCAGCTGTCCAGGCCCGCCAGGCAGTTCAGCAGGGTCGACTTGCCGACGCCCGATTCGCCGACCACGGCGACGAACTCGCCGGCGCCGACCTCCATCGACACGTTGTGAAAGACAACGGTCTCGCCGTAGCGCTTGGCCAGTTGCCGCACGACCAGGCTCATTGCAGCTCCTTCACCCGGGCCAGCAGCTGGTCCAGCGCGTCGGGCGCATCGCAGGCGATCACCTGCCGTGCCGGCATGCCGCGCAGCCAGGTGAGTTGCCGTTTGGCCAGCTGGCGGGTGGCGAAGATGCCGCGGTCGCGCAGTTCGACCAGCGGGAAGTCGCCGCCTTGCGCCTGCTGCGCGTCGAGCAGCTCCCAGGCTTGCCGGTAGCCGACGCAGCGCATGCTGGGAAGATCCGCGTGCAGGTCGCCCCGGGCCCGCAGCGTTTTGACCTCGTCGAGGAAGCCGGCGGCCAGCATGGCATCGAAGCGTTCGGCGATCCGCGCGTGCAGCCAGCCGCGGTCCTGCGGCTCCAGCGTCAGCAGGGCCGCGGCGATGCCGCGACCGGTCTTGTGCGGCCTGGCAACGTGCAAGCTCGAGAGCGGCTTTCCCGTGATCCGGAACACTTCCAGCGCGCGCTGGATCCGCTGCGCATCGTTGGGCGCCAGCCGCGCGGCCGTGGCAGGGTCGATCCGCGCCAGCGCCGCGTGCATGGCCGGCCAGCCGTTCATGGCCGCCTCCGTCTCCAGTTCAGCGCGTACGCTGGCATCGGCCGGCGGCATCGCGTCCAGCCCGTCGAACAGCGCCTTGAAATACAGCATGGTGCCGCCCACCAGCAGTGCCAGAGCGCCGCGGGCATTGATCTGCGCGATCAGCGCCGTCGCATCGGCGACGAATTCGGCGGCGCTGTAGGCCTGCAGCGGATCGCGGATGTCGATCAGGTGGTGCGGCACGCTGGCCAGTTCCGCCGGACTGGGCTTGGCGGTGCCGATGTCCATGCCGCGATAGACCAGCGCCGAATCGACGCTGACGATCTCGCAGGGGTGCTGGCGCGCGATCGCCAGCGCCGCGGCGCTCTTGCCGGACGCGGTCGGGCCGGCCAGCGCCAGCACCCGGGGGGCGTCAGAGGCGGTGCGGTTCGCCATGGCGTTGCACCAGTGTCCAGGCCGTTGCGGCGATCACGGCGCTCCAGAACCACACGCCGTTGGTCAGGGCGAACACCGTGCCGTCCAGCCGCTGGCCGACCCAGCCGCCGACCACGAAGGCCGCCACCATCATCAGGAAGCCGTTGAGGGCCGAGGCGGCGCCAGCCGCATGCTGGAACGGGCCGACCGCGCCGCTCTGGCTGCAGGGCTGGTGGATGCCGTGCGCCAGCATGAACAGGTAATAGGGCAGCATGATCGCCCAGCCGTTTTGCAGGCCGGCCAGCGCGAGCAGCCCCATCAGCGTGCCGCCGGCCAGCGTCATCGCGCCGGCGATGGCGACCGAGCGCCGGATGCCGAAGCGCGGCAGCAGCCGCCGGCACAGGAAGGTGCCGCAGATATAGACCGCCGACATCGAGAACATCACCAGCCCGTACTGCGTTCGCGTCAGTCCCAGCACCTTGATGAAGACGAACGACGACGACGCCAGGAAGGTGAACAGGCCGGCGAACGAAGCCGTCGACAGCAGCGTCCAGGCCAGGAAGGTGGGGTTGCGCAGGATGGTTGCCCAGGTCCGTACCAGCGTGGCCGGCCGCAGGGTTGAGGGATTGCGGTAGACCAGCGATTCTTCGAAGCGCAGGGCGACGACGGCCAGCGCCGCCGCGCCGAACACGGCCGGCGCCGCCAGCGCGTAGCGCCAGCCCAGCGTGTCGGCGAGCAGGCCGCCCAGCGGCGCGCAGGCGCAGGCGATCACGCCCAGCCCGGTCAGGCCCTTGGACATGACGCGGGCGCCGGTGTCGGGCTGGTACAGGTCGCGCACGATGGCCCGGCCGCACATCACGGCTGCGCCCATGGCGGCGCCCTGCACGGTGCGCCAGACGATCAGCAGCGCCATCGAGGGCGCCAGCACGCAGCCGATCGAGGCCAGCGTGTAGGCCGCCAGTCCGATGAGCAACACCGGGCGGCGGCCGTAGCGGTCCGACAGCGGGCCCCACAGCAGCTGCGAGCTGCCGAACGCCAGCAGCAGCGTGGTGAGCGTGAGTTGCGCCTGCGACACCGGGGCGCCGAAGCCCTCGGTCAGGGCCGGCAACGCGGGCAGGTACAGGTCGGTGGTCACCGGCTGGATTCCCAGCAGCAGCGACAGCACCAGCACCACTGTCCCCGCCGTCATTTCGCTGCGGACGGGGGCGATGGCTTGGGGCGCGGCAGGCATCGGTCGAGGGTAGCAGAACGCCGCGCCGCGGCCCCGCGACGGGCGCTGTAGGAGGTTGATGACGCAGGGACAGGAGGCTGGCCGGCTAGTCAGCCGCGCCGCCCGGCCGTAACTTGGATTCATCGCAACCAACCCAAGGGGAAATGACATGAACAAGCAGCAAGTCAAGGGCAGCATCAAGGAAGCCGCCGGCGAGGTCCAGGAACAGGCCGGCAAGCTGATCGGCAGCAAGGAACAGCAAGCCAAGGGTCACGCCCGCGAGCAGGCCGGCAAGGCTGAACAGCGGACCGGCGACCTGAAGGAAGTTCTCAGGGAAAGTGGCAAGCACTGAAGGCAGCGGTGCTGGAGCCGTTGACGGCCGGGGCCTCGCGCCCCGGCTTTTTTTTGGCGCGTCCCCCAGCGCTGCGGCCCGGCGTGGCAACATCGAAGGCCGGGTGGCTCGACGGCGGGCCTGGGTGATGTGGAGTAGCAGGCATGGACAGTGTTGAGCCCAGGGGATCGAGTTACGACATCCAGCAGCTGGGGCGCCTGTTCCAGCAGGGGCCGGCGCCGGTCGCCTGGCTGGACGGGCCGCGGCACGAATACCGGTTCATCAACGAGGCCTACCAGCAGCTGGTCGGCGTGCGCGACCTGGTGGGCAAGCCGGTCGGCCAGGCGCTGCCCGAGCTGGTGGCGCAGGGCTACGTCGAGTTGCTGGACCGCGTCTATGCGTCGGGCGTGCCCTACATCGGCAACGAGGTGCGGGTCCAGTTGCGCGGCGAACCGCAGGCCCCGCTCCAGGAGCGCGTGCTCGATTTCGTGTTCCAGCCGGTGCGCGACGAGCGCAATCGCGTCACCGGCATCTTCATCCAGGCCACCGACGCCACCCAGCGGGTGGCGGCGCAGGCGGCGCTGAAGGACAGCGAGGAGAAGTTCCGCGCGATCACCAACTCGATCGACCAGATGATCTGGTCGACCCGGCCGGACGGTTTTCACGATTTCTACAACGAGCGCTGGTACGAGTACACCGGCGTGCCGCGCGGCACCACCGACGGCGCCGGCTGGAGCGGCATGTTCCACGACGACGACCAGAAGCGCGCCTGGGCCGTGTGGCGTCACAGCCTGGCCACCGGCGAGCCTTACCACATCGAATACCGCCTGCGGCACCGCTCCGGCCTCTACCGCTGGGTGCTGGGCCGGGCACAGCCGGTGCGCGACGCCGACGGGCGGATCGTGCGCTGGTTCGGTACCTGCACCGACATCCAGGACATCGTCGACGCGCGCGAGGTGCTGAGCCGCTCGCGCGGAGAACTCGAGCGGCAGGTGCAACTGCGCACGGGCCAGCTGCTGCAGGCCGAGGATCAGCTGCGACAGGCGCAGAAAATGGAGGCCATCGGCCAGCTGACCGGCGGCATCGCCCACGACTTCAACAACATGCTGCAGGGCATCGTCGGCGCGCTCGACGTGATCAAGCGGCTGCAGGCCACGGGCCGGACCGACGGCATCCCGCGCTTCGTCGACATGGCGATGGGCTCGGCCCAGCGGGCGGCCGCGATGACGCACCGGCTGCTGGCATTCTCCCGGCAGCAGCCGCTGGCGCCGCAGCGGGTCGACGTCGCCGCTCTGGTGCTGTCGATGCACGATCTGGTGCGGCGCACGGCCGGCGAATCGATCGGCGTGGCGATCGACCTGCAGCCCGGGCTCTGGGCCACCCGCTGCGATCCCAACCAGCTGGAGAGCGCGCTGCTCAACCTGGCGATCAACGCCCGCGACGCGATGCCGGCCGGTGGCGAGCTGACAGTGCGCGCGGGCAACGACACCCTGGCCGCGACGCCGGTCGGGCCCAACGACACGCTGGAGGCGGGCGATTACGTGCGGATCTGCGTGGCCGACACCGGCGCGGGCATGTCGGCCGAGGTGGTGGCGCGCGCCTTCGACCCGTTCTTCACCACCAAGGCGATCGGGCAGGGGACCGGCCTGGGCCTGTCCATGGTCTACGGCTTCGCCCGCCAGTCCGGCGGCGTGGCCGCCATCGAAAGCCGGCCGGGCGCAGGCACCACCGTTTCGCTGCTGCTGCCCCGGTTCACCGGCGCGGTGGTGGCCGAGCCGCTGCCGGCGGCGGCAGCGCAGCTGCGCGAAAGCTCCGGGACGACCGTGCTGGTGGTCGAGGATGACGAGGTGGTCCGCATGCTGGTGGTCGAGGCGCTGCGGGAGCTGGACTACGAGGCGCATAGCGCCGGCAACGCGAAGGGCGCGCTGGCGCTGCTGGACCAGCTCGGCCGCGTCGACCTGCTGCTGTCCGACATCGGGCTGCCCGGCGGCGTCAATGGCAAGCAGCTGGCACGCGAGGCGCGGCTGCGCCAGCCCGGGATCAAGGTGCTGCTGATGACCGGCTACGCGCAGGAGGCGGTGCTGACCGACCTGCTGCACGAGGACATGGAGTTGATCGGCAAGCCGTTCCTGATCGACGTGCTGCTGCGCCGGGTGGAGGAGATGACGCGCCCGGCCGGCGGTTGAGCGGCAGCCGGCGGCGCGCCGGTGCGTTCACGCGGCTGCCTCCTACGCACAGCCGCCGCCCGCCTGCCTACGATGGCGCTCACCCTCAACGTCACGGCCACAAGGACCTCCCGATGCGCACAGAACAGGAAACGGTGTTGCAGCAACTCAAACGCTACGACGAAGAGCGCCCGGGCTTTCCGGGCGAGCACTGGACCGTGCTGGCGGCCGGGGTCGGGGTTTGGCTCGTGTCGCGCCGCAGCCGGTCGGTGCTGGTGCAGACGCTGGGCGCGCTGGCCGGCACTGCACTGGCCGCCCGCGCCGCCAGCGGTCGCGACGGGCTGAGCAAGCTGCTGCGCTTCACGCCGTTGGGCGGCGGGATCCGCCGGCCCTGAGCGCCTGCGGGCAAAAAAATCCCGGCAGCGCCGGGATTGGGTGAAGCAGGCAGGCCTTACTTCCTGGCGTACTTCTTGTCGGCCTTGGCCACTTCCTTCTCGTACTTGGCCGTGACCTTGGCCTTGTCCTTGTCGGTCTTGGCTTCGGCCATTTCATGGATGCCCTCGGCCTTGGCTTCGGCCTTTTCGTGGACCAGCTTGGCGTCGTTCATGCACGCCTTTTCTTCGGCGCCCTTCATCGGCTTGCAGGCCTTCTTGGCGTCCTTGTAGGTCGCCGCGGCCGCCTTCTTCATGGCCTTGGCATCGTCCTTGGAGCCGGCCAGGTCGCCGGCGGCCATGGGAGCCGCGGCAGCAGCGCCGGCCATCGGGGCGCCGGTGTGCGAAGCGGCCATGACGGACGCGCCAGACAGCGCGAACAGGCAGGTGGCAGCCAGGGTGATCAAAGATTTTTTCATGGGGTGGTTCTCCTGAAGCCGAACATCCGGCCTCCCTACAACGTGCCACGTCGACACCGGTTTGTAGGACGACACCGCAACGCAATGCGATGTGCGTCAGGCCGCCGTCAGTGCAGGTCGAACAGCTGAGCCAGCGCCTGGCGGTACTGCGCCTGGCCCAGCGACATGGTGCTGAAGTGCGAGCCGCCGGCCACCAGCAGGAACTGCTTGCGGCCCGGCGCGGCGTCGTACAACTTGCGGCCCAGCGCGCTGGCGACCAGGTTGTCGTTGTCGCCGTGCACCACCAGCAGCGGCGAGTTGATCTTCGCCACCTTGCTGGCCGACTCGAAGCGCTGGGTGATCAGCGCGCCCGGCACCCAGGAGCCCTGCAGCCAGCCCCACTTCATGGTGCCGGCCAGTTCGGGGATCGAGGTGAAGGTGCCTTCGACGATGGTGCCGCGTTCGTCGTCGACCTGCGCCGCCAGTTCGATCGCGATGGCCCCGCCCAGCGAGTGGCCGAAGATGTAGCGTGGCCGGTCGGGATACTTCGCGGCCAGCCAGTTCCAGGCGGCGCGGGCGTCCTCGTAGGAGCTCGCTTCCGACGGCAGGCCGGCGCTGCTCTTGCCGAAGCCGCGGTAGTCGATGGCCAGCACCGAGAAGCCCAGTTCCTGCATGCGGCGGATGCGCGGCGCCGAGCCGGCCACATTCCAGCGCGCCCCGTGCAGGAACAGCAACACCGGCGCCTGGGCCGCACGCCCGCCGTCGGCGGCCAGCCAGAGCCCGTGCAGCCGCGCCGGCGCCTGCGTGACGCGGGAGTCGAAGTCGATCCAGACGTCGTCCATGTCCTGCGCCAGCTCGGCGCTGCTGCCCCAGGCCCGGTCGCTGGGCTGGAAGATCCAGGCCCGCTGCTTCTCGTCGAGGGTGGCGCAGCCCAGCGTGAGCAGCGCTGCGAGCGTGGCGGCGAGAAACAGGGCCCAGCGTTTCATCTCAGCGGCCGCGCAGGAACAGCGCGTCCAGTTCGCGCACCGTCAGCTGGCGCCAGGTCGGGCGGCCGTGGTTGCACTGGTCGGAGCGCTCGGTCTGCTCCATCTGGCGCAGCAGCGCGTTCATCTCTTCGAGCGTGAGCTTGCGGTTGGCCCGCACCGCGCCATGGCAGGCCATGGTGCCGAGCAATTCGTTGCGGGCGCGTTGCACCACGGTGCTGGCGTCGTGCAGCGCCAGTTCGGCCAGCACGCTGCGGGCCAGTTCCACCGCATCGCCTTGCGCCAGGCTGGTGGGGACGGCGCGCACCGCCAGTGTCCTGGCCGAGAACGGCGTGAGCTCCAGGCCCAGCGCCTGCAACGCCTCGGCGCAGGCTTCGACGGTTGCGATTTCCTGCGGCGTGGCGGCGAAGGTGGCGGGGATCAGGAGCGGCTGGCTCGCGATGTGATCTGTGTCCATCTGCAGCTTGAGCCGCTCGTAGACGATGCGTTCATGGGCCGCGTGCGTGTCGACGATCACCAGGCCCTGGTCGTTCTCGGCCAGGATGTAGATGCCCTGCAGCTGCGCGATCGCGCGGCCCAGCGGCCAGGCGCCGGCAGGGAGGGCTTCGACAGGCTCGGCCCGAACGGTGGAATCGGAGGGTGACCAGAGCGCACCGAGATCCGATACGCGATTGCCAACTTCCGGCGCGAAGTTCATCGCCGGCTGCGCCCATGCCGCGGACGCCGGCAGCCCGTCTTCCTCGGTCGACGGCTGTTGCTGCTGCAGCGCCAACGCCGCCCGCGGCGCCGCCAGCGCGTATTCCACCGCATGCCGCACCGCCTGGTGCACTTCGCGGCTGTCGCGAAAGCGCACCTCGATCTTGGTCGGGTGCACGTTGACGTCGACCCGGGTCGGGTCGATTTCCACGTACAGCGCGTAGACCGGCTGCCGCTGCCCGTGCAGCACGTCCTGGTAGGCGCTGCGCGCCGCGTGCGTGAGCACCTTGTCGCGCACATAGCGGCCGTTGACATAGGCGAACTGGTGATCGGCCCGGGCCCGGGCCAGGTCCGGCACGCCGGCCCGGCCGGTCACCCGGATCGGGCCGGCGCTGTGGTCCACGGCGACGCTCTGCCCGATCAGGTCGTCGCCCAGCACGTCGGCCAGCCGCTGCTCGGGCGTCGCCGCCCGCCATTGCTCCACCAGCCGGCCCTCGTGCCAGATCGCGAAGCCGACGTCGGGTCGCGCCAGCGCATGGCGGCGCACCGCCTCGACGCAATGCGCCAGCTCGGTGGCGTCGCTCTTGAGAAACTTGCGCCGCGCCGGCGTGCTGAAGAACAGCTCCTTGACTTCGACGCTGGTGCCGATCGCGCGGGCCGCTGGCCGCAATTCGCCGCTGCGGCCGTCCAGCGCGAAGGCGCTGGCCTGGCCGGCGCAGCGTGACAGCAGCGTCAGTTCGCTGACCGAGCTGATGGCCGCCAGCGCTTCTCCGCGAAAGCCCATGGTGGCCACCGATTCCAGGTCGTGCAGGGAGGAAATCTTGCTGGTGGCGTGACGGCGCACGGCGATCGACAGTTCCTCGCGCGGGATGCCGGCGCCGTCGTCCTCCACCGAGATCAGGCGGACGCCGCCGGCCAGCAGCCGCACCGTGACCTGGGTCGCGCCGGCGTCCAGCGCGTTGTCGGTCAGTTCGCGCACCACCGAGGCCGGCCGTTCCACCACCTCGCCGGCGGCGATCTGGCTGACCAGTTCATCGGGCAGTTCGCGGATCGG